>NKIM01000016.1 GCA_002255955.1 Burkholderiales bacterium PBB2 | reverse complement strand
GCCGACCCCGGAACCATGAGCCCGGTGGCGGCGCGGGCTGCAGGGCCTCACAAGCAAAACTGACGACACCTTCGTACCGGCATGCAACCCTTGCCCAACAGGAGGAATCGCTTCCGACCCCTGCCCCGCGCTTCGGTTCTAATCTGCCGCCATGGCCTCGCACCGAAAAACCGCACCCACCGACAACGACAGCAGCAGCACGCTCGACGCCAGCCCCGAGCGCGGCCCGCGTGGCATCCAGAGCATCGAGGTTGGCGGGCAGTTGCTGACCGCCCTTGCCCACCACGGCCGCCCACTGGCCTTGAAAGATCTGGCGCGCGAGGCCGGGATGGCGCCGGCCAAAGCCCACCCCTACCTGGTCAGCTTCATCAAGCTGGGCCTGGTCGAGCAGGAGGCACTCAGCGGCCGCTACGGCCTCGGGCCGCTGGCCTTGCAACTGGGGCTGCTCAGCTTGCAGCAGTACGACCCGGTGCGCCTGGCCACGCCCCGTATCGAAGAGCTGGCCCAGGCGCTGAACCTGACCGTGGCCATCGCCGTCTGGGGCAACCGCGGGCCCACCATCGTGCGGGTGGCCGAGGCGCCCAGCCCCGTGCACATCAGCATGCGCCACGGCACGGTGATGAGTTTGCGCGGCACGGCCTCGGGCCTGCTGTTCGCCGCACACCTGCCCGAAGCGCAGGTGCAGGCGGCGCTGGACCCGGAGCCCGGTGCCGCAGCCAGCCCAGGCCTGGTAGACCTTCAGACCGAACTGGCGCAGATCCGCGAGACGGGCCTGGCCCGCGCGCAGGACGCGGTGGTGGCCGGCGTCAGTGCGCTGGCCGCGCCGGTGTTCGACGACCAGGGCCGCATGGTGCTGAGCCTTACCGCCATTGGGCCCAGCCGCAGCTTCAGCCTGGCCGCGGACGGCGCACCGGCGCGCAGCCTGCGCCGTGCGGCCGAAGACATCTCGCTGCAGCTGGGCTCGCGCCCGTCCAAGGGCAGCCATGGCAACACAGGCCCCAGCGCCTGAGCCACACACCCAGCGCCCCGGCGCCAAGGTGAACGTCCGTGCGCCAGCGCGCAGTGGGTAATATCGAGCCTCCACGCATCGAACCGCCTGCCACGCGCGACGCGCGATCCCCGCTTCAGGCCGGGCTTGCGCGCACCGCCCGCGACCGGCCGTCTTTGTCGTGGTTGACCGCCCCCTTTCGATCGTGTTCCTGACGAGGCCTTATGAGCGCTGCCACTCCCATTCCGATTTCCGCCACCCACTTCGGCGATTTGGACGACTCGGGCTGCGATGGTTGCCAGGGCGAAAGCCAGCAACTGGGCTTTGAGTTCAGCTACGCCTTCCAGCCCATCGTCGACCTGCGCGACGGCAGCGTCTATGCCCACGAAGCCCTGGTGCGCGGGCCAAATGGCGAATCGGCGGGCAGCGTGCTGGCCCAGGTCACCGATCACAACCGCTACCGCTTCGATCAGGCCTGCCGCGTCAAGGCCATCAAGGACGCCGTGCGCTTGGGCCTGGCGGCCCTACCCCACACCAGGCTCTCAATCAATTTCCTGCCCAATGCCGTCTACCGGCCCGAGGCTTGCATCCGCACCACCCTGGCGGCGGCGCGCAGCCAGGGCCTGCCGCTGGAGCGCATCATTTTTGAAACCACCGAGGGCGAGCGGGTCGGCGACGGGCGTTGGTACGCAGAAGTGATGAGCGAGTACCGCCGCATTGGTTTCCTCAACGCCATCGACGATTTCGGCGCCGGCTACGCCGGCCTGGCCCTGCTGGCCGACTTCCAGCCCGACCTGATCAAGCTGGACATGGGCCTGCTGCGCGACATCGACAGCCACCGCCCGCGCCAGCACATCATCAAAGCCGTGCTGGGCCTGTGCCGAGAGATGGGTGTGCAGGTGATTGCCGAAGGCGTGGAAACCCGTGCCGAGCGCGATTGGCTCTGGCAGCAAGGCGCGCACCTGATGCAGGGCTATCTGTTCGCGCGGCCGGCGTTCCAGGGCCTGGTGCCGGCCGCAGAGATCGAGGCGCTGCAGCGCTGAGCGCCGCCTGAAATCTCAGTTACGCAGCTTGCGCAGCAGCGCCGCTTCCTCGGCCTCGCCGTAGAAGCAGGGATACAGCGAACGCGTCTCGGCCACCCGCTCGGGCTGACCACCCAGGCGCGCGATCTGCTCGCGGGCATGGGCCAGATCCAGGCTCATCAACACGGCCGGCGCCTGCACGCGCGGGTTCAGACGCGCCTCCGAGCGCGCCTCAAAGCCCAGCATGCGCTTGTAGAACGGCACATGGCGCGGGTTGACTTCGATCACCAGCAGATCGCAGGCCGCCAGGCGATGGGCATGCAGATAGGCGAGGTGGAACAGATGCGCCAGCAGCTGCTTGTTGTCGCTGACCTGGTGGTCCAGGGCCAGGCGGCCAAACTCGCACAGGCTGGCACCACTCGCGCGCATGGCGGCCAGCTCCTCAGGGAAGACGCGATCGGCCGCCAGGCCGTCCTGCGCGCTGTCGAAACGCACGGCGATGGTGCCCACGGTACAGGCGCCCTGAAAGGCCGAGCAAATCGTGACCGCCCCTTCGATGTGGGTGCTGAGGTCCTGGCACAGATACCCGCGCTCGGCATAGCGCCGCGCCACCAGGCTGTAGGCCCCCAGGCGAGAGCTGTCATGCCCTGCGGTGCCCAGGCTCAGCGAACCGGTCCAGGCCAGGCGGGTGTCGTTCAAGGGGTCGGCGCTCGTCATCTCTACTGCTCTCGGGTCGTCCACCCACTGAATCCCCTGATCGGACATCGAGCCAGGGAACCAGCGAGGCGCCAGTCTAATGAGGCTGAATGCGAAAAATTCACGCCGAAACACGGGACTTACACCAATCCCACGCACTTACTTTCTGATACGGATGCGCCGCCCTGCACACACGGCCCGCCAGGCCGCGCCCCTGCTGGCGCGGCAGCCCGTTCAAGTCGGTGATCGCTGAAAAAGAGGCCCCAAGCGAGGCCATTCCTTCAAGCCCGCCGCTTACATATTCAGCGGGCTTGGAGCCGGCGTAATGCGGGCGTGATGCCGGGCTTGCGCATCACCAGTGCGGATGATCCGACAAGGCCGCCCAATGCCGGAGGGCCGATTGCAGCACGGCGTCCAGCCGGCGGTCGGCCTGGGCCGCGGCGGCGTCGATGTCAAACCGTGCCGTCAAGGCGGCCGCATCGAGCCGGCCACGCAGGCGGACATCCTCGCTGCAGCGGGCCTGGGCCAGCGCCAGCAGGCCGGCGCCACCCGGCGTGACCTGGTGGCAGAGCTGCTCCACCAAGCGGTGGGCCGGCTCGCGCCCCAGCAAGGGGATCAGCAACAGCGTCAGCGCCTCGGCAAAGACCAGCTCCTGCTGGCCCTCGATCTGCTCCCGCATGCGCGCCGGGAAGACGCGCAGGCCCTGCACGCCCTCGGCCAGCGCACGCGTGGCACCATGGGCATGGAGCAGCAAGCCGCTCATCTCGGCCAGTTCCGCATGCCAGCCGCCCAGGCCGCGCTCCAGCTCCTGCGGCATGCTGGCCAGCAGGCCGGCCACGCGCTGAGGCGCGCGCTCGGCGGCGGCCAGGGCGCGCAGCAAGGCCACCGGATTGTTCTTGTGCGGCATCACGCTGCTGGCGCTGCGCTTGAAGCCGCGGCCGGGCTCGCTGGCATTGGCCGTGGCCGGGCTGCCGGGTTCGGGCTGGCGCTCGGCCATCTCGGCGATCTCGGGCTGGCACAGCCAGGCCAGATCGCGCGCCAGCTTGCCCAGGGCCCCGCACAGAATGCCCAGCTCCGCACCCAGGCGCACCATTCGATCCCGCTGGGTGTGCCAGGGCATGGCCGCCTGCGGCAGCTTGAGCTCGGCCGCGAGTGCGGCGCTCACCGCCTCGGCCTGATCGCCCAACATGCCCAGGGTGCCCACCGCGCCGCCGAACTGCAGCTGCAATGCGGCATCGGCGGTGTCGCGCAAGGCCTGGGCGCTGCGCAGCAAGGGTTGCACCCAGTTGAGCACGCGGTAGCGCAGGCTGCTGACCTGGGCCGGCTGCATCAAGGTGCGCGCCAGCACCGGCACTGCCGGGTGCGCCTCGGCCAGATCCAGCAAATGGCCGAGCAGCTGCAGCAGATCGTCTTCGATCAGGCCCAGGGCGCGGCGCAGCAGCAGGGCCATGGCGCTGTCCACCATGTCCTGGCTGGTGCTGCCCCAGTGCACATAACCGGCGGCCACGGGGTCGAACAGGCCCACGGTTTCCGCCAGCTTCTGCACCACCGGCAGGGCCAGGCTGCCCGCCGGCACGCTGGATTGGATCAGCGCCGGCACGTCATACAACTCGACCCGGCACAGGCTGGCAATCGCCTGCGCCGCGGGCAGCGGAATCACGCCACAGCGGCCCTGCGCACGCGCCAGGGCCGCCTCGAAATCCATCATCGTCTGCACCACGCTGGCTGGCTCCAGGAGCGACAGCATTTCAGGGGTGGACAAAAAGCCTTCAAACACCAAGACCGACATCGACTACAAGCCCGGAAGGATTTTTGTGTGGCCGCATCGTAGCCAGGGCCCGAAAAGAAAACAGCTCCTGCAAACCCGCAGCGGGTTTGTCAGGAGCTGCAGCGGCGGCCAGTCAGTGCAGGCTGGCCGTCAGGCCGGTCGAAGACCTTGAAGGTATCAGGCGGCGGCGCTGGTGTGCTGAACCGCCAGGCGGCTCATATTGCCCATGGAGACGCGGTGCATCTCCAGCAGGGCCAGCAGGCCGTTGCGGTGCAGTTGCACGACCTTGTCGTCGGCCAGCTCGGCCAGCTTTTGCTCGTCCACAGCCATGAAGCCTTCGACATCCAGCTTTTCGCCATTGCCCAGGGTGGCTTCGAAGCGCATGTCGCGCAGCAGGTCCAGCTCCACCAGGTGGGCGCAGATGGCGCGGGTGCGCTCGGACTCTTGCTCGAAACTTTCCAGGAAGTTCTTGGCGTTCAGCAGGAACTCGGTCGGCTGGCCGTCTTCGGCGAACAGGGAGTTGCCTTCGGTCTCGGAGAACCCGGGCCATTCGCTGTCAAAGCACAGGGCGATCTGCTCTTCGTTCTGGTCCAGACGGGCCATGGCGAAGGGGTAGCGGCGCAGGAAGGCGGGCACGTAGTTGCCGGTCCACTTGCCGTCCTTGATGAACAGATTGGTGGCGGGCTTCAGGCCCAGCACGGCCAGCGGAGCCACGGCTTGCTTGGAGCCGTCGGTGGGGGTTTCGCCGACGCGCACGAACACGATCGGGTATTCCTTGCAGGCTTCGGCGAACTCGACCGCTGCCAGGAACAGCGAGTTCTGGCCGACCACGCGCTCCACGGTCGACAGGTCCGTCTTCAGACGCAGTTTCTTGTGGGCCTCGCGGTCCAGGGGCACCAGATTCCCATACAGCGGGGGTGTACTCATTTACTCTTCTCCATCTACTGCCAGTCGACTGACCAGCACTTTGTCCACACGCTTGCCATCGAGGTCCACGACCTCGAATCTCCAGGCGTTCCACTCCACCACATCGGCCGTGCGCGGCAAGCGCCCCAGCAGCAGCATGATCATGCCGGCCAGGGTGTTGTAGCGCCCACGGTCTTCTTCGGGCAGTTCCTTGAGCTCCAGGCGGTCTTTCAGCTCGGGCACGGGGATCAGGCCATCGAGCAGCCAGCTCCCGTCCTCGCGTTGCACCGCCCAGGCATCACCATCACCGGGCGCATTGAACTCGCCCGCGATCGCTTCCAGCACGTCGCGCACAGAGATCACGCCCTGCACCTCGCCGTATTCATCCACCACAAACACCAGGGGCGCGTCCGAGGCCCGGAAGTGCTCCAGCAGCTCCATGCCCGAGAGCGTCTCCGGCACAAACACCGGCTGCTCCAGGTCCTGCACCAGGGCCAGCTCCTCGCCGCTGAGGGCGCGCTGCAACAAGGCCTGGGCCGACACCACGCCCAGCACCTCGCTGAGGTCGCCACGGCAGACCGGGTAGCGGCTGTAGCCATGGGCGCGCAGCACGGCCAGCACCTGCTCGGGCGAATCGTCGGCATCGAGCCAGGCGATTTCGGCGCGCGGAATCATCATCGAGCCGATCTCGCGCTCATCCAGGCGGAAGACATTGCGCACCATCTGGTGCTCATGCTCCTCGATCACGCCGGCGTCCAGGCCCTCTTCCAGGCTGGCGGCGATTTCTTCTTCCGTCACCCCGCGCTGGGCACGGCCGCGCAGGCCGATCAGGCCCAGCGTGGCCTCGGTGAAAAAGGTCAACAGGCGCACCAGGGGGCGCACGGTCAGCGACAGCAGCTCCATCGGCGGCGCCACCAGGCGAGCCACCGTCTCGGGATAGATCTGGCCGATGCGCTTGGGCACCAGCTCGCCGAAGACGATGGTCAGCACCGTCAGGATCACCACCACCAAGCCGGTGGAGGTGATCTCGGCCGCCTTGGCATGCAGCTCAAAGGTGGCGGTCAGCCAGGCGGCCAACGGGCCCGAGAAGGCGGCATCGCCGACGATGCCGTTCAGCACGCCGATCGAGGTGATGCCGATCTGCACGGTCGAAAGGAATTTGGTCGGGTTCTCGTGCAGGTCCATGGCGGCCTGCGCCCCGGCTTCGTCACTTTCGACCATGACCTGCAAACGCGCTTTCCGGCTGGCGGTCAGCGCCATCTCCGACATCGCAAACAAGCCGTTGAGCAGAATCAGAAAGAGAACGAGCGCGGTATCCATTGAAGGCGCCACCACCGGGAAAACCCGGATCTGGGCGCGGGCGATTGCAAGAGGCCGCAAGCGTAGCAGAAGCGTTTGACAGCGAAGGCAGCACAATCCCGCAATGAACTATCTTGTCGGAGACCTGCAAGGCTGTTGCGACGCACTCGAGCGCCTGCTTCAGCACATCGATTTCTCGCCCTCGCGCGACCAGCTCTACTTTCTCGGCGATCTGGTCAACCGCGGCCCGGCCTCGCTGCAAACCCTGCGCCGCCTCAGTGGCCTGAGCGCCGCCGCCACCTGCCTGCTTGGCAACCACGACCTGCATCTGCTGGCCGTGGCGCATGGTGCGCGCAAGGCCTCCAAGGGCGACACCCTGGGCGACATCCTCGACGCCCCCGACCGCCCTGCCCTGCTCGACTGGCTGCGCCAGCAGCGCCTCGCGGTGCAGGCCCAGGGCTGGCTGATGGTGCATGCCGGTGTGCTGCCCGACTGGAGCGTGGGCCAGACCCTGAGCCTGGCCGCCGAGGTGGAAGCCCTGCTGCGCGGCCCGGACCTGGCCGAATTCCTGCCCCAGATGTACGGCAACGAGCCCGACCGCTGGCGCGACGAGCTGCGCGGCACCGAGCGCCTGCGCCTCATCATCAACGCCCTGACCCGGCTGCGCTTTTGCGACGCCGAGGGCCGCATGGATCTCAAGACCAAGGGCGACAGCGCCAGCGCCCCGCCCGGCTGGCTGCCCTGGTTCGACGCCCCGGGCCGCCGCACCGCAGGCCAGCCGATCGCCTTTGGCCACTGGTCCACCCTGGGCCTGCTGCAACGCCCTGACCTCCTGGCCCTGGACACCGGCTGCATCTGGGGCGGCCAGCTCAGCGCCGCGCGCGTCGAACACGGCCGCTGCCTGGCCTTGGTCCAGGTGCAATGCGAGCAAGCCCAGAAGCCAGGCTGAGGCTGGCAATGCAGCTAGAATGCGACTCCGCCGCGACACACGCACAAGTTCTTGGGAAGCTTGGCCGAGCGGTTTAAGGCACCGGTCTTGAAAACCGGCGAGGGTTTATCCCCTCCGTGAGTTCGAATCTCACAGCTTCCGCCAATAAAGAACGGCCTGCTTTCACAAGCAGGCCGTTTTTCATGGCGCACGCCCGGGCGCGATCACTCCGCCTGCAAGGTGTACTTGCTGTAGTAACGCCGCCCCTGCATGTCCTGCGCGCCCAGCCAGATTTCGGCTGTCATGGTTAGCGGCGTGGGCAGGCTCAAGCCGGCCAGGGTGAGCGTGGTCTTGGGCGGCAGCGGCGGCGTAGCGTCGGTGAACAAAGGGATGATGCCGCCGGTCAGGCGGGTGCGCACGCTGATCAAGCGCATATCAGGGTTGGCACTGGCCCAGCTGGCGTAGTTGAGCACCAGGTCCTGGCGCAGGGCCGAGGCCTTGAGCGGCTGGCTGCTGCTGATGCCGTCCAGGGTCGGGTAACGGCTGCGGCCGCTGTCGGCAGGCACATCGGCGGGCAGGAACATGGACCGTGTCTCGGCCGTGCCAGCGATGGTGTAGCTGGCCACGTATTTGGCGCCACGCTGGCTTTCGGCGCTGCCCAACCAGCCCAGGGCCGATTGCTGCAAGGCGCTGTCGGCGATGTCGCCGGTGGGCGCCACTGTGGCCGAGCCCGGCGTGCTGGAGATGCACAGGAAAGGCCGGTTGCAGTAAGACAGGCCGATGCTGTAGCCGCTGGGCATCTGCACATTGGCCGTGCTCAGCAATTGCACCGGTGTTGCGGCGGCGGTGCGGGATTGCACTTCCAACTGAATGCCCACCCAAGGGTTGGCCGCGCTGGCAGCACTCGCCGGAGCCAGCACAGCATCCGCAGCCAAGGCCTGCACGCTGACGGGATAAATCTTGGCATCCACCTTGCGGGCATTGCCGATCAGGCTCCAGGTGCCGCCCGTGGTGGCCGGAGCGGCGGCCTTGGTGAAGGTGGCCGCATCGGTGAAGTACTCCTGCACCGTGCCCGTCGAATCGCTGACGGTGGCGGCCACCAGCAGGCGCTTGCACAGGCCGCCGGTCAGTACATCGTCGCCACAACCGGTCACCATCAGACGGCCCAGCTGACGCTTGGCCGTGGCCAACGCAGCCAGGCGGGCGGCCAGCTCAGCCTTGGTCGCGGAGTTGTGGCTCTCATAGGTGCCCAGCCAGGTGGATGCACTGAAATCGGCGGCCGTCTTGCCCTGGGCGATGAGGGCATTGAGCCCCGCGCTGAGGTCATCCAAGGTGGCCAGGTTGTCGGTCGTGGCCTTTGCGCTGGAGGCCAGCTTGAGCGTGGAGCTGATGGCATTCGCCGGCACGCCGCCGGTCTTGAGCAGCTCGCCCTGCGCCGTGGACAGGCCCACCACCACCTCAGGCACGGCCGTGGGCAAGAGCTTGTTGCTGACCAGCAATTGGTCCACGCCCTTGTTGCTGCGAACCACCTGCACGCGCAGGGCTTCGAGCAACAGGTCTTGCGTGCTCTTGTTGGCGGTGAAACTGGCATCGCCCAGCAGGTCGAGGCTGGCCGTGTTGGTGATCTTGAGGTCACTGAGCTGGGTCTTGATCAGCGCCTTGAGGAACTCGCCCGCCGCGCTGGCGGCCGAGGCGGCCGGCGCGATCTGGGCCGCGCTGGCCGCGGCGCTGGCAAACAAAGGGAGTGGATCGCTGCCCACCGACAAGGCCACGATGGCCTGACTCAGGGGTGTGATGTTGGCGACCATGCTGGTCTTGGCGGCGTCCAGAATCGGCACGATGGAGTGCAGAACCTGGGGCACGCCTTGCGAATCCACGCCGACGGCCTGCACCAGCAAAGGGCCTTTGACGGTCTTGCTGCTCAGGCTGAGGCTGTAGCTGCCATCGCTGGCCTGCGTGCTGGTGCTGCCCAGGGCGGTGCCGGCGGCATCGATGACCTTGATCTGGGCATTGGCCAGGGGCGCACCGACGGCAGCCACGCCGCTGAGGGTGGGCGTCACGCTGAAGGTGGTGCTGCCGGCCGCGCTGTCGGTGCCGCCGCTGCTGGAATCGCCGCTGCTGCCGCCCCCGCCGCCACCACAGGCGCTGAGCACCAGACCCAAAGCCAGGCTGGACAGCAGGATCAAGCCGGCCTTGAGGCCCGGCAAGACAGGAGGAGAACGGTGCGGCGTGGAAGACATGAGATGAGGCTCGCTCGGGCTGCTATTCCCCTCATCTTAGGCATCAAGTTCTCGGCGCCAGCGCCGAAGAAGCACGCGCTTTTGGCGCGTTATTGCTGCCCGCTGCAGCGAGAACGCCTCATTTCGGCCCGATGTTCACCCAGGCCACCTCGAACCAGTTGTCGGGCCGGTGGACCACGCTCACATTGCTGCGCGCCGCCCAAGGAATCATCTGGCGGTGCAGGGGCAGAACCTGGAACTGCTCTTTCAGCTCCATCAGCGCCGACTTGATCAGCTGCTCGCGCTTCTTGGGATCGATCTCGACGCTGGACTGGGCGGCCAGGCTGTCGAACTTGTCATTGCGCCAGTTGCCGTAGTTGTAGGCACCAATGCCGCGCTCGCCGCGGTTGCGAAACACCGGCGCAAAAATGGACTCGGCATCGGTGATGGCGCCGCCCCAGCCATAGAGATACAGGCTGGTGTCGAGCTTTTCCACCTTGGGGAAGAACAGCACCCGCGGCATGGCCGAGACCCGCACCTTGATCTTGAGCTGCGCCCACATGGCGGCCAGCGCCTGGCAGATCTCTTCGTCGTTGATGTAGCGGTTGTTGGGACAATCGAGCGTGACCTCGAAACCATCGGCATAGCCGGCCTCGGCCATGAGCTTGCGCGCAGCGGCGATGTCGAAGGGATAGCGCGCCTCGATCTTGGGGTCGTCGTAGGCGGCGATGGAGGCCGGCGTCAGCCCACCCGTCGGCACGCTCAAGCCATTCATCAGCTTGCTGCGCAAGGTCTCAATGTCCACCGCCTGGTAGAGCGCACGGCGCACGCGCAGGTCCTTGAAGGGATTCTTGTCGCCGGGCACCTGACCGTAGAGCAGCTTGTCGCGCCCCTGGTCCATGCCGATGAAGATGATGCGGTTCTCGGGGCCGTCGACGACCTTGACGCCCTGGGTGTTGCGCAAGCGTGCAATGTCACGTGGCGCCGGGTCGAGCACAAAGTCCAGCTCGCCCGAGACCAGAGCGGCCAGACGGGTGGCGTCGTTCGAGATCGGCGTCAGGACAATCTCCTGCACATTGCCCTCGAACTTGCCCCACCAGTTCGGGTTGCGCTTGTACACCGTCTTGATGCCAGGTTGGCGGGTGACCAGCATGTAGGGGCCGGTGCCGTTGGCATTCATGCTGGTGAAGCCCTCTTCCTTGTTCTTGAAGTCCAGCGGCCGGGTGGCGCGGTTGGCCTCAGACCAGGGCTTGCTCATGATCCAGAGCGTGTCCAGGTGCTGCAGAAAGATCGGGTTGAAGGCGGTCAGCACGAACTCCACCGTCTGCTCGTCCACCTTGCGGGGCGTGCCCACGGCATTGGCGTAGATGGACAGCTGCGAGGTCGACTCCTTGGCACGCTGAATGGAATACACCACATCGTCGGCGGTGAAGGGCTGGCCGCCATGGAATTTAACGCCCTGGCGCAGCTTCACGCGCCACAGCAAAGGGTTGACCTGGGTCCATTCGGTGGCCAGGCCCGGCACGATGTTGAGCTTGCGGTCGCGGCTGGTCAGGCGCTCATAGACCTGGCCATTGACCATATTGGTCATGCTCTCGTTCTGCGAGTGCGGATCCATGGTCTGGGGGTCGCCCTGGCTGGCCCATTTCAGGGTCTGCGCCCGCGTGGCCATGCTCGGCAGCATCAAGGACATGGCCACAGCGGCCAAGAGCGGAACCAAACGGAACGCGGTCTTCATTGCGAGCACCTCTCAAGCCAGGAACTTCGCGAGTGTAGGTAGCGCGGCATGAGCTGCCGCATGGGGTAAACCTTGGCCCTCAGCCGAGTGGCTGCGCACGCGGCGAGGACTGCGCAAAGAAATGGGGAAAGGAAAAAAAGGGGGGGGTCAGGTCTTGCGCCAGATGTCGTCGAGATGGGTGAAGCCCCAATCCTGCGGTGACTCGCGCCCCACCACCCGGTCCGAGTTGGCCGGGTTGGCCAAGTCCAGCATCTGCACCGGAATCGGCAGCTTGGACTTGGTGGAATAGAACACCCGCACCACGGGTGCAGCCAGGTTCTGCGGGTTCAGGTCGATCACGACCGCCAGGCGACCCGATTCCAGCTTGACCAGGCTGCCGACCGGATAGATGCCCACGCTCTTCACAAAGGCCTTGAACACCACCGGGTCGAACTGCCCGGTCCACTGCGCCATGCGCTGAATGGAGCCGGCCGGGTCCCACGCGGCCTTGTAGGGCCGGGTGGAGGTGATCGCGTCGTAGACATCGCAGACCGCGCCCATGCGCGCGAGCAGGCTGATCTGCTCACCCTTGAGCTTTTGCGGATAGCCGGTGCCGTCCATCTTCTCGTGGTGGTGCAGGCAGACATCGAGCGCGGCCTCAGGCACGGCCCCACCCTCTTTCAGCATCATGTAGCCGCGCATGGGGTGGGAGCGCATGATGTCAAACTCGGCTTCGGTCAGCTGCCCCGGCTTGTTCAGCACATCGAGCGGCATCATCATCTTGCCAATGTCATGCAACAGGCCGGCCAGGCCGGCTTCACGCGTTTGCGTGTCGTCCAGACCGAGCTGGCGGCTCAGCGACACCATCAGCGCGCACACGGCCACCGAGTGCATATAGGTGTAATCGTCCTTGGTCTTGAGTCGGGCCAGGCTGATCAAGGCCGAGGGGTTGCGAGACACCGAATCGGCGACTTCTTCCACCAACGGCAGGCACATCTCGGGATCGATGGCCTTGCCCATGCGGGCTTCACCGAACAAGGCCGTGACGGCCTGACGCGAGCGGTTGACCACCTGGGCGGCACGGCCCATCTCAGACCCCATGCTGACCCGCTCGACCCGCGCCGGGCCGGGAGCCACGGTGGCGGCTGGCGCCGCCTCGACAGGCGGCGGCGCTACCGGGGCCGGGCTGGGTGCATCGACCAGATCCTGGACCAAGGTGTCAGGCACGGCCTGATCCTGCACATCATGGCCCTTGCTGACATCGATCCAGACCATGGGCACACCACTGGTCAGCAGCGCCTCCAGATCGGCCGGATCGCGCAGCACGAACTTGGTCTTCCAGAAGGGGTGCGACAACCACGAGCCCTCCATGGACTGGAGGTACATGCCCAGCTGAACCTGTTGGATGGGAATCTTCTTGAGCATGAGCCTGGCTGAAAAGCGAATCGCTGGGGTGAAGCACAAAAACTTTCCACCCAGTATGGGCCAGAGCGGCCCGACACGACCCGGCGATCAGGCACAAAAAAGCCGCCAAATTGGCGGCTTTTTGACGCTGCGGCAGAAGCCGGGATCAGCGGAACTTGCTTTGCGGCACGGTGCGCAGATCGCCAGGCAACGAAGCCAGGTACTTGGCGATGGCCTTCAGTTCGGCATGGCTGAACTGCTTGACCTGGCCGGCCATGATGGCGTTGCTGCGACCGACCACGGCGTTGCCTTCGGTCTGGTAGGACTTCAGGGCCACGTTCAGGTAGTCGGCGTGCTGGCCGGCGATCTTGGGATAAGCGCCGTCGATGGGCTTGCTGAAGTTGGCGCCGTGGCAGGAGGCGCAGGCACCCTTGGTCAGCAGCTCGGCCACCTGGGCCGAGGGAGCGGCCGGGGTTTCCGGCAGGGCCTGGGCGGGGGCTTGCTTTTCGTACAGGGCCGAGATGTCGGCGATGTCTTGCTCGCTCAGGGTTTGAGCGATGCCGCGCATGGTCGGGTGCTTGCGCTCGCCCTTGGCGTAGGCCGTCAGGGCTGCGGCGATGTACTTGGCATTCTGGCCGGCGATCATGGGCACTTTGTGCACTTCAGGAAAGCTGGCTTGGTAGCCCGGGATGCCATGGCAGCCAATGCACATGGCGATCTTGTCCTGGCCGGCCACCGCAGGCGCGGCATCCTTGGCGAGAACGGAAGCGCTGGCGCCGAACAAAGTGGCCAGAGCGAGCGAGATCTGCAGCAGTTTTTTCATGGTCCCGGGGTGTCTAGATCTTGTACCGACGGGCATTATAGGGGGCCACTTATACTGAATCGTCACCTTCCGGACTTTGATCCAAACCATGAAATTCGCAGGTTCCGAGCACTACATCGCCACCGATGACTTGAAGCTGGCCGTCAACGCCGCCGCCACCCTGCAGCGGCCCCTGCTGCTCAAGGGCGAGCCGGGCACCGGGAAGACCATGTTGGCCGAGGAGGTCGCACGCAGTTTGGGGCTGCCACTGTTGCAGTGGCACATCAAGTCCACCACCAAGGCCCAGCAAGGCTTGTACGAATACGACGCGGTCAGCCGCCTGCGCGACAGCCAGCTCTCCGGCATCGAAGGCGTGGACAAGGTCAGCAAGATCGAGAACTACATCATCAAGGGCGTGCTCTGGCAGGCCTTCGAGGCCGATCAGCCCGTCGCCCTGCTGATCGACGAGATCGACAAGGCCGACATCGAGTTCCCGAACGACCTGCTGCGTGAAATCGACCGCATGGAGTTCTACTGCTACGAGACTCGCCAGCTGATCAAGGCCAAACACCGCCCCCTGGTCTTCATCACCTCGAACAACGAGAAGGAGCTGCCCGACGCTTTCCTGCGCCGCTGCTTCTTCCACTACATCAAGTTCCCCGACCCGGTGACCATGCAGGCCATCGTCGATGTGCATTTCCCCGGCCTCAAGAAAGAGCTGCTGGCCGCCGCGCTCAAGACCTTCTTCGATGTGCGCAATCTGCCCGGCCTGAAGAAGAAGCCCAGCACCTCGGAACTGCTGGACTGGCTCAAGCTGCTGGTGGCCGAAGACATGCCGCCCGAGACCCTGAGCCAGCCGGGTGCCGAGCACCTGATCCCGCCCCTGGTGGGGGCCTTGCTGAAGAACGAGCAAGACCTGACCCTGTTCGAAAAGCTGGTCTTCATGCAGCGCCAGCATCGCTGAAGCCGCTATGGATAAGAACCTGCAACAAGGCCTGAAGCAAGGCCTGGCCGATGCCTGCGGCTTTGTGCTGGGCGCCCTGGCCGGCTGGGAGCTGGGCCGCGCGCTGGGCTTTGATTTCATCGGCAGCACCGAGTGGCAGCTGCCCCAGCTGCTGGGCCTGGGCTTCATCCTGGGCGGCTGTGGTGTCGGGCGCTGGGCGGCCCGCGCGCTGCTGGCCCAGCTCGACGGCCTGAACCGCAAGTAGCGCCTCCTCTTTCCCTCCTCCCTCTTTCGAGAACCGACCATGGCGGCATCCCCACGCGCAGCAAAACACACAATTTTTGATGTGGAGGCCCTCTGGGACCTGGCGCGCATCGGCGCGCCCAGCCTCTCGCCCGATGGCGCCCAGGCCGTGGCCAGCGTCAGCCGCTGCGACATGGCGAGCAACAAGACCGAGTCCCACCTCTACCTGCTGTCCACCCTGGGCGGCGAGCCACGCCAGCTGACCCAGGCCGGCAGCCCCGACAGCAAGGACGGCGCCCCGCAATGGAGCCCGCGCGGCGACCGCATTGCCTTCATCGCCCGGCGCGAGCAGGAAGGCGCCAAGGACAGCGAGCCGCAGCTCTATGTCATCGCCCCCGACGGCGGCGAGGCCCGTCGCATCGGCCTGCCCGGCGTCGGCGTCGCCACTGGCGTGCAGGCTTTCAAATGGTTTCCGGATGGCCGGCGCATCGCCTTCATCTCCTGGGTCTGGCCCGAGCTGAAAGGCCAGGCCGCTCAGGCGCAGGCGCTCAAGGACTTCAAGGACCGCAAGGAAAGCGGCTACGTCACGGCAGACGCCGTCTACCGCTACTGGGATCACCATGTGCCCATGGGCCGGGTGCCGCATCTGCTGGTCGTCGATGTGGACAGCGGCAAGGTGCGCGATCTCTTCGAGGGCACGGACCTGGCCCTGAGCCTGGCCGACCCCGACGAGCACAGCTTCGACATCTCGCCCGATGGCCGCCGCATCGTCTACGCCTTCGACCCCGAGGCAGACAAGCGCCTGGACCATGACCTGGCCCTCGGCGAAGTCGAGGTCAAGAGCGCTCAGCACCGCGTGCTCTTGCACGTGGAGGGATGGGATTTCCGCGCGCCGCGCCACAGCCACGCCGGCCAGCACCTGGCCTTCGTCGCCAGCCACCAGGGCTTGAAGCACACCATGCCGGGCCAGCTGGCCGTGCTGGACACGGCCGGCCACTGGGCCGTGATGTCGGCCGACTGGGACCATGAAGTCAGCGCGCCCCTGGTCTGGGATGAAGACGATCTGTCCATCCTGCTGGCCGCCGAACAGGCCGGCCACCGCCACCTCTGGCGCTTCGACCTGGGCCGCTGCCAGGCCGAGATTCTGTTCGAGGGCGGCCATGTGGGCAGCTTCGCGCTGGCCGCCGGCACCGTGGTGCTGAACCATGACAGCGTGCAGTTCCCACCGCGGCTCTCGCGCCTCCTGGAGGACGGCAGCAGCGCGCGCATCGAGCGCTTCAACACCGAGCATTTGAAGCGTCATGAGTTCGGCCAGCACCAGGAGGTGATGCTCAAGGGCGGCCAGGGCGATGAGGTCCAGATGTGGCTGATCTACCCGCCCGGCTTCAACCCGAAGAAGAAAAAGGCCTACCCGGTGATGCATGTCATCCACGGCGGCCCGCACACCGCCTTTGGCGACAGCTGGCACTGGCGCTGGAACCACCAGGTGTTCGCCGCCCAAGGCTATGTGGTGGCCTGCGTGAACTACCACGGCTCGTCCAGCTTCGGCCACGCCTTCCTGGATTCCATCACCCACCGCTGGGGTGAGCTGGAGCTGCAGGACATCGAGGCCGGCACCGACTGGCTGCTGGCCCAGCCCTGGGCCGATGCGAAACGCGTGTTCGCCACCGGCGGCAGCTACGGCGGATACATGGTCGCCTGGATGAACGGCCATGTGCCGGCCGGCCGATACCAGGCCTATGTGTGCCATGCCGGCTGCTTCGACTGGCAGGCCATGTTTGCCGACGACGCCTACACCTGGCATGCCAAGGAGCTGGGCAGCTGGTACTGGGACGACCCGGCCAAGATCGCCTCGCAAAGCCCGCACAGCTTTGCCCAGCACATGAATACGCCCACCCTGGTGATCCACGGCGCCATGGACTACCGCGTGCCCGACGCCCAAGGCCTGGCCTACTACAACACCCTCAAGGCGCGCGGCGTGGACAGCCGCCTGCTCTGGTTCCCTGACGAGAACCACTGGATCCTCAAGCCACGCAACAGCCGTCAGTGGTACGGCGAGTTCTTTGCCTGGCTGGCCCGCCATGATGGCGGGCCAGCAGCCAAGAAGGCGGCCTCGTCCACCAAAGCCGCCAAGCCGCGTTAAGCCAGACACCGATAATCAAAGCCCCACCCGCGCTGCGCGCGCCACCACCTTTCTTGCCCCTCCTCCCATGCTGATCAAATTCTTCTACACCCTGCGGGCGGCCAAGCTGCCGGTGTCGGTGCGGGAATTCCTCAGCCTGCTTGAAGGCCTGGAGAAAGGCGTGATCGGCAGCGAGGGCGCCGCCACCATCGACGACTTCTACTTCCTTGCCCGCACCACCCTGATCAAGGATGAGACGCAGTTCGACAAGTTCGATCGCGCCTTTGCCGCCTATTTCAAGGGCGTGGAGCTGCTCAGCGATTTCAGCCAGGAGGTGCCGCTGGAATGGCTGCGCCAGCATCTGCAGCTGGAACTGAGCGACGAGCAAAAAGCCGCCATCGAGAAGATGGGCTGGAACGAGCTGATGGAGACGCTCAAAAAGCGCTTCGAGGAGCAGAAAGAGCGTCACGAGGGCGGCAACAAATGGATCGGCACCGGCGGCACCAGCCCCTTCGGGAACAGCGGCTACAACCCGCAAGGCATACGCATCGGTGGCGCCAGCAAGAACAAGAGCGCCGTCAAGGTCTGGGAGCAGCGGGCCTACAAGGACTACGACGACCAGCTCGAGCTGGGCACACGCAATATCAAGGTCGCCCTGCGCCGCCTGCGCCGCTTTGCCCGCGAGGGCTCGGACCTGGAGCTGGACCTGGGCGACACCATCAGCAAGACCGCCGCCAACGCCGGCATGCTGGACATCCGCATGGTGCCCGAGCGCCACAACAAGGTGAAGGTGCTGCTGCTGATGGATGTGGGCGGCACCATGGACGAGCATGTGCACCGCGTCGAAGAGCTGTTCTCGGCCGCCAAGACGGAGTTCAAGCACCTGGAGTTCTTCTACTTCCACAACTGCGTCTACGACTTTGTCTGGAAGAACAACCGCCGCCGCTTCGCCGAGAAGACCCCCACCTGGGACCTGATCCGCAAATACAACCGTGACTACAAGCTGATCTTTGTCGGCGATGCCACGATGAGCCCCTACGAGATCCTGCAGCCCGGCGGCAGTGTCGAATACAACAATGAAGAACCCGGCGCCGAATGGTTGCAACGCCTGACCCACGCCTTCCCCAAATACGCCTGGATCAACCCGGAGCCGCAAGGCGTCTGGCAGTACCGCCAGAGCGTGTCCCTGATCCAGAACCTGATGCAGCACCGCATGTTCCCCCTGTCCCTGCAAGGCCTGGAAGGCGCGATGCGTTTGCTCAGCCAATGAGCCACACCCTGCCCCGGCTGCTGCGCGGCGCCCTGCTGTTCGCGGCGGCGGGCCTGACTGGCTGCGCCTCGATCAGCAGCCTCTGGAAGAGCGAGCCACCGCCGGCCAGCGCCGCGCCTGGCGCCGCCGCCGATGCCGCGCCAGTGCGCCTGGTGGCCGAGTACGACTTGGTGGTCGAGGCGCCCGGCGATCTGCGCGATCTGTTGCAGGAACATCTGGACCTGGCCCGTTTCCGCAGCGCCCCCGAAGACCAGCGACTGAGCCGCCAGGAGCTGGGCCGCCTGATCCAGGCCGCGCCCCAGCAGGCCCAGGCCTTGCTGGAGACCGAAGGTTTCTTCAACGCCCAGGTGCAGGTCAGCCGCAACGAAGGCAGCCCGGTGGTGGTGACGGTGAAGGTCGAGCCCGGCCCGCAGACCCGGGTCAAGGTGCTGCAGATCGAGTTCGCCGGTGCCCTGGCCCCGGACCAGCCCCCGGTGGCGGGCGCCGATCTGGCCGCCCTGCGCGAGCGCCTGCAAGGCCAATGGTCGCTGGGCCTGGGCCAGGGCTTCTCACAGCCGCGCTGGTCGCAGGCCAAGAACGAGCTGCTGGCCACGGCCCGCGCGCGCGGCTTCCCGCTCGCCACACTGGACACCCACAGCGCCCGCATCGATGCCGAGACCCAGAGCGCCGAACTGGACTTGAAGCTGGACAGCGGCCCGCTGTTCCGCCTCGGCGAGCTACAGATCGAGGGCCTCAAGTACCAACCGCGCAGCAGCGTCGAGCGCCTGGCCGGCTTCAGCGTGGGCCAGCCCTACACCGAGCAGCTGCTGCTGGATTTCCAGGAGCGCCTGGTCCGCACCACCTTGTTCGACAGCGTCAATGTCGACATCCAGCCGCTCAGCGATCCGCCCGAAGCTGCGCCCGTGCACATCAAGCTGCGCGAGGCGCCGCGCCAGCAGCTGACCGCCAGCATCGGCTACGACACCGGCAGCGGCCCGCGCCTGGGCGCCGATTACATCCACCGCCGCCCCTTCGGCCTGGACCTGCGTGCGCGCAGCAAGCTCAAGCTCAGCCAGAAGAACAGCTCCTATGACCTGGAGCTGAGCTCGCACCCGCAGCCCGATATGCAGCGCAATGTGGGCGCCCTGTTCCTGGAGCGCCTGGTGGTGGACAACAAGACCACGGTCAATCTGCGCGCCCGCGCCGGCCGCACCCGCGAGACCGAGCGGCAGGACCGCACCTACTACCTGGAGCTGCTGCGCGCCCGCGAGACCGACCCGCAAGGCACCATCAGCGCCGGCGCTGCCTCGGCCAATGTGCAATGGATCCACCGCCGGCTCGACAGCCCGCTGACCCCCACCCGGGGCTACAGCGCCAGCCTGCTGCTGGGCGTCGGTCGGGCCGACAGCTCCGAAGCCCGTAACGGCGGATTTCTGCGCAGCCATGTGCGTCTGCAGGCCTACCAGCCCCTGCCCGGCGGCTGGTTCGGCAGCGCCCGCAGCGAGTGGGGCCAGATCTTTGCTTCGCAGGAGGTCGGCCTGCCCGAGAAGCTGCGCTTTCGCACCGGTGGCGATGACACGGTGCGCGGCTACGGCCTCGACGACCTGGGCCCGCGCGATGCCGATGGCAATGCCACCGGCGGCCGCATCCTGTGGAACGGCAGCGTCGAGCTGGCCCATGGCCTGACCGCCAGCATGCCCGCCCTGCTCGGCGCCGTGTTCGTGGACGCCGGCCAGGCGGCCCAGCACTGGCGTGACCTGAAGCCCAGCATCGGCTACGGCTTCGGCATGCGCTACCGCAGCCCCCTGGGCACCTTGCGCCTGGACCTGGCCCGCGGCCAGGAGACCCAAAAATGGCGCCTGCATTTCAGCGTTGGCATCGCGCTTTGATGATGATGATGAAGAGCGCCAACGCCGCGAACCCCGACCCGGCCCCATGAGCGAACCCGAATCCACACCTGGCACGCCCGCCGCCCCCGCTGGCGACAGCAGCCCTGCGCCCAAGCCCGCCCCAGCCCGCCGCGGCCGCGGCCTGCTGCTGGGACTGATGACCCTGCCGGTGCTGGCCGGCAGCGCCGGCCTGGGCCTTTGGTGGGGCCTGGGCAGCGAGGCGGGCAGCCGCTGGCTGCTGCAGCAAGTGCCCGGCCTGCAGGTCGAGGCGCCGAAGGGCAGCCTGATCGGCGACTTCTCGGCCCAGCGCCTGAGCCTCACCATCCCCGGCGGCCAGGACCGCATCGAGATCGACGATCTGCGCTGGACTGGCCTGAGCCTGGCCTGGAACCGCTCGCCCCTACTCTGGGGCGACCTGATGGTCGAGCGCCTGAGTGCCCGCCAGGTGACGGTGCATCTGGCGCCCAGCGCCGAGCCCAGCCCGGTGCCCGAGGAGCTGCCCATCCCCCTGGGCGTGCACATCGCGCAGCTGCAGGTCGAACGCCTGTCTCTGCCCACGCTGAGCCCCTTGCCGGTGCGCGGGCTGCAGGCCCGGGTGGACCTCAGCACGGTGACCGACCACAGCCCCGGCGCCGAGCACCGACTGCAGATTCAGCAGCTGACCTGGGACCAAATGCAGCTCAGTGGCAGCGCCACGCTGGGCGCCGGCAGCGGCCTGCCCCTGCAGGCCAGCCTGGGCCTGAAGTCGGCCGCCCAGGCCGATCTGCCGGCTTGGGGCGCGCAGCTGGAGCTGCACGGCCCCTTGGCCCAGCTGCAGCTCCAGGCCGCGCTGAGCGCCCAGAACCAGCAGCTGCAGGCCCAGGCTCAGCTGCGCCCCTTCGCCGCCTGGCCCCTGCCCCAGCTGCAGCTGGACACGCAGCAGCTGGACCTCTCGGCCCTGATGTCGGGCCTGCCCAAAACTGCGCTGAGCGGCCAAGTGAGCCTGCAGGCCGACAGCAGCACGGCTGGCAAGAAAAATTCGAAGCAGCCCGCCCTGCTGATCAAAGCCCAACTCGCCAACCACGCGGCCGGCCTCTGGAACGAGCAGCGCCTGCCGGTGCGCCAGCTGAGCCTGGACGCCGAAGCCTCGGCCCAGGACCCCAGCCAGATCCAGCTGCGCGCCTTCGATGTGCTGCTGGGCAGCAGCGCCCTGCCCGCCGGCCGCCTGCGTGGCAGCGGCAAGAGCAGCAGCGCCGGCGGCAGCCAGCTCACGTTGAGCCTGGAGAACCTGCGCAGCGAGGGCCTGGATGCGCGCGCCGCCGGCTTGCTGGCCGCGGGCACGGTGGAGCTCAGCACCTCGCAGGGGCTGATCGAAGCAAGCAACGACGCATCAGGCCAACACGACAAGAAATCGGCCGCCAGCTCGCCGCCGCTGCAGCTGCGCATGAAGACCGATCTGCAAGGCCGCTGGCTGCCGCCAGGCCCGGTGACGCCGGCTGCGGCGCGCGCCCAGCTGGCCGCACCGGCGGCGACCAGCCCGCAGAACGCCCCGCTCAATGCCCACAGCCCCGTGCGCCTGCAAGCCAGCGCCGTCGCGTCCATGCAAGGCCTGGACCTGCAAGAGCTGCTGATGCAGGCCGGCGAAGCCCAGCTCAAGGGCAGTGCCAAGCTGGCCTTCAGCCGCCCCGGCAGCCTGGCCGGCGGCTGGCAGCTGCAGGCCAATGCCCGCGGCATGGTGCCGGAGCTGCGCCGCCTCTGGCCCCAAGCGCCGGGCCCCAGCGCCCGCCTGGATCTGGACCTCAGCGCCGACCTGCAGGCCCCGGCCCAACAAAGCAATGCCGGCCTGCTCGCCCAAGCCCCGCGTGGCCAGGCCCGCCTGCGCCTGCTGCCCGGCAGCCAGGCCGGCATGGAGCTGGCCGCCGACCTCAGCTACGAGCGCGCCAACGATCAGCAAGTGCCCACCCTGCGCGCCGATCTGCAGGCCGGCGGCAACCAGCTGCAAGGCCGCGCCCAGCTGCTGGCCGACCACAGCCTGGAAGGCCAGCTGCAGCTGCAAGCGCCCCAGCTGCAAGCCTTGCAGCCGCTCTGGCAGGCCCTGGCTCCGGCCCTGGCCAAGGGCGAGCCCGCCCACCAGTTGGCCGGCAGTTTGAGCGGACAGCTGGCCTGGCAGGGCCGAGCCGAAGCGGACAAGCCCAATGGCAAGAACGCCAGCAGCAGCACCTTACGCTGGAGCTGGCAAAGCCAGACCGAGCTGCAAGGCCAGGCGATCAAGCTCGACCAGCTGAGCCTGGACAAGGCCCGGCTGAACGCCAAGCTCACCAGTGCCCTGAGCGCGCCGCTGGCCCTGCAGCTAGACCTGGAGCAGCTCAAGAGCCCCGAGGCCCAGCTGCCCCAGGCTCAGCTGAACCTCAGCGGCAGCTGGGCCCAGCACCAGCTGCAGCTCAGCGGCCTGGGCACGGCGCTGCTGCCCGCCGCCCTGCGCCCCGCGCACCAGCCGGCCGACCAGCCCTCCCGCAGCCAGTTCCAGATCGGACTCAAAGGCAGCCTGGGCACGGCCGGAACCGCCAGCCCTGCGGCGAGCGAACTGGCCCAGCTCTGGGCCCAGGGCGGCCAGTGGCGCGCCAGCGGCCTCAAGCTCGACGCGCGCGTGCCCGCCTCCACAGCGGCCAGCAAAATTGCCAAACCGGCCGACAAAGCCCCCGCCCCCTGGCTGCAAGCGCAAGACCTGGCCCTGCGCGTGGACAGCGGCCCGCAAGGCCAGCTCAGCGCCGCACAGGTGGAGCCCGGTCGGCTGGAGTTGCTGGGCGCCGGACTGCGCTGGCAGCAGCTGGCCTGGAAGCCGGCCGAGGGGCCCGATCAGCTGCAGCTCGACCTGGCCCTGGAACCCCTGGCCGTGGCGCCCCTGATGGCCCGCTGGCAGCCCGATTTCGGCTGGGGCGGTGATCTGGTGGTGGACGGCAGCGCCCGCATCCACACCCTGCCCCAGCTGGGCGTGGAGCTGTCCCTGCAGCGCCGCAGCGGCGACCTCAAGGTCACCGATGATGGCGGCACCCAGGCCCTGGGCCTTAGTGAACTGCGCCTGGGCGTGATCGGCGCGCCCGGCCGCTGGCACCTGACCCAGTCCTTTGCCGGCAGCAATATCGGCGTGCTGGCCGGTGCGGTGACGGCGCGCAACGAGGGCGGCGACGCCAACCCCTGGCCTTCGGCGCAGTCGCATCTGGAGGGCGTGCTGGAAGCGCGGGTGGACAACCTCAGCACCTGGGGCGCCTGGGTGCCCTCGGGCTGGCGCGTGGCCGGCGGCCTGGCCGCCAGCGCCAGCTTTGCCGGCAAGCTCAACGACCCGCAGGTGGTGGGCCAGATCCAGGGCAGCAAGCTGGGCCTGCGCAACCCGCTGCTGGGCATCGATGTGCAAGACGGCAGCTTTGCCCTGCAGCTCAAGGGCAGCCATGCCGAGCTGCAGCAGCTGCGCCTGCGCGCCGGCGACGGCGAGCTCAATGCCCAAGGAAAGCTGCAGCTGGGCGCCAAGCCGCAGGCCGACATCCAGGCCCAGGCCAGCAAGTTCGCCCTGCTGCGCCGGGTCGACCGTCGCCTGGCGGTGAACGGCCAGCTGCGCCTGCACATGGACGCCCAGGCCCTGGATCTGCAGGGCAAGCTTGATGTCGAAGACGGGCTGTTTGATTTCTCGCGCGGCAATGCGCCCGAGCTGGATGACGACGTTGAGGTGCGGCGCGTGGCGCAGGCACCAGCGGCACCGGCGGAACCCACCGCGGCACGGCGGCAAATCAAGCTCAAGCTGGACATCGACCTGGGCCAGAAGCTGCGCGTGCGCGGCCACGGCGTGGACACCTTGCTGGCCGGCGAGCTGCAGATGACCCAGGCCCAGGGCCGGCCCCAGCTGCACGGCAGCATCCGCACCGTCAACGGCAGCGTCGATGCCTACGGCCAAAAGCTCACGATCGAAAAAGGCCAGGTCACCTTCAGCGGCGTGATGGACAACCCGCGCCTGGACATCCTGGCCATCCGCCCCGGCGAAGAAGAGGTGCGCGTGGGCGTGACCATCGGCGGCAGCGCCCAGTCACCGCGCATCAAGCTCTTCTCCGACCCCGATATGGCCGACACGGCCAAGCTCTCCTGGCTGCTGCTGGGCCGCGCGCCCGACAACCTCGAGCGCAGCGACACCGCCCTGCTGCAAAAAGCCGCCATGGCCCTGCTCAACGGCGGTGGCGAGAGCCGCACCGGCAAGGTCATCAAGTCCATCGGCCTGGATGAGTTGTCGGTCAGCGAGGGCAATGGCGAGGTGCGCGGCACCGTGGTGCGTGTGGGCAAGCAGCTGTCCAAGCGCTGGTATGTGGCGTTTGAGCGCGGCCTCAACGCCACGCAAGGCAGCTGGCAGCTGATCTACCGCATCGCCCAGCGCTTCACCCTGCGCGGCCAAGCCGGCGATGAAAACGCGCTCGACCTGATCTGGCAGTGGAAGTGGGAGTGAAAGCCGCCGACGCCTAACGCAGGATTGCAGCGGAAGTCGGCAGCATCAGCGCCGGAGCCGCGTGGCCTGCCGATCTTTCATGCGAGAATTCGCGCCGCCTGGGCCACCGGGCGCGTCTCTCCGTAGTTCAATGGATAGAACGGCCGCCTCCTAAGCGGCAAATACAGGTTCGATTCCTGTCGGAGGGACCACGCAGCCCTGAGCCCTTCAGTTGTCGCTGCTGCGCGCGAAGATCAACCAGATCTCGGGTTCGCGGAAGTTGTCGAACATGCCGCTCAAGAGCTTGAAGCCGGCGTTCTCGAAGTAGCGGATCACGCTGGCGCCTTCGTCGTCCAGATGGGTGCCCAGCTCGTACTTGGCGCCATGGGCCTCGTCGTTCCAGTGACCCGGGTCGGGATAGGGCAAGACGATGAAGAGCGCGCCATTGGGCTGCAGGATGCGGCGGAACTCGGCCAGCACCTTGGCCGGCTGATAGGCGTGCTCGAGCGTGTGGGAGGAGTAGACGATGTCCACGCTCGCATCTTCGAAATTGACCAGCTCGTGCATATCGCCGGCAATCACCGGGTAGCCGCTCTCACGGGCGCGCTCGAGCTTGGATTCGTTGAACTCGACACCAATCACATCGCTGAAGCCCATCTGCTTGAAATAGCGCAGGCCGACGCCGTCGCCGCAGGCGATGTCGGCAATGCGCAGATCGCGGGGCACCTCGGCAAACACCGCGTTCAGATAACGCTGCTGCCCCTGCTCCCATTTGGGCACGGTGATCTCGTGCGAGGCCCATTTCTCGGTCTGGAACTGCACATAGGTCGTGTAGTCCGGGACGATGTCCTGGTAGGTCTTGACCGGCAGCACGGGGCTTGAGCTCATGGGCACACCTTTGCAAACGAGGCAATCAATGTGAAGCTACGGTAACGCCGGGCCGGCCTTGGGGATCGGGCGATCAGGCCCCGAACTGACCCCTTGTTTGCGCGGCCAGAGGCAGAAGAGCGCTCATCGCTGGCGCATCGCCCGCGAGAGCATCAGCACCGGCACCAGCCCCACCAGCACGATGGCCAGCGAGGGCAACGCAGCCTCGCCCAGGCGCTCGTCGCGCGCCATCTGGTAGGCCACCACGGCCAGGGTGTCGCTATTGAAGGGGCGCAGCACCAAGGTGGCGGGCAGCTCTTTCATCACATCCACAAACACCAGCAAGGCGGCGGCCAGGCTGGAGCGCGCCAGCAGCGGCGCATGCAGCTCCCAGAACACACGCCGGCGGCTGGCGCCCAGCAGACGGGCGGTTTCGTCCACATTGGGTGAGATGCGGGCATAGCCGGCCTCGACCGATTGCAAGGCCACGCCCGAGAAGCGCACCAGATAGGCATAGATCAGGCCGACAATCGTGCCGGTCACCACGCCCGTCAGGCCCAGCTGCGGCGCATGGGTTTGCAGCCAGCCCAGGGGCAGCAGAATGCCTACCGCGATCACCGCGCCAGGCACGGCATAACCGAGAGACACCACGCGCGTGGACAGCTTCAGCAGCCCGGTTCCTGGCCCGCGCTGGGCCGCAGCACCGGCGCTCATGCGGCCGGCGTAGGCCAGCACCAGGGCCATGGCCACGGCCAGGGCGGCGGACAGGCCGGCCAGCTGCAAGCTGGTCCAGGCCCACTGCGCGAACCGGGCCAGAGGCAGGCCGAACTCGCCGTAGCGCGCCTCAAGCCACATCAGCTTGAGCAAGGCCAGCACCGGCAGCACAAAGCCCAGGAGGATGGGCAGCGCACACAGGCCCACGGCCAGGGCCGCAGCCGCGCCGTGCAGGCGCAGCGGCCGCGCCTCGGCCGCATGCTGGGCGCCGGCGCGGCTGCTGGAAAAGCGCAAGCGGGCCTGCGCGCGCCGCTCCAGCCAGAGCAAGCCCGCCACGGCCAGCAGCAGCACCGAGGCCAGCTGCGCAGCGGCCATGCGGTCGTTCATCACCAGCCAGGCCTTGTAGATGCCGGTGGTTAAGGTGTTCAAGCCAAAGTAAGAGCCCACGCCGTAATCGGCCAGGGTCTCCATCAGCGCCAGCGCCACGCCGGCAGCCAGGGCCGGGCGGGCCAGGGGCAAGGCCACCTCGCGCACGCGGCGCAAGGTGCCGGCGCCGAGGATGCGAGCGGTCTCCATCAGCGTCACGCCGCGCTCGCTGAGCGCCGTACGGGTAAGCAGGTAGACGTAGGGGTAGAGGCAGAGCACGAACAGCAGCACCGCACCCGGCAGGCTGCGCACATCGGACCACATGGGTTTGCTGCTGCCGATGAGCTCACGCAGCCAGGTCTGCAGCACGCCGCTGTACTGCAGCGCATCGGTGTAGGCATACGCAGCCACATAAGCCGGCATGGCCATGGGCAGGAGCAAAGCCCATTCGAACAAGCGCCGGCCCGGAAAATCAAAGAGGCTGACGGCGGCCGCGGTGGCCCCACCGAGCACCGCCACACCCAAAGCCACCGACACCGACAACACAAGAGACGAGGCGGCATACGCCGGCAGCACCGTCTCCAGCTGGTGGCGCAACAAAGCCAGGCTTTGCGCATCGAGACCGAACCAGGAGCCGAGCACACCGAACACCGGCACAGCCAGCAAGAGGCAAACAACAGTGATCAGACGCAGCATGCGAACGGTGGGCGGAAGGCAGAAAGGAACAGCAACTAACAAGGCACAGGCAAACCGGGCAGCCGACAAAGCCACTGCCAGCGCAGCGCGCCCGGCCTGCGCCGCCACACACCGACTTGAGCTGAGTCAAGCAAATGCGAACGATCCGCATTCGAAACAAACGGCGCAGGCGGCTATCATAAAGGCCATGTTTCTTGCCCTCGACCAGATCGGCCTGCGCTACCCCGGTGCCGCCCACAGCCCACAGCCAGGCCCGGCCGCGGCCACCGGCACACCCGGCACTGCCACGACAACAAGCACGGCCCGGCCCGGCGCGGTCGACGGCGTCAGCCTGAGCCTGGCGCGCGGCCAGATCGGCGTGCTGATTGGCCCCTCGGGCTGCGGCAAGACCTCACTGCTGCGCTGCATCGCCGGCCTGGAGCGACTGAACAGCGGCCGCATCCTGATCGAACACGAGCCCCTGGCCGATGCCGCCCGCGGCCTGCATCTGGCCCCCGAGGCCCGGCGCATCGGCATGGTGTTCCAGGACTACGCCCTCTTTCCCCACCTGTCGGTGGCCGACAACATCGCCTTTGGTCTGCGCCACCTGAGCCGCAGCGAGCGCGAGCGCCGCATCGGCGACATGCTCGATCTGGTCGGCCTGGCCCATGCGGCCAAGCGAGCTCCGCACCAGCTCTCCGGCGGCCAGCAGCAACGCGTGGCCCTGGCCCGCGCCCTGGCACCGGCGCCGCGCCTGCTGCTGCTGGATGAACCCTTCTCCAGCCTCGATGTGGATCTGCGCGAGCACCTCTCGCAAGAGCTGCGCGCCATCCTCCACGCCAGCGGCACCACCGCCTTGTTCGTGACCCACGACCAGTCCGAGGCCTTTGCCATCGGCGATGTGGTCGGCGTGATGAACAAGGGCCGGCTGGAGCAGTGGGATGCGCCCTACACCGTCTACCACCGCCCGGCCACGCGCTTTGTGGCGGATTTCATCGGCCACAGCGTCTTCACGCCCGGCCGCATCGTCCAGGGTGAATCGGGCCCCGAGGTGCTGACGCCCCTGGGCGCCCTGGTGGACGCCGATGCCTGCGCCTTGGCCAGCGCTTTCGAGGGTGGTCTGTGCGAGGTCCTGCTGCGTGCCGACGACATCATTCACGACGACGCCGCGCCGGTGAAAGCGCAAATCGAACGCAAGATTTTCCGCGGCGCCGATTTCCTCTACACCTTGCGCCTGGCCACCGGCGACCGCATCAAGGCCCATGTGCCCTCGCACCACGACCACCAGGTGGGCGAGTGGATTGGCATCCGCCCCCTGGTTGACCATGTGGTGACCTTCCCGGCGCCGGCCGCGGCGACGAACGAAAGCGCGGCCGCCTGAAGCCGGTCCGCCAGGCCGGTGTCGAAAGTCACCCGAAACGTAAAGCCGCGGTAAAGCCGCATGAAAGCCCTGCGTTTCGTCGCTTTGTTCACCGGTTTTCAGCGATTTGAGACCCCAAAACCGCCCGTCTGTCCAGCAAGCGAAAGCCCCACGGGCATATACTGAAGGCGTGGTTTTGGCGCGACTGTTACGCTACAGACTCCACGATCTCGCTGAATTTCACCGACAGGACAGGCTCGCATCATGAGTGCCAAATTGAAAGTTGCCGGCTGGCTCGCTCTGGGCGCCGTTGCAGGCGCGTTGACCACGATGCAATTGCAGGCCAATGCCCGCAGCAGTCTTTCGCCGCTGCCGCTGGAAGAGCTGCAGCAGCTCGCCGCCGTGTTCGGCATGGTCAAGTCCGATTACGTCGAACCGGTCGATGAGAAAAAGCTGATCAACGACGCCATCGCCGGCATGGTGTCTGGCCTGGACCCGCATTCGCAGTTCTTCGACAAGAAGAACTTCAAGGAATTCCGCGAAGGCACGACCGGCAAATTCGTCGGTGTGGGCATCGAGATCGGCATGGAAGACGGTCTGGTCAAGATCGTCTCGCCGATTGAAGGTTCGCCCGCCTTCCGCGCCGGCCTCAAGAGCGGCGACCTGATCAGCAAGATCGACGACACCCTGGTGCGCGGCCTGGGCCTGGACCAAGCCGTCAAGCGCATGCGCGGTGAGCTCAATACCAAGGTGCAGCTGACCATCTACCGCAAGAGCGAGAACCGCAGCTTCCCCGTCACCATCGTGCGCGAAGAAATCCGCGCCCAGAGCGTGCGCGGCAAGGTCATCGAGCCAGGCTACGCCTGGCTGCGCGTGAGTCAGTTCCAGGACCGCACGGTCGAAGACTTCGCCAAGAAGCTGGAAGAGATCTACAAGCAGGAACCCAATCTCAAGGGTCTGGTGCTGGACCTGCGCAATGACCCGGGCGGCCTGCTGGAAGCCTCGGTGGCCATCTCCTCGGCCTTCCTGAGCAAGGATGTCGAAGTGGTCAGCACCAACGGCCAGATCGCCGACTCCAAGGCCAGCTTCAAGGCTAGCCCCGATTACTACCTGCGCCGCGGCGGCAACGACCCGCTCAAGCGCCTGCCGGCTGCACTGAAGAAGGTGCCGCTGGTGGTGCTGGTCAACGAAGGCTCGGCCTCGGCCAGCGAGATCGTCGCCGGCGCCCTGCAAGACCACAAGCGTGCACTGATCATGGGTGCCCAGACCTTTGGCAAGGGCTCGGTGCAGACCGTGCGCCAGCTGAGCCCGGACACGGCCCTCAAGATCACCACCGCGCGCTACTACACGCCGAGCGGCCGTTCCATCCAGGCCACGGGCATCGTGCCCGACATCCAGCTGGACGAAACCGCCGAAGGCAATGTCTTCGCCGCCCTGCGCACCCGCGAAGCCGATCTGGAAAAGCACCTGGGCGGCAAGGACGAGGTCAAGGACGAAGCCCGCGAGAAGGCCCGCGAAGAAGCGCGCCAGAAGCTCGAAGCCGAGTACGCCAAGAAGAACGAGCCGCCCAAGCCCCTGCCCGAGTTCGGCAGCGCCGAGGACTTCCAGCTGGCGCAAGCCCTGAACCAGCTCAAGGGCCAGCCAGTGCTGGTGTCCAAGACCGCGGTGGAGCGCAAGGCCGAGGCCAAGACGGCCGAGTAAGCCCAGCTCCCCCGATCAGGCCCGCCCTCCAGCGGGCCTTTTTCATGGGCGCCGCGCGCTATGCTCGCGCCATGAACGACGAACAGTTGCTGCGCTACTCGCGCCACATCCTGCTGGACGAGATCGGCATCGAAGGCCAGCAGCGCCTGCTGCAATCCCGGGCTCTGATCATCGGCGCCGGCGGCCTCGGTTCACCGGCCGCGCTTTACCTGGCCTCCGCCGGCGTCGGCCACATCAGCTTAGTCGATGACGACACGGTCGAGCTGACCAATCTGCAGCGCCAGATCGCCCACACGCAAGCGCGCATCGGCCGCCCCAAAGTCGAATCGGCCGCCGAGGCCATGGCCGCCATCAACCCCGATCCCCAGCTGCGCACGCTGCAGACACGCGCCGATGCGGCCTTGCTCGATGAGCTGGTGGGCAGCGCCGATGTGGTGCTGGACTGCTGCGATAACTTCGACACCCGCCAGGCGGTCAACCGGGCCTGTGTGCGCCACGGCGTGCCCTTGGTGTCGGGCGCGGCCACCGGCTGGCATGGCCAGATCAGCGTTTACGACAGCCGCAGCGGCCACGCCCCCTGCTACGCCTGCCTGTTCCCACCCGACAGCCGCTTTGAAGAGGCCCACTGCGCCCTCATGGGCGTGTTGGCGCCGCTGGTGGGCATCATCGGCAGCATGCAGGCCGCCGAGGCCCTGAAAGTGCTGCTGGGTGCCGGTGAGCCCTTGTCAGGCCGCCTGCTCATGCTGGACGGCAAACGCATGGAATGGAGCGAAATACTCGTGCAGAAAGACCCCGGCTGCAGCGTTTGCCAATGCAACGCCTGACTGAAACACACACGAAACATCGATTTCCAAGAAATTTACGAAAGAAAATTCCTCGCAGCTTCCCGTAAGCTGCCGCCCGGCGGTGACACACCGTCTCTGACTTGCCGCAGCGGCCTCCCACATGCCGCAGCCACGACCCCGATATGAGCCACAAGCGCAAACCCCTGATCGCCCGCAATTTCCCCAGCGCCAAGGAAGAAGTCCAGGAAGCGCGGCGCGGCGTGCCGCAGCCCAACTATGACCAGCCCGGCAGCGCCTACCGCCTGGCCTTTGACGACAACGAGTTCCTGCTGCGCGACGATCTGCGCCCGGTGCGCATGCAGCTCGAATTGCTCAAGCCCGAGCTGATCCAGCAGGAGCTGGGCATCAAGTCCACCATCGTGATGTTCGGCAGCGCCCGCATCCTGCCGCGCGAAGCGGCCGAGCAGAAGGTTGAGCAAGCCCGCCAGAGCGGCGACGCCGAGGCGCTCAAACGCGCCGAGATGCAGCTCACCATGAGCCATTACTACGAGGAAGCGCGGCGCTTTTCGAGCCTGGTCACCACCGTCTCCACGCAGCGCCACAACCCCATCTACGTGGTCACCGGCGGCGGCCCGGGCATCATGGAAGCGGGCAACCGCGGCGCCTACGAGGTGGGCGGCAAGAGCATCGGCCTGAACATCGTGCTGCCGCACGAGCAGCACCCCAACCCCTACATCACGCCGGAGCTGTGCTTCCGCTTCCACTACTTCGCCCTGCGCAAGATGCATTTCCTGATGCGCTCGGTGGCCCTGGTCTGCTTCCCCGGAGGCTTTGGCACCCTGGACGAGCTGTTCGAGACCATGACGCTGATCCAGACGGGCAAGAGCCGGCGCCGGCCCATCCTGATGTTCGGCCGCGAGTTCTGGACCCGGCTGATCAACTTCGACTGGCTGGTCGAGACCGGCATGATCAGCCCCGGCGACGAGAAGCTCTTCCATTTCGTCGAGAGCGCCGAGGAAGCCTGGGCCCTGCTCGAATCGGAATACGACATGAACCCCGGCGCCCTCGACTGCGACGCTGCCGACTGACACCGCCCTCCCCGACCCACCCCACACATAACAACACAGGACCACTGACATGACCACACTTCGATCCGTCTCCCTGATCGGCGCGCCCACCGACATCGGTGCGGGTGCGCGCGGTGCCAGCATGGGCCCGGAAGCCCTGCGCGTGGCCGACCTGGCCGCGGCGCTGCAGAGCCACGGCGTCGATGTGCTGGACCGTGGCAACCTCAGCGGCCCGTCCAACCCCTGGCTGCCGCCGGTCGATGGTTACCGACATCTGAACGAGGTGACGGCCTGGAACCAGACCGTGCACGACGCGGTCTACGCCGAGCTCAAGACCGGCCGCATGCCCATCCTGCTCGGCGGTGACCACTGCCTGGGTCTGGGCTCGATCAGCGCCGTGGCCCGGCACTGCCGCGATGTGGGCAAGAAGCTGCGCGTGCTCTGGCTGGACGCCCACGCCGACTTCAACACCAGCGCCCTCACGCCCAGCGGCAACATCCACGGCATGCCGGTCGCCTGCCTGTGCGGCTTTGGCCCGCAGCAGCTGATCGAGATCGGCGGCAAGGTGCCGGCCATCAGCCCCAAGTGGGTGCGTCAGATCGGCATCCGCAGCGTGGACGCCGGCGAAAAGCGCTTCGTCAACGAGCAGGAGCTGGAAGTCTTCGACATGCGCTACATCGACGAGATGGGCATGCGCCACACCATGGAACTGGCCCTGGCCACGCTGGACGCCAACACCCATCTGCACGTCAGCTTCGACGTGGACTTCCTCGACCCCGACATCGCCCCCGGCGTGGGCACCACCGTGCCCGGCGGCCCGACCTATCGCGAAGCCCAGCTCTGCATGGAAATGATCGCCGACACCGGCTTCCTGGCCTCGCTGGACGTGATGGAGCTGAACCCGGCGCTGGACCTGCAGAACAAGACGGCCAAGGTGGCGGTGGACTTGATCGAATCTCTCTTCGGCAAATCCACCCTCATGCGCAAGTAAGCAAGGCTGATCGACCGGGACTCGGCGGCGCCGCGGGATGCGAGCACCGCCGAATCGACTCCTCAGGTGCCCTACAGGCCAATCAGGAGGCCGCAGGCTCCAGTGTCGCCAGCAAGGCCACCAAGCCAGCATCCAGGGCGCGCCACTCGCTGCTCTTGAGCGGCGCCAGAATCGCCTCTTCGTTGGCGACATGAGCCTCCACCGCCTGATCGATCAGGGCCAAGCCCTGAGGTGACAGGCGCAGCAGCAGGCTGCGTGCATCTTCCGGGTTGGGCACCCGCTCCACCCAGCCGGCGGATTCCAGGCGCTGCATTCGATGAGTCATGGTGCCCGAGCTCACCATCAGGGAATTGAGCAGAACCGAGGGCGAGAGGCAATAGGGCTCGCCGGAGCGCCGCAAAGTGGCCAGGACATCGAATTCCCAGGCACTCAGGCCGAACTGCTCGAACCTAGCCTCCAGCCGGCGCTGCAGCAGCTGTGCGCAGCGCTTCAAGCGACCAATCGTGGCCATGGCTTCCAGCGCCAGATCCGGCCGCTCTACCTGCCACTGCTTCAGGATGCGATCAACTGCGTCCTCCGCGCCAGCGCTTGTCTCTCGTGCCATGGCCTGATCTCCAAATTATCTTGACTTCAAGATTATCTCCTGCGATATTTATCTTGAATTCAAGATAAATCCATGAAGCCAAACACGACAAAAACGCCGCTCGGCACGCAGCTCTTGCTGACCGCCGTCGCCCCTCTGATTTGGGGCACGACCTATCTGGTGACCAGTGAATGGCTGCCAGCCGGCCGCCCCTTCACCGCCGCCGCCCTGCGCTGCCTGCCAGCGGGGCTCTTGCTGCTGCTGTGCTTTCGCCAGTGGCCGAGACGCCAAGACTGGGGTCCGCTGGCCCTGCTTTCAGCGCTCAATATCGGCGCCTTCCAGGCCTTGCTCTTCGTGGCCGCCTACCGCCTGCCCGGCGGCGTGGCGGCGGTGGTGGGGGCCATCCAGCCACTCTTGGTGATGGCCATGGCCTGGGCGATGGATGGCCGGAGGCCGCGCCGCCTGGCCCTGGCGGCCGGCACGGGCGGGGTGCTGAGCATGGCCGCCTTGCTGCTGGCACCCGGGGCGGCCTGGGATGCCGTGGGTGTGAGCGCAGCCCTGGCTGGCGCCGCCTGCATGGCGGCAGGCACGTTTCTGTCACGACGCTGGCGCACCGATCTGCCGGTACTGCCTCTGACAGGCTGGCAGCTGCTGCTCGGTGGCCTGATGTTGCTGCCCTGGGCACTCTGGCTGGACCCGGCGCTGACGCAGATCAGCGCCAGCGAAGCCGGCGCCTACCTCTACCTCAGCTTGATCGGCACCTTGCTGAGCTACGCCCTGTGGTTCCGCGGCCTGCGGGTGCTGCCGCCCGTTTCGGTGGCGTCCCTGGGCTTGCTGAGCCCGCTGTGCGCCGTGCTGCTGGGCTGGCTCTGGCTGGATCAAGGCCTCAGCCCGATCGGCGCGCTCGGTTTTCTGGGTGTGCTGATCAGCATCGCGTTGGTGCAGCGCGCCAGCCTGAGCAGCGCAGCACCAGGCACCAAGGCTTGACGGCGATGTGCAACGCAAGCTCCTTCCATGCCTTCTTTCTCACTCCCGGCTTAAAGCCCCCCACATGCCATGAACATCCAGACCTTGATTGAACAACGCGCCTCCAGCAACCACTTCGATCGACATCGCAGCTTGAGCCCTGCCCAGATCGAGTTGCTGGCCAGCTTGGCCGGGCGGGCGCCCTCGGCCTTTCATTTGCAAAACTGGCAGTTCATCGCCGTGCAGACCGCCGAGGCCAAGGCCCGGCTCGCGAAGCTGGCCTATGGCCAGCACAAGGTCGAAGACGCCGCTGTCACCTTCATCATCTGCGGCACCCTAAACGCCCACCGCAAACTCGCACAGACCCTGGAGCCCATGGTCGCAGCCGGGCAGTTGCCAGCCACCGTCAGCCAGAGCTGGCAGCAGATGGCCACCACCGCGCTGGAGCAGCAAGCGCAAGCGCAACGCGACGAGGCGATTCGCTCCGCCTCCCTGGCGGCCATGACCTTGATGCTGGCCGCTGAGGGGATGGGGCTGGCGTCCTGCCCCATGAGCGGCTTCGATGCCGAAGGACTGAGCCTGGCTTTTGGCTTGGCGCCTGAGGTCCTGCCGGTGATGCTGCTGCCGGTCGGCTACGCCGCGGAAGGCAACTGGCCGCAAAAGCCGCGCAAACCACTGGCAGAAATTCTGCGTTTCGCTTGAGTCCCGCCTTCAGGGCAGGCTCAGCCACTCGCCTTCATCCACACGCAGTTGGCGGATGTCCTCGCCCTCGAAGGCGTAGGTCAGCGTCAGCTGCTTGCGCCGGCCAGGCGAAGGATCGCCGCCCATAGAGCCGTTGTCCACCCGCAGGCGCAGGCTGTTGCGCTGAATCCGGGCGCGCAGCAGATCGCTGACGTCGGCGCTGCGGCCACCCTCGCCGTAGCGGGCGCTGATGATGCGCAGGGGCCGATATCCCGGCCGCGGCGGGCCGCTGTCATCCTCGCGCCAAGGGCCGCCCGAGCCCCAGCCCAGGAACATCTCACCGTCGATCCAGCTGCCTTCCTCATACTCGAAGCGGCGCTGGCGACCGCTGAGCGTGCGCGTCTCCAGCCACAGGGTCTTGCCTCGGCCGGGCGCCGGATCGGCGCCGCCGAACAGGTCGTTGACCACCCGCACGCGCCGGTCGCGGCGTGCCACGCGGCGCAGCTCCTGCGTCACATCGATCTGATGGCGCTCGGTGCCATAGAGCGCGCGGACGATCTCATACTGCCCATCGTCCTGGCCACGCCCGCCGCCAGGCGGACTCGGATCACGGTGCTCGATGAAGTCCCAATCGCCCCCCTCGGCATGGCCCCAATCGCCTTGCCGCCAGCCGATGAAGTGGCTGCCATCGACCAGGCTGTACTCGGCATACTCGAACAAGCGTCGCTGCCCGTCCCGATCGCGGGTCATGATGCGCAAGGTCTTGCGCTGACCGGGGTCGGGGTCCACGCCCAGCACCTCGTTGTTGACCTGGAAATGGCCATCGCGGCGCGCCAGACGACGCAGCTGCGCGCTGACATCCACGTGCTGCTGCGCCGTGCCATATCGGGCATGAAGAATCAGGTAGTCGCCCGCGTCCCAGGAATCACGGTCGCGTGCCCGAGCCGCAGGCAAGGCACCCAGGCAAAGGGCGGCGCCCATCATTCGTACAAAGCGCTGTCGATTCACAAACGTCCCTCTCGATGGTGGATTTTTAGTGTCCCTGGCCCTGGCAACGCGGGCGCTCTGGGCCGGGTTGTCAGCGCGGCTCGGCGCAGCTGTTCGAATTTGTTTCAGGCACTGAGGATCCAACCTTCCAGCGGGTCCATCGCCGCCGGCAGGCCGTAGCCGGGCTGGGTCTGCGCCCAGCCGGCCTGCATCAGGCACAAGACGGCATCCAGACGGTCGCCGCTGGCGTCGTCGATCAGGGCCTCGCGCTGGCTGTGGCTGAGCTTGAGGCGCAGGCCCAGGCGGCTGCGGCCCTGCTCCAGGGCATCGATCAAGTCCTTGCGGGCGATCAGGCGCTCCGGTGTCTGCTTGGCGCGCTCGTCGCTTTTGTAGCTGCGTCGGCCGAGAAACTCACGCGCCAACAAGCCCGGGTAGGCCTCCAGCGCCACGCGTTGGCGGTCGCCCTCACACAGACCCGGCAGGTGCACGCCGGCCTGCAGCAGCACAGGGACGCCCGCGTGGAGCATATAGGCCACCGGCGGGTTCACCCACTTCATGCTGGGCGAAGAGCCAGCCGGCAGATCGCAGGCCCGGTGGGCGAACTTCTGGCCCGCTGGGCGGGCGTCACAGAATGCAGCAAAGGTGGCGCGGATTTCGGCGCGGCTCAGGCCGCTGTAATGCGCCATCAAGGCCCGCCATTCCTGCGGCCAGCCCAGCGCCTGCACCAGCTCGCGCGGCAGGCCGAAGGGAAAGTCAAAACCACCCAGCCAGGGTTCGGGCCGGCTCAGGAACTCGGACAGCTGAGCCAGGGTCTCAAAAGCCAGCAAACCATCCAGGCGCAAGACCTGACCCTGGCGGCGGCCCTGGGCCACGGTGACGGGTTTGCGGCGCGTCGGTGCGCTGCTGAAATCAAGCCCCAGCAAGGGGGAGTCGGACGGGGCCAAGGGCGCGCTAGAGTGCATGGGCGACACTCTAACTGCTGCCCAGTTCACGCTCACCGAAAAGGAAAGCCATGTCCGCGGCCGAACACCCCTCCACTCCCGCCGCCAGCGACAACGCCCACAAGGCGCCCGTCGAACATCTGGTGGTCACCGAACACAAGCTGGTGCTGGGCAAGCGCACGCTGGAATACACCGCCACCTGCGGCACGCTGCTCCTGCAAGAGGTGCACAGCGAAGCCGAGGGCGCCCAGAAAGGCCAGTTCAAGGGGCATAAGACCCGGGCCAGCGTGTTCTTCATCGCCTACACGCTGAAGCGCGAGGGCAAGAAGGCCGCCTCGGCCTCAGAGCGCCCCCTGACCTTCAGTTTCAACGGTGGCCCGGGTTCGTCCAGCGTCTGGCTGCATCTGGGCCTGCTCGGGCCCCAGCGTGTGCCCACCGATGAGATGGGCCAATGCGGCGCCCCGCCCTACGCCCTCACCGACAACGAGTTCAGCTTGCTGAGCGACTCCGACCTGGTCTTCATCGACCCGGTGGGTACCGGCCACTCGCGCGTGGCCGAGGGCGAGAAGCTGGCTGAATACCACGAATACCAGCGTGACCTCGACGCCGTGGGCGAGTTCATCCGCCTCTACCTGACCCGCAATGGCCGCTGGGCCAGCCCCAAGTACCTGATCGGCGAGAGCTATGGCACGACCCGCGCCGCCGGCCTGTCGCGCCATTTGCAAGACAAGCACAACATCCACCTCAACGGCCTGATGCTGGTGTCCATGGCCGTGGACTTCCAGACCCTGGGCTTCGATCACGGCAATGAACTGCCCTTCCCGCTCTTTCTTCCCACTTACGCCGCCACCGCCTGGTACCACAAGGCCTTGAAACCGGCGCAGCTGAAGAAGCCGCTGAAACAAGTCGTCAGCGAGGCCGAGGAGTTCGCCAACGGCGAGTACTGGCTGGCCTTGATGCAGGGCTCACGCCTGAGCCCGGAGCGCCGGCAAAAGGTGGCCGAAACCCTCTCGACCTACAGCGGCCTGAGCGTGGCCTACCTGCTGCGCTGCGATCTGCGGCCGACCGAGTTCCGCTTCTTCAAGGAACTGCTGCGCGAGCGCGGCCAGACCGTTGGCCGGCTGGACAGCCGCTTCCTGGGCCTGGACCGCGACGATGCTGGCGAGCACCCCGAGGACGATGCCGGCATGAACAACCTGGTCGGCGCCTACGCCGTGGGCATCAACCGGGTGCTGCGCGAGCAGCTCAAGTACGAGCGCGATGAGCCCTATCTGGTGATCGCACCGCTCTGGAACACCTGGGCCTGGAAGGGCTTCGAGGGCAAGTACGTCAATGTCGGCGACAGCCTGCGCCGCGCCATGCATGCCAACCCGGACATGCGCATCTATGTGGCCAGCGGCTACTACGACCTGGCCACGCCGCACGCGGCGGGCGACTACACCCTCAGCCACCTGGGCCTGCACGGCAGCCTGCACGGCAAGATCCAGGTCAGCTACTTCGAGGCCGGCCACATGATGTACATCCACCCGCCTTCGCTGGCGCGCATGGCGCAGGAGCTGCGTGAGTTCGTGCGCGGCGGCGCAGACACGGGCCGCTGAGGCGCCAAAGAAAAAAAGGCCCTGGCCGTCGGAACGGCAGGGCCTGTGCGGCGCAAGCGGCCGAGGCTCAGAGGCGGAACACCGCCACCGCTCGCGAGAGCTCGTCGGCCTGGGTCTGCAAGCTCTGTGCGGCGGCAGCCGATTGCTCGACCAGCGCCGCGTTCTGCTGGGTCATGGTGTCTAGCTGGCTGATGGCCTGGCCGATCTGGCCGATGCCGGTGCTTTGCTCGGCGGTGGCGTGGCTGATCTCGGCGACGATGCTGCCGACCCGGCCGATCGAGGCGATGACATCCTGCATGGTGCCGCCGGCGCGCTCCACCAGGGCCGCGCCCGCCTCCACGCTTTCGCTGCTGGCAGTGATCAAGCCCTTGATCTCCTTGGCGGCCTCGGCGCTGCGCTGAGCCAGGGAGCGCACCTCGCTGGCCACCACCGCAAAACCACGGCCCTGCTCGCCGGCACGCGCGGCCTCGACCGCCGCGTTCAGGGCCAGGATATTGGTCTGGAAGGCGATGCCGTCGATGGTGGAGATGATGTCGCTGATCTTGCTGGACGAAGCGCTGATGCGGCTCATGGTGCTGACCACCTCGCCCACCACCTCACCGCCACGCTGGGCCACGCCGGCGGCTTCGGCCGCCATCTGGTTGGCCTGGCGGGCCGACTCGGCGTTGTGCTTGACGCTGGCGGTCAGCTGCTCCATGGCCGAAGCGGTTTCCTCCAGATTCGAGGCCGCCTGCTCGGTGCGGTGGCTGAGATCATTGCCGCCCATGGCCACCTCGGCCGAGGCGTTGGCGATGTTGTCGGTGGCGCTGCGCACCTTGCCCACGACCTCGCGCAAGGACTCCTGCATGGCCTGCACACCACGCATCAGGTCCGATGTTTCCGAGCGGCCGGTGACATGGATGCGTTCGCTCAAATCCTGGCCGGCGATACGCTCGGCCGACTCCTTGACCTGGCTCAGGGGCTGCAAGATGGAGCGCAGATTGAAGAAGGTGTAAAAGCCAATCAGGGTCAGGCTGATGACCAGGATGGAGATCAGGGTCATGCGCGTGCGCTGCTCATGGCGGGCGATCTCGGCCACGCCCTCGTCGGCGTCCTTGTCGATCAGACGCACCAGCTCGGCCAGCTTTTCCTCCATCGGGCGGATGGCTTTCTTGGCCGCACCGAGCGCCTTGTTGGCCTCGGACGGATCGGCAAAGCCCTTGGCCAGCAGCTTGGTCATGAAGGGTTCCATCTCGGCCTTGTACTGCTTGAGGCCGTCTTCGACGGATTGGATGATCTTGCGTTCCTCGGGCGGGATGTCCAGCTCGCCCAACTGCTTGCCGGTGCTCAAGAAGATGTCGTAGGACTTGTTCCAGTCGGCACGGTATTTCTCGACCGCCGCAGCGTCCTCGAGGTTGATTACCATGTCTTTTTCATAACGCCGCAAATTGCCGGCTTCCGCGCGCAGGCGCGAGGCGTAGATCAGGGACTGGTTGTCGTTGTCGACAAAATGCCTGAAGGTGGTCTTGGCCTCATTCAGGCTGTACAGCCCGGCCCCACCGACCAGCAAAAGCATGCACATGGACACGGCCGCCAAGGCATACAAACGAGCGCGCACCGTGAAATCCTGGAGATTCAGCATCGTCAGCTCCCAAAGGTGAAAAACCCTTTGCCCGCAGAGCATATTCGAAACGCTAATCGCACACTCAAGAAAAGCGCGCGGGAAATCTACCAAATCGCAACATCCGGCATGGCCTGCCGGGCGCCCGAAACCTCGGGCGCGGCCGCTCAGGCCAGGGCCGCCATGGTCTTCAGGAAGCGGGCGCCAATCTCGGCGCGCGACTCATGCTGGCCCTGGTGCAGGCGCCGCTGGCCGGCCACATAGACCGCCAGCAAGACCTGACCCTGGGAGGCAAACACCAGGCCGTCCAGCACGGCCGAATCGGGCAGACCGGCGACGCCGCTGGCCAGTGGGTCCAGCACCAGGAAGTCTGCCCGGGCGCCGGCCTCCAGCCCCCATTGCTGAAAGCCGGCCGGCGCCGCACTGCCGGCACGCACGGCTTCAAACAAACGTGCCGCCGTGCTGGCCTCGCGGCCCGGGGCCGCCGCCACATTGCGCTGCTGCAGACCCAGGCGCTGGCCGTACTCCAGCCAGCGCAGCTCTTCCACCCAGTTGCGGGTGACATGGCTGTCCGAGCCGATGCTGATGGGCACGCCGGCCTCCAGCCAGCCGGAGAGATCGCAGAGGCCATCGCCCAGATTGCCCTCGGTGCCGGGGCAGATCACCACCGAAGCGCCCGTGGCCGCCACCTGGGCGATCTCCTCGGGCGTGCTGTGGGTGGCGTGCACCAGGTGCCAGCGACTATCGGGCTGGAAGTCATTGCAAAGCAGCTGCATGGGCCGCTGGCCGGTGGCGGCCAGGCAGTCGCGCACCTCTTGCTGCTGCTCGGAGATGTGGATGTGAATCGGGATATCGGCCTCGCCGACCAGGGCCTGCAGCTCCTGGATGTCGCCGGCATGGGCGGCGCGCAGGGAATGCAGGGCCACGCCGGCATGGAGCAGCGGCCGGCCGGCGGCGCGGATGCGCTCGCTGGCGCGCCAGACCCAGGCCGCATCGGTGGCGAAGCGGCGCTGGTCGCGGCGCAGGGCCGGCTCGGCAAAACCGGCATGGGCGTACAGCACCGGCAGCAGGGTCAGGCCCAGACCCACTTCGGCGGCCGCGTCGGCCAGGGCCCAGCTCATGGCCAGCTCATCGGGGTAGGCGCTGCCGTCCTCCCGATGCTGCAGATAGTGGAACTCGCAGACCTGGGTGTAGCCGCCCTGCAGCAGCTCCAGGTAGAGCTGGGCGCCGATGTCGCGCAGCTGCCCGGGCGTGACGCGCAAGGCCAGGCCGTACATGCGGTCGCGCCAGGACCAGAAATCGTCCTCGCCCGCCTCGCGCCTCTCGGCCAGGCCGGCAAAGGCGCGCTGGAAGGCATGGCTGTGGGTGTCGACCAGGCTGGGGATGACCGGGCCCTCCAGGCGCGTCGCACCCTCGGGGCAGGCTTGGCCTGGCTGCACGTGCAGCCAATGGCCATCGGCACCCACCTCCAGCAGCACATCGTGCTGCCAGCGCCCTTCGACCCAGGCTTGCGCCGCCCAGAACTTCTTGTTGATCGCGTTCATGCTCAGACCTGGGGGTTCTGGGGCTGCCACTGCAGCAAGCTGCTCAGCAGTTGGCGGATCAGGGGCTGCACCTGGGCGGCCAGCTCGGGGTCGTAGGCGTAGGGCGGCTGTTCGCTCATATAGCAGCGCTGACACATCTCCAGCTGCACGGCGTGAATCTGCTCGGCCGGCTGGCCGTAATGGCGGGTGATGTAGCCGCCCTTGAAGCGGCCATTGACCACCTGGGTGTACGCGCTCTGGCTGGCCTGCACCTGGCCCAGGGCTGCGGTGATCTCGGGCGCGCAGGACTGCCCCTCGACCGTGCCGAGATTCAGATCGGGCAGACGCCCCTCAAACAACCAAGGCAGCTCGGAGCGGATGCTGTGCGCGTCGAAGAGCAAGGCGTAACCAAACAGGTTCTTGAGCCGCTGCAGCTCGGCATGGAGCGCACGGTGATAGGGCAACCAGTAGAGCTGGCGGCGGCGCAGCTTCTCGGCCTCGTCGGGCTCCTGGCCGGCCAGGTAGAGCGGCTCGCCGGTGAAGAAGCGGGTCGGGCAGAGCTCGGTGTTGGAGGCGCCCGGGTACATGGGCGTGTCCTCGGGCGGGCGGTTCAGGTCGATCAGATAACGTGAGTAGCTCGGCACGATCAGGCTGGCGCCCAGCTCTTCGACGATGCCGCCGTAGAGGCGCTCCAGATGCCAGTCGGTGTCCTCGCTGTCCAGCGCGCGGGGCTGGTAGCGGGCCTGCTGGTCCGCAGGGATCTGGTGGCCCACATGGGGCATGCTGATCAGCAAAGGCGTGCGGCCCTGCCGCAGCTGGAAAACAGGACTCATGATGGGGCAGACAGTCTCGGGTTCGGTCAGCCGCGCAACTTGGCGCCACGCACCACCTGGCGCAGCGGGTTACGGCCGAAGTAATAGGCCAGCTCATTGGGATGCTCCACATCCCAGAGGCAGAAGTCAGCGCGCTGGCCCGGAGCCAGCTGGCCGCGGTCGGCCAGGCCCAGGGCGCGGGCCGCGTTGACGGTCACGCCGCGCAGCGCCTCTTCCGGCGTCAGGCGGAACAGGGTGCAGGCCATGTTCAGCATCAGCAGCAGGGACAGCGTCGGCGAGGTGCCGGGGTTGTGGTCGGTGGAGATGGCGATGGGCACACCGGCCTCGCGCAGCGCCTGCACCGGCGGCAGTTTCGTCTCGCGCAGGAAGTAGTAGGCGCCCGGCAGCAGCACGGCCACGGTGCCAGCGGCCGCCATGGCGGCCACACCCTCGGCACTCAGGTACTCCAGGTGGTCGCAGGACAAGGCCTTGAACTCGGCCGCCAGCTGGCTGCCGCCCTGGTCGCTGAGCTGCTCGGCATGGAGCTTGACCGGCAGGCCGGCGGCGCGCGCGGCCTCAAAGATCTTGCGCGTCTGCGCCGGCGTGAAGCCGATGCCCTCGCAGAAGGCATCGACGGCATCGACCAGGCCCTCGCGTTGCAGCAGGGGCAGCCAGTCACAGACGGCTTGCACGTACTCGTCCGGCCGGCCGTCGAACTCCGGCGGCACGGCATGGGCGCCCAGGTAGGTGGTGCGCACGTCGACACCGAGGCCGGCCAGGCGCCGCGCCACGCGCAGCATCTTGGCTTCGGACGACTGGCTCAGGCCATAGCCCGATTTCACCTCGACCGTGGTGACGCCTTCTTTCAACAGGTTCAGCAGCCGGTGGGCGGCCTGGGCGTAGAGCTGGTGCTCGGTGGCCTGGCGCGTGGCGGCGACGCTGGAGCGGATGCCGCCACCGGCCTTGGCGATCTCTTCATAACTGGCACCCTGCAGGCGCAACTCGAACTCACGCGCGCGCTGGCCACCGTAGACCAGATGGGTGTGGCAGTCGATCAAGCCTGGGGTCACCACGGCGCCGCCCAAATCGTGGGTCTGAGCCACGGTGGCGCGCAGCTCGGGCGTCAGGTCGGCGGTGGCGCCGACCCAGAGGATGTGCTCGCCCTGGGTCAGCACCGCGCCCTGCTCCAGCCAACCCCAGGCGGTGTCACCCGCCAGCGTGGCCAAACGGCCACCGGTCCACAGCTGCGTCTTCATGGTCATTGAGCTCCTGCTTGTTGCATCGTCAGTCGCCAGCGTCCTCTGCCTCGCTCCAGGCCATCCACCAGGCGGCACCTTCGCCGTCAAAAATGCAGCTCTGCCGCGCCGGGCTTTCGCACCAGGCCAGGCTCAAGGGGCGCAGCGGCATGGCACGCGCGCCATGGCTGAGCAGGCCTCCGCCGGCGGTGAACAAGCCGAACCAGCGGCTGTTGCCCGCCTCGGGCAGAAAGGGGTGATCGGCCGGCTGCACCAGCAGGCGGCCGCGGCTGCGCCGGTGCATCAGATTGAAGTCACGGGTGGCGCCGCCGATCAAGCTGCACTCAGGCGCCAGAGCGCCATCGAAACTCAGCAACTCGTCGCCGACGCGCAGCTCATACTCATACAAGCGAACGCCATCGCCGCGCAGCACGGCGAACCAGCGCTGGATGCCTTCGAAGGCCGAGAACGGCCCGTCGCGCTCGATATCGGCCACGCTCAGGCGCACGATCCAGTCGCTGGGATTCGGCCAGGCCAGCAGTTCGCGGGTCTGGCCACCGCCGTTTTTCCACGGCTGCGGAGCCAAGTCCTCCGCCGAAATCACACTCCAACTCATGGGTGCACCCCGTCGCTGCGCTCCGACCCGCCAAGCGGGTGCACGCCCAAATCCGGGCGGCCGATCATTGTGCTCATGCCTGAAAACTCCCCTGCAACAGATAACGCGAGCCGGGGTGGGTCAAACGGACGGTGGTGACGATGCGCCCGCGGCTCAGGGTGCTGCGCTTGACCACCAGACAGGGGTCGCGCCGCGAAATGCCCAGAAGCTTAGCCTCGGATTCGCTCGGCAGCGTCGATTCGATGGTGTAGCGGGCCTCGCTGAGGGGGGCAACTTGTAACAAGTAGTGGGTGGGCGTGCTCTGGCTGAAGTCCTGGGCCAGGTAGTCCGGCGCGCAGAGCGGGTTGACCAGGCGGTCTTCGCACTGAATGGCCACGCCGTTTTCCAGGTGCACGATGACGCTGTGGAAGAGCTCAGCGCCGGCCGGCAGTTCGAACTCGGCCGCCTGCTCGGCCGTGGCCTTCAGCGATTCCAGGCGGTGCAGCACGGCCTCGTGGCGGTGGCCGCGCTCCGCGATTTCGTCGTGCACATCGCGCACGGTCAGGGTCGAGGAAATGCGATGCAGCTGGGCCACAAAAGTGCCCACGCCTTGCACCCGCTCGATCAGACCTTCCTGATGCAACTCGCGCAGGGCGCGGTTCACCGTCATGCGGCTGACGCCAAAGGTCTGCACCAGTTCGGCCTCAGAGGGCAGCAGATCACCGGCCACCCAGTGACCCGAGGCGATGCGTTCGCGCAGATGGTTCTGCACCTTCAGGTACTGCGGTTCCGGGCTGTCGGGCGATTTTCTGACCATGGCCGGATCGTAGTTGACTTTACTTGTATAGACAACTAGAGTTCGCCACATTCCGCAGCCCCACAGGAGCCCGTCATGTCCTCACCGTCGACCACGCCCAAGACCTCTGCTCAGCCGCGCGTCGTGCGCGCCCCCACCGGCACCCAGCTCAGTTGCAAGAGCTGGCTGACCGAGGCCGCCTTCCGCATGATCCAGAACAATCTGGACCCGGTGGTTGCCGAGAACCCGGACGCCCTGGTTGTCTACGGCGGTATCGGCAAGGCCGCGCGCAACTGGGACTGCTTCGAAGCCATCCTGAGCTCGCTCAAGAAACTGGAAGCCGACGAGACCCTGCTGGTTCAGTCGGGCAAGCCGGTTGGCGTGTTCAAGACCCATGCGGACGCACCGCGCGTGCTGATCGCCAACTCCAATCTGGTGCCGCACTGGGCCAACTGGGAACACTTCAACGAGCTCGACCGCAAGGGTTTGATGATGTACGGCCAGATGACAGCCGGCAGCTGGATCTACATCGGCACCCAAGGCATCGTGCAAGGCACGTATGAAACCTTCGCCGAAGCCGGCCGCCAACACTACGGCGGCTCGCTGACCGGCCGCTGGGTGCTAACGGCTGGCCTGGGCGGCATGGGCGGCGCCCAGCCCCTGGCCGCCACTTTTGCCGGCGCCTGCTCGCTGAACATCGAGTGCCAGCAATCGCGCATCGATTTCCGCCTGAAGACCCGCTATGTCGACGAGCAAGCGACCGATCTGGACGACGCCCTGGCCCGCATCGCCAAGTACACCGCCGAAGGCAAGGCCATCTCCATCGCCCTGCTGGGCAATGCCGCCGAGATCCTGCCGGAGCTGGTGCGTCGCGCCAAGGCTGGCACCGCCATCAAGCCCGATCTGGTGACCGACCAGACCAGCGCCCACGACCTGATCAACGGCTATTTGCCGGCCGGCTGGACCGTGGAGCAATGGAAGGCTGCAGCCGCCGACCCGGCCCAGCATGCCGACCTGAAGGCCGCCGCCGCGCGCGGCTGCGCAGTTCACGTGCAAGCCATGCTGGACTTCCAAGCCATGGGCATCCCGACCGTCGACTACGGCAACAACATCCGCCAGGTGGCGCTGGAGCAAGGTGTCAAGAACGCCTTCGACTTCCCCGGCTTTGTGCCTGCGTACGTGCGCCCGCAGTTCTGCGAAGGCCGCGGCCCCTTCCGCTGGGTAGCGCTGTCCGGCGACCCGGAAGACATCTACAAGACCGACGCCAAGATCAAGGAACTCTTCCCCCACCACGCCCATGTGCATCGCTGGCTGGACATGGCCAAGGAGCGCATCGCCTTCCAGGGCCTGCCGGCGCGCATCTGCTGGCTGGGTCTGGGCGAGCGTCACATTGCCGGCCTGGCTTTCAATGAGATGGTGAAGAACGGTGAGCTCAAGGCCCCCATCGTCATCGGCCGCGACCACCTGGACAGCGGCTCGGTCGCCAGCCCCAACCGCGAAACCGAAAGCATGGCCGACGGCTCGGACGCCGTGTCCGACTGGCCGCTGCTGAACGCGCTGCTGAACACCGCCGGTGGCGCCACCTGGGTCTCGCTGCACCACGGCGGCGGCGTGGGCATGGGCTTCAGCCAGCACAGCGGCGTGGTCATCGTGGCCGACGGCACGGATGCCACCGCCCAGCGCCTCTCGCGCGTGCTCTACAACGACCCCGGCACCGGCGTGATGCGCCATGCCGATGCCGGCTATGAGATCGCCAAGACCACGGCACGTGAGCGCGGCCTGAACATGCCCATGTTGGACCAATAAAAGACACCCGAAAACGACCGACCCATGAACATCGAAATCACCCCTGGCCAGCTATCCCTGGCCCAGCTGCGCCAGATCCGCAGCGGCGATATCACCTTGAGCCTGCACGCCAGTGCCGACGCCATCATCCGCCGCAGCGCGGCCGTGGTGCAGGCCGCAGCGGCCGGCGACGCGCCCGTCTATGGCGTCAACACCGGCTTCGGCAAGCTGGCCTCCAAGCGCATCAGCAAGGAAGAGCTGGCCACGCTGCAGTTCAATCTGATCCGCTCGCACTGCGTTGGCGTCGGCGCGCCGCTGCAGCCTGAAGTCGTGCGCCTGATGCTGGCCACCAAGGCCGCCTCGCTCGCCCGCGGCCACTCGGGCGTGCGCCCGGAGGTGGTGCAAAGCCTGCTCGACGTCTTCAATGCCGGCCTCATCCCTTACGTGCCGGCACAAGGCTCGGTCGGCGCCTCGGGTGACCTGGCCCCGCTCTCGCACATGACCCTGGCCCTGCTGGGCGAAGGCGAAATGCTGGTCGATGGCAAGCGCCTGCCCGCCCTGCCCGAGCTGCAAAAGCACGGCATCGCACCCCTGGTGCTGCAAGCCAAGGAAGGCCTGGCGCTGATCAACGGCACGCAGACCAGCACCGCGTTGGCGCTGGAAGGCCTGATCCGTTTCGAGCAGGTCTATGCCTCGGCCCTCGTCTCCGGTGCGCTGAGCCTGGACGCCGCACGCGGCAGCGACGGCCCGTTTGACCCGCGCATCCACGAGGTGCGCGGTCAGCCCGGTCAGATCGAAGCCGCCCGCGCCTACCGCCAGATCCTGGCCGGCAGCGCCATCCGCGAGTCGCACAAGGAAGGCGACGAGCGCGTGCAAGACCCCTACTGCCTGCGCTGCCAACCGCAGGTCATGGGCGCATGCCTGGACCAGGCGCGTTATGTCCGCGATGTGCTGATCCGCGAAGCCAATGCCGTGACCGACAACCCGCTGGTGTTTGCGGGTGAAGACGGCAGCAGCTATATGGTCAGCGGCGGCAACTTCCACGCCGAGCCGGTGGCCCTGGCCGCTGACGCGCTGGCCTGCGCGATTGCCGAGGTCGGCGCCATCGCCGAGCGCCGCATCGCCATGCTGATCGACGCCAGCGTCTCGCGCCTGCCGCCCTTCCTGACCGAGAACGCCGGCCTGAATTCGGGCTTCATGATCGCCCACGTCACCGCCGCCGCCCTGGCCAGCGAGAACAAGAGCCTGGCCCACCCGGCCAGCGTGGACAGCCTGCCCACCAGCGCCAACCAGGAAGACCATGTCTCCATGGCCACCTTCGGCGCGCGCCGCTTGGGGCAGATGCTGGACAACACGGCCCACATCATCGGCATCGAACTGCTGGCCGCCGCCCAGGGCATCGAGTTCCTGCGCCCGCTGAAGAGCTCGGCCGCGCTCGAAGAAGTGCATGCCATGGTGCGCCAGACCAGCCCGGCCATGCCCACCGACCATTACCTGGCGCCCAGCATTGAAGCCGCGACGGCTCTGGTGGCCTCGGGTCAGCTGGCCGCCCTGGTGGAACGCGAAGCCCGCATCGTCGTGCTGCCGTGACGGTGGGGCGCTGAACCCAGCGCCCACAAGAAAGAAAGAAAGAGAAAAGCCGGCCTCGCGCCGGCTTTTCTTTTCAGGGGCGGAGAAGGCTCAAACGCCAGGTGCGCCGACGTCTTCTCGGCCCAGGCTCACAAGCCCAGATCCAGTGCCCGCGAGGCCCCCTCCAGCGCCGGCGACACCGCCGCGTCGATGACGTGGCAGGGAATCGGCGCGAGGAAGCCGGACAGGCGGCCCTTGCCCTCGAAGCGGCTGCGGAAGGTGGAGCTGCGCAGCTCTTTCAAGAGGCGCGGGGCGATACCGCCGCCGATGTAGACGCCGCCGCGGGCGCCCAAGGTCAAGGTGACGTTGCCGGCCATGCTGCCCAGGAAGCCACAGAACAGGGCGATGGCCTGGGCAGCCGTGGCGTCGCCCGCCTCGGAGCGGCTGAGCACCTCGGCGGGCTCCAGCGTGACCAGGGGCTGACCGTTCAGCTCGGTGCAGGCTTGGTAGAGATTGACCAGGCCCGGGCCCGAGAGCGCCCGCTCGGCGGAGACATGGCCGAAGCGGCGGCGCAGGCGGGCGATCACGGCATCTTCGAAATCATCGAGGCCGGCCAGGGTGGCATGGCCGCCCTCGCCCGACACCGGCCACCAGCCGCCGCCGGGCAGCGGCATCAGGCCAGCCACGCCGAGGCCGGTGCCGGCGCCGATCACGGCCAGCGGCGCGCCGGCCACGGCCTCACCGGGGCCCAGCGCATGCAGCTGCGCCGCTTGCAGATCGGGGATGCCCAAGGCCAGGGCGGCGAAGTCGTTGATCACCGTCAGACGCTTGAGCCCCAGCTCACGCTGCAGGCCGCTGATCGAAAACGACCAGGCGCCGTTGGTCATGCGCACCTCATCACCGCTGATCGGATAGGCGATGCCGATGGCCAGGGCTTGCGGGCGCGGCAGCGCATGGCTGTGCAGATAGGCCTCAACCGCCGCGGCCAGCGACACATGCTCGGCACCGCGGTAGTTGGCGCAGGCGCGCAGCGGGGCGCCCGGTGCATCGACCCAGGCAAAGCGGGCATTGGTGCCGCCGATATCGGCCAGCAGGCGGGGGAAGGTGTCCGGGCTCGGAACGGGAGTCAACATGGCAGGTGGTCAGTGAGCAAAAAGCAGAAAGGAAGGCTGAAAGAAAACCGCACGGCGCTCAAGCGGCCGCGCGATACGGCGCGCACAGGCGCTCGACATAGGCTTGGTGGGGCGGCAGGCCGGCCAGCTGGCGGCTGACCTGGCTGCGGATGTTGTTGAGGAAGTGTGAGAGCTCAGCGTCACCCATCAGATCGGCCACCGGGTGGTGATGCTGCGGGCTGATGCCCTGGCCCATCATGACCTGGATCCAGGAGTTTTCGGCAAACAACTCGTCCAGCGGGCGGAACACGCGCGCCGTCTCGCGGAACAGCTCGATGCGGTGGCGCAGGGTCTCGGGCACGGCCATGGTGCGCACGTGGCGCCACAGGGCCGAATCGTCGCGCTCGGTCACGTGGTAGTGCAGGATGATGAAATCGCGGATGTGCTGCAGGTCCTGCGTGGTCTGCTGGTTGAACTCGCGCACGTCCACCTCGCGGATGCCACCGGCCGGGAACAGGCGCATCAGCCGGATGGCGGCGCGCTGCACCAGATGGATGCTGGTGGATTCGAGCGGCTCGATGAAACCACTGGCCAGGCCCATGGCCACGCAGTTGCGGTGCCAGACCTCGTGGCGCTGGCCCGGCTCGAAGCGCAAGAGGCGCGGCTCGGTGATCAGCTCGCCCTCGACATGGCGGCGCAGCATCTCGGGCGCATCGGCGTCCGAGAGCTCGCGGCTGCTGTAGACCAGGCCGTTGCCCACGCGGTGCTGCAGGGGGATGCGCCATTGCCAGCCGAAGGGGTGGGCGATCGAGCGGGTGTAGGGCGGCGCCTCGCGCACCGAGGCGGTCTGCACGGCCACGGCGCGGTCGCAGGGCAGCCAATGGCTCCAGTCCTCATAGCCGACGCCCAAGGTCTGACCCAGCAGCAAGGCACGGAAGCCGGTGCAGTCGACAAACAGATCGCCCTCGATGCGGCTACCGTCTTCCATCTGCAAGGCCGTCAGATCGCCCGCGCCAGGCTGCTCGCGCAGCACGGCGGCGATCTTGCCTTCGATGCGGCGCACGCCATGGGCTTCGGCCAGGCCGCGCAGGAAGCGGGCATAGCGCGTGGCATCCAGGTGGTAGGCGTAGTTCATGCCGTTGTTCGGCAGGTGGGCGAAGCGCTGCTCTTCGGCGGCGCGCAGCTCCAGGCAGTAGTCGCCGTAGGGCGCCGCCAGACCGCGCTCGCGGCCCTTGAGCCAGAAATGCTGGAAGCCGGCGCTCCAGTGGTCCTTGCCGGTCAGGCCGAAGGAGTGGATGTAGTCCTCACCCGGCGCCTTCCAGCCTTCGAACTTGATGCCGAGCTTGAAAGTCGCCTGGGTGGCGGCCATGAACTCCGCCTCATTCAAGCCCAACAGCTCGTGGTAGGTGTGCAGGGCCGGGATGGTGGCTTCGCCGACACCCACGGTGCCGATCTCCTCGGACTCGACCAGGCGGATGTCCAGCAGCTTGCCCATCAGCTTGCCCATCAGGGCGGCCACCATCCAGCCGGCGGTGCCGCCGCCGGCGATGACGACGCGGCGCACCGGGCGGGCGCCGTCGGAATACAAGGTTTGGACACTCATGGTGGGGACCTAGCGATTGAGTTTCTTGAGCAGCCAGGCGCGCATGCGGCGCATGCCCGGCTCGGTGAAGGGCGCCAGCAGGCCGCGTGCCGGCCCCGGAATGTGGGCCGCCGTCTGAACATCGGCCTCAAAGACGTAATGGTCGAACAAGGCGCGCCAGGCCGCCCGCTCGGCCGGCGGCAGATCGCGCACCGTGGCCAGGGCCAACCAGAGCGCGGTGTTGGGCGAATCGGACCAGTCCGGGCTGCGCCGCCACCAGTAGTTGATCAGCACATTGAGGTCATCCAGCCCTTCGACCTGGTGCCACCACAGGCTGGGAATGTAGATCGCATCGCCTGGCGCCAACTCGACCACCTGGGCACGCGCCAGGGCCTTGGCAAAGCGCGGAAAGCGCTGCAGATCGGGCGCGGACGGGTTGGCCAGGCTGATGGGCTGGCCGGCGGGCGTGAGATCCAGCGGGCCGACGTAGAGATCCCCGACCGCATCGGGCGGGAACAGGGTGAAGCGGCGGCGGCCAGCAGCACAGCAGGCGATGTTGGACGGCCAATCCTGGTGCGCGGGCACGGTGATGCGGTTGCCCATCCAGAGGCTGGCCAGCGGCGCCTCCGGCGTGTCCATGGCCAGCATGTGCTCGGCGGCAAAGCCCGGCAGGCAGGTGTCGACCGTGGTCGAACCCATGTAGAGATAGGGGCTGAGGCTGGGGGCCAGGTCTTGCCCGGCCAGCAACTGAGCCAGAACCTGATCGAAAGGCAGGATCTGGCGGCTGAAGTTGAAGCCGCTGAAGTCCTCGGTGTAGGCGATACGGCCGCTGGTCTCAGGCGCCATCTGGAAGACGCCGACGGTGGCGCCGCGCCAGTGGCTTTGCAAGCACGCAGCCGCCGCATCAGCGCCCTGCCCCGCGGCCCGCACCAGCGGCCAATGCGAGACCAGCCCGCGCATCACGCAGGGCTGGTCCAGATTCAGCACATGGGAAGGCACCTGCCCGGGGGCAGGCACCTGGATTTCAAGCATGGAGCCGCACGCCCTGCGCCTGCTCGGCCAGGATCAAGGCCGGCAGATGTGACAGCGAAGCCAGGGCCATGGCGATGGGCAGCCAGTGGCCGGCCTCATGCAGCTCGGCCACGGCCGCACCGGACAGGCCGGCCAGGCGGTCTTCATCGATCACGAAATAGCCGGACATGCGGCGCAGCTGTCCGTCGGGCTGCTCGACATCCAGATTCATCGGCTCCAGCAGGCGGTGGCGCAGCAAGGCGTCGATGAAGTCCGGCAACTCCAGCATGCCCTGGTGCAAGGCCTGCAGCACGGACAGCCGGCGCTCGAGCACGACCGACTGCCCGCCCTGCGGCAGGAACAGGGGCTCCCCGGCCTCACGGCTCAGGCGCGGACTGTCCAGGTCCACATGAACCACCCATTCCTCCCCATCGCGGCCGACCAGAAAAGGCTGGCGCTCCAGCGCCCAGGGCAGGTGCCCGGCGCGCCAGCCCTGCGGGCCGAGAAAGCGGTTGTGGGGCTCGAACAAGCCCAGCAAAGCCACGGGCTGGAAACGAGCCGCGGCATCGGCGCCGCTTTCCTGGAACACGATGGGGAAATGCGCCTGGATCTGCCGGAACTCCGCCGGCACCGTGGGCACGGCGTTGGCGGCGTCACCCCAGCTGGCATCGAGCCGCGTTTGCAGACGCAGGTCGGCATGGTTGACGTTGTCGAGCAGAACTGGGCGCATGAGGAGCACTCCGTCGGTCAGAAGGCGTAGCGGGCGGCCAGCATGTAGCGGCGTCCGGTCTGGGTGAAGTACAGCGTTTCCTCCTTGGCACGCCCGTGAACGCGCTGGGTGCCGTCGTTCAGGTTCAGGGCTTCGAAGTTGAAGCTGAGCTTTTTGTTGAACTTATAGCCCAAGCTGAGGTCCCATTGACCGTAGGCCTCGGTATAAGCCGGACCTGCACTGCCGAACACATCGGCGCTGGTGCTGCTCAGGAACTCGCCACGCCAGTTGTAGGCCACGCGGGCGCTGTACTTGTCGTCCTCGTAGAAACCCACCAAATTGGACGAGTTGCTCAGTCCCAGCAGTGCGTTCTGCTCCTTCAGGTTGAGGTTGTCGTATTTCAGGCCCGAACGCACCCAGGTGTAGTTGGCGGCCAGGCCAAAACCCGACTTGCCAAAAGCGTGCTGGATGTTGAACTCCATGCCCTTGATGGAATCGCTGCGCTGGTTGGTCGGCGCGGTGATGGTGAAGCTGGCCTGCGGATCACCCACCTGGCCGGCGATGGTACCCAGCGGGTTGCCATTGCCATCAAAGCCGGTGCGAACGACGCCCTTGCTGCCGTTGTAGGTGTTGAGGATGTAGTTGCGGATGCAGGCAGCGTCCTTGGTCGGGCAGTTCTTGCTGACCGCTTCGTTGTACAACGCCCCGCCGATCGGCGAAGTCAGGCCTGCCGGTGTGGCTTGAGTGCTGCTGGTGCCAATGAAGTTGCTGATGTTCTTACGGAACAACGACAGCGAGGCATAGCTCGATTTGGCGTAGTAGTACTCAGCCGAGAAATCGAAATTCTTGGACAGCAGCGGCTTCAGGCTCGGATTGCCCTGGCTGCCGGAGCCGCCGTTGACACGGAAGTCCGACAGGGTGATGCCACCCTGGATCGCACCCCAGTCCGGTCGGCCGATGGTCTCGCCATAGCTGGCGCGAATCTTGACCTTGTCGCTGAGCTCAGCCTCCCAGTCGATGCTGGGCAGCACATAGTTGTACTTGCCGGAAAGCGCGGTGAAATCGGCCGCCCCCTTGACCAAGGCGAACTCGTTGGCCGACACCCAATTGATGCCGGTCACCTTGGGCACCAGGGCCTGGGAATAGACCTCGGTGCGCTCGTAGCGCAAACCGATCGTGGCGTTCATGGGCACGCCCCACTCCCAGTCCTTGCCGTACTGGAGGAAGGCGTGGCTGGACTTTTCCTGCGTGCGCCGGTCGTCGGTGAAGTTGTACGAAGGCACGAACCACTTGTCGCTGCCATCGGCCTTGATGGCCGCGGCACGCACGGCATTGAAGTCCCAGAGGTAGAAGTTGTTGAACAGATTGCCGCCATTGCTGCCGAGCGAATGGCCGAAATAACTCTGCAGCTGCGCGGCTTGCCAGAGGGTATCCGGATAGTCACTGGGCTTGTTGTGGCCACCCCAGTCGTCCTGCTGGACATTGGCAAAGGCGGTGCGGTTCTTGACCTTGGTCATGCCCACGCCGAAATCCAGACCGGAGCTCTCGGACAGCACATACTTGCCCTTGAACTGCGCCTGGTCGATCTGATTGCGCATATAGCTGTTGCGGAAGGACGAACCCGTCACTTGCAGCAGGCTGGGGCTGGCGGCGGGGTCGCCGGCCAGACCGATGCTCAGCACCGGAAACTTTTGCGAGAAGTCGGCCGAGGCGCTGGCGCGGTTGTACATCGACACGCCCAGAGTCGAGTTGCTGCCGAACGGGCTGTCGGCGCCCGAGGTGGCCGTGGAGTGATGGGCATCAAATTCCAGGCTCAGGGCTTGGCTGGCCTTCCAAGCCAGGTTCACACCGGTGGACTGGTTCTTGTTCTTGGTGCCGAAAATACTGCCAGCCATGGCCACATCGGCGGGGCCGTTGGCGGGGTAGGTTTCGGTGTACGTCAGCGGTGCAGCGATGGGGCCATTGGTCCAGGCCGAGGAGGACGGGCCGAAATTGAACCAGGCCGACAGCTCGCTGCGCTTGGAGTGAATCTTGTTTTCCGAGTAGGTGTGGTCCACCGTGGCGGTCACATCCTGGACCGGGCGGAATTGCAGCACGAGCTGGCCGTTGGTGCGGGTGCGCTCAAATGCGTTCAGGCTGTAACGCAGTTCCTGCGGCACCACATACAGATCGGTCGGCTTGGGGCGGTTGGTGATCTTGTCGGCACCCGGCTGACCCGGAAGCGGAATGGTGCCCCAGTTCTGCTCATCGCCCTTGAAGGTGCGCCAGCCGGCGTCCACTGCGGCCTGGTTGTAACCGCCATTGCGTTTCTGGATGCTGCCGATGAGGGCAATACCGAACCGACCATCGGCCGAAACGTCGCTATAAATGCCCGAAACCTCAGGCGTCAGCTGGCTGCCGCTGAGGCTGTCGGGCAGACGCTTGTTCGAGTCGTCGCTGACCAGCTTCACACCGACACTGGCCAGACGCTGCTTGTTGTCCAGCGGGCGGGCGGTCTTGATGTTGATGGTGGCGCCGATGCCGCCCGTGGGGCTCTCGGCCCGGCTGGTCTTGTAGACCTCGAGGGCGGCCACGCCTTCTGACGCCAGGTTGGCAAAGTCGAAAGAGCGGGAATTGGAGGCAAAGGTCGAACCGATGCTGGAGGCGGGCATCTGGCGACCATTGAGCAGCACCAGGTTGAAATCAGGGCCGACGCCGCGCACGGTGACCTTGGAGCCTTCGCCGTTGCTGCGGTCGATGGACACACCCGAAATCCGCTGCATGGACTCCGCCAGATTGGTGTCCGGGAACTTGCCGATGTCTTCGGCCACGATGCCGTCGACCAGGCCGCGCGCATTGCGCTTCAGGTTGAGGGAGGTCTCCAGACTCTGGCGAATACCCGTCACGACGACGGCATCGAGCTGAGCCTTGTTGGTATCGGCGGGCGGCGTGGCCTGCTGGGCCTGGGCGCCAAGGCTGGCCACCAGCAAGCCCACCGCGCTTGCCGAACGGGACAAACGAGTGACGGGTCGAGGATTTCTCATGAACTTGTCTCCGGGTTTTTTTTGAAGGTCTGCCCAATGAAACGCTTGAAAGCGCTTTCATTGCCGTCAAGAATCGCGCATTTGCAAGCGCTTTCAAATTAGGCAACACCCTAGGTTGCTCGCTCCTCGCAACGCCAATCCCTAGCTTGACCGGCCTGCAATCGGTTTCAGTGCAAAGTCACACGCACGGACCGCCGCAGCCATGCGGAGGGCTCAGCGGATGGCCCGGCGCACCGATTCGCGCAGCACCAGCTCCGGCGCCGCCAGCTGCACCGCCGGGCGCTCGCCGCGCAAGAGGCTGAGCATGGCACCGGCCGCCTGGGCGCCGGTTTCATAGACGGAATGGCGCACCGTGCTGAGTGGCGGCATGGTGTAGCGCGACATGATCAGGTCGTCGAAGCCGACGATGGAGACATCGTCCGGCACGCGCAGATTGCGCCTCGCCAGGCCCAGGATGGCGCCGTAAGCCATCTGGTCGTTGGAGCTGAAGATGGCACTGAAGGCCACATCGCGCTCCATCAGGCGGCTGACCGACAGCATGCCGCCGGCCTCGGTGTAATCGCTTTGCACAATCAGTTCCTGCTCGACCGGAATGCCGGCCGCCGCCAGCGCATCGAAGTAGCCGTTCTGGCGATCGATGGCATCGTCGTGGATCAGATCGCCGAGCAAGAGCGCAATGCGGCGGTGGCCCAGGGAGATCAGATGCTCGGTGGCCAGGCGCGCGCCGGCGCGGTTGTCGAAGCTGAAGCTGAACAGGCGCTCGCCCGCCACCTGACGACCCACCACCACCATGGGCACGCTGTCGGACAAGGCCTCCAGCTCGCGGTTGTCCAGGCGGCCGGCCAGCACGATGACGCCGTCCACGCGGCGCGACAGCAAGGTCTCGATGGCCTTGCGCTCATCGGCCTCGTTCCAGTTGCCGCTGACGAACAGCGGCACGTAGCCGGCCGACTCCAGCTCCACCTCGATGCCGCTGAGCGCCTCGCCGTAAAACGGGCTGCTGATGCGCTGCGTGACCACACCGATGCTCATGGTGCGCCCGCCGGCCAGGCCGCGCGCCACCGGGTTGGGGCGGAAACCGAGGGTGCGGATGGCCTCGTCCACCGCTGCCCGCTTGAGCTCGCTGACCGTGGCCGTGCCATTGAGGATGCGCGAGACCGTGCTGGGCGAGACCCCGGCCCGGGCCGCCACCTGCTCGAGCGTGACCACGCCCTCCGCTCGGCTTGACGGCGCTTTCTTGGCTGCGGGTTTGGCTTGCACAGACGGTCCTTTCCACGGGGGCTGGACAGTGTAGGCGGCCCCAGGGACGGCCACGCCGCGCCCCCCGCGCTTGTCCCACTAGGGTTTACGCGGCTTGGTGCGCCGGGCCTGCCGGCACAGAATTGTGAAAGCGCTTTCAAAGCGTCAACAAACAAAAAAGCAATGACACGAGACAAGTCACCCGACACGCGTCGGCGCCAGTTGCTGGCGGCCGCGGCGCTGGCGCCGCTGGCCGGCCAGGTGCCGGCCCAGAGCGCGCAGCAACAGCGCCAGCAGCTGGTGGTCGCGGCCTTCCCGCTGCTGGACCAGGTCATCAAGCAGGCCCTGCCCGCCTGGAGTCAGGCGCATGGCGGTGTGCAGGTCGAGGTGATCAGCCGCCAGTACGACGACCACCACACGGCCATGACCACGGCCCTGTCTTCGGCCAGCGCCAGCCATCTGCCCGATGTGATCGCGCTGGAAACCATGTACATGGGCCGCTTCTCGCTGGGCGCCGGCCTGCAGGATTTGTCTGTTCCGCCCTATCTGGCCGAAGGCCTGCGCGAACGCTTCGTGCCCTTCGCCTTTGAGCAAGCGCGCAACCGCGAGGGCGCGGTGGTGGCGATTCCCGCCGACATCGGCCCGGGCTCGATGTTCTACCGCGCCGATGTGCTGGAGCGCGCCGGCCTGGGCCTGAAGGACCTGAGCGAAAGCTGGGAGGCCTACGTGCAGGCCGGCGTGCAGATCAAGGCCCGCACCGGCGCCTACCTGCTGGCGCATGCACGCTACCTGAAGGACATCGTGCTGTTCTCCAGCACCCCGGCCGGCCAGAGCATTTACTTCGACGCCCAAGGCCGGCCCAGCATCAGCAGCCCGCTGTTCCAGCGTGCCTTCGAGCTGGCGCAAAAAGTGCGGCGCCTGGGTCTGGACGCCATCGTCGACACCTGGCGTAATGACTGGAGCGAACACCTGCGCCGCGGCAAGCTGGCGACCGAGCTCTCGGGCGCCTGGATGGCCAGCCAGATGGCCAAATCGGTGGCGCCCAACACCCATGGCCTGTGGCGCGCGGCCCAGCTGCCCGGCGGCAGCTTCGGCGGCTGGGGCGGCAGCTACTACGCCATCCCGCGCCGCTCCGACCCCAGCCGCAAAGCCCTGGCCTGGTCGCTGATCCAGCACCTGACTCTCAGCCGCGAGCTGCAGCTCAGCGCCTTCAAGAACCAGGACGCCTTCCCCGCCCTGCTCAGCGCCCAGGACGACCCCTTCTTTGACGAACCGGTCGATTTCCTCGGCGGCCAACGCGCCCGCCAGTTGTGGCGCGACGCGGCCCGCCGCATCCCCGCACGGCCCCTGCACCGGCAGAACAAGTTCGCCGAGGAGGTGGTCAATGGCGAGCTCGACAACGTGCTGATCTACGGCAAGTCCATTCCCAAGGCCCTGGCCGATGCCCAGGCCTTGCTGGTTCACAGGGCCACGCGGTGATGATGATGAAAAAGACGCGTCCGTCATTTCGCCTGCCCCGCGCCTGGGTGCCCTATCTGCTGCTCAGCCCCTTCCTGGCGCTGTTCTCGATCTTCGGCTTGTTCCCCCTGCTGTTCTCGCTGTGGATGGCCTTCCAGAGCTGGGAACCCACGGCCGGGCTGGAGGCCATGCGCTTCACCGGCCTGGAGAACTTCATCTTTGTGCTGGGTGATGCCTGGTTCTGGAAAGCCCTGGGCAACACGCTCTGGCTGGCCGTGTTCTCGGGCCTGCCCCAGCATCTGGTGGCCCTGCCGCTGGCCGTCTTCATCAACCGCGCCTTCGGGCGCCACGGCCACAGCGTCGCGGCCGCCTACTTCCTGCCTTACATCACCTCGACAGTGGCCATCGCCATGATGTTCACCTCCCTGCTGTCCACCGACTACGGCCTGATCAACGCCATGCTCAAGTGGGCCTTCGGCATGGAGGCGATCAACTGGCTGTGGCAGCCGCAGACCCTCAAGCCGGCCGTGGCCATGGTGGTGTTCTGGCGCTATGTCGGCTTCAACCTGGTGCTCTACCTGGCCGCCCTGCAGACCATTCCGCGCGAGCTGTATCAAGCCGCCAAGCTGGACGGCGCGGGATCCTGGTCCTGCTTCCGCTACATCACCCTGCCGGCGCTCAAGCCCATGATGCTGTTTGGAATAACCCTGAGCATCATCGGTGGCATGCAGCTTTTCGAAGAACCGTTCATTCTGACCAACGGCCGCGGCGGCCCCGACCAGGCCGCCATGACGGTGGCCATCTACGTCTACCGCCTGGCCTTTGACTTCAGCGACTTCGGCGCCGCCAACGCCATCTCCTGGCTGCTGTTCGCCCTGCTGGCCACCATGACCTGGCTGACCAACCGCGCTTTCAAGGATCGCAAGCCATGAGCCGCCTGTCGACAAAAACCCTCTCACGTGGGGCCGCCTATCTGCTGGTCGGTGGCGGTGCCCTACTGATGCTGGCGCCCTTCTACTTCATGTTCGTGTTCGCCACCCAATCGAACGCGGCCATCTTCAATGTGCCGCCGCCGCTGTGGTTCGACGGCGAACTGGGCCGCAATCTGCAGACCCTGACCACCCGCCTGCCCTTCTGGCGCAATCTGGGCTGGAGCCTCTACGTGGCGCTGATGTCCACGGTTCTCACCCTGCTGTTCTGCTCCATGGCCGGCTATGCCTTTGCCATGCTGGAGTTCCGCTTCAAGCAGCCGCTGTTCCTGCTCGTCATGGGCACCCTGCTGGTGCCGCCCTTCATGACCATGATCCCCAACTTCATGGTCATGGATGCCCTGGGCTGGCTGGACACCCACCGCGCGCTCTACATCCCCGGCGCGGCCGGCGCCTTCGGCATCTACCTGGTGCGGCAATTCGCGGCCGCCTCGGTGCCCATGGAGTTGCTCAAGGCCGCGCGCATGGATGGCTGCAGCGAGTTCGGCATCTACTGGCGCATCGCCCTGCCTCTGCTGCGCCCGGCCCTGGGCACCCTGGGCCTGATCACCTTCATCGCCTCCTGGAACAACTTCATGGCCCCGCTGGTGGTGCTGCGCCAGGCCGAGAGCTACACCCTGCCCCTGGCCCTGCGCAGCTTGCAGGCCACCGTCAACACCGAGTGGGGCGCCATCATGGCCGGTTCGGCCATTGCGACCCTGCCCCTGATCGTCCTCTTCGTCATTTCATCCCGCCAACTGATCGCCGGTCTGACCGCTGGCGCTGTCAAATAATGTCCGCTGCAACTCACACCTCCACCTCATCGGCTGACGTTCCCGCCAGCTTCCCGGCCGACTTCCTGTTCGGCGTGGCCACCAGCAGCTTTCAGATCGAGGGCGCAACCCATGTCGACGGCCGCGGCGAATCCATCTGGGACCGCTTCTGCCGCCAGCCCGGCGCCATCTCCGACGGCAGCAATGGCGACACCGCCTGCGAGCATTTCGATCGCCTGGAACAGGACCTGGACCTGATCGCCTCGCTGGGCGTCAACTGCTACCGCTTCTCGCTGGCCTGGCCACGCATCCAGCCCACGGGCCGGGGTGAGTGGAACGCCGCCGGCCTGGGCTTTTACGAGCGCCTGGTCGACGGCCTGCTGGCGCGCGGCATCAAGCCGGTGGCCACGCTCTACCACTGGGACCTGCCGCAAGCCCTGCAAGACCAGCAAGGCGGCTGGGCTGCGCGCGACACGGTGCACCGCTTTGTCGACTACGCCCGCCATGTGCAAAAGCATCTGGGCGACCGGCTCTTCGCCCTGTCCACCCACAACGAACCCTGGTGCACCGCCACCTTGGGCCATGATCAAGGCGTGCACGCGCCGGGCCTGCGCGACCGCGCGCTGGCGGCGCAGGTTTCGCACCACCTGCTGCTCAGCCACGGCCTGGCCATGCAAGCCATGCGCGCCGAAGGTGGCTGCAAGAACCTCGGCATCGTCCTGAACATGGGCCCCAGCGTGCCCGCCACTGCCCACCCGGCCGACATCGCCGCCGCCCGCCTGGCCGATGCCAAAAGCCGCCGCTGGTACAGCGACCCGCTGTTCAAGGGCGAGTACCCGGCCGAAGCCCTGGCCGACCTGGGCGCCGATGCCCCCAAGATCGAAGCCGGCGACATGGCCGCCATGCGCGCGCCCATGGACCACCTGGGCATCAACTACTACACCCGCTACGTGGTCAACGCCGACGGCAAGCCCTGGGTCGCGCGCGAGCACGGCCTGCCCGCCTCGGACATGGACTGGGAGGTCTACCCCGAGGGCCTGACCGACATCCTCTGCCGCATGCACGCCGACTACCCCGACATGCCGCCGCTCTACATCACCGAGAACGGCGGCGCTTTCCCCGACCAGACCGTGGTCGACGGCCATGTGCACGACCTGGACCGGCTCGACTACCTGCGCACCCACATCGCCGCCACCGCCGAGGCCCGCCGCCGTGGCGTGCGGGTGGACGGTTATATGGTGTGGAGCCTGATGGACAACTTCGAGTGGGGCTTTGGCTACTCCAAGCGCTTCGGCATCGTCCATGTCGACTACGACACCCAGGTGCGCACGCTCAAGGCCAGCGCGCTCTGGTACCAAGACCTGCTGCGCCAGTGGCGCGCCCAAGGCTGAGGCACTGCCATGCACCACGCTGCCCTGCACCCCACCCGGCCGCTGATGGCCGCCCTGGCCTCGCTGATGGTCGCCTGCGGAGGCGGCGGCGCGACAGCCTCGCCTTCTCCGACACCTGCTCCGGCCCCTGCCCCGGCTCCATCGCCAGCCCCTGCCCCTGCGCCATCCAATCGCTGGACCCTGGTCTGGGCCGATGAGTTCGAAGGCGCGGCCGGCACCTTGCCCGATGCCAAGCACTGGAACTACGACCTCGGCAACAAGGAAGCCAATGGCTGGGGCAATCACGAGCTGCAGTACTACACCCAGGCGGCCCGCAATGCCGCACTCGACGGCCAAGGGAACCTGCTGCTGCGAGCCGAGAAGCAAGCCAACGCCGGCCCCTGCTGGAACGACAAGCCTTGCGAGTACAGCTCGGGCCGCCTGCGCAGCGACGGCAAGGTCAGCTTCAGCTACGGCAAGCTGGAAGCCCGCATCAAGATCCCCGGCGGCCCCGGCATCTGGCCGGCCTTCTGGACCCTGGGCGAGGACAAGCTGCCCTGGCCCGCCGCCGGCGAAATCGACGTGCTGGAGAACATCGGCAAGGAGCCACTCCATGCCTACGGCACCGTCCATGGTCCGGGTTACTCGGGTGCCCAAGGCATCGGCAAACGCTTCGTCAACGCCAAGCCGCTGTCCGAGGACTTTCATGTCTTCACCCTGATCAAGCGTCCGCAGGAGCTGATCTGGCTGGTCGACGGGGTCGAGTTCCATCGCCTCACGCCGGCCGGCCTGCCCGCGGGTGCACCCTGGGTGTTCGAGCGCGCCTTCTTCGTCATCCTCAATCTCGCCGTCGGCGGTGATTGGCCCGGCAACCCCGATGCCAGCACGCCCTTCCCGGCCGAAATGCGGGTCGACTGGGTGCGCATTTACAAAGAGGACTGAGCCATGCAGGTCAGCCGGCATCTCGCCCAAAACACATCGCTATGGCCCGACCACCGGAGTGGCGCCACAGCCTTGGGCGCGGCCGGCCCGGGCTCAGCGCCGGAGTCGCCGGCTTGCCATCTCGCCATCGACTGGGCCCGCATTTTTCCCAAGGGCATGGGTGCCCGACCCGATGCCGACGCCCTGGGCCAAGTCTCGCGCCAGGTGGACGCCTTGCTGGCTCAGGGCCAGCAGCCCTGGGTGACGCTGCACCAGGGCGAGCTGCCCCCGGCGCTGCAGGCGCAGGGCGGCTGGATGAAACGTTCGACCATCGGTGCTTTTGCTGACTTTGCCCGGCTGATGGGAGAGCAGCTCGGTGACCGGGTGGGGCACTGGATCACCCACGAAAACCCGGCTCAGACGACCACGCATCCGCAGGCCCTGGCGCGCGCATTGCACACCGAGCTGCAAATCGCTCACCACCGGCTGGTCAGCCATGGTGAGGCGCTGCGCGCCCTGCGCAGCGCAGCACCAGGTGCCCGGGTCGGCATCGTGCTGAGCCTGCAAGCCATACGCCCGGCCAGCCATCTCCCGGCCGACCTCGCCACCGCCCTGCGCCAGGACGGACTGCGCAACCGCTGGTGGCTGGACCCGCTGTTCGGCCGCGGCTACCCCGGCGATGTGCTGCAAGCCCTGGGCGTGGACGCGCCCACGGTGCTGCCCGGCGACCTGCGCAGCATGGCCAGCCCCTGCGACTTCCTGGCCGTGTTGCCGCATCGCCTGGCGCAGCAGGCCTCGAGCGGCCCCGAGCCGGAGGTGGACGAAGCGCGCATCCTGGAGCTGCTGGAGCGCGTGCATCGCGACTACGCCCCAGCCGCGCTGTACCGCCTGCAGCCCTTGCCCCCAGCCCCCGCGCGCCCAAGCTCACATCGCATCGCCCGCCTCATTCCCGGCGCCGCCGCACCACGCCCCCACCTTCGCATCGAAAGGGTCTCGTTTTGAGCCGCGTTTGCATTCAAGGCCTCAACATCCGCTTCGGCGGCCACGAGGTCATCCGCCACCTCGACCTGGACGTCCAGTCCGGCGAGTTCCTGGTTCTGCTGGGCCCTTCGGGCTGCGGCAAATCGACCCTGCTGCACAGCATTGCCGGCCTCAACCCCATCAGCGGCGGCCGCATCCTGATCGGCGACCAGGACATGAGCCAGGCCGAGCCCAGTGCCCGCGGCGTGGGCATGGTGTTTCAGAGTTATGCGCTCTACCCGCATATGAGCGTGCATGACAACCTGGCCTTCCCGCTCAAGATGGCCGGCTTGCCCAAGGCCGAGATCGAAGCCCGGGTGAAGCGCGCCGCCGCCATGCTGCAGCTGGATGCGCTGCTGCAGCGCCGCCCGGCCCAGCTCTCCGGCGGCCAGCGCCAGCGCGTGGCCATCGGCCGCGCCGTGGTTCGCGAGGCCGGTGTGCTGCTGCTGGACGAACCCCTCTCCAACCTCGACGCCAAGCTGCGCACCGAGCTGCGCCGCGAGCTCAAGCAGCTGCATGCGCGCTTGGGCAACACCATGATTTACGTGACCCACGACCAGGTGGAGGCCATGACCCTGGCCACCCGCATCGTCGTGATGCACGAGGGCGCGATCCAGCAGATCGGCACCCCGGCCGAGGTCTATGAGCGGCCGCGCACCTTGCGCGTGGCCAGCTTCGTCGGCTCGCCCACCATCAACCGCATCGCCGGGCAGCTGAACGCCAATGGCCAGTTCCAATCCGGTGTGCTGCAACTGGCCGGCCCGGCCTCGGCGCCCGTCGGCACGCTGACCCTGGGCGTTCGGCCCGAGGACGTGATGCTGGGCGCTGGCCAGCCTTTCGAGGGCCGGGTCGAGCTGATCGAGCCTCTGGGCGGCCAGCACCTGGTTTGGCTGCGTTGCGGCGATCAAGCCTTGTGCGCCGTGTTGCCCGGCCAACCCACCTTGCAGACGGGCGAGGCCCTGCATTTCGGCTTCGACGTGCGCCGCCTGCATTGGTTCGATGCCGAGGGCCTGCGGCTGGAGTGAGCGCCGGGCCGGGGCCCCCGGTTCCGACGGCGCCGGACGGGGCTGAAAACAAGCCGACAATGGCGACTTGTTTCGCTCGCGCCGCCAGGTGCACAACGGCCCCGACATGTCTCGCCTCTTGCGTTGCTTGCGCCACGCCGTCCTCCGCGCCCTACGCTCGGCTCCGCCTGCTCTCGCTGCACTCGGGCTGCTCCTGCTGGCCGCGCCGCTGCAGGCGCAAAGCATCGCCTTCATCAACCCGGGCCATGCCGACGAGGCCTTCTGGCGCAGCGCCAGCCAGGCCATGGAGGCCGCAGCGAGCAGCCTGGGGCTCAAGCTTGAGGTGCTGTACGCCGAGCGTGACCCCGAACGCACCGTCGCCCTGAGCCGCGAACTGGCGCAGCGGCCCGCCGGGCAGCGCCCGGACTATGTCGTGCTCAGCAATGACAAAGGCGTGCTGGTGGCCTGCGCCCAGAACCTGGCGGCGGCGGGCATCAAGAGTTTTGCGGCCTTCTCGGGCCTGCTGCCGCAGGAGCAGCAGCGCTTCAGCCCGCGCCGCGGCCTGCCCTTGCTGGTGGGCAGCCTGGAGCCGCGCGCCCAGGACGCGGGCTACCTGAGCGGCCGAGCCTTGCTCGAACAAGGCCTGGCGCGACGCTTGCACGGCGCCGATGGGCGCCTGCACCTGGTGTCCATCGCCGGGGATCGCTCCACACCCAGCTCCATCCAGCGCAACCAGGGCCTGCGCCAGGCTCTGGCCGAGCATCCGCAGGTCGATTTGGATGCGCAGACCTTTGCCGACTGGCGCCGTGATCAGGCGCGCGAGCGCATGCTGGGCCTGCTGCAGCGCGGCGCGGCGCCGCAGCTGGTCTGGGCCGGCAGCGATCTGATGGCCTTCGGGGCCATGGAAGCCGCTGAAAGCCGGGCCCTCAAGCCCGGCCGTGATCTGCTGTTCGCCGCCATCAACACCTCGGACGAGGCCATGCAGGCCCTGATCGACGGCCGCCTCTCGGCCTTGGTCGGCGGCCACTTCCTGACCGGCGCCTTCGCCCTGGTGATGCTGCACGACCTGCACCAAGGCCGCGACTTCATCGACGAAGGCCTGAGCCTGGAGCGGCCCCTGTTCATGCGCTTCGACCGCGCTGCGGCGCAGCGCTTCCTGGCCCGCCCCGACCTGCGCGAGCTGGATTTCCGCCGCTTCAGCAAGGTGCACAACCCGCGCCTGCGCCGCTACGACTTCAACCCGCAGGTCTTGCTGGACAGCGGCGCCAAGCACTGAAGCAGGCCGGCGGCGACGCCGTCACGCCATCAATAGCGCCCGGCTGCCCCGGCCACCCGCAGGTAGACATAGGCCGCCCAGGCCACCAGTGCCCGGCTGAACATGGCACGCAAGCCCTGGCCCTGCAAATGGCGCTGGTCCACCTGACGCGAGACCTGCAAGGCCTGCTCGAACTCGGCCGCCAGCGCCCGCGAAAAATCAGCGTCACGGACGATGACATTGGCCTCCAGGTTGAGCAGCAGGGACAGCGGGTCGATGTTGGAGCTGCCCACCGTGGCCCAGCTCTCATCGACCACGCAGACCTTGGCATGCAAGAAGGCCGGCGTGTACTCGAAGATCTCGACGCCGTGGCCCAGCAGCTCGGTGTACAGCGCCTGCGCGGCCATGCCGGCCAGCAGATAGTCGACCTTGCCCTGCAGCAGCAAACGCACCCGCACGCCACGCCGGGCAGCGTCGCGCAGGGCGCGGCGGAAAGCATGGCCGGGGTAGAAGTAAGGCGTGATCAGGTCCACCCGCTCGCGCGCGGCACGGATGGCGTCGATGTAGGCCCGCTCGATGGTGCGGCGTTGGCGCAGGTTGTCGCGCAGCACAAAGGCCGCGCAGACCGGCTCCAGCTCGGGCTGCGGCGCGGGTTCACCTTCACGCTGGCGGCGGCGCAGCCAGTGCGGGCGCGGCATGCGCAGGCCCTGAACCAGGCGCCGCAAGCGGGACAGCGGCTCGGGGCTGCGCACCAGGGCGCGCAGCTCTTCGCCAAAATCGCGGCCCAGCCAGGCCCGGGTCCAGACGGCGCGCGCGGCCTGCTCCATGGGCAGCACGGCGGGGCCATGCAGGGCCACGGCAAAGTCCAGGCGCGGCTGCTCGGTGGCGCCGTGATTCAGGTCCATGCGGTCGCCGATGATGTTGATGCCACCGACAAAGCCCTGCTCGCCATCGACCACGCAGAGCTTCTGATGCAGGCGCCGCAGCTGCCCCGGCTGCAGCCAGCTGTACCAGCGATCGATGGGGCGGAACACGGCCAGGGCCACGCCGCTGCCCTCCAGCTGGGCCTGCAGCCAGGCCAGCGAAGCCTTGCTGCCAAAGCCATCCACGACGACCCGCACCCGCACCCGCCGCGCAGCCGCAGCACGCAGCGCCGCCACCAGGGCCTGGCCGGCCTCGTCGTCATGAAAGATATAGGTGGCCAGCCAGACCTCGCGCAAGGCACCGGCGATGGCCGCCGTCTGCAAGGGGAACAGCTCGTCGCCCCCGCGCAGCAGCTGCAGCTGATTGCCGCCGCTGAACTCGGGGCTGGGCTGGGCGTGCCAGGACAGCAGGGATTCGTGCTCGAGGCCTCCGGCCTCGTCGGCAGCAGGACGGCCGCTCACGCGCCCTCCAACTCCAGCTCGGCCAGCAGAGGCAGGTGATCGGACATGCGGGCCCAGACCGGGCCTTTGGGCACCTGCATGCTCACGCAGCGCAGGCCGCGGGTGTAGATGCGATCGAGCGAGAAAAACGGCAGGCGCGATGGAAAGGTGGCGTAGCGCGATCGCCCCTGTGGTGCCACCGCGCGCTGCAGGCCGTGGGCACGCATGGGTGCATCCAGGCGCTCGCCCCAGTCGTTGAAATCCCCCGCCACCAGCAACACCGCATCGGCCGGCACATGGTGCTCGATGAACTCGGCCAAGCGCTGCACCTGGCGCACGCGGCCGCTGTGCATCAGGCCCAGATGCGCCACCACGGTGTGCACCTCGCGGCCCTGCCAACGCACCGGCACATGGAGCAGGCCCCGCTGCTCGAAGCGGTGGTCCGACACATCGTGGTGGCCGATATCGCCGATGGGGAAGCGCGAGAGCAAGGCATTGCCATGCTCGCCATGCTTGGTCACCGCATTGGTGCGGTAGGCCACCTGGTAGCCATCGGGCGCCAGAAACTCGGCCTGGCCCTGATCGGGCCAGCCGAACCAGGTGTGATCGAACTGCTTGGCGTCACGGTGGTGGAAGTGCCGCACCTCTTGCAGGAACACCAGGTCGGCATCGAGCGCCTCGATGCCCAAGCCCAGGTTGTGGATCTCCAGACGCTTTTGCGGCCCCATGCCGCGCACGCCCTTGTGGATGTTGTAGGTGGCCACGCGCAGGCGCGCCGCCGACGCCGAGGACGTCGCCGGGATTTCGTGCTGCACCGACTGGCTGAAGGCATTGCCTTTCATGTCAGCGCGGCCACGAAGTTCGGCAACTGCAGCACCGCCTCGGCATTGGACGGCGAGAAGCACAGATCGGCCGCCTCCTGCCAAGGCAGCCAGCGGTACTGCAGATGCTCGCGCGGGGCCAGGCGCACAGGCGTGCCGGCCGGCACGGTCAGGCCGAAGACATGCTCGGTGTTGCGCGTGACGCCGGGCGCATAACGGTGGCGCCAGACGGGGTAGATCTCGTACTCATTGGCCAGGCCCCAGTCGCGCAGCAGGCCCTGGCTGGCCTCGATGCCGGTTTCTTCCTGCACCTCTCGGCGCGCGGTCTCGGCGATCGGCTCGTCCAGCGCGTCCTTGGAGCCGGTCACGCATTGCCAGAAGCCCGGCCGGTCGGCCCGCTCCAGCATCAGCACCTGCAAATCGGGCGTGTGGATGACCACCAGCACCGATTCCGGGATCTTGAAAGGCCGTGTCGCCAGGGGTTCAGCGGGGGTGATCGCAGTCATGGCCGAAGCATAGCCCAGGGCCTCTCCTCTGCAGATGACGAGGGCCATGCCGGGCATGACACCACGGCCAGGTGCTCAGAGCTTGAAAATTTTTGTAGCGAGCGGCTGTCAGGCTAGGCGGACGGAGCACAGGAACCGGAACGTACTTCCTGTACGTGAGGATTCCGAGCACCGGACCAACGACGCATGGCAGTCGCGCAGTAAAAAATTTACGAGCTCTCAGCCCTTGCCGGACTTGGTCGCCACCGGCGGTGGCAGGTCCTTGGCGGCCAGCTCGCGCACCTGCACAACCAGCTTGTTGTGCGCATCGAGGAAGGCTGCAGCAATCACCTTGCCTTCGTTGCTGTTGGCCCAGCCGGCGCCGCCGGCACCGCCCAGCTTGCCCACCACCAGGCCGCCCATGCCGAGGTCGGTGACGCGCACCGAGCCGGTGGCGGCGGCGATCTGTTCGGTGGTTTCGTTGTCGGTCAGCAGCAGGGCGACCTGGGCCTCCTTGAGCTTGACCTGCTCGGCCGCTGCGACAAACTTGTTCAGCACCGGGATCTGCGCCATCAGGCCACCGACCTCGCGGCCGGCGTTCTGCTCACTGAAGCTCAGGCTGGGCGTCAGGCTGTACTGGGCCTCATAGCCCTTGCCTTTGTGCACCGTGCTGCCCTGTTGGCGCAGGATGCCGGCGTCCTTGAGCTCTTGCTCCTTGATGGTGGCTTTCAGGCCGGCCGCGCGGTCCACCACGCGGAAGCAGCCGCTTTGCTGGGCCAACAGGCGGATCAGCGGCACGGGTGAGCTGGGCAGGTTGTAGCTGCTGGACACGGTGTAGCCATTGCTGTTTTCCACCAGGGCCAGCGTGGCCACGGGCGCATCGCACTTCATCAATTCGCGGCTGGCCTTGTGCGCACCGGCGGCGCCGGCCGAACCGGTGATCTCCGAGCTGCCCTCGCCCAAGGTCGCGCCTTGCTTGCCGCAGGCCGCCAGTGCCAGGGCCAGAGCGATGAGCACGCCCGAGCGGGTCGCGTGCTGTGTTCTCGTGTTCTTCAAAGACAACATCTGGTGACACTCCCTACGTTTGGTAACAGACCAAGAAAAAGGGCAGCCGAAGCTGCCCTGGTGTGATGCAGATGCTTGACGCATCAAGCGCCGCTGGCGCCCGACACCGCCGCGGCATTGCGCAGGCGGATGTGCAGCTCGCGCAGCTGCTTGTCGTCCACATTGCTCGGTGCGCCGGTCAGCAGGCACTGGGCGCGCTGGGTCTTGGGGAAGGCGATCACGTCGCGGATGGACTCGGCCTTGGTCATCATGGTGACGATGCGGTCCAGGCCGAAGGCCAGGCCACCGTGCGGCGGAGCGCCGTACTGCAGCGCGTCCAGCAGGAAGCCGAACTTGACCTGTGCGTCTTCCTTGCTGATCTTGAGCGCGTCAAAGACCTTGCTCTGCACTTCGGCTCGGTGGATACGGATGGAGCCGCCGCCGAGTTCCCAGCCGTTCAGCACCATGTCGTAGGCCTTGGCGATGCAGGCACCGGGGTCGGTGACCATCAGGTCTTCATGGCCGTCCTTGGGCGCCGTAAAGGGGTGGTGCACGGCCGCCCAGCGGTCGTTCTCTTCGTCGTGCTCGAACATCGGGAAGTCCACCACCCACAGCGGTGCCCAGCGGTCTTCGAACAGGCCGTTGGCCTTGCCGAATTCGCTGTGACCCACCTTCAGGCGCAGGGCACCGATGGCGTCGTTGACGATCTTGGCCTTGTCGGCCCCGAAGAAGATCAGGTCGCCGTCCTGCGCGCCGGTGCGCGAGAGGATGTCGGCCACGGCCTTGTCGTGCAGGTTCTTGACGATGGGCGACTGCAGGCCTTCGCGGCCCTTGGCCACTTCATTGACCTTGATCCAGGCCAGGCCCTTGGCGCCGTAGATCTTGACGAACTCGGTGTAGGCGTCGATCTCGCCGCGGCTGATCGAGGCACCGCCGGGCACGCGCAGAGCGACGACGCGGCCGCCCTTGGTGGTGGCGGGGGTCGAGAAGACCTTGAAATCCACATCGCCCATCACATCGGTCAGTTCCGTGAACTGCAGCTTGACGCGCAGATCGGGCTTGTCCGAACCGTAGAGATGCATGGCATCGGCGTACTTCATCACCGGGTAGGTGCCCAGGTCCACATTCAGCGCCTTCATGAAGACGTGGCGGATCATGCCTTCGAACATGTCACGGATTTCCTGTTCGCTCAGGAAGCTCGTTTCAATATCGATCTGGGTGAATTCAGGCTGGCGATCGGCACGCAGGTCTTCGTCGCGGAAGCACTTGGTGATCTGGTAGTAGCGGTCGTAGCCGGCCACCATCAGCAGCTGCTTGAACAGCTGGGGAGATTGCGGCAGCGCGAAGAACATGCCGTCGTGCACGCGGCTGGGCACCAGGTAGTCGCGCGCGCCCTCGGGCGTGCTCTTGGTCAGCATCGGCGTTTCGATGTCGATGAAGCCATGCTCGTCCAGGAACTTGCGCGCTTCCATGGCCACGCGGTAGCGCAGCATCAGGTTGTTCTGCATATACGGGCGACGCAGGTCCAGCACGCGGTGGGTCAGGCGCGTGGTTTCGGACAGGTTCTCGTCGTCCATCTGGAACGGGGGCGTCACCGAGGGGTTCAGCACTTCCAGCTCATGGCAGAGCACTTCGATCTTGCCGCTGGTCAGGTTGTTGTTTTCGGTGCCGGCGGGGCGCAGGCGCACCTTGCCCACGACCTTCAAGCAGAACTCGTTGCGCACCTCTTCGGCCACCTTGAACATGTCGGCACGATCGGGGTCGCAGACGACTTGCACCAGACCTTCGCGGTCGCGCAGGTCGATGAAGATGACGCCGCCGTGGTCGCGGCGACGATGGGCCCAGCCCATAAGGGTGACGGTCTGGTCTTGCAGCTTCTCGCTGACTTGGCCGGCGTAACAGGTTCTCATTGCGGGTTCACTCCAAAATCCAAAATTTCGTCGATTCGGGCGGCGGCACCGGCGCTCGGTACCGGCACGGCCCACAGGGTTCGGTACAGGTCTTTGATGCGGGGGAGGCGCTGAGGGGCTGCGTCCAAAGCCCTCAGGGTTGAGCGCATGCCAAGGCGCTCAACCCGGCTGATTTCGAGCCGGGCCTTCGTCCCCGGCGCTCTCGCCTTCCGGCGCCACCACCCCCATGGAGATGATGTGCTTGAGCGCGGCATCCACGCTCATCTTGAGCGGGCGCACCTGGCTGCGAGGCATCATCAGGAAAAAGCCCGAGGTCGGGTTGGGCGTGGTCGGCACGTAGAGGCTGACATGCTCGTCACCCAGGGCCTCGGCCACCTCGCCGCCCGGCTTGCCGGTGACGAAGGCGATGGTCCAACTGCCCTGATGCGGGTACTGCACCAGCACGGCTTCACGGAAGGCATTGCCGCTGCTGGAAAACAGCGTGTCGGACACCTGCTTGACCGAGCTGTAGATGCTCTTGACGATGGGGATGTTGGACAGCAGGCGGTCCCACTGGCGCAGCCACCACTGGCCGAAGATATTGGCCACGAACACGCCCGTCAGCAGCATGCCGCCGACCAGGATCACCAGGCCCAGACCCGGGATGTGGCGCAGGCCGTCGATGCTCTCGTGCAGCGAGGCCGGTGCCACCGCCTGCAGGGCGGTCAGCATGGAGGCGAACACCCCGTTGATGATGCCCAGCACCCACAACAGCACCCAGATGGTGATGGCCAGAGGCAGCCAGACCAGGAGGCCGGTGACGATGTACTTTTTCACAGGGGTCCTATTCGAAGGCGCGGAGGGCACAGGAGGCGTGGGCGGCGGCGTGATTTCAGAGGGCGAGCTCAAACGCGCAGCTCAGTGGCAGGCGCAAGAGCCACCGCACGAAGCCGGCGCTGCGGCAGCGCTGCTGCTGCCGCTGTCGGCGCTGCTACTGCTGCTGGCGGGTGCCGCATCGGGCGTGGACGCCACAGCGCCACCGGTGGCGCCCGTGGCGACGGCAGCGCTGCCGCCGCCCTTGAAATCGGTGGCGTACCAGCCCGAGCCCTTGAGCTGGAAGCCCGCGGCGGTGACTTGTTTATGGAAGGCTTCTGCTCCGCAATGCGGGCAGGTGCTCAGCGGTGCATCGGACAGCTTTTGCAGCACGTCTTTGGCGTGACCGCATTCGGCGCAGCGGTAAGCGTAGATCGGCATGGTCTAAACCGTTGATTCAAAACCGTAAATTATAGGGGCCCGGGCTGCGGGCGCCCCGCGGCACGATCAGGCGCCCTCAGGCACCCGCCTTGGGCTCCAAACCGGCCAGCTTATGGTGGGAGGCGTGCACATTCTTGATCGCCTGCGGGCCCAGGGAGCCGATCAGCATGCCCAGCACCGCGGCCAGCACGCCGGCCAGCTGGGCCGGCATGTCCTCACCGGCCGGCGTGGCCTCAAACAGCAGCCAGCTCAGCACGCCCAGGACGATGGCGAAGATTGCGCCCTGGGTGGTGGCGCGCTTCCAGTACAGGCCGAACACCAGAGGCACGAAGGCGCCCACCAGGGTGACCTTGTAGGCCGCCGTCACCAGCTCAAAGATCGGCGTGCCCTGCAGCATGATGGCGTAAGTGCAGACGCAGACGCTGAAGATCAGGGTGGCGATGCGCATGGTGCGCAGCTCCTGCTGGTCAGAGACACGCGGGAAGAACTGGCGCCAGATGTTCTCGACAAAGGTCACCGAAGGCGCCAGCAGCGTGGCCGAGGCGGTGGACTTGAGGGCCGAGAGCAGCGCGCCGAAGAACACCACCTGCATCACGAAGGGCATCTTGTCCATGACCAGGGTCGGGATGACTTTTTGCGAGTCTTCCTTGATCAGCTGCGCCGCCTGCTCCGGCATGATGATCAGGGCGCTGACCACGATGAACATGGGCACGAAGGCAAACACGATGTAGCTGGCGCCACCGATGACGGAGCCGCGCACGGCGGATTTTTCGTCCTTGGCCGACATCACGCGCTGGAACACATCCTGCTGCGGGATCGAGCCCAGCATCATGGTGATGGCGCTGCCGATGAAGAACAGCCAGTCGTGCAGGCTGGGCGGCGGCAGGAAGCGGAACAGGTCCTTGCTGACCGCCAGATCGACCACCTTGCCGGCGCCACCGGCCATATCGGCCGCGAACCAGGCGATCAGGCTCAAGCCCAGCACCAGGATGATCATCTGGATGAAATCGGTCACCGCCACCGACCACATGCCACCGAACAAGGTGTAAGCCAGGATGGACGCCGTGCCCAGGGCCATGCCCATGGCCACACTGATGGAGCCGCCCGACAGCAAGTTGAACACCAGGCCCAAAGCCGTGACTTGGGCCGCCACCCAGCCCAAATAGGACAGGATGATGATGAAGGAGCACACCACCTCGACCACGCGGCCGTAGCGCTCGCGGTAGTAGTCGCTGATGGTCAGCAAGGTCATCTTGTAGAGCTTGCCGGCGAAGAACAAGCCCACCAGGATAAGGCAGGAGCCGGCGCCGAAGGGGTCTTCCACCACGCCGTTCAGGCCACCTTCGACAAACTTGGCCGGGATGCCCAGCACGGTCTCGGCGCCGAACCAGGTGGCGAAAGTCGTGGTGATGACCATGGCCAGCGGCAGATGGCGGCCGGCGATGGCGAAGTCCGCGGTGTTCTTGACCCGCTTGGCCGCCCACAAACCAATGGCGATGGTGACCAGGAGATAAGCAAAGACCAAAGTCAAAAGCATGATGGCAGGTCGTTCAGCGGAAGTTGGGGGTGGACAAAACGCGGCGGATTATCTCTGCATTGCAGGCCGCCACGACAGCGCGGGTTTCACCCCAGACCCTTGATTCCCGGGGAATGCGGCGGACTTAGAGAGCTGCGCCTAGGCCACCCGTCTCCTCAAGCCCGGCCGCGCCGGCCGCTGGCACCGCCGCCGGCGCCACGCGGGGCAGCAGCAGCTCGAACTGCGCGCCCTCCCCTGCCGTGCTGCTGACCGTGATTTCACCGCCCAGCATGGAGCGCACGATGGTGTAGCACAGGTGCAGGCCCAGGCCGCTGCCGCCGCTGCCCAGCTTGGTGGTGAAGAAGGGGTCAAAGACGCGCGACAGGTGCTCGGGCGCGATGCCGCGGCCGTTGTCGCGGAAGCGCAGGCGCACCCGCTCGGCGCCAGCGGCTTCAGCCTCGATGCGCATCTGGCCGTTCTGCCGGCCTTCGAAGCCATGGATGATGGAATTCAGCACCAGATTGCTGAGCACTTGACCCAAGGGACCGGGGTAGCTGTCCAGGCTCAGGCCCGGCTCGACCTGGATCTGCAGTTGATGGCCGTCCTTGCGCAGGCGGTTGATCAGACTGAGCTGCACCTCTTCGCAGAGCTGCTGCAGCTCGAACAGGCGGCGCCGCTCCGAGGTCTGATCCACCGCCAGCTGCTTGAAGCTGGACACCAGGCCGGCGGCGCTGGCCAGGCCGCGCACCAGCAGGCCGGCGCTGGCCTCGGTGGTGTCGCAGAAGGTCTGCAGCTCGGAGCGGCGCAGCTGACCGGTGGCCAGCAAGTCCTTGAACTCGCGGGTGCCGTCCTGCAAGGTGCTGGCCGCCAGCAGGCTGTTGCCCAGCGGCGTGTTCAGCTCATGGGCCACGCCGGCCACCAGCGAGCCCAGCGAGGCCAGTTTCTCCTGCTCGAAGAGCTGGGTCTGGGTGCGACGCAGCTGGGCGTAGGCGTCGGCATTGTCCAGGGCCACGGCGGCGTAGGCGGCCAGGGCCTGGAGCAGGTCCAGATCGGTCTGGCGGTAGGCATCGACCTGATCACTGAGCACGCAGATCAGGCCCTTGACCTGGCCCTTGATCTGCAGCGGCACGTAGAGGCCCGAGCGCGCACGCGTGGGCTCCTCGCCGCTGGCCAGGCGCAGCGCCTGGCCGGCCGGCAGGTCGGGGCGGTAGGGGGCAAACAGGTCCTCGGGGTCAATCAAGCGGTTGTCATGCGCGATGTCCCGCTCCCACTGCGGCGCGCCCTGCAAGATGCAGCGGGCCGCCGGCTGATCCGGGCGCGACAGGCTGCGCCGGTAGGGCAGCAAGGGCCGGCCGCGGTCGATGACAAAGTCGAACGCCACCACGCCGCCCTCCCCCTCCTCGGCGCGCAACAGGCCGACGCCAAAAATCAAGGCCGGCATCAGCGATTCGACCTGGCGGTACAACGCCTGCTGCACGGCCGCCAGATCGAGCGAGGCGGTGAGCTCGCGGCCGATGTCGCTGACGGTGGCGATCTGCTGGCGCTGAGCCCGCACCTGGGCCGTGCGCAGCTCGACCTGGCGCTCCAGCTCCTGCTGCACCTGGCGCAGCCGGCGCAGGCGCAGCTGCCAGGCCGCGGCCAGGCTCGCCGCCAGCAGCGCCAGCATGAGCAGGCGCACGCTCCAGCTGCGCCACCAGGGCGGCTGCACCTCGATGGTCAGCAGCTGCCGCGGGTCGCCCCAGACCCCATCGGGATTGGCGGCCCGCGCCAGCAGGCGATAGCGACCGGCATCGAGATTGGTGTAGGTGGCCAGTCCCTCGCCATCGGAGCCGTGGATCCAGTCCTGGTCAAAGCCCTCCAGCTTCCAGGCATAGCGCAAGCGGCCGGCGCTGAAGAAATGCTGGGCGCGCAGATCGAAGCTGACCATGGCCTCGTGGTGACTCAGGCGCAGGTGTTCGGCCTGGGCCAGCGGCCCGCTCACACCCAGCGTGGCCAGGCTGCTGGCCGCCTCGCCAGCGCGCTGCACCGCCTGGCTGGGGTCCAGCAGGGAGCGGTTGAAGATGCGCACATCGGCGAGCACCACCGGCGGCGCCACCGGGTTGTCGTGCAGCTCACTGGGCTTGAAGCGCAGCAGGCCGTCACCGCCGTACAGCAGCTGGCCGTCCACGCCGCGGGCGCTGCCGCCCTGGGCAAAGTTGCCGCGGAAATGCCCGCTGCGCGAGGGATAGTGGCGCAGGCTGCGGCGCTCCGGGTCAAGGCGACTGAGGCCATCGGGGCTGGCGAACCAGAGCCCGTCGTCATCGACCAGCTCCAGGCTGTGCACCCAGCCTTTGGGCATGCCTGCCAGCCCGCGCCAGGACTTGAACTGCCAGACGCCCTCCGCGTTCTGCAGGAGTTCATACAGCCCCAGCTGGGTGCCGGCCCAGATGCGGCCCTGGCGGTCTTGTCGCAGCGCGTAGATGGCCAGCTCCGACGGTTGCGGCAGGTCCACGCTGGGCCGCACCGGCTGGCTGAAGCGCTGCTGCGCCGCATCCCATAGTTGCAAGCCGCCCTTGCTGCCCAGCCACAGCCGGCCCTCCCGGTCGGGCAGCAGGCAGTCGATCACCTCGTTGCTGAGGCCGCCCGACTGGCCGGCTTGGCCAGGCTCACGCCGGTAGCGGGTGACGCGGCCATCGGCCGCAAAGCGATATGCGCCCGCCGCACTGGCGGCCCAGAGCTGGCCCTGGGCATCCAGCGCCAGCGCCGCAATCGACATGCCGCCGCCGAGGCGCTCACCGAAATCGACTCGCTGCGCCTGGCGGCGCTTCAGATCGAGCAAGAACAAGCCCTCATCGCCGCCCACCCAGAGCCCACGCTCGGGCTGCAGCAACAAGGCTTTGAGATAGCGCATGGGCAGCTGTGTCGCGCTGATGCGCTCGGCCTCTCCGCTGCTCAGCTGCAGGCGATTCAAACCACCGCCGTAGGTGGCCACCCAGGCGTGGTCGGCCCCATCGGCCGCCACCGCCATGACGCTGTCGGACGAGAGGCTGCTGCCATCGCCGACCACCGAGCGGTAAGCGCGGAAGCCGCCGCTGCGCAAGTCCGCCAGCGAAACACCCCAACCCCAGGTGCCCACCCACAGCACGCCGCTGCGATCCTGGAACAGGGCCGAGATGGCATTGCTGAAGACGCTGTCGGGCAAGGCCGGATGGTGGACATGCGATTCGAAGCGCTCGCTGCCCGGCCGCCAATGCCACAGCCCGGCATTGCCCGTACCGACCCAAATGCCATCGTCCTGGTCGCGGTAGACCGTGTGCACCAGGCTGGGCGGCAGGCCCCAGCGCGCGGGCAGGTCCAGCACCTCACCGCTGCGCGTGTCGATCAGTTGCACGCCGGCATTGGTGCCCAGCCAGGCGCGCTGCTGGCCGTCGATCACCAGGCTGCGCACGCCCGGCTCGGCCTTGCCGAAACTGGCCAGTGGCCAGCGCTGCTGCAGGCGGCCCTGGGCATCGAGATGCATCAGATGCCGGCCAGCCACCAGCCACACGCCTTGCGCGCCGTCGCTGGCCATGGCCGCCATGCCGGCCTTGCGGCCGGGCACCAGCGGCTCCAGCGTCGGCAGGCGGACCGGCTGGAACTGGCGCTGCTGAGGGTCGAAACGCTGCAGGTCCAGGCCAGTCATCACCCAGACCTGGCCTTCGCTGGCCGGCTGCAGGCCCAGCACATAGCGCTCGCGCATGTGCCGCTCGCTCGGCAGGCCATGGCGGCGCAGGGTTTCGCTGCGCAGGTCCATCTCGTCGAGGCCCCGCTCGGTGCCGATCAGCAGGCGCTCGCCGGGCAGCAACAAGAGGCTGCGCACGGCGGGATGGCTCAAGGTCTGGGCATCAGCAGGCTCAGAGCCAAAGTGCTGTGCAGCGCGTCCGTCAAAGCGGTAGAGCCCGGCGCTGGTACCCAACCACATCAGACCGCGTGCATCCTGCTGGGCGCTGTACAGGATGGCTTGCAGGCCGGCCCGCTCGGCCGAGAGCGGCTCGAAGCGCAGGCTTTGCAGGCCGCTGCCCGCCTGCGCCAGCGGGCCCAGCGCCAGCAGCAGCGCCAGGCAAGCCACCGGCCGAGTGAACCGTCCAAGCCCGTGAAGAAGCGAAAGGAGAGTCGCTGACAGTGAGCTCAAAACAGGGCACAGGCGCATGCGCCGCAGCCTACCCGAATCATGCGCCTGGCCCCACCGGTCTCTCCCCTAGGTGGGCCGGCCGGGGCTCAGGCCATCACAGCCAATGCCAGCGCAGCAGGATCTGTGTGGCCAGCAGGCCCAGGGTGAAGCCTACCGCGCCGTAGAGCAAGGCTTGCAAGAGGCGGTTGGTGCGCCGCTGCTCACGCAGCAAGGCCTCGAGCGCGCGCGAGTCGGGGCCCGTGGCCTGGCGCTTGAGCGCATCGTGCAGGAGGCGCGGCAGCTCGGGGAAGAGCTGGGCATAGCGAGGCGCTTCTTTCTTGACCTGGTTGATCAGGGCGCGCCAGCCGACCTGCTCGTTCATCCAGCGCTCGAGGAAGGGCTTGGCGGTGGCCCAGAGATCGAGCTCGGGGTCCAGCTGACGACCCAGGCCCTCGACATTGAGCAAGGTCTTTTGCAGCAGCACCAGCTGCGGCTGGATCTCGACATTGAAGCGGCGCGAGGTCTGGAACAGGCGCATCAGCACCTGGCCGAGCGAAATGTCCTTGAGCGGGCGGTCGAAATGCGGCTCGCAGACGGCGCGCACCGCGCCTTCGAGCTCGTCCACCCGGGTGTCGGCCGGCACCCAGCCGGAGGCGATGTGCAACTCGGCCACGCGCTTGTAGTCGCGCTGGAAGAAGGCGATGAAGTTCTGCGCCAGGTACTCTTTGTCGACCTCGGTCAGCGTGCCGATGATGCCGAAATCCAGGGCCACATAACGCCCGAAGGTGGCGGGATCGAGGCTGACCTGGATATTGCCCGGGTGCATGTCGGCATGGAAAAAGCCGTCGCGGAACACCTGGGTGAAGAAGATGGTGACACCGTCGCGCGCCAGCTTCGGGATGTCGATGCCGGCCGCCTTGAGGCGATCGAGCTGCGAGATCGGCACGCCCTTCATGCGCTCCATCACGATGACCTCGGTGCTGCACATGTCCCAGTGCATCTCGGGCACCATGATCAGGTCCAGACCGGCCATATTGCGGCGCAGCTGGGCGGCATTGGCGGCTTCGCGCACCAGGTCCAGCTCGTCGTGCAGATAGGTGTCGAACTCGGCCACCACCTCGCGCGGCTTCAGGCGCCGGCCATCGGCCGAAAGTCGTTCGACCCAGCCGGCCAGGGTGCGCAGCAAGGCGATGTCGTCGTCGATGGTGTCCAGCATGCCGGGCCGCAACACCTTGACCGCCACCTCGCGCCCGTCTTTCAGCGTCGCGAAATGGACCTGGGCAATTGAGGCGCTGGCCACCGGCTCGGCCTCGAAGCTGCCGAACAACTCCTCGACCGGCTTGCCAAAGGCCTTCTCGACCAGCGCGCGCGACTGGGCGGCCGGGAACGGCGGCACGCGGTCCTGCAGCTTGGACAGCTCCTCCACCAGATCGGGCGGCAGCAGATCGCGCCGGGTGGACAGCACCTGGCCGAACTTGACGAAGATGGGGCCGAGGTGTTCCAGAGCCAGGCGCAGGCGCACGCCGCGGGGCTGATCCCAGCTGCGCCCCAGGGATACGGTGCGGCGCAGCAGCTGGAAACGACGGCGGCGCAAGCCCGACAGGGCCAGATCATCGAGGCCGAAGCGAAGAATCGTCCAGACAATGACGAACAGCCGGGCGAAGTACCTCATGCGCTGGCGCGACCCGCGGCCATGCCCCGCACACCGGCCGCCAGGCCGGCCAGTGCCGAGGCCACAGCGCGGCCGCAGCGGGCCAGTTGGTGAGCGGCCACCGGGCCGATCACCGCGGCCAAGTCGTCTTCCAGGTCCCAGCGAAGGTTCTCGATCAGCCAGTTCATGGCGCCGGCAAAGGCTGCATCGCCTTGCACATGGACTTGCGGCTTCTGGCCCGTCAGCGAGCCCAGGGCCAGCAAGGCCGGATTGCCAGCATCGATCTCGATGCGCAAGGCATCCTCGGGCACCTGCTCCAGGCGCTCGAACAGGCCCGCCGGCGTGACACCCAGCGCCAGATCGGGCGCCTTGGGCAGCAGGGCCGGCCAGTTCTGCAGATGCAGCACCAGGGCGCGGCCGGCAAAGGGCTGCAAACGCCCCATGGCCAGGGCCTCGCGGCTGATGACATGATTAAGCAACAAGATCATGCGATCCTGTGCGGCCGGTGCAAACATGGCGGTCCATTCTTCAAGCATGGCGCGGATTGTAGGGAGTCCCCGGCTGGCACATGTGACCTAGGGGGAAGCGGGGAGAAATGCCCTGCTGGAACTGAGGGAGAATCCAAGATCATTTTTTCCTCAGATGGAGGGGCGCTCGGGCATGTCGAGAGTCTGCGGGACCCAATCACGGACCGAAACAAGAAAAGCAACGCCGCCCGGCACCAAGGAGTTCAGGAACGATGTTCGAGGATAGAAGTTACAAAAGAACGTTTTACAGCGCACCTCAGTCCATCGAATCGTTCATCGCTGCCTTCATGGAGCCCGGCCTGGTGGTCTTGTGCTACCTGGCGGTGAATCACTATTTCGGCGAGCCCATCGTGCGCTCGGACCTGACGCTGTGCTTGCTCGTGTTTGCGCTGACCTTCCCAGGCCGCAATCGTTTTGCCGACACGACCATCAGTGCCGGCATCGACGTGATCGGCTCCTGGCTGGCCCTGCTCTTCATCCTGGGCCTGTGCGGCTATGCCACCAACAGCATGGGCTACTTCGAGGACAAGGTGCTGCTGTGGTGGATCGCGCTGACGCCGCTGCTGCAGATCGTGGCGATCAAATGCGGCGCCCTGCTGCGCCGCCGCCGCGTGCGTGCGGCGCGCCGCGGCGCCGTGATCGTGGGCGCCGGCCCGCTGGGCGCCAAGGTGGCCCGCGCCTTGCGCGAGGGGCCGGACAAGGGCATTGATTTCCTGGGTTACTTCGACGACCGACAGGACGACCGACTGCACCCGGATGCCCATGCCAAGCTGCTCGGCATGCTCAGCGACCTGAGCGACTATGTGCGCAAGCACAATGTGCGCGAGGTCTACATCACCCTGCCGCTGGGCTCGCAACCGCGCATCGTGCACCTGCTGGAGCAGATCCAGGGCACCACGGCCAGCCTGTTTTTCGTGCCCGATGTGTTTGGAATCAGCATCATCCAGGGCCGACTGCAAGACATGAACGGCGTGCCGGTGGTGGGCATTTGCGAAACCCCGTTCACGGGCACCAATGAGCTGATCAAGCGTGTCAGCGACATCATCCTGGCCTGCGCCATCCTGGTGCTGATCTCGCCCATCCTGCTGGCCGTGGCCGTGGGCGTGAAGCTGAGCTCGCCCGGGCCCATCATCTTCAAGCAGCGCCGCAACGGCCTGGATGGCGAAGAGATCATCGTCTACAAGTTCCGCTCCATGCGCACCATGGACAACGGCCCGGTGGTCAAGCAGGCGACCAAGGACGATCCGCGCATCACCAAGTTCGGTGCCTTCATCCGCCGCACCTCGCTGGACGAATTGCCGCAATTCATCAATGTCCTGCAAGGCCAGATGAGCATCGTCGGCCCGCGTCCGCACGCCGTGGCCCACAACGAGGAATACCGCAAGCTGATCAAGGCGTATATGGTCCGCCACAAGGTCAAGCCGGGCATCACCGGCTGGGCCCAGGTCAATGGCCTGCGTGGCGAAACGGACACCATCGACAAGATGAAAGCACGGGTCGAATACGATCTGGAGTACCTGCGGAACTGGTCCCTGGCCCTGGATCTGCAAATCATCGTGCGCACGGCCCGGTTGATGTTGTTTGACCGCCATGCCTACTGATGCCCTACTCGATGTCAGCCAGAGCGCACCGAACGCTCGCTTGCCAAGCCCGGCGCCGATGAAAGCCGGCCCTGGCTCCCCGAGGAATCCCATGTCTGTTGTGTTGAAACGCACCCTGCCGCCCGCAGCCCTCGGGCTGCTGAGCCTCTTAGGCTGCAGCCTGACAAGCCCGGCCTTGGCCGACGCCAACCCTTACTACGTGGGCACGGCGCTCAACCTCAGCCATGTATCCAACATCTACCGCCAGAACAACAATGCCAACAGCGACCGCGTCACCAGCGCCTCGCTGCTGGCCGGCATCGACCAGACCTTCGGCCGCCAACGCCTGAACCTGGACGCCTCGCTGCAGGCCAACCGCTACCAGAACAACAGCGAACTCAACAACCGCGGCTACACGCTCAAGGGCGGGCTGGACTGGTCCACGGTGGAGCGGCTTTCGGGCAGCATCGGCGTGAACAACAGCCAATCCCTGGCGACCTACAACATCGGCAACGGCATCACGCCCATCTTCAAGAAGAACATCGAGAAGAATACGGCGGTGGATGCGGTGGTGCGCCTGGGCTTGGTGACGCAGTTTTCCGCTGAAGTTACCGCGGGCCAGCGCAGCCGGCGTTTCAGCGCGATCGAGTACGCACGACTGGAAGTGGATCAGACGCGCTATTCCCTCGGCGTGGTGTACAGCCCGAATCCGGATCTGCGCGCGGGCCTGGCCGCCCGCCACACCCAGGACCGGTTCCCCCGCTACACCCTGGTCAACCCGCTCAACGCGGAGTACCAGGCCGGAGAATTTGCCCGCAACGATGTGGACCTCACCATGCGTGCCGTACTCAGCGGCGCCAGCGCGCTGGATGGCCGCATCAGCCGCGGGCGTTCGCGTGTCAAGCTCGGGGCTGGCAACGATTTCAACGGCACCACCGGCCAGCTGACCTGGACCTGGCAGCCCACCGTGCGCTGGAACATCGCCACCACCCTGAGCCGAGACACCGGCCTCGAGACCTCCTTCTTCAAGGTGGGCAGCACCACCTTGAATGCCGACCAGAACCTCGTCACCACCTCGACTCAGCTGGCGCTCAGCTATGAGCTCAGTGCCAAAGTCTTCGTCAATGCGAGCGCGAGCTCCTCACGCGCCAGCCGCCTCGATGAATTCCTGGGGCAGCAGGCGAGCAGCCAGGACCGAGACACCGCCTACAGCCTGGGCGCACGCTGGCTGTACTCGCGCGGCATCCAGCTCGGCTGCCAGTACACCAAGAACTCTCGCAGCAGCACCATCGTCCAGTACGTCTACGACGCCAACAGCTTCGGCTGCTACGGCCAGGTCGTGCTGAACTGAAGCCGCACACGCCTTTTTTGCGCCCAATCATTTGACCCAAACCATGGCTGACACCATTCTTCTGACCGGCGCCACCGGCTACATCGCATCCCACACCTGGCTGGCCTTGCAGGCGGCCGGCTACCGGGTCGTGGGCGTGGACAATTTCAGCAACAGCTCGCCCGAGGTGCTGAAGCGCCTGGCCCAGTTGAGCGGCCAGACTCCGGTGTTCGAGCAGGCCGATGTCTGCGACCCCATTGCCATGGCGCGCGTGTTTGCCAGCCACCGGCCTGCGGCGGTCGTTCATTTCGCGGCCTTCAAGGCGGTGGGTGAATCGACCCAGCAGCCGCTGGCCTACTACCGCAACAACCTGGGCGGTCTCGTCAACACCTGCGAACAAATGCAAGCCCATGGCTGCAAGCGCATCGTCTTCAGCAGCAGCGCCACGGTCTACGGTGTGCCGGAGCGGCTGCCGCTGCGAGAGGACGCGGCCCTGTCAGCGGTCAACCCCTACGGCGCCACCAAGCTGATGGGTGAAACCATTCTGCGCGACCTCGGTGCTGCGGACCCGGGCTGGCAAACCGCCTGCCTGCGCTATTTCAACCCGGTGGGCGCCCATGAAAGCGGCCTGATCGGCGAAGACCCACGCGGCACACCCAACAACCTGATGCCGTATGTCGCCCAAGTGGCCGTGGGCCGCCGGCCGCGCCTGCAGGTCTTTGGCCAGGACTACGACACGCCCGATGGCACCGGGGTGCGCGACTACATCCACGTGCTGGACCTGGCAGAAGGCCATGTGGCGGCGCTGCGCTTCTTGCTCTCGGGCCCAGAGTCCATCACGGTCAACCTGGGCACCGGCCAGGGCTACAGCGTGCTGGATCTGGTCAAGGCCTACGAGGCCGCCAGCGGCCGGCCGGTGCCCTACGACATCGTCGCGCGTCGCCCCGGCGACGTCGCAGCCTGCTACGCCGACCCCGCACTCGCCACCGCCCGCCTCGGCTGGAAAGCCCAGCACGACCTGGCCCGCATGTGCGAAGACAGCTGGCGTTGGCAACGCCTGAACCCGAATGGCTTCGAAGCCGCCTGACATCCGGACTGCGAGACATCTTCTATGAACCGAATCCAAGTCCAACCGGTCATCATGGCCGGCGGCAGTGGCACCCGGCTGTGGCCGCTGTCACGCGCGGGGTATCCCAAGCAATTCCTGGTGCTGTCGGGCAACACCAGCCTGTTCCAGCAAGCGGCCAGCCGCCTCGGCGCCCTGGGCGCAGAGGATCTGAACATCCAGGGCCCGGTGATCGTCGGCAATGAGGAGCACCGCTTTCTGGTGCTGGACCAGTTGCGCGAAACCGGTATGGACCCCGCCGCCGTGCTGCTGGAACCCTCAGGCCGCAACACGGCGCCGGCCCTGACCCTGGCGGCATTGCAGGCGATGCAGGATGGCGAGGACCCGGTGCTGGTGGTGACACCGGCCGACCAGACCGTGACCCAGGCGCAGGCCTTCACATCCGCGCTGCAGGATGCCGTGCGGCAAGCGGCAGGCGGCGCCATCGTCATCCTGGGCATCACACCGGCCCGCGCCGAAACGGGCTACGGCTACATCCGCGCCGAAGCAGATGAGCAAGGCCTGGCGGTCGCGCAGTTCGTCGAGAAGCCCGATGCCATCACGGCGGCGCGCTACCTGGCCGAGGGCGGCTATTTCTGGAACAGCGGCATGTTCGTGCTGCGTGCCAGCGTCTGGCTGCAGGCCTTGCGCCGCTTCCGCCCTGACATCGCCGAGGCGACCCAAGCCGCCTGGGATGTGCGCAAGACCGATGCAAAATTCGTGCGGCCCGGCAAGACCGAGTTCGCCGCAGTGCCCAGCGAATCGGTGGACTATGCGGTGATGGAACGCTGCCCCGGCAGCGACATCCCCCTGCGCATGCTGGCCCTGGACGCAGGCTGGAACGACCTGGGGGCCTGGGAGGCCGTTTGGCAGGTCGCCGACAAGGACGCCGACGGCAATGCCTGGCAAGGCGACGCCATCATCAGCGAGAGCCGCAACACCTTGGTCCACGCCACCAGCCGACTGGTCAGCGTGGTCGGCCTGCAGGACATCGTGGTGGTCGAAACGCCGGACGCGGTGCTGGTCAGTGACCGCGCACGCAGCCAGGAGGTCAAGAAAATCGTCGCCCGCCTGGACGCCGAGAAGCGCGGCGAGCAGACCCTGCACCGCAAGGTCCACCGCCCCTGGGGTTGGTACGACAGCATCGATTCCGGCGCGCGCTTCCAGGTCAAGCGCATCATGGTCAAACCGGGGGCATCGCTGAGCCTTCAAATGCACCATCACCGTGCCGAGCACTGGATCGTGGTGTCTGGCACAGCCGAGATCACCAATGGCGACAAGGTCTTGCTGCTGAGTGAGAACCAGAGCACCTACATTCCCCTCGGTCAAACCCATCGCCTGGCCAACCCAGGCCGGGTGCCACTGGAGATCATTGAGGTACAGTCCGGCGCCTATTTGGGCGAGGATGACATCGTCCGCTTTGAAGACACTTACGGTCGCAGCTGAAACTGCCTGACTCGAGTTGAACCACTCACCCCATCCAACACCCTTCTTTCAATTTTCATCATGAGCATCATTGCCGTCGTCGGTCTGGGTTATGTCGGCCTGCCCCTGGTTGTGGAGTTTGGCAAGCACAACCGCACCATCGGTTTTGATATTGCCAAGGACAAGGTCGCCAAATGCCAGGCGGGCACCGACCCGTCACGCGAACTCGACGATGCGGAAATGGCCATGGCCGTGCATGCCGAGTACAGCCACGATCCCGCCTGCCTCGCCGAAGCCGACGTCATCATCGTCGCCGTGCCCACGCCGGTGGACGAGGCCCATATTCCTGACTTCAAGCCCCTGATCGGCTCCAGCACCAGCGTGGGCCGCCATATGAAGAAGGGCGCCATCGTCGTGTACGAGAGCACGGTCTATCCCGGTGCGACCGAAGAGGTCTGCATCCCCGTGCTAGAGCGCGAGTCGGGCCTGAAGTGGAAGCAGGACTTCTTTGTCGGTTACAGCCCCGAGCGCATCAACCCGGGCGACAAGGAACACACGCTGACCAAGATCCTGAAGATCGTCTCGGGCGACACCCCCCGAACCTTGGACACGGTCGCGCAAGTCTACGAGCGCATCATCAAGCCGGGCGTGCACCGCGCCGCCAGCATCAAGGTGGCCGAGGCTGCCAAGGTGATCGAGAACACCCAGCGCGACCTGAACATTGCGCTGATGAACGAGCTGGCCATCATCTTTGACAAAATCGGCATCGACACCAGCGAGGTGTTGGAGGCCGCCGGCACGAAGTGGAACTTCCTGAAGTTCAAGCCGGGCTTGGTCGGTGGCCACTGCATCGGCGTCGATCCCTACTACCTGACGCACAAGGCCGACATGCTGGGCTACCACCCACAAGTCATTCTGGCCGGACGCCGCATCAACGACAGCATGGGCAAGTTCATTGCCGAGCAGACCATCAAGCAGATGATCGCGGCCGGCTCCCCCATCAAGGGTGCCAAGGTCAATGTGCTCGGCCTGACCTTCAAGGAAGACTGTGCCGACCTGCGCAACTCCAAGGTCATCGACATCATTCGTGAGCTGCAAAGCTACGGCGTCGAGGTGATCGTGACCGACCCGGATGCGGATGTCGAAGAGGCCGAGCATGAATACGGCGTGCGCCCGGTCACTTGGGCCGAGTTGCCACGCGCCGATGCCATCGTCGCGGCTGTGGCACACAAGAGCTACAAGCAATTGAGTGCTGCCGAACTGACGACCAAACTGAATCCCGGCGGCGCCTTCATCGACGTCAAGGCTTCGTTCGACCAAGCTGCACTGGAAGCGGCCGGATTGCGCGTCTGGCGCCTGTGACACACCAGTTGCAGCATCTGCAGGAGCAAGCAATGACCATCCTCGTCACCGGCGGCGCCGGCTTCATCGGCAGCAACTTCGTGCTCGACTGGCTGGCCCAGTCGGACGAAAAAGTCGTCAACCTTGACGTGCTGAGCTACGCAGGCAATCTCGAAAACCTGGCCTCCTTGCAAGGCGACGCCCGGCACGTCTTCGTTCAGGGCGACATTTGTGACCGTACCCTGGTGGACCGCCTGCTGGCAGAACACCAACCCCGAGCGCTCGTGCATTTCGCGGCCGAAAGCCATGTCGACCGCTCGATCAGCGGCCCCGGGGCCTTCATGCGCACCAATATCGAGGGCACCTACAGCTTGCTGGAAGCCAGCCGCCAGTATTGGTCGGGCCTGAGCGATGAGGCCAAAGCAGCCTTCCGTTTCCACCACGTGTCCACCGACGAGGTCTACGGAAGCCTGGCGCCTCACGATCCAGCCTTTGCTGAGACCAAAACCTACGAACCGAACAGCCCCTACTCGGCCAGCAAGGCCGCGAGTGATCATTTGGTGCGGGCCTGGCACCACACCTACGGCCTGCCGGTGCTGACCACCAACTGCAGCAACAACTACGGCCCCTATCACTTCCCTGAGAAGCTGATCCCACTGATGATCGTCAATGCGCTGGCCGGCAAGCCCTTGCCGGTGTATGGCGATGGTCAGCAGATCCGCGATTGGCTGTACGTCACCGACCACGCCTCCGCCATCCGTGCCGTGCTGGACGGTGGCCGCGTGGGCGAAACCTACAACATCGGTGGCTGGAACGAGATGGCGAACATCGACATCGTCAAGACCGTCTGCGCCCTGCTGGATGAGTTGCGCCCTGACCCCGCCGGCCCCTACAGCCGCCTGATCACCTACGTCAAAGACCGTCCCGGCCACGACCGCCGCTATGCCATCGACGCCCGCAAGGTCGAGCGCGAGCTCGGCTGGCGCCCGGCCGAAACCTTTGCCAGCGGCATCCGCAAAACGGTGCAGTGGTACCTCGACCACCCGGACTGGGTGGCACGGGTGCAGAGCGGCGCCTACCGTGACTGGGTCTCCCAGCAGTACGGAGCCTGAGGCCATGCGCATCCTCTTGCTCGGCAAGAATGGCCAAGTCGGTTGGGAGTTGCAGCGCGCGCTCAGCCCGCTCGGTGAGCTGATCGCCCTGGATCGACACGAAGGCGGCAATCTGGCCGACAGCGAGTCCTTGCAGGCCACGGTGCAGCGCTTCGTGCCACAACTGATCGTCAATGCCGCCGCCTACACCGCGGTGGACAAGGCCGAGAGCGAGCCCGAGTTGGCCCACCAAATCAACGCCACCGCACCGGGGCTGTTGGCCGCCGAAGCCGCCCGCCTGGGTGCGGTGCTGGTGCACTACAGCACGGATTACGTCTTCGATGGCACAGGTGATCAGCCCCGCGACGAAACGGCTGACACGGCACCGCTGAGCGTCTATGGCGCCAGCAAATTGGCCGGCGAAGACGCCATCCGCGCCAGCGGTTGCCAGCACCTGATCCTGCGCACCAGCTGGGTCTATGCGGCCCGCGGCGGCAATTTCGCCAAGACCATGTTGCGCTTGGCAAGCGAGCGCGAGCAGCTCAAGGTCATTGCCGACCAGAGGGGCGCCCCGACGGGAGCCGACCTGTTGGCCGACCTCACGGCTCATATGGCCAGAGCCACACTGACGAACCCGAGCTTGAGCGGCACATACCACGCGGTGGCGGCAGGCGAAACCAGCTGGCATGCCTACGCCAGCCATGTCATTGAGACCGCCCGACGGCAAGGCCGCACACTGCAGGTGGCGGCCGATCAAGTGCTGCCCATCCCGACCCGTGACTACCCCACGCCGGCACGTCGGCCCTTGAATTCACGGCTGTCGACAGCCAAACTCCAGAAGAACTTTGACCTTCGATTGCCGGACTGGACCGTCGGCGTCGACCGCATGCTGGCCGAGATCCTCTAACCCCACAATCGCGCCGCCTACACCCCAAGGGTGGGCCGCACGCCTGGAGCTTCCACATGAGTTCAAAGAAAAATCGCAAGGGCATCATCCTCGCTGGTGGCTCGGGCACACGCCTGCACCCTGCCACCCTGGCTATGAGCAAACAGCTGCTGCCGGTGTACGACAAGCCCATGGTGTACTACCCCTTGTGCACACTGATGCTGGCCGGTATCCGCGACATCCTGCTGATTAGCACGCCACAGGACATCCCTCGGTTCGAGGCCCTGCTCGGTGATGGGCAGCGCTGGGGCCTGAACATCAGCTACTGCGTGCAACCCAGCCCAGACGGCCTGGCCCAAGCTTTCATCCTCGGCCGCGACTTCATCGACGGGGCGCCAAGTGCGCTGGTACTGGGCGACAACATCTTCTACGGCCATGATTTCCAAGGCCTGCTCGGACATGCCAGCAACACCGAGACCGGTGCGACCGTCTTTGCTTACCATGTCACCGACCCGGAACGTTATGGCGTCGTGGAATTCGATGGCACACAAAAGGCCCTCTCCATCGAAGAGAAACCGCTTCAACCCAAGAGCAATTACGCAGTGACGGGGCTCTACTTCTACGACGAACAGGTGTGCGACATTGCAGCCGGGATCAAGCCCAGCGCACGGGGCGAGTTGGAGATCACCGACGTCAACGCGCAGTACTTGCGCCAACAGCAGTTGCAGGTCGAAATCATGGGTCGCGGCTACGCCTGGCTGGACACGGGCACCCATGACAGCCTGCTCGAAGCAGGTCAATTCATCGCCACGCTCGAAAAGCGACAGGGCCTGAAAGTGGCTTGCCCCGAAGAAATCGCCTTCCGGGCAGGCTGGATCAGCCCCGAGCAGTTGTCTGCCTTGGCCCAGCCCTTGGCCAAGAATGGCTATGGCCAGTACCTTAAAAAATTGCTCGCTGAGCAAGCATTCTGATGAAGATCACCCCGACCGACCTGCCCGAAGTCCTGATTCTGGAACCGCGCGTCTTCGGTGACGCACGAGGTTTCTTCACCGAAAGCTGGAGCGAAAAAGTCTTCAACCAAGCCGTGGGAGCTGATTTCCACTTCGTTCAGGACAATCATTCCCGCTCCGCCCGAGGCGTGCTGCGCGGCCTGCATTTTCAGTTGCCACCCCACGCACAAGGCAAGCTGGTGCGCTGCGTGGCAGGTGCCGTGTTTGATGTGGCCGTGGACATCCGCCGGTCCAGCCCGAATTTCGGACGGTGGGTGGGGGTGGAGCTGAGCGCGGACAACCACAGGCAACTGTGGGTGCCTCCTGGTTTCGCCCACGGCTTCCTGGTGCTCAGCGACAGCGCCGACTTCCTGTACAAAACCACCGACACCTATGCCCCCCAGGCCGAGGGTGCCGTGCGATGGGATGACCCGGCCATCGGCATCATCTGGCCCGACGTTGGTGCGCCCCCACTGCTGGCCGAGAAGGACTTGAAAGCGCCCTTGCTGGCCGAAGCAGCCCGGTTGTTCGACTGACATCGCGCCCATGCCTGAAGGTCTGGCCAAGGCCTGAGCGAAAAACCTTATCGTGTAGGTCCTCTCAACAAGCCCTGTGATCACAACGTGGATCCAGGGCTTGTTTCTTTGGGTTGCGGCCTATTCAGTCAGAGCGCCTGCCCGCGGCCGATGGCAAAGTGCTCGAAGCCCAGGGTCTTCATCAAGGCCGGCTCCCACTGGTTGCGCCCATCGAACACCACGGGCTGCTTCAGCGCGCGTTGGATGCCATCGAAATCCGGCGTTCGGAACTCTTTCCACTCGGTGATCAAGAGCAGGGCGTCTGCCCCCTCGAGCGCAGCCTCCGCACTGGGGCAGAGCTGCAATCCGGCTTGATCACCCAGCAGGCGTTGAGCCTCCGGCATGGCCACGGGATCGTACGCCGCCAAGGTGGCGCCGCGCCGCAGCAACTCCTGAACGATGACAAGTGCTGGGGCCTCGCGCATATCGTCGGTATTGGGCTTGAAGGCCAGGCCCCACAGAGCGAAATGGCGGCCCGTCAAGTCGGAGCCAAAGCGTGACACGACCTTGTCCACCAAGAGGAGCTTCTGGCGCTCGTTGGCCTGCTCCACGGCGGTCAGCACCCGCAGCGGGATGCCCTCACCTTCCGCTGCGCGGATCAGCGCTTTGACATCTTTGGGGAAGCAAGACCCGCCGTAGCCCGCGCCGGCGTAAAGAAAGCTGTAGCCGATGCGCGGGTCAGAGCCAATGCCGCGGCGCACCAGTTCGATGTCCGCGCCGACTTTCTCTGCCAGCAGCGCCATCTCGTTCATGAAACTGATGCGGGTGGCCAGCATGGCATTGGCGGCGTACTTGGTGAACTCGGCGCTGCGCAGATCCATCACGATCATGCGGTCATGGTTGCGCGTGAACGGTGAGTACAGCGCTCGCATGAACAGCGTGGCCTGTTCGTCGTCCGAGCCAACGATGATGCGGTCTGGCTTCATGAAGTCTTCGACCGCCGCGCCCTCCTTCAAAAACTCCGGGTTGGAGACCACCGAGAAGTTCAGGTTGGAGCCACGCTTGGCCAATTCTTCTGCCACTGCGGCACGCACGCGATCGGCCGTGCCGACGGGCACCGTGCTCTTGTCGACAATGACCTTGTAGTCGGTCATGCGCTGGCCGATGGAGCGCGCTGCCGCCAGCACGTATTGCAGATCGGCCGAGCCATCTTCATCGGGCGGCGTGCCCACGCCGATGAACATGATGGTGCCGTGGTTGACGGCTCGATCGATGTCGGTGGTGAACTGCAGCCGGCCGGCCGCCACATTGCGGCGCACGATGTCCAACAGACCCGGCTCATGGATGGGGATCTGGCCCTCGTTGAGGATGCGGATTTTTTCCGGGTTCACATCCAGACAAACGACGTGATTCCCCATTTCGGCCAGGCAGGCGCCCGTGACCAGACCCACATAACCCGTACCAATGGCGGTGACTTTCATTCGGCGGCCTTGTCTTTCCTGATGTTTCGCGAAGTGGCTTGGCGACGCACTAGCGTAGCGCCTGGTTCCGGTTTTAACCGCGAAATATGAAGGCCTGATGAGCCGTTCGGACGAGGATCAAAGTCAAGACACAAAAGAAAGCCCGCCGGCGCGAACGCGGGCGGGCTTGGCTCTCGATGCAGCCGCTCAGGCTGAGGCCTTGGTGGATCTCAGACCTTGAAGTAGTCGCGGTACCAGGCCACGAACTTGGCCACACCGTCGGGCACCGGCATGGCCGGGCGGAAGTCTGTCCATGCGGCCAGCTCTTCCACATCCGCATGCGTGGCGGGCACATCACCATCTTGCAGCGGCATGAAGTTCTTGATCGCTTCGCGACCCACCGCCTTCTCAATCGCCTCGATGAAGGCCATCAGCTGGATCGGCGCGTGGTTGCCGATGTTGAACACGCGGTAGGGCGCGTTGGAGTGGGCCGGGTCGCTCTTGTCGGAGTCGTAACCTGGCTCCGGCGTGGCCGGGCGGTCCAGCACGCGCACCACGCCTTCGGCGATGTCGTCGATATAGGTGAAGTCACGGATCATCTTGCCGTGATTGAACACATTGATCGGCTTGCCTTCGATGATGGCTTTGGTGAACAGGAACAGGGCCATGTCCGGCCGGCCCCAGGGGCCGTAGACCGTGAAGAATCGCAGGCCGGTGGTGGGCAGGCGGAACAGATGGCTGTAGGTGTGGGCCATCAGCTCATTGGCCTTCTTGGTGGCGGCATATAGACTGACCGGGTGATCGACGCTGTGATGCTCGGAGAAAGGCATCAAGGTGTTGCCGCCGTACACGCTGGAGCTGGAGGCATAGGCCAGGTGCTGAACACCGTTGTGGCGGCAGCCTTCCAAGATGTTGGTGAAACCGACGATATTGCTGTCGATGTAGGCATGCGGGTTCTCGATCGAGTAACGCACACCGGCCTGGGCCGCCAGATGGACCACGCGATCGAACTTGTGATCCTTGAACAGCTTCTCGATGCCGGGGCGATCAGCCACATCCATCTTCACAAACTCGAAGCCGGGCTTGCCCGTCAGACGAGCCAGACGGTTGTCCTTCAGCGTCGGGTCGTAGTAATCGTTCAGATTGTCCAGCCCGACCACCTGGTCGCCACGCGCCAAAAGGATCTGGCTGACATGCATGCCGATGAAGCCGGCCGCGCCGGTGACGAGTACTTTCACAAAATCTCCTGGTTCATGTGCGGGGCCGCAAGACTCGGCCTGGGCGCTTGCGCCAACATGAGCACCTGCGGCGGTGTCGGCGGTCAGCGCGCATTCTCGCTGACAAGTGCTGCGCTTTGCGCTTCGGTAGCACTGCGCGCCCGGCAAAATCACCAGCAACCACTCAAGTTAGGGAGTCGCTGCAAACCAAGCCTGGCTGTCGCGTACCGGCAACTTGCCGCCCATAGAATCTTCTGCACGTGCCCGAGTTCACAAAACTCCATTGAACCTGAATCGGGCTGCCCACCAACGAGACGCCACCACATGACATCTTCCGCCCTGCCCTGTATCCACTTGATCGCCGGCGCCCGACCGAACTTCATGAAGATTGCACCCATCGTGCGCGCATTGCAGGCCAGTGGCCGCCTCGGCTGGAAGATCATCCACACCGGCCAGCACTACGACCGGGACATGAACGACGTGTTCTTTGAGGAGCTGGGCATTCCCACACCCGATGTGCGCCTGGGCTGCGGCGGCGGCAGCCACGCCGACCAGACCGGCAAGATCATGCTGGCCTATGAGCAACTGCTGAGCACGGAAAAGCCAGCTGCCTGCCTGGTCGTCGGCGACGTCAATTCCACCTTGGCCTGCTCAATCGTCGCGAAAAAGGCCGGGGTTCCTGTGGCCCATGTGGAAGCCGGCCTGCGCAGTGGCGATATGAGCATGCCCGAGGAAATTAACCGCCTGGTCACCGATGCCATCACCGACTGGTTCTTCGTCACCGAGCCCAGCGCCACCGAACACCTGCGCCGCGAAGGCCGCGACATGAAGGTGGTGTATGACGTCGGCCACGTGATGGCCGACAACGTGCTCTATCAAGCCGACAAACTCAGCAAAACCGCTGACACCAGCAGCTATGAAACTGACGCTTACAAGCGTCAACACGCCCGCTACGGTGTCGTCACCTTGCACCGCCCCAGCAATGTGGACAGCGCCGAAGCTTTGGAGCGCATCGCCACCGTGCTGCGCGCCGTCTCGCCCGAGCTGCCACTGGTGTTCCCGGTGCACCCTCGCACCCGCGCCAATATCGAAAAGTTCGGTGTTGACCTGGGTGCCAATGTCACGCTGATGGGCCCGCAAGCGTATATGTCCTTCTTGCATCTATGGAAAGACGCCGTCGTTGTGCTGACCGACAGCGGCGGCTTGCAGGAAGAAACCACCGCACTGGGCGTGGCCTGCATCACCATGCGCGAAAACACCGAGCGTCCCATCACCGTGGACGAAGGCAGCAATGTCTTGGCCGGGACCGACCCTGCCGTCATCATTCCCTTGGCCATGGATGCCATCCGCAAGGGTGGAAAACGCGGTCGGCGCCCCGCCTTGTGGGACGGAAAGTCTGCCGAGCGAATTGTGAAAATCTTGACCGAGAAGCTGGTATGAGCCGGCCTCGCATCCAGATGATGGGTTGCACCATCGACAACCTGACCATGTCTGAAACGGTGAAGACCATCGAGGGCTTCATCGCCAGCGGCAAACCTCATCAGCATGTGGTGGTCAATGTCGACAAATTGGTCAAAGCCCAGCACGACCCCGAGTTGCGGCAAATCATCAACGACTGCGCCCTCATCAATGCCGATGGCATGCCCGTCGTCTGGGCGTCCCGCCTGCTCGGCAAACCACTGAAAGAGCGAGTCGCTGGTGTCGATCTATTCGAAGCATTGATGGCCGGTGCAGCCGAAAAAGGCTGGCGAGTCTATTTGCTGGGAGCCAAGGAGGAAATTGTTTCCAAGGTGCGCGACATTTACAGCCACAAGTACCCCAAGCTCGTGTTTGCCGGTTACCGCAATGGCTACTGGAAACCCGAGGAAGAAGCCGGCGTAGTGGACGAGATCACCGCGGCCAAAGCGGACCTGCTCTTTGTCGCCATCAGTTCACCCAAGAAAGAGCAGTTCCTGGGAGCCTACCAATCTCAAATGAAGATCCCCTTCGCCATGGGCGTCGGCGGCACCTTCGACGTCGCAGCAGGCAAGGTCAAACGTGCACCCGTCTGGATGCAAAAAACTGGCTTCGAGTGGTTCTACCGCTTTTTGCAAGAACCGCGGCGCATGTTCAAACGCTACTTTATCGATGACGTGGCGTTTTTTGGGTTGATGCTGAGGGAATGGCGACAGCGCTGAATCGCCCCCTCCGTCAGACCTGAACAACATAAAAAGCCGGGCCGCGATCCATTCGCGGCCCGGCTTTGCTTTTTGGCAACGAGGCGAAAAGCGACGCCCAAGAAGTTTTCCTCCATCGTTCGCAACGGATCAGGGCCAATGGGGCGTGTATCACTAAAGACACTTTGGCATGTGCCGACAAAGCCAACAACAGCCTTTCCGTCTTGCTGAGCGATCGGGAGTCTCCCACCGCCCCACGCAAGGTCAGAGCCGCCGCCCGGCACAAGCCAGTGAGATCTTCTGCACCATGAAGTACCCGCAACCCCCCATCGCCTCGAAAAAATTACTTCGCCTCACCACTCTGGTTGGCACGATGACCGCCAGCGCCATGCTCAGCGCATGTGGCGGAGGTTCTGGAGGCGACAGCGGCGCCGATAAGTCCATAGCTGCCATCGCCCCCAGTGGAGACGCATCGGGATCAAAGGCTGCCACGCAAAGCGCATCAGAGCCCGTCCAGCAAGCCGCCTCAGCAGCAGAGACGTCAGCTTCAGCTTCTGCACCAGGAACAGACAACGCGGCCAGTGGCCCGAGCGCCCAAGCTCTCGCCGCTAAAACACTCAACACTGGCACCCCGATCGCTGACACGCCCACTCAATTGGCATCGGCAGCAAAAACAAGCACGCCGAGCCCAACGAACACCACCGCAGCCCCGAATGCAACCATCACGAACAAAGCTGCACCGGCGACACCAATTCCAGAGGCTGCACCGGCAGCCGCCACAACAGCCGCAGTAGCACCCAAATTTGTGGCGACGGCGCCTTCAGTAGCACCACCAAGCCCAGAGCCTTTGGCGGCAGTGCCGACATCACCGATGGCTGCACCGACCGCCACCTCCGTTACGGATACGGGCAAGAACTCCCCGACCAAAGCCACTACCGCGCCAACGACCGCTTTCACCTCGAATTGCCCCGCGGCACTACAAACTGACTTCATCGACACCATTTCTTGGACTTATCGTCGTCTTCTTCCCGCTGACTGCCAAACTATCAACATCTCAACTCCAGTATTTGTCTGGCCACAGCCCGAAAATCGCGATCGGAGTAAGCCTTGGAACATCGTTGTCAAAAGAGCGACAGGGGAGGCTGTATTTACTCGCAACAGTACAACGCCACGCATCTACCTGCACGACCTGCCCTTGACTCCTGGCACTTACCAATGGCAGGTTACTTTCACCGATAACCTCGGGAAACCTCAAACGAGTGGATGGCGAAGATTCAACATCAGTCCGCAGGCCGTGGGCGTCCTACTACCTAGCGGAGCAAATGTTGCCGCAAAGGCTGCGCAAAAGCCCAGTCCCCGACTAATTCCTGCAGGCAGCACCTATGCAAGCCTTGGCAAACTGGCCTCAACGGGTGAGTATGCTGCGGCGTACATGGAATACAACGCGCAAGCAGCCCGGGAATTTAGCTCTACAAGCCCTTCTTTAAGCAGATTACCCCGATCAATTCAACCCACAAATGGTCAATACACTAACGCATCCGTAGCTAGCGTTCGAGCACTACAAGATGCCGCCAGCGCCGACGCAAGTGCTTTTGAAATACTTGCGATTTCGTCCAACTTCACTGGCAAATCAGAGTACGAACAGGCCGCAAAAGCTCGATTGCTTGCTCTCGCAGCTGTGCCCACCCGGGGAGATTCAAGCGAAGCAAATGCCGACCAGGCCAACAGAGTCATTTACGTGGCTTTGGCCAAAGGCCTTGATTACCTTGGCCCCAAGCTAAGCCCTATTGAGCGAGCCACAGTGGCCGATGCCCTTAAAGACCGCATAGCTCAGGTCATGGCCAACGTCGGCAGCCTGGACGGAGTGCCCTACGACTCACATCAACTTGCATCTTTGCACCATCTGATTCAAGCACTGATGCTGTGCAGTGGGCGCAGTGAATTGCCAGAAGCTCGCGCATGGCTAGAAACAGCCTGGGAACTTTGGGTAACAACCATGGGCAGCTGGGCGGGAAGCGATGGTGGATATGGCAATGGGAACACCTACGCTTGGTATGACTTCTCCACACTACCCCAAACCCTGGCAACGGCAAGATTGATTTCCGGGGTTGATCTGAGCAAATGGGATCCGGTCAAGCGGGCAGGAGAATTTTTCATGGCCTTCACTCCTGCCAATACAAATCTTCGAAATTCATTTGGAGACGGGACCGAAACACCCCAAATGTACGACGCCTATAGCTTTGACAACTTCAGGCTCTACGCTGCACTGATGGGCCAAGCATCATACGAATGGTACTGGCGGGCAAAGCCATCCAACATAAATCGTTCGTCAACCATCAGCCCACTGCACTTCTTTCTGCTGGGAGCTGGACTAACTAAAGCCACCCCAGTGGCACCGACACAACTCGCCAGTGAATTTCGCGACGCTGGATTGGTGGCCATACATTCTTCAGCCACTTCCCCGAACCGTTCAAGTTTGTACTTCAAATCCAGTCGAATGGGAAGTTTGAATCACTCGCACGCGGATCAGAATTCATTCAACTTCGTTTCACAAGGCAGAGACATCCTTATCTCCGGCGGATATTACCCATACTTCGCATCACCTCACCATCTGGCAGTTACACGAGCCACACGCTTTAAGAATGCGCTAACTTTCGATGGCGGAATCGGGCAGGCGGAGCCGACGAATGACCCAACGAAACCCGGCAATCCGGTCTTCTCATCAGACCCTCGCGGTGAACTAATCAACTTCCAGAGCTTCGGCGATTGGACGACTGCCACTGGCGATGCCACCTTAGCCTATCGTGGAAAGAATTCAACGACGCAGGGTTGGAGCCCATTGCTTTCGGCGAGTGTTCGCACGATTAGTTACAACAGCAAGGCAAAACTTTTGCTAATTTATGATTGGGCAACCAGCGCAACATCTAGAAAATGGGAACTCAACTTCAACGCACCCAATGAGTTCACCAAGATTGGTAGCACAATTAAAATTGTCAATTCACCGGCGTCGGTCTGCATTGAGAATTTTGGACCACCCGGATCGTTTGCATTGAGCTCGGGATTCCCAGTAGCCCCTGAGGCAAGCCAACCTACCCAGTATCAGGCACGTCTCAATTTCACATCAGCCAGCAAAGAGCTTGCGAGCCTGACTGTAGTTCGAGAAGACTGCAACTCGATTCCGGTAAAAGTAAGCTTCGCTGGATCAGCTGCAACAATACAAGTCAACAACACATCCAACACATTGACTTTCGACAAGCGAGTCACCGCGATCTCTCCGTGAGGAAATGAAAGCAGGCAATTCAAACATTGCCGCTAATCGCATGAAAATCTCTAATGCCCAGATACTTTAGGCTTGCAGAAAAAACGGGTTCTTATTTTTTGATTTGGAGAAAGTTCCGCACGGATACACAACACAGGCGCCGGTGTCTTTTTATAAAATCCATCAGATACCCAGCCCTGCACCGGCTCTTCAACTCCATTCCGCACAACTGATTCGAATCTGCAATCACTCAAGCCGCTCAAATCGAACTCTATTCGCAGAGCAGTGTTGGCTGCGTCCAATATATAAACATTTGCGACGTCGGTTGCTTCTACAAATTTAGCCGTTGAAGATGCGTGCCAATGCAGCTCCACTTGGTGCGAATCTTTACATTCCAGCCAATCTTCAACCTCAAAAGCATCACCATCAGGCGAAAGCGTTACACGCCTGTGGTGAATGACGGGGTCAGGCAATCTGCGATAGCCGTTGTGGCAGGCATGAAATTGATCAGATTTTGGGCCTGACACAATCTCCGTTTGTATATCTTGCAGCCACAAAAAGCCGCCGCCGTAAATCGACTGATCCTGTCCGTCAACGGTAAGCGTGTTATGCGCTCTCGTGCCCCGGAAAAAATGACGCCACTCTGGTGCCGAGTTGTAGCAGTACGTACCCGGGTCTACCAACAGTTCTTCCCCACGAGCACTTACAAGGATTGACAGGGCATCAGCATGGCCGTGACCGGCGATACCGTTGTAACCCAATGGTCCGCAATCTAGCGTGATGCGGAACTCATCCAAAGTATGGAGCCTATGGCCGAGAATGGCATAACCACCCGCCATAAAGTGAGTCGGCAACCGAAGCAAGTCGCTTGCAGTGGCGGTTGGGGCGGCAGAGCTAATAAACCAAGAGCTTTGGGCGTCAACCGTCATCCCCAATTGTTGCAACTTGGCTTGTAAATCAGGACGTACGAACAGTCTTGCACCGAGCGCAAGCATTGAAAGGTACTTGTTATGCCCGGCGCCGTACCCTAGGCAGAACACTTCGCCATCGTCTGAATCGCCGATCGAAGGCGCATGACCGGCACAGTCCAACATGGAGGCCATAAAGACCATAGCCGACTCTATTCGGGCCCAGAAGCTAGGACTGAAATCAGTTGAATTCGCTCGCCCAGCAAAACCAGCGGCGAGCAAGAACTGCAACGCAAAGCAATGATAAGAAAACGCTTGCTCTAAATTCACCCCATCAGCTGCAAACTGCTTGAGAGCCTCGGCTTCCAAAAGAGATTTGGCTCTCTGACCTAACTCTCGAACGTCGAGCCAATAGTCCCAAGTTTGACTCGCAACAAAAACGCCCGCGGCCTCTCCCAACAGATGATTATTGGAGGACGAATAAAACGAGTAGTTGTCACTGGCAAATCTGATATGTTGATGAATACTAACCCGCCAACTTGCCAGGAGCTCTTCCCCACCAGGCTCTTCAAATAAGGGCGAATTTTCCCCACCGATCAGATGCCACGTCAAACTCCAATTGATGAGGCGAATTCCCTGTTCGACAGGTGATGACCAATTCGGCCCGTAGGGATAAGGGCACGCATTCAACCAGCTTTTCAAAAACCGGCCAATGGCGTGCAAATACGCTTCGTCGTCACTCGCAGCATAAGCTTGCGCAAGCCTAACCAGCCACAAGTGGCGGCTCAACTCCCAAAGGTATTTGATATCTACTTCGCCCTCTATCGCTCGGAAATCAATAGCAAGGCCAAACGTCATCGGGATGCGCTTCCCGGTTTTGGGGTCACAATTCCATTCCGGCCCGTCATGCCCCAGGGGAACGCAGATATCAAATATCGGAACGCCCTCCATGAGCAGACGCTTCGCCGAGGCAATCAATTGCTCTCGTTCATGCGAATCTAGGACCGGTGCCTTGACCCAATCCAGACCTGGCTGAGCTGTTGAAAGCAAAGGCGGGCATAGGCGTGCGTCAAACAAACCTCGCGACTGCGCGGCTATTCTCAGCAGGCTTCGAACGCGATAAGGGATCTCGGCGGGACTAATTCGACTAAGGCGCCGACAAAGCCAGACCCAGCGCTGCTTGTTCAAAAGTGCCATGGAAGAGTATCCGCCCAAAGAGGCTATTTCACGAATGCCTAGATGTTGCCGAGTGCGTTGAATCATTCTTCAAGACAGGCAATTCCCTTACATTCGCTTGACGGTAAATATCCAAGAGCTTGGGAAGATTTGCATCATTCGAAAACTTGGCTTCGAATGCCAACCGAGCATTTTGCCCGAAGCGATGAGCCAGTTCTCTATCGCCAAGTATTTCCGTTAACGAATCGGCCAACTCGCTTGCATTGCCTGGATGAACCAATAGTCCAGTAACACCATGTTCAACCGCTTCAGCGATACCACCAATTGGACAGGAGACAACCGCGCGCGACCGCGCCATGGCCTCCAAGATAGCCATCGGCAAACCTTCATGATATGAGGGAAGCGCAAATACCCAAGCTCGTTGGAACAACTGCTCCTTTTGCTCGGCGTTTACCCAGCCAACGTAATGAACTGCATGGCTTAGACCAAGGCGAAGCGTTTCAGCTTTGAACTTCTCGACTTCACCGTCTCCTCCAACCAAGAGACAGGCATCTGGAATTCGCTGCAAAACTTCCGCAAAGGCATTTAAGAGGTCAAACGTTCCTTTTCGATCCCCTATGCGCCCCAAAAAAAGCACAGCGGGTTGATTCGCCAAGAGCGTGGACCAATTGCTATTTTCCTTGGCCGACAAGGAATTGAACACAATATCAACCTTGGCTTGGGGCTGAACTTTTAATACCCAAGTGCGCCATTCTCTTGACAACGCCAATACGCGAAACGCGTGCTGAAACAAGTGTCGAATGCAGGCCTGCCGCCAGCGCCCCCCATCCGCATAGAACGCCTCAAAGTCGCTGCCATGCAAATGAACGACTACTGGCACCTTCAGCAAGAAAGCAGGCCATAGCAGAAAGAACTTACGCCAGAAACTGCCGCTGTGCGAGGTGTGCGCATGTACCAGAGAGACACGCTGCAAGCACATTGCCAACCACAAGGACCCACAAGCTTTGAAGAAGGGCAACACTCGCCCCCAAAATGAACGATCGTGGTGGCTCGCGAGAAAACGCACAGCGCCGTTATTGAACAAGCCCGCTGTCTGATACTGCCGAATAACCGTTGCAATTCCGCCTTTGCCTTCCGGCGCCGTTCCGACCATCCAAATTTGTCGTTCAGTCATCTTGTTTCTTCTTCAAAATGACGAAGGTTTCCTGGAAAATTCTGCACATCTCAGAACTTACAATTTTTGCTGCAATTAGATGGAAACTAGGCGATCAAATCCGCCATTCCGCGACGCCAGACAACCAGGCCAAGCAAGGCAAATATCTCGCGGGATCGATCTCGGAAACGTCGCTGGTGTTCATCCCACAGTCGCCGCAACTCGCGGGAATCGACTCCGAGTTCAGCCAAAGTTGCACCTTCAAACAGCAGGGCTTCGCAGCGATCGCGCCAAGCACCACGCACCATTTCTCCGACTGGAACCTGAAATCCCTTTTTAGGACGATGGACAATGGCCTCGGGCAGATAGCGCTCAGCCATACGCTTGTGAATGATTTTGGACTTTCCTAGCGACAGCTTGTAGTGGGCAGGGAACGACTCAACCAAACGTACAAGTTCAGTATCCAGAAGTGGCACACGCGCTTCAATGCTGTGGGCCATGCTGACCTTGTCGCCATAGAGCAGCAAATCATCAGAGAGACCCATTCGCATATCGATACTCATCATCTTCTCTGCGTCGGTCAAACTCCTGCCTTTTGCCGACCAGTCCAGCCATTGCTGGATTGACTGCAAGGCTCGCCCGGCATCCGCCCGACCGGTGAGTCCAAGACGACTGGCTGCAGTAAAGACGCCATACTCTCGCTCGAAACGCTGAGGTATATCGACAATGGAGGCCGAGTGCGCACTCCGCAAAACGGCATCCGAAACACCCGGCAGGCTGTCCAGCAAAGGGCGCAACAAAGAAACGGTGGAGCTGAACAAAGGCAGCTTGCGAACCAACTCACCCTGGTAGCGCTTGTAACCACCGAGCAATTCGTCGCTCCCTTGCCCCGTCAACACGACAGCGACATCCTCACGGGCGCGTTTACACAAGAACCACATGGGCAAAGCCGAGGTCGTCACCAGTGGCTCCTCGGTCGCGGTCACGGCCGATTCCAATGCGCCCCAAAGATCTTCATGCCCGAGGCGTACCACGTGGTGGGACAGGCCCAAGGTCTTGGCCGTGTGCGCCGCGTCATCGATCTCACAGGCGGGCCCTGCCTCCTGATAACCCACGGTGAAACAAGGCGTGTTAACCCCGGCGTCGACCGCCATGGCGGCTACCAAAGCCGAATCAATGCCCCCCGACAGCAAGATACCGACAGGAACATCTGAAAGCAGTTGCCGCCGCACAGCCGTACTGACAGCAGATTGGTAGAGCTGCGTGGCTTCATCGAGGCTGCCCCCGTAGAGCGATTGCCCGGCTTGAACATAGCAGTGCGTATGGGTTTCACCGCTATCCAAGTGGCGGCATTGCACATGCGCTGCAGGCAATCGCTGCACCCCTTTCAACAAGGTGTGCGGCGAAGGTACAAACCGCAAACTCAGATAAGTGTTCAATGACTCCCTATCCAAGCCAAAACGCTGGCCGGTGACTGCGGCTAAAGCTCGAATCTCGGAAGAGAACCCAAAACCTGTCGCCGTATCAGCAAAGTACAGGGGCTTCACACCGAAAGGATCTCTGACCAAGTACAACTTACGTTCCTGCAAATCCAAAGCGCCGAAGGCAAAAATGCCATTCAAGCGGCGAATGGTTGCGTCGACCCCCCAGGCGGTCAAGGCTTCGACGAGGGTCTCAGTATCCGAATGTCCACGCCACTGGCGATCCAATTCCCGGCGCATCTCTTGATGGTTGTAAATCTCACCATTGAAAGTGAGCAACCAGCGCCCATCAGCGCTCGCCATGGGCTGTGCACCGGCCTCAGTGAGGTCCTGAATCGCCAGTCGGGTATGACCAAACCAAACCGTCTTATCCCCAAGGTTCACCGCCTTCTCGCCCGAACCATCGGGGCCGCGATGGCGCAATGCCTGCAAAACCTCGTCGGCGAGGATCGGCTTGTCTCGAGCCTGAATCACTCCCACTATGCCGCACATCGTCTACATCCTTCCTTGCCTTGTTATCAACTGGATCAGAGCCGGATCCTGACGGTGCCATGTGACGCGGGAGTCAGCGCCGACATAGTTCCTCATAGACCGCGGCCACTTTCTGGGCCAGTTTTTCGTACGAACGGTTGTGTGCCACCCAGCGCTTGCCGGCTTCGCCGCAAGCGCTGGCATATTGCGGATCATTGAAAATTCGCAAACAAGCGCCAGCAAACGCGTCGACATCCATGGGCACGCAAATACCACCGGAACTGGCTTCAATGACCAAGCGCTGGTCAGGAATGTCATTGCCTACGCAAGGCAGGCCCAAAGCGAGGTACTCCCCCGCCTTCGTCGGCGATGACACATCGAACAATTCACCACGTGGGATAGGCGACAAACCGATGTCCGCATGGCGGAGCAGAGCCACACCTTCTGACTGAGGCAGCCAACCAGTCAGCCATATGTGCTCGGTCAAGCCGCTATCGGCAATCAATTGACGTATCCATTGCTGCTCGTCAGGGCTTGCCCCATCCCCGACCAAAAGCAGCATGGCACTTTGCTCCTGCAGCCTGACCTGCCGAAGCACTTCGAGCAAAAACTGCGAATGCCGAGACTGACCCAAAGTACCCAGATATGCCAAGACCTTGCGGCCGGTCATTTGAGGGGGCCTCGGGTGCGAGCTCTGCCCTTGCGCAAACAACGCGAGATCCACCCCCATGGGTACCGCAGTCATTTTGCCGCGAGGCACACCCTTACCGGCCATGAACTCCAACATGGCATCGCTTTGGACAAAAAGGTGATCAACCCTCGGAGCCAGCCACTTGTAATAAACGTGCCCAGCACAAACGGCGCGAAGACGAAAGAAGAGTTGCTTGCCGGAACCCTGACTCGCCCCAACCTGCGCGGCCCTTGCCTTGAACCCCTCTGCAAAGGGAAAAGACATCCAATAAGTCATCTTCCGCCCGGTCAGACGGGCAATCCAGAGTGCAAGCAAACCCGTACGGATCTTGTCTCGGACCTGAATGATGGAATGCTCCGGCCTGAGCAGGCGCAACAGCAACAAGTCATGCAGGGGGCGCCACAATTGCCCAGCCAGTTCAACCGCCTCGCCGCCATGGATATACGCTGAGCCAGCGGGCCAGGCTTGGCCCTCAACCAAGGACTTGCCGGCCTTTAGTTGGCCCAACAAATCGGATTCAATGCCCAGTTGCTTCAACTCCTTGCCAAACAGGACAGCCACATCAGGACGCTCCGCTGGCAAATAGTCGTACATCAAAAAAAACAGACGCATGCTCTTGTGGCCTAAGCATGCTCTTCTGACTTGGAAGCACCTGGCAAGAGCTTGGCAGGTACACCAACTGCAATCGCACCTGCCGGCACATCGATCAGCACGACGGCATTGGCGCCAACTTTGGCCCCCGCCCCAATTCTGACGGGCCCCAACACGCAAGCCCCTGCACCGATCTCTACGTCGTCCTCCAAGATTGGCACCTCATACAAGCCAGAGCGCCCTCCAATGGTGACGTTTTGACCAATCTTGACCCGGTCGCCAATAACCGTCCGCGCATGAATCACTATGCCCAGGCCGCTATAACCGAACAACACATCCTTGCCGACCTTGACGCTGGGCGGCAAGGCGATGGAGAAAATCACCCGGTTCAAAGCGTAAAGCAGTCGGGGAAGCACTGGAATGCGACGGACCAGGAGCCAATGAGAAAGGCGAAATAGTAAAATCACGGCATTTACAACGATTTATATAACATAAATCATTCACTCAAAATTCAACTCTATTCATTACATCAGGCGTGCAATTTAGCTTTACAACACAACCTGAATTACCCGCAACAACCGAATAAGGAGGAACATCTTCTGTGACATATGCCCCGCCGCAAACCCTACTACCAAGGCCAATCACAACAGCACCAACGATTATTGAATTGAGACCAATCCACACTTCATCTTCTACCGAAGGATAACCGGACTGCCGAGAACCATCCCGTGCGATACGATCGCCTCTCCCTAAAGTAGCGCCGTGGAAAATAGTAACATTGCGTCCAATAACAGCGCCTGGGCTAACCACCATTCCCCAGCCATGCGTCAAAGCTAGACCACCACCAATTTTTGTCTGCCAAGAAAGATCTACCGCAGCACTATGAGTCGCCAATCGGTGCAGAACTTTGAAAAATGGCAACGCCAAACGGAAAAATCGACCTGAATTTGAGAAGTACTGGCAAATTCGCATTGTCACCAAAGGACGGAAAGTTCTCGCTAGCATTACGCCCTTGAACAAGGCCAACCAGGAAAAATATCCGTATTGACGGAACGTATCTGCCTTTAGAGCTGCCAAGGGATCAGGAAAACCACTATCTTCCATTCTTCTAATTGCCTAATATTGTCTTCGAAGCACTCTAAATAATCGACCTGGCCACTGAAAAACATCAACCAAAGAAGTCAAGTAGATGGTATAGAGGTCGGACAGCGTTGACGAAAATGCAGGAAGAATTAGCAACGCAGCGGCTTGCGCAAGCAAGGTTGCATAAGCAGCCCCTACGGCGCCGTAGCTTGGCACCAACAATACCGCCAAACCAAGATTGAAGCCCAGCATCAATATCGCCTTGACAATCAGCGCTCGCTGCCTGTCCGTGGCCAATAAATATTGACTGACCGGCGCATCAATGAATACGAAAACTGCTGTCCAAATATGCACCACCAGCACGGCACCTGCGCCCATGTATTGATCGCCCAATACCTTGGCGATCAACCCTGGCCCTGCCAAGCCCAGGGCCACACAGGGCAACACAGCCAAAAGCGCCATGCCCGAAACGATACGAACCATATTGAGCTTCAGCTGTGGGCCTAACAGCTCCTTAGGGTAGATGTATCTAGCCGCCAAGGTTTGAACGATCATCGGGGGCACCACCCACCATATCTCGGAGAAGCGCAGCGCGGCACTGTAAATGCCAACTTCGGCCATGCCACTCATGGATCCCAAGACCAGTTGGTCAACTCGCGCGTTCAGCGATACCACCAGGGCACTCAACACAATAGGCAGGCCGGCCTTCAACATCTGCCAAGCGTGTTTCAAATCGAAACGCCAATGGGCGAAGGTCTGTCCCGTCGTTCGATAGGCTGCAAACAAGAAGAGACACAGCAGCACCGACTCGGCCGCCGTAACCGCAGCCAGACTGAACAACCCGGCGCCCGCCAGTATCACCCCGACTTTCAATAATGCCCCGAGCACCATTGAAAAATTCTTGCCAAGCACAGCCGGTTTGATATTGGTATGCGAAGCAAACCACATCCAAACTCCCGCCGGCAATTCGGAAAAGGGTACCCCGATGCACAGAATAGCGAGCAAAAGCATTTGCTCGCGGCTGAGTTTTCCGGCGATCAGGGCGACACCCAGCGCCAAGCCACAAGCTAATATCGAGCCGACGAGACGAATCATGAAGGCACTGCCCAGGATATAGCCCTCATCGGTGCGGTCGCGCACCATGTCTCGCATGATGGTTTCACCCACACCCAACCAGGCCATCGCATTGAACAAGCCCAACCAGGCCATCACGAAATTAAAGCTGCCAAAGTCTTCCGGCCCTAAATAGCGGGCCAACCACAAGCCTACAAAAAATCCGGTGAATAAGCGCAGTATCTTCTCGCTGGAATGCCAGCCGATATTGCGCAGAATCTGCAGCTTTCCGCTCACTTGCGCTGTCGCTTCGAAGGGTAAACCAGGCGAACCAACATCTTCACCTGCTGGGCAAAGCGAAGCGGGTATAAAGCGCTGAGTCGGCTTTGCTGGTAAATGAGCCAAGCGAGCCTAAAACCCCTGCGCATGGCATCCTCGCAAACGACAAACCAACGCTCCCCTACAACCTTCGCTAGTGCTTCTTTGTCGTAGACGCCCTTCACTTCGTTGGCCGCCAAAATGGTCCTCAGCCAATTTTCCAAATCACTCAACAACTCCCGCGAAGGTGGAAGTTGCCGCATTTCCAAATGACGGTGCAACAGCAATTGCGAGTTATCTGGCTCCAAGCCTAAGGCGCGCAACTCCCTCACACTGATGGTATTTAACGCAGCCAGGAGTGCACTTCGCTTAGTGCTGGTGATATTGTGGCCATGCACTCGATACTGAACCAGGACATCCGTCAAATTCATGACTTCCCCGGCCTTACTCATCCGAAGATATACATCGTAATCCTCGGCCAAGCCAATTTCCAGATCGAAAGGATGAGCGAGCAATGCCTGGCGCCGCGCCATAAAAGTCGACGTATGGAAATAAGTGCGAAACAAAAGCATGGCCTGGCAGAATGCTGGTGATCCTGGGCAAGCCATAGTTCCGCTTATGACTGCACCTCTCGCGTCAGTGTTTACCACTGAAGCACCCAGCCCAACAAGTGCGGGGTGTTCCTTGAAGTACGCGAGTTGCCGCTCCAAACGCTGCGGAAGGGCAATGTCGTCGCTGTCCAAGAACGCAACGAATTCGCCGCGAGCCAACTCGACACCACGATTGCGCGTAAGCGGTAGGCCCTTGTTGCCGTCGTTTCGTAACAACTTAAGCCGAGGATCGGTATAGGCCTCTGCGATGGCAGCAGATTCATCGCTCGAGCCGTCGTCGATAACCAGGAGTTCGAAATTCTCAAAAGTCTGGGCCAGGACGCTGTCAATGGCCTGCGCTAAAAAGGCTGCGCCATTGAAAACGGGCATCACCACTGACACGACGGGCAACGTAGCCATATCGCAGTCGCTCTTCACTGGCTCAACAAAGCCCGCAGCTTGCGCTTCATACGCAGCAACAAACCTCGCTCGCCATCACCCCAGGAATGTGCCCAACGGTGAATAGCGTAAGCCTCCGGAAAAGACTCGCCAGCCCGGTCTAACTCTTGCCATCCATAGGGGTAAAACCATAGGGATGGAAACAAGGTGAAGTCATTAGATAAGCCTTGGCCCAAGAGCACCTTAGTAAACATACCAGGGCCCGTCTCAAGTGTAGGCACTGTCAAACCTACCTTGGCAGGCAAGGCATCCATACAACGCTTCATATAGACTGAGCCCGGCACGGCGCCAAGTATGCCGATGGAAATGCTGGAGCCATCTTCCGAGCAGGAGAAATTACTCACACCCTGCAGAATAGGCTCAATACTCTTGCGGCATTCAAAGTCAGTATCTAAATACACGCCGCCGTGGCGGTACAAAATTTCGTAACGCAAAATGTCGGCCATTTGCGCATAGCTGGTTGCAGAAGCCAACTGAGCTTTGGATTGAGGTTCAAAATCCAAATTGTCGAGATTCCACAGTTTGTAGCCCCAACCTGGATGCAGACGCAACCAACTGTCTCGATATGCAGCATACTCTGCTGGCAGGTCTGGATTCTGGTTGTTGATCCAGATTTGATGGAAAACGCGTGGAATCAACATAGACTGAAAGGTGGTAACAAAAGTCTACGGGTGGACTTTTCGCTCAGCCTTAACCGACGCCGAGTTCAGGCACAAAAGGTAGTAACCAAAGAAAAAAGCCAACAAGGTCTGCATTGACGCGTTGTCAATAGCATCCCGATTGTAGAAAAGCAGGGGAACACTTACTAAACAGGCAACACCCAAAGTTTCAAGTGTCGCATTTTCAAACCGTGGCATCTGCTTGGCCAGCCTAAATGAACCCAAGCCCGCAGCCAACAAACAGCTGCCGAACAACATCAAAGTTACGACCCCACCATCCCACAAAATGGTCGAGGCTGATGATGTCGTCAATGTGAAAGGATATTTTTTCGCCGCAGCGCCCTGCCCCAGCGTCGCACTTGCTCGACTTGCGGCTGCGCCATAACCAATGAAATAGCGATGATCATCTATCCGATTATGTCGATTCCACAGCCATATCGCACTTGCTCTGGATGTTTCCTTGGTAATCGGATTGAAAAAGTAGGGATCTTTCTCGGCCCCAACTGAATATTCCAAAAGTCCTGCGGTTGTGTCTACGCCTCGAATTGTTTCAGAGTAAGTTTGCTGATACAGCCAGCCCAAGCCTAAAAGCAACAACGACAAAACGCTACCAACAAACAATGACCGCACAGGCTTTGCAATCAGCTCACGGCGAAACAGCAGTATTAACCCAATAGGTAAAATCAAAAAGAATACTTTGACTTCAGCTAGGGCAACAGTAGTCAATCCAGCAACCCACAGCAGAATCAAACCAATAAATTTCAGCTGTTTGCTGCGATACAAAGCTGCAGCCAATAGAAGCGCGAACGCGATGAAAACAGCCATGGCACCACTTGCACCCCCACGCAAGAAGTTGCCCCCAAAAGTGCCCACAACTGCATCCCAGCTCGCGCCGCTTAGCTTGGCAAAATAGAAATGCTGGACCAATGCAAACGGCACCTGAATGACGACCAGCCAAAGCATAAAGCGCCATAGCGAGCGCAAATCCTCTGGGGATTTGATGCACTGCCATACAAGCAAGGTCAAAAACCATGGAAATACATAGTTTTTGGCGGCAACCGCGGTCGAACTCAAGCCAGATTTATTTAGGTAAGCTGATGCAAAGAAGAACAATACAAACAGCAGCAAAAAGACAGGCAAGGAACTTTTGGCCCTGGGATTTGAAGCTGTACGCGTGCTACTAAATTGCTCCATCAAAAATTTGAGAGCAATCAGCAACAGGGCCAGATATGGCAGCCATGCTGCTTGCGATATGCCTGCGAAAAAAGTTAACTGCCCTACTACCAGGTACACCAGGATCATCATCATCCAAACGATGACCAAAGGCGACGCTGCCAGAACGACAAAACTCACCGCCACTGCCGACGCCAGAGCGGGAACCAACACGCCAAATATCGGTACTGCCATGCCGCAAACAACTGCGACAAGCATCGCTGCCAGCACCAAAAAAAACTGTCCCCAGTTAAATTGGTCGTAATGAAACTTGATGCCCGACGCAAAGCGGACCATCAGGTCCGCTGCTTTTGACCGAGCAGCTAGCGCTGTCATGTCTTGGCCCTCTGCCCAACCCCAAACATGAGAGCTTCAACATCGCGACTCAAAGCCGCATGCATGGCTTCTACAAAGTTCGCTTGCAGTGCGTACGCTCGAGAAGCATCGGCGTCAATTGAAGAAATGCGAACAAGCATGCCGTCAGGTATGACTCCTTTCAACGCGTATCGCATTTGCATCAATTTACGTTCGCTGCTTCGAGTGCTGATTTGATCGCCAACAGTCACCCAATATGTGATCGGCTCAATTCGTGAGCCCAATGTGGCGACCACTCGATTCACCTCCATCGCCACTCCCGCTGCATGCAAGGGCGATATCGAGGCATCGCGCATCTTGAATCCTTGGGCCGGATAGCAGACCTCGGGTAAGTGCACCCCCCATTCATCACTCTGCTGCTCGACATAAGCAAGCGAGAGCATCACGCGCGCTCCGGCTGAATTCAGGTAGGTGCGCGACAGCGTCTGCGCATAGATCGTATTGACGAAGGCCAGTTGATCAGGGCTGACTTGCAAAGGCATGGAGTAGGGATCGAGCCGCCAGTCTCCAAAGGCCTTAGGAATCAGAACTTCCAAGGATCCAAGCTTGCGTTCTTTGGCCAGCAACTTGGTGGGCTTCAAGGCGACGCCAAGTGCCGCACTCGCAGCCATGGCTCCGAACGCGAATAAGGCGATTCTTCGGTTGGCGTTATTCGGCGCTTCGCTCATTTGGCAGCCCTCTTCTTAAACAGAGTGCGGCCCAAGATGCCGTCGACTGAGACTGTCAACAACAGCGCCACCATGAACAGCACCATACCCGCAAAGCCATGCACAAAGCCTTGACCCGCCTCATCGCCAAAATAGTAGGTCACCAAGACCAACACGATGACACGTACTGCATTGGCAAAAAAGCTGATGGGCACGATCAAGACCGCCATCAAGAAGTTGCGGCCACGGTCCGTGTAACCCATGAGGTTGAGGTAGAGCAGGCCCAGAGCTTCCACGGTAAACAGGGTGTGCAACCCTGCGCACGCGTCGGCTACCAAGAGCTGGTATTGCCCGATGTGCAGCATGACGCCGATTCGAGCAATGGGATAACCCAGTTGGTACAGGAGCCCTTCAACTGCCCAAGAGACTCCCATCTTCATGGGCTGTGTCAAGGCATCCACCACTGCACCTGGAAGCGGCACGAGGAAGAACAGGAACAAGATCGGGAACCAGGAGAGCTTGAGGCCGACGCGCCCATAGGCAAGCCAGATGAGCCCAGCCAACAAGGGCATGGCGGCACCAACAGCGAAGATGGTCACATGCTGTGAGCGCCCAACAACGTAGACCAAGCAAGCGACGCCAATCAGGAGCCAGGCTTGCCAGCGCCCCCCTCTCGGCGCAAAACAATCTGCAAGCTGGTCTTTGCGGCGGTAGAAGCTCCAAGCTGTCAGAGCCAAGATGATCGGGCCATGCCCCTGGTCATCTGACTTCCAAAGCCCCTGGGCTAAACCCCAGATGACTGGAACGTACATCAGGGCCAAGCCAAGGCCGATCAGCGCCAAGAATTCTAGATATGCACGCCTAGCCATGGGCGCTCCTTCACCCGCTGTGGAGGCCACCGTCTGACCCTCAGTGCTCGTTCATCACAACACCGACCAAGCTTCCGGGTGTGTTGTTCAAAACTGCCGACATTGCCTTCAAGGCGTCAACGCTGGTCTTGTCCTTGCGAGCCAAGGCCAATGCAGCTCCGCAGCGCGCAGCGATCACTGCGAAGTCCGCGCCATAGCTCGCAGCTGGCGTGTCAACGATCACATAGTCGAACCGATTGACCAGCTCTTGCATCAGAAGTCCAAAGGCTGGGCGCTCGAGCAACTCAGTGGGATTCGGCGGCTGAGTACCAACTGGCATCACAAACAGGCTAGGCAAATCAGCCAGCGGATGAATCACATTGGACTCCGGGCGTCCTGCCAGAATTCCAGACAAGCCGCTGCTGTTGTTGACCCCGAAGATCTCGTGCAGGCACGGGCTGCGCATGTCAGCATCAACGAGAAGCGTACGGCCACCCAACTGGCTGAAAGCGATGGCCAAATTGGCAGCGAAAAACGTCTTCCCATCGCCACTGTCCGGACTCACCACAGCGACCGCACGCTTGGGCGCGTCGCCACTGAACATGCGCATGATGATCTGACGACGCAGCACACGAAACCGCTCAGCTTGCTCACCGAATGGCTGGTTTGCCATGACCAGCTCTGCATTGGACTGCTTGCTGCCCGCCGCCGAATACGGGTAGTGGAATTGTTGGCTGAGTGCCCACACCACATCCTCACCTTTGACCAAACCCAAAGCCACAGCGGCTTCACCGAACTTGAGGCCGCTGGTTCGCTGATGAGCGAGCACACGCTCCACCTGTTCGGCACTCAGGTTGTTGGCCTCGGCGATGATCAGACCAATGGACCGCTCTTGGGGGGCAGTTCCGCTCGCTTTGGAAACGTCGTCCGCGTCTTGCATTGTGTTTTCGAAGCTGGCCATGGTTTACGAGGCTTTAGAAGTCACTGGAGCGTGCCCAAGCAGGCGCGATTGAATATCGGAAGTGGGCTTCTTGCCGAAACTTCTCCGCGCACTAGGGTCGGTCAACGTTCCAATGACTGGCAAGCCCAGCAATTCTTCAATATCGTGCACGCCTCGCACGCGCCGATTGCGCAATTCGATACCCAACACAGTTCCTGTGGCGAGCAGCAAACCAACGAACACACCCAACGCGGTATTCAGCGCCATTTTTGGCGACGAGTGTTCAAGCGGAGGAACTGCGGCATTCAAGACGCTCACATTGCTGGACGTGGCCAGGCTTTCCAGTCGCGTTTGATTCAGGCGCTGCATGATGGTGTCGTACACACGCTGCGCGTTGTCCACATCACGCAAGATCATGACGCCCTCGTCACGCACTTCTTTCATGCGCAAGACCTTGGCGCGCTGTGCATCGAGTTCGGCACGAGCCTGAGCTTCACGTTGACGGGTGATGTTGCCGGTGATACCCACGCCCGCCGACAAGCGCTTGACCTCGGACTCAAGGCTGGCACGCAAATCCTTGATGTTGGCTTTGGCCTCGATCACTTGCGGATGGTTGTCACCAAGCTTGGCAGTCATTTCCTGCAAGCGAGCTTCCAGGCGAGAGAGATCGGAGCGAAGCCCTGCAACGACCGGGTTGCCAGAGATTTCCTGAAGTTTGTCCGCAGAGCCGGCGTTGGTCTGGGCAACACGGCTGCTGGCATCCGAATTCATGGCCTGAATGGCCACCAGTTGCGAGTTCAATTCGTTCAAACGCTGGGTTTCGATGTCCATGCGCTCGTCAGTCATCACCACGCCCTTGTCGCGCTGAAATGCGCTCAAGCGTGTCTGGGCTTCTTCCAACTTGTCGCGCGCTTCTTTGGCACGCGAGTCAAAAAACTCACTGAACTGCTTGGCTGGGTCCACTCGCAACTCCAGCACCGTGTCGATGTAGGCCTGGGCAAACGCATTGGCCAAACCAGCCGAGAAGCGTGGATCGACAGCCGAATAGGCGATCTCGATCACACTGGACTCGCGCGAAGGCACGACGCTGAGCTCCTTTTGGAATCTCCGGATCAGCCAAGTCTCAATATCCCCTTGGCCTTGCGTCTCAGATCGCCACTGCTCACGAATCTGAGCGTTGTCCGCGAGTTTCAAGGTACGCACGACTTTCCGAGCCACCCGATCACTCTGAATGATGTCGATCTGGGTCGCCATCAAGGCGGGCGTCATCATGGACTGAAACGCCATGGGAGACAGGGGATCGGCCTTGACATCAATCACCACGCTCGCGGAAGAGGTGTACTTCTTTGGCAAGAGCAGTGTGACCACAAAGGTTGGAATCAGCACACCCAAGAACACTGCGATGAAGATCCAGCGCCTGGCTAGGAGAATCGAAAGAAACTGGCTAAGGGTCATGTTGTTCTCGTTCTCAGTTCAAAACAGGCTCTCTTTGACGTACACAACATCCCCGTCCTTCAAGCCCTCGTCCATCGGGAGCTGCAAGACTTCGACCTTGCCTTCGGCATTCTTGCGGTGCACGCGGATGCCTTTTTCGGTGCCGCGCTGGGTGATGCCGCCGCCGGTGGCGAGCGATTGCATCAGGGTCATGCCGCGTTCCAGGCGCATGGGGCCGGGGCGCTGCACTTCGCCGTAGATGTAGACCATGGGGGCGCGCTCGACCCAGATGACGTCGCCGTTCTGTATCAGCACATCCTGCTCACGGCCGCCGGGCGTGAAGATGCCGGGCAGGTCGATTTCCAGGCGGTAGGGCTGGCCGTTGCGGGTGCCGCTGAGTACCAGCACTTCGGCGCCGGTGACGGCGATGCCGCCGGCATTGGCCAGCAGATCGGTCAGGCGCATGTCGGCGGTTTCGATCGGGTAGCGGCCGGGGCGGTTGACCTGGCCCAGCACGCTGGCCTGGTTGCCCTTGACCTGCAGCACGACGACGGTGACTTGCGGGTTCTTGACGAAGTTGCCATCGCGCAAACCGTCGCTGATCAGCTTCTCGGCCTGCGTGGCGCTGAGGCCACCAATACGGATATTGCCCAGCAAGGGGAAGGAAATGACGCCGCTTTCCGACACCCGGGTTTCCAGGGTCAGGTCTTGATTCTGGTACACAGTGATGCGCAGCACATCGCCCGAACCCAGGCGATATTCAAGCGGCGCGCTCGGTGCGTTGGCACCCGCCACGGCCGCAGCCGCAGCCACTGCCGGGGTGTGCGCCTGTGCGGTCGAGGCCACCGACAGGGCGCCCCACATCGCCAAGGCCGCCGCGGCCAGGCGGGCCGGGCGCGAAGGGGCAAAGGTCAGGAAAGACGACGTCATGTTGAAGCTCACTTGAGACCCATGCCCTTGGAAATGTCGGCGGCGTTCAGGCCGCTGGCAGCCGGTGCCGCGGGGTCAGCCGCCACTGGGGCTGCGGTCGGCGCCGGGGTGGCCGCCGCAGCCGGAGCCGATGCGGCGCCCTTGGCACCCGGTGCACCTTCGGCGAACTTGCCGACATAGTCGATCTTGGCGGCTTCGCGCAGGCCCTTCAGGTCTTTCTGCACCAACTCAGCCTTGCGCTGGTTGACCAGGAAGGCTTCGATGGCCGGGCGGGCGCGGGTCTCATCCACCGGCTGGCTGCGCGAGCCCACCAGGAAGAGCACGGTGATGCCGTTGGCGGTCTGGGTGACGGCCGAGTCGCCGTCCTTCATGCGGGCGATCGACTCCAGGCCGTTGAGCGGCAGCTGTTCGGCAGCACGCACCGCCTGGTTGGCGGTGAAGCGGAAATCATTGGATTTCAGAAACTCGGCAAACTCGCCAATATTCTTGGCGCTTTCGAGTTTCTGGCGCAGCTGACCAAATTGCTCGGGTTTGGCTTCAATCGCCAATTCCTGCAGGCTGTAAATACGGCGGTCTTTGAACAGCGCGGGTTTCTCGTTGTAATACTTGCTGACTTCTTCGCTGGTCGGTTTTGCCACCGATTCACCGATGCGCTCGACGTAGGAGCGGGCGATGATTTCGCGCTTGGCAGCTTCGATCTGTTGCACCACGCGCGGGTCACGGTCCAGCTTCAGTTCCTGGGCCTTTTGCACGGCCAGTTCTTGCTCGATCAGACGCTCCAGCACCTGCTTGCTGGCCGCTTCGGCCTGCTCGGGCTTGAGGCCTTGTTGGCGTTGCAGCACGAAGTTGATCTGGTGAACGGTGATCTCTTCCTTGTTCACCTTGGCAGCCGTTTGCGAGGCCTTGTCCGACTTCTTGTCGTCACCGCAACCGCTCAGCATCACGGCCACCACAGCGGCGGCCACCGCGGCCACTCGCAGGCCCTTGAAAGCGGAAGCGTTCTCTTGATTCGTCAGGTACATGGCTTGTCTTTCTCTCTTCTAGCGCGGTGCCCCGAGCCGGGGCCCCAAAACTGATGCTGCAGCGCAGCAAGCTACCTCGCCCACGCTGGGACGAGCGAGTGTAACTTTGGAAAATGACAATTCACCCCCCGGGAAACCGGCAATCAAGGGGGCGCCCCTCACGGTTTACCCGCGGTATTTCGGGGCCATGCACAAGATTGAATCGGCGGCCAAGGGAATACCCTCGCGCAGCTGTCATCCAGCCGGCCGCACTGTTTCATTTCGGTTTATGACAATCCGCGCCGCGGGGCGCTGATCGCACAACAAGGCAATACCTGCGGGTTTTCAGAGCCGCGTCAGATCAGCACTTGATACCGGCGTGCAGCGCCACCACCCCGGCGCTCAGGTTGTGCACATCGACGTGGCCGAAGCCAGCCGTCTTCATCATGGCCTTGAGCTCCTGCTGACCCGGGTGCATGCGGATGGACTCGGCCAGGTAGCGGTAGCTCTCGGCATCGCCGGCGATCATCTGGCCCAGCTTGGGCAGGATCTTGAAGGAGTACCAGTCGTAGGGCTTCTGCAGCGGCGCGGCCACCTTGGAAAACTCCAGCACCAGCAGGCGGCCGCCTGGGCGCAGCACCCGACACATCTCGGCCAGGGCCACATCCTTGTGGGTCATATTGCGCAGGCCGAACGCCACGCTGACCAGATCGAAACTGCCAGCCTTGTAAGGCAGCTTTTCCGCGTCACACAGATTGGTCGGCAGGATCAGGCCTTCATCGAGCAGGCGGTTGCGGCCCTGGCGCAGCATGGCCTCGTTGATGTCGGTGTGCACCACCATGCCGGTTTCACCCACCTTCTTGCCAAAGGCACGGGACAGATCACCGGTGCCACCGGCAATGTCCAGCACCCGATCGCCGGCCTTGAGGTTGGCCACGGCCACGGTGTAGGCCTTCCAGGCGCGGTGCATGCCCATGGACATCAAATCGTTCATGACGTCGTACTTGGATGCCACCGAGTCGAACACGCCGCGCACACGGCTGGCTTTTTCGCGCTCGTCAACGGTCTGGTAGCCGAAATGGGTGCTGCTCATGATGGGTCGGTCTCGCGGGAAAAGGGTGGGCTGAAGCGCTGTGGGCCGGTTTGGGGCGAGGCTTCAGTTCAGTGATGGGTGTGGCTGGCGCAGCCATGGCCGCCGGCTGGCGCCGGGGCGGCCATGTCGGCATCGCGGCTCAGGCCGGCCGCGGCCAGGCGGGCTTCGTAATCGGCCCAGAGCTGGGTTTGCTGCTCGCCGAGCTGGTACAGATAGTCCCAGGTGAACAGGCCGCTGTCATGGCCATCGGAAAACTGCGGCCGCACGGCGTAGTGGCCGACCGGCTCCAGGCCGGTGATCTGCACCGCCCGCTTGCCGGTCTGCAGCACCTCCTGGCCCGGGCCATGGCCTTGCACCTCGGCCGAGGGGCTGTAGACCCGCATCAGCTCAAACGGGATGCGAAAGCGCACACCATCCGAAAACGCCACCTCCAGCACGCGGGACTGCTGGTGCACGGTGATCTCGGTGGGGATGGGAGTCTTGGGGCTGAGGCCGGCCATGGTGACGTTTGCAGGTGATGCCATTCAAAGCAGAGGTGGGGCGGCCCGGCCGGTGCAAGCAAGCAAACAAGCAATCTCGAACGCAAACAAACGCGCTCCAGCCCGGCCCTGGGTCGCCACAGGGGGCGCCCAGTGTAACTTTGCCCCGCCCCTGCCAACACTCCCGCGGCGACGCCCTGCGCCGCGCCTGGGTATCAAAGCCCTTGCACGGTCTTGAACAGGCCGCCGGGGTCCTGCGCCTGCTTGATCTGCTGCAGGCGGGCCAGATGGCTGCCGTGGTAGGCCGGCAGCGGGTCGGCGATAGTGGCATCCGGGTAATTGAGATAAGCGCGGCCGCTGCTCCAGGGCCGCATCCGCTCGCGCAGGCCATGGGTCCAGCTGGCCCCCTCCTCCACCGCTGCGGCGCCGGCGAAAGGTGGCAGCTCCACCCCGTACTGGGCGCTGAACAAGGCCGCGCGGTGCGGAAATGCCGTGGCCTGCAGCGGCACCTGGCCGATGGCTCCGCCCATCAGATTCAGGATCACCCCGCCCGAGCCCTGGCCGCGCCGCACACGCAAGGCGTCGGCCAAGGCCCGCTGACCCTCGGGCGACAGGGCCTGGTCGTAAAAGTCCGAGCTGGCCGCCATGGCCACCCGACCGAGGCGCCCCTCCGGGTTCTGCGCCGGCAGATGGCATTGCGCCAGGCTCAGGCCGGCGCAGTCGCCGAGCAAGACATCCCGGTAGCTGCGCGCCTGCAGAGCGGCCGGCACCATGCCGGGCCGGTTGATGCGCGCCAGCAGCGCCTGCCAGATCGGCGAGAACTGTGCGGGATCGCTGTGCGCCCCCAGGGCCAGCCCCCAGAGCCGCCCGCCCCCCGGAGACAGGGCCAGCTGCGACCAGGCCGAAGCGGGCAAGCCCTGCTCGGGCCAGCGCTGCCAGGCAGCCAGCACCGCCTCCAGATCGTCCAAGCCGAAGCTTGCGCTGAACTGCAGCAATGGCCCCACGGCATGGGTTTGAAAGCGCAGCTCGGTCAGCACACCGAAGCGCCCACCCCCGCCGCCCCGCAAGGCCCAGAACAGATCGCTGTTGCGGCCGGCATCGCAAATCAGAACTTGCCCCTCGGCATTGACCACGGTGGCGCCGATCAGGGCGTCGCAGCTCAAACCATAGGCCCGGTCCAGCACCCCGAAGCCACCGCCGAGGGTGATGCCAGCAATGCCCACGCTCAAACAGCTGCCCGAGGGGATGCAGCGCCCCTGCCTGATCAAGCCCTCGTACACATCGGACAAGGTGGCGCCGGCGCCGACGACGGCCACCTCGCCCTCCAGCGTGACCCCGTTCATCGGCCCGACATCGAGCACCAGGCCCGGCCCGGTCGAGGCGCCCAGATAGCTGTGGCCACCGCCACGCAGGGCCAGAGGCATGGCCTTGCGGCGGGCAAAGGCCAAACCGGCCGCCACATCGGCCGCACTGGCGCAGCGCAGCAGGCCCAGCGGACGCAGAGCGTCATAGCGAGCGTTGGCGACCAGGCGCCGGGTGTCGTAACTGGCATGGCCGGGGCGCAAGACTTGCCCAGCCCCCTGGGCTTGCACTTGCGCGGCCAAAGCATCCCAATCGGCATCCGGGCTGGGCCCAGGTGCGGGCGGCGGCGCGGGCACCGGCTCCACCACGCTGCTGGCGCCTCCCCCTCCTCCTCCGCCGCCACAACCGACGAGCCCACCAGCCAGTACCGCCGCCGCGGGCCAGGCCGCCCCGCGAGCCAGAAAACGCCGTCGATCCATCTTGCCCTCCCCCGAGTCACAAAATACCAAACGACACCCAATTTAATACCAGTCTAGAACCAAGTTAACAGAATCCTTGTCAGGGCTTGTGCCAGGGAGACACGGTGCTTCAGCACCGGGCTGTGCGAATGGCAGCCCCGGGAGTGAAAGAAGAGCGAAAGTTCTGGAGCTTGCGACCGATAGCCCATGAAGCCATGAAGTGTTGAGGCGGCGTGTGAATCCAGCGGCCCTCAGGAGTGTTCTCCCGGGCCTGCGGCGCGCCAGGCTTTGATGTCCCATCCCCCAGCCCTTCGATTTCCTGCATCCATGTTTTTTTCGCCCCTGCAAGCCCTGGCGCGCCTGCGCATCGGCACCCGCCTGGCCCTGCGCTCCGTGCTGGTGCTCTTGCTGCTGACCCTGGCCGGGCTGAGCCAGCTGGAACGCATGAACCAGCTCTCGGTGGCCCTGAACGAGCTGGCCAGCCAGCGCCTGAACCTGCTGCACCTGTCCGAGGACATCAGCGCGCAAGCCCACAAGACCTCGCGCAAGCTGCTCGTGCTGATCAGCGCGCCGCGCGAGCAGCGCATTGCCGCTTACCGAGAGGCCGACGCCGCCAACCGCCAGATCGACCAGGATCTGGGCCTGCTCGGCCAACAGCTGCACGGCGCCCCCAGCCAGAAAGCCTATGCCGATTTGAGCGAAGCCCTGGCGCAGTACCGGAGCACCTATGGCCGCAATGTCGACCTGATCGAGGCCGAGGACATGCGCGCCGCGCGCGAGATGATGGCGCGGGACACCGAGCAAGCCCTGGATCAGCTGGCCCGCGCCGCCGACCGCCTGCTGGAAATCCAGCAAGAAGACACGGCCGACCATGCCCACGAGCTGCAAGACGAAATCCGCAAGGACCGCCAATGGATGCTGATCCTCGGCGTGCTGGTGGTGACGCTCAGCGGGGCGCTGGACGGCGTGGTGCGCCGCTCCATCACCGTGCCCCTGGGTCATGCCGAACAGGCAGCCCAGCGCCTGGCCGCCGGTGACTACAGCGCGCGCGCCGAGCTGCAGGGCCAGGACGAGGTGACTCGCGTCGGCCAGGCGCTGAACACCCTGGCCGCCGCCGTGGGCGAGCGCGAGCTGCGCCTGCGCCGCCTGGCCAACACCGATGCCATGACTGGCCTGGCCCAGCGCGCGCGCTTTCTGGTCGAGGCCAATGAGCAGCTGCAACAGCGGCGCAACCAGGGCGGCCTGGCCTCCTGCCTGCTCTGCCTGGATCTGGACCGGCTCAAGACCATCAACGCCCTGCTCGGCTTCGATGCCGGTGATGCGGTGATCCGCCGCGCCAGCAGCCATCTGGCCGAAGCCCTGGGGGCGCAAGCCCCGCTGGCCCGCCTGGCCGGCGGCACCTTTGCCGCCCTGCTGCAGGTGCGCGACGCCGCCGACGCCCAGCAGCAGGCCGAGAGCCTGCGCCGCGCCATCGAGCAGCCGCTGGACTGGCAAGGCCAACGCCTGGATCTGTCCATCTCTTGCGGCGCCGCGCTCTGCCCGGAGCATGGCCATGAGGCCGAGTCTCTGCTGCGCCAGGCCGAGCAGGCCTTGTTCGAATCCAAGCGCTCCAAGGCGGCGCTGCGTTTCTACAGCAGCGGCACCGAGCAGGCCCGTCAGCAAGACCTGACCCTGGCGTCGGATCTGCAAGCGGCCCTGCAAGGCGAGCAGCTGCATGCCTATCTGCAGCCCAAGCTGCGCCTGGGCAGCGGCGAGCTGGAAGGTGCTGAAGCCCTGGTGCGCTGGAAGCACCCGACCCGCGGCTGGGTGCCGCCGGGCGAGTTCATCCCCTTTGCCGAGCGCACCGGCCGGGTCAGCCAGCTGACGCGCTGGATGCTGGGCGAGGCCTTGCGCATGCTGGCCGAGCCACGCATGGCCGGCCTGCACATTGCCGTCAACATCTCCACCCAGGATCTGCAGAACGGCGAGCTGCTGGACTTCCTGCGCGAGCGCCTGCAGCAGCACGACGTCGACCCGCAACACCTGACCCTGGAGCTGACCGAAACCGGCCTGATGGACAGCAGCGACGACCCGGTGGCCCTGCTGCACGGCCTGCGCACCCTGGGCGTGCGCCTGTCGATCGACGACTTCGGCACCGGCCACTCTTCACTGGCCTATCTGCAGCGCCTGCCGGTGGATGAGCTCAAGATCGACCGCTCTTTTGTGCGCGAGGTGGACCTCTCACCGCGGCGCTACGAGCTGCTGGAAACCATCGCCCGCCTGGGCCACAGCCTGGGTCTGACGGTGACCGCCGAAGGCATCGAGCGCGAGGGCGAGCTGGACGCGGTGCGCCGCGTCGGTTGTGACCAGGTGCAAGGCTTCCTGCTGGGCCGTCCCATGGACTTCGAGTCCTTCCTGGCCTGGCGGGATGCACGCGGAGCCGCTGCCCCGCCCAGCCTGTGAGCCGCAGCTGCGCATGAAAAAGCCACGGGCGCGTTGAGCGCACGTGGCCGGGTCTTGCGGTGGGTGGGGCCCGAAGCGGCGAATGTTTCGCCACGCTCGGGGCCCGCGGTTACTTCTTACTTGGCCTTCTTGCTGCGATCGGGCACCACGGTGGTGACCGTGGGCATCACCGCGCCGGATGAAATCGGCTTGGGCGGCGCGCTGTCCTTCTTCGGCTTCTTCGCTTCCTTGTTGCTCTTTTGCTGACCTTTGGCCATGAGTCGCTCCTCAGTTGGCGTGCCTGCGGCACAGATGGACGATGGGGTGTTTCCAGCGAACTCGAAAAACCGTGCCGCAGTGTGACATGAAGCGGGCTCAGGCCCGGGGTCGGCGCAGCCAGCTGCGCCTCAAAAACGCCTCAGACGCTGCCTCAGAAGGCGCCCATATAGTCCTTCTTGCCCAGCTCCACGCCGTTGTGACGCAGGATGGCGTAGGCCGTGGTCACATGGAAGAAGAACTGCGGCAGGCCGTAGCTCAGCAGATAGGCCTGGCCGGCGAAGCGGCGCTCTTTCGGCGTGCCTGGGCGCAGCACCACCTCGCGGCTGGCGGCCTCGGCAAAGGCCTCGGCAGGCAGGCCATCGATGAAAGCCAGAGTGGCCTGGATGCGCGCCTGCAGCTCTGCAAAACTCTTTTCCTCGTCCGCCACGCTGGGCACCTCGGCGCCGGCCAGGCGGGCGCTCACGCCCTTGGCGAAATCACAGGCGATCTGGACCTGGCGCAGCAGGGCAAACATGTCCGGGAACAGGCGCGACTGCAGGAACACCTGCGGATCGATATTGCGCGCCGTGGCATGAGCCTCGGCCTTGCTCAGCACATCGGCCAGGCCGCCCAGCATTTGCTTGAACACGGGAATACTGGCTTGGTGCAGAACGGGAGTGGATGCGGTCATGGCGGCACTTTCTAACTTGACGGTTGGGGAAAACATGGGAGCCACAGGTTCGCGGCCCGACGCTGCGCATTCTGTCAGCCCCGTGTGAATGCCGCTGGCGCCGCAGCGAATGACCGGGTGGGGCTGCGCCTCGAATTTCATATATGCAAATTCGGATAAGCAATCTACAAATAAATGGTTTGTATATATATGAAGACTGCATAAAGTCCGCCCCCTGAGACGCAGACCTGCGCCTCAGCAACTGGGGACACATGTGGACTGGATGGCAATTGCAAGTGGATTTGGCGTCGGCGCCATCGTCGGGGTGACCGGCGTGGGCGGCGGTTCGCTGATGACGCCGCTGCTGCTGTCGGTGTTCCGGCTCAGCCCGGCCGTGGCCATCGGCACCGACCTGTGGTTCGCCGCCCTGACCAAGATGTCCGGCTCGGTGGCGCACTCGCGCCACGGCCACGTGAAATGGGGCCTGACCGCCCTGCTGCTGGCCGGCAGTATTCCCGCATCGATTGCCACCGTGGCCCTGATGCACGCCACCGACATCACCAAAGGCTGGGCCAGCACCCTGACCTTTTCCCTGGGCATCGCGCTGTTCCTGACCGCCCTGGTCGTGGCCTTCAAAAAATCGTGGCAGGCCGTGGGCCTGCGCCTGGAACGCCACATCCCCGAGTCGCGCAAGCCGGCGCTGACGGTCGCGGCCGGCGTGCTGCTGGGCCTGCTGGTTTCGCTGTCCTCGATCGGCGCCGGCGCGATCGGCGCCACCTTGATTCTGCTGATCTACCCGCGCCTGGAAGCGCGCTACATCGTCGGCAGCGACATCGCCCACGCCGTGCCCCTGACCCTGGTGGCCGGCATCGGCCATGCCACGCTGGGCCATGTCAACTGGACCTTGCTGCTGCCCTTGCTGATCGGCTCCATGCCCGGCATCTGGCTGGGCGCCCAGCTGACGCGCCGCCTGCCCGATGGCGTGGTGCGCGGCCTGCTGTGCGGCTCCTTGCTGCTGGCGGGTTGGAAAGTCATTCATTGAACGCCCGCCCGGCCGAAACCCCTTCTCAGATCCTCAGATCCTCCGAACTCTTCCGACAAGCCCGCCATGTACCAGTACACCGACTTCGACCGCCAGTTCGTCCACGCCCGTGCCGCGCAGTTCCGCGACCAGCTCGAACGCAATCTGGCCGGCACCCTGAGCGACGAAGAGTTCCGCCCCTTGCGCCTGCAAAACGGCTGGTATGTGCAGCGCCATGCGCCCATGCTGCGCGTGGCCGTGCCTTACGGCGTGCTGTCCAGCGCCCAGTTGCGCGCCCTGGCCGGCATCGCCCGCGACTTTGACCGCGGCTATGGCCACTTCACCACGCGCCAGAACCTGCAGTACAACTGGATCCCCCTGCCCCAGGCCGCCGATGTGATGGACCGCCTGGCTGCGGTCGACATGCACGGCATCCAGACCAGCGGCAACTGCATCCGCAACATCACCAGCGACTGCTTCGCCGGCATTGCCCCCGACGAGATCGTTGACCCGCGCCCTTACGCCGAAGTGCTGCGCCAGTGGAGCACCCTGCACCCCGAGTTCGCCTTCCTGCCGCGCAAGTTCAAGATCGCCATCTCGGGCGCGGCCGAAGACCGCGCCGCCATCGCCTGGCATGACATCGGCCTGCAGCTGAAGAAGAACGAGGCCGGCGAGGTCGGCTTCCAGGTGCTGGTCGGCGGCGGCATGGGCCGCACACCCATCATCGGCCAGGTGATCAATGAGTTCCTGCCCTGGCAGCAGATCCTCGTCTACATCGAGGCCATCGTGCGCGTCTACAACCGCTATGGCCGCCGCGACAACGCCTACAAGGCCCGCATCAAGATCCTGGTCAAGGCCGAGGGCCAGGCCTTCTTCGATGACGTGAACGCCGAGTTCAAGCAGATCCTGGAGCTGGACGAAGGCGGCCGCGAGCACCTGATCCCGCAGGCCGAGCTGGACCGCGTGGCCGCCAGCTTCACCACGCCGGCCGGCGTGCAGCCGGGCGAGCGCAGCGACATCTTCGCGGGCGTGGAAGCGGGCCCCTACAAGCGCTGGTTGGAACGCAACGTCCACGGCCACCGCGTGCCGGGCTATCGCGCCGTGACCTTGTCGCTCAAGCGCGCCGGCATCGCCCCCGGCGACGCCACCGACGCGCAGATGGACGGCGCTGCCGAACTGTCCGAGCGCTTCGGCCTGGGCGAGCTGCGCGTCAGCCACGACCAGAACCTGGTGCTGACCTGGGTGTGCGAGGCCGACCTGCCGGCTTTGTTTGAAGCCAGCCGCGCGCTGGGCTTCGCCACGCCCAATATCGGCCTGCTGACCGACATGATCGCCTGCCCCGGCGGCGACTTCTGCGCCCTGGCCAATGCCCGCTCGATACCGGTGGCAGCTGCCATCACCGAGCGCTTCGAGGACCTGGACGAGCAGTACGACATCGGCGACATCGACCTGCACATCAGCGGCTGCATCAATAGCTGCGGCCACCACCACAGCGGCCACATCGGCATCCTCGGCGTCGACAAGGACGGCAAGGAGTGGTACCAGATCTCGCTGGGCGGCTCGGACGGTTCCACCCTCTCGGGCGCCTCGGTGCCGGGCAAGGTGATCGGCCCCTCCTTCGCGGCCGACGAGGTACCGGATGTGATCGAGTCCATCGTGCAGACCTACCGCAGCCAGCGCGCGGGCCACAGCGAACGCTTCATCGACACCGTGCGCCGCATCGGCCTCGAGCCTTTCAAGGCGCCGGCGAACGCCGTTCGCACGCTGACCGGCGCGAATGCCACTGCCGAAGCCCAATGACCACCGCCCAGCCGACGACGACCATGAAATTCATCGACAGCACCCATCCCCAATGGCACCACGTGCTCGGCGAAGACGGCCCCATGCCGCACCCGGACCCGGCGCCCAACCTGCTGCTGAGCCTGGAGCAATGGCATGCCGTGCGCGACCACTGGCCCGCGGGCCTGGCCACCGGCGTGGAAGTGCCCAATGACTACGCCATCGAAGACCTGGCCACCGACCTGCCCCGCCTGGCCCTGGTGGCCCTGAAGTTCCCGAAATGGGTGGACGGCCGCGCCTACAGCCAGGCCCGCCTGCTGCGCTCGCGCTACCGCTTTGCCGGTGAGATCCGCGCCACCGGCGAGGTGATCGTCGACATGCTGCCCTTGTTGGCCCGCTGCGGTTTCGATGCCGTGCAGCTGCGCGCCGGCGAAAGCCAGGCTGCGGCCGAGCGCGCCCTGGCCTTCTTCCCGGCCCATTACCAGGGCGATGTGGATCACGCACAACCGGTGTTTGCGCGAGGCGCGGCATGAGCGACGGAGACATCTCATCGCTGAGCTGGTCGCTGAGCAGCCTGCCCGGCGCCACGGCCAGTGCCTCGGCCGTGGGCCTGTACGCCCGCGCCACGCCTGGCTTTGAAGATCGCGTGGCCGCGAGCGTCGCCCAGCTTCGCGCGGCCGCCGAGCGCTTCGGCGCCGGTTTGATCCAGAGCAGCAGCCTGGGCGCCGAGGACATGGTCATCACGGACCTGATTGCACGCCACGGCCTCACCATCGACATCGCCACCCTGGACACCGACGCCCTGCATGCCGAGACCCTGGCCCTGCTGCCGAAGATTGAGGCGCGCTACGGCCTCTCGGTGCAGGTCTTCCGCCCAGTGGCCGAGCAGGTGGTGCATTTCGTCAAAACACATGGCGAGCGCGCCATGTACGAAAGCCTGGCACTGCGCAAGGCCTGCTGCGGCGTACGCAAGCTCGAGCCCCTGGGCCGCATGCTGGCCGGCCGCACGGCCTGGATCACCGGCCTGCGCCGCGAGCAGAGCCAGAACCGCGCCGAGGTGCCCGCCGAAGAGTTGGACGGCCAAGGCCGGGTCAAGCTCAATGTGCTGGCCGACTGGAGCTGGGCCGATGTTTGGCATTACATCGCCACTCACCAAGTGCCCTACAACGCCTTGCACGACCAGTTCATGCCCAGCATTGGCTGCGCACCCTGCACCCGGGCGATCTCGGTCGGCGAGGATTTCCGCTCGGGACGCTGGTGGTGGGAGGACGAGAACGCCAAGGAGTGCGGCTTGCACCAAGCCCGCTCGAACGAAGAATTGAAGTCAGGAGTTTCGGCATGAACGCCCCCCTCAATCTGCAAGCACTGGCCGCCACGGTGGACCAACGCCATCTGGACCACCTGGAAGAAGAGGCCATCTTCATCCTGCGCGAAGTGGCCGCCGCTTTCGAGCGCCCAGGCCTGCTGTTCTCCAGCGGCAAGGACTCTTGCGTGGTCTTGCGCCTGGCCGAAAAAGCTTTCAAGCAGCGTGTGGCCGGCAATGAGTTCAAGGGCAAGCTGCCCTTCCCGCTGGTTCATGTGGACACTGGCCACAACTTCCCCGAAGTGATCGAATTTCGCGAGAAGCGCGTGGCCGAGATGGGCGAGCGCCTGATCGTGGCGCACATGGACGAGTCGATCAAAAAGGGCACCGTGCGCCTGGCCCACCCGCTGGAATCACGCAACGGCCACCAGACCGTGACCCTGCTGGAAGCGATCGAAGAGCACCGCTTCGATGTGCTGATCGGCGGCGCCCGCCGTGACGAAGAAAAGGCCCGCGCCAAGGAACGCATCTTCAGCCACCGCGACAGCTTCGGCCAATGGCAGCCCAAGGAACAGCGCCCTGAGCTCTGGAATCTGTTCAACACCCGCATCCGCCCGGGCGAGCATTTCCGCGCCTTCCCGATCAGCAACTGGACCGAGCTCGACGTCTGGCTCTACATCGCCCGCGAAAACATCCCCCTGCCCAGCTTGTATTTCAAGCATGAGCGCCCGGTGATTCGCCGCAAGGGCTTGCTGGTACCGCTGACGGACGTGACGCCGCCCGAGGCCGGCGAAACGGTGGAAACCGCCACCGTGCGCTTCCGCACCGTGGGCGATATGACCTGCACCTGCCCGGTGGAAAGCACGGCCGCCACGGCCGCCGACATCGTGGCCGAGACGCTGACCGTGACCGTCAGCGAGCGCGGCGCCACCCGCATGGACGACCGCACGTCCGAGGCCTCGATGGAGCGCCGCAAGAAGGAAGGGTATTTCTGATCATGAACGCCGTTGCTGAACACCTGATCCACGACTCTGACGTGGACACCCATCACCGCGCCCTGCGCTTTCTCACGGCCGGCAGCGTCGACGATGGCAAGAGCACCCTGATCGGCCGCCTGCTGTTCGATTCCCGCGCCATCCTGGCCGACCAGCTGGACACCCTGGAAAAGCGCGCCGCCGGTGCGCCCATCGACCTGTCCCTGCTGACCGATGGCCTGGAGGCCGAGCGCGAGCAAGGCATCACCATCGATGTGGCCTACCGCTATTTCGCCACCAAGACGCGCAAGTTCATCATTGCCGACGCGCCCGGCCATGAGCAGTACACCCGCAATATGGTGACGGCCGCCGCCGGCAGCGATGCCGCCGTGGTGCTGGTGGACATCACCAAGCTGGACACCTCGGTCGAGTCCGTCGAGCTCTTGCCACAAACCCGCCGCCACAGCCTGCTGGCCCATCTGCTGCGCGTGCCCGGCATCGTCTTCGCCGTCAACAAGCTCGACGCGCTGGAACAGCCCGGCCCGGCCTTCGCTGCGGTGGAAAAGGCCTTGCGCGCCTTTGCCGAGCAGGCCGGCATTGCCATCACCGCCATCGTGCCGGTCTCGGCCCTGCGCGGCGACAACGTCACCCAGCCGCTGGCCGGTGAATGGGCGAGCTGGTACCAAGGTCCCTCGCTGCTGCAGGTGCTGGAAAGCCTGCCGGGCGTGCAGGAAAAAGTCGAGGGTCAGGTCTTGATCCCGGTGCAATACGTGGCCCGAGACTCCGGTGAAACGGGAGAAGGCACCGGCCACCAGCCGCGCACCCTCTGGGGCCGCATCGCCCATGGCCAGATCCAGGCCGGCGACGAGATCCAGATCCTGCCCAGCGGTGAGAAGGCCATCGTGGCCGAGGTGCGCCGTGCCGGCGAGACCGTGAGCCACAGCGTGGCCGGTGAATCGGCGGGCGTGGTGCTGGACCGCCAGCTTGATGTCTCGCGCGGCGACTGGATCGTCACCCCGGGTTCGGCCCAGCCGACGCAAGCCTTCAAAGCCACCCTGGCCTGGCTGGACACCGAGCCGGCCGTGCCGGGCCGCAAATACTGGCTGCGCCACGGCAACCGCTGGGTACAGGGCCGCATCAGCGCCATCGAGCACCGCCTGGACATCCACAGCCTGCAGCCGCTGGAGGCGGAGCAGCTGAACGTCAACGAGATCGGCCATGTGCAGATCGAGGTGCAGGCCGCCCTGCCGGTGGAGCCCTATGCCAGCAACCGCGTCGGCGGCAGCCTGATCGTCGTCGACCCCAGCAGCAACCGCACCAGCGGTGCCCTGCTGGTGCGCTGAAGCCCAGCGTCACGGCCTGAAAAGAGTCGCCCCATGAGCCCACAAACCGTCCTCTTCGTCAGCGCTGGCCCCGGCGCCGCCGACCTCATCACCCTGCGCGGCGCGCGCGCCCTGGCCGCCGCCGAGGTGGTGCTGTTCGACGCCCTGACCGACCCGGCCCTGCGCGATCTGGCGCCGCACGCGGAATGGATCGATGTGGGCAAGCGCGGTTTTTGCGACTCGACCAAGCAGACCGCCATCAACGCCGCCCTGGTCAAGCAGGCCCTGACCGGCCGCCGCGTCGTGCGCCTCAAGGGCGGCGATGCCAGCGTCTTCGGCCGCTTGGAAGAAGAGCTGATCGCCCTGCATGAAGCCGGCATCGCCAGCGAGGTGGTGCCTGGCGTGACCGCAGCCATTGCCGCCGCCGCCCAGGTGCAGCGCCCGCTGACCCGCCGCGGCAGCGGCCGCAGCGTCAGCCTGACCACCGCCATGACCCAGGATGGCGAGCTGCAGGCCGCCCGCAGCGCCGAC
>NKIM01000015.1:112291-132676 GCA_002255955.1 Burkholderiales bacterium PBB2 | reverse complement strand
CAAGCCCTGCACCTGCACCTGCACCTGCACCTGCACCTGCACCTGCACCTGCACCTGCACCTGCACCTGCACCTGCACCTGCACCCGTCCCTGACACGCCGTCGACGGGCAATGGCAATGGCACGACGGGCAACACCTTGCCGCCGCCTCCACCGCTTGTTCCGGCACCTGTACCGGCACCGGCTCCAGCGCCCACGCCCACGCCCGCTCCCGCTCCGACCCCGAGCCCGGACCAGCCCTCGGCCGGCAATGGCAACGAAACCACCGGCGGCACGCTGCCGCCCGCGCCGCCCGTCAGCGTCCCGGGTGGCAAGAGCGCCTCAGCGCCGGCAGCACGCCTGGCGGTTCAAGCCAACGCAGCACAGGGTGTGGACGAATCGGAGGAAGCGCGGGCTCGCAGAACACGAAGCGAAGCCAGCGAAGACACACCCCAGCCCACGCCGGAGCCCACGCGGGAGCCCTCCACCGGCAATGGCAGCGGCACGACCAACGGCAAGCTGCCGCCCAAGCCGCCGCTGACGCCGGGCGAAGTGCCAACGCCGGCACCCGCTCCGGCCCCCGTGCCCAACCCGACCCCGGACCCGAAGCCGACACCCACGCCGGCCCCGGCCCCGAAGCCGGCGCCGACACCCGACCCCATCCCCCAGGGGGCCGAGCTCGGCATGGACCTGGACAGCCTGAGCAGCAATCTGCAGCGCAACGGGCTCAGCCCCTTCCTGCGCCAGGGCGGCCAGGTGCAGCTGCGCGCTGGTCGCGACCTCAAGGGCGCGCTGCTGGGCCGCGAGCAGGACGACGTCAGCCAATGGTGGTGGCGCTCCGGCGTGGACGGCGCCTCGGCCACCGCCTGGTGGTCGCGTTATGACCGTTTCGGCCAGGGCATTGCCAGTTTCGGCGGCGGCGATGTTCGCCTGCTCGCAGGCCGCGATGCGCAGCAGGTTCATGCCTCAGCAGCCAGCAGTGGCTGGCGTGCCAGCGACGCCGACTCAGCCAGCAGCCAGGCCCTGCAAGTGCTGGGCGGCAGTGTGTTCCTGCAAGCCGGGCGCGATGTGGTGGCCGGCCGCCTGTTCGCGGCCGGGCCACAGCTTCGCGTGCAAGCCGGCGGTGATGTCCGCCGCGACACCGCGGCGCCGGCCTCAGCGACCACGGCCGATCTCGGACTGCAGCTGCTTTACGGCGCCACGGCCGTGCGTGCCGAAGCTGCGGGCGCGCTCGATGTGGGCGCCCTGCGCAGCGCCGGCTATGCGCTGAGCACCAAGGACAATGAACTGGCCCTGGGTGCCGTGCTGGGTGGCTTGAATGCGGGCGCCTCGGCCCTGCTGCAAAGCCAGTCGGGCTCGGTGACGCTGCGCAACGACGGCGTGCTCGATGGCGGCATGTCCAATGCGCCCGATCTGGTCAACAGCGTGGTGCCGGCACAGCTGCAGATCCGTGCGCCGCGCGGGGATGTCAGCATCACCCACGACATCGTGCAGATGCCCGAAGCCGGTGGCGCGCCGGCGCGCACCGAGATTCTGGCCGACGGCGATGTGAACCTGGCGGCGCTGAAGGTGGGCGCCCAGCGTCAGGCTTTGGAGACCGGCCTTTACAGCCGTCGCCAGCTGGGCGACGCGCTGGCCAATGCCCAAGTGGCCGTGCCGCTGACGCGTTATGCCGATCTGGGCGTGGAAGCCGCAGCCATCAGCGAGGTGGCGCGACTGGACAGCAGCGACCGCAGCCCGGTGCGCGTGGCCGCCGGCGGCGACATCAAGGTCGAGGGCGAGATCCTCTCGGCGCGAGCGCTGGACCTGAAAGCCGGCCGCGATCTGATCGCCGGCTCGGGCAATGTCTTCAAGGTGCAGCATCAGGATGTGCAGCTGAGCGCCGGCCCGACCCAACCGCTGCGCATCCATGAGTTCACCGTGCTGCAGGCCGGCCGCGACATGCGCAATGTGGCGGTGGAGATTGCCGGCCCGGGCGACCTGCTGCTGCTGGCCGGGCGCGATGTGGACCTGGGCAACAAGGCCGGTCTGCTCTCCCTGGGCGCTTTGCGCAACGGCAATCTGCTGCCCAGCCTGGGTGCGGACATCACCGTGGTGACCGGTCTGCGTGCCGATGGCCGCGACTACCAGCAGGCCGTGGATCAGGGCTTTGCCTTGTTCGGCAGCCGCGCCTGGCAAGGCCGCCTGGGCCAGCTCTACGGCGCCCTGGGTGGGCCGTTGCAGGGCTTCGAGCAGCTGGCACGCCCGGCCCAGCTCGATGGCTTGCGCCGCCTGATGGGCGATGCGCAGTTTGATGCCGCGCTGGCCGACTATGTGCGAGGCTTGCCGGCCCGAGCCGATGCCAGCGAGCAGGGCTTGCGCGCCGCCACTCTGCTGGGCAAACCCTTGCAGGACAAGACGGTGCAGGACTTCCTCCAGAGCTCGCCGACCAAGACCGAACCGGCCTGGAGCGAGCTCAGCCGCGAACAAGCCCTGGCCGTCTTCGCCACCCTGGGCGACAGCCAGAAGGCTGCGGCCGTGCAAGCCCTGCTGATGGCCCAGCTGGGCCGGCAGGCGCCGCAAGCGCGCCAGCAACTGCTGCAGCAACTGGCCGGCCGCGATGCCCTGGGCCAGGCCGCGCTGCAGGCCCTGGCGGCCTATGTCCGCGAAGTCAGCGGCGACGCGGCGCGTGGCCTCAGCGACAGCCAGGCGGTGGCCGCCTTCGAAGCCCTGCCGCTGGCGCGCCAGATCCCCTGGCTGAACCGCCAGCTGGTGCAGGAGCTGCGCCTCGCGGGCCGCGAGGCTGCGCTGGCCGAGGGCGATGCTCGCTGGGTGGCCTATGCGCCGGCTTACCTGGCGGTGAACACCTTGTTCCCGGTCGATGGCCTGGGCGCCCGCCCCGGTGGCGAGCTGCGCATGCCGACCAGCCAGATCAAGACCAACCAGCAGGCCGACATCACCCTGATGGCGCCCGGCGGCGGCGTCAATGCCGGCGAGCTGGCCAGTTCGGGTTCAGGCAAGAAGCCCAATGAGCTGGGCATCGTCACCGTCAGCGGTGGCAGCGTGTCGGCGGCGGTGCGGGATGACTTTGCGGTCAACCAATCGCGGGTCTTCACCCTGGCGCAAGGCGACCTGCTGCTCTGGTCTTCACGCGGCAATATCGATGCGGGCCGCGGCGCCAAGACGGTGACGGGCGCGCCCTCGCCGGTGCTGCGCCTGGACAACGAGGGGCAGCTGATCTTCGACACCTCGGGCTCCTTCAGCGGCTCCGGCATTGCGGTGCTGAGCACGGGCAGCGACCTCGATCTGTTCGCACCGGCCGGCGAGATCAATGCCGGCGAGGCTGGCATCCGCTCCAAGGGCAATGCCTTCATTGCCGCCGAGCGGGTGGTCAATGCGGTGGACATCCAGGTCGGCGGCAAGACCTCGGGCGGCGGCAAGGTCGAAGCCCCTGCGGCCACGATCAGCGCCCCGCCCAACACCACGCTCAACGCCACCAGCGCCGGCGTCGCGAACAGCGAGAGCGATGAGGACGGCAAGAAAAAGCGTCGTCGCCGCCGCAACCTGCTGCTGGAGTTCCTGGGCTTTGGCGGCCAATGAGGCCACACCATCTTGAGAGTTATGACACATCGGACCGTACGCATGAAAACCCATCTGATCCCCGCCCTGCTGCTGGCCCTGAGCGCGGCCCTGCCGGCCACCTCTGAGGCCTGGTGGAATGCCGAGTGGACGCAGCGCACCCGCATCACCCTCAACACCACGGCCCAGGGCCTGACCACGCAGGAGGCCGCCTCGACCGTGCCGGTGGCGGTGCGCCTGCACTCGGGAAATTTCGATTTCGCAGCGGCCAAGGAGGACGGCTCGGACCTGCGCGTGCTGGCCGCCGACGACAAGACGCCGCTGAAGTTCAGCCTCGAGCGCTTTGACAGCGTCAACGAGCTGGCCGTGCTCTGGGTGCAGCTGCCCAGCGTGCTGCCGGGCAGCGACAAGAACCAGTTCTACGTCTACGCCGGCAACAGCAAGGTCGCAGCCGCCGAGGCCAGCCCGGCTGGTGGCTTTGATGCTGCCCTGGTGTCGGCCTTCCATTTCAGCGACAGCGCCAAGCCGGGCGCCGATCACCTGGGCAGCCCGGGCCGCGAGGCTGGACTTGTGGTGGTGGAGCCCAACGGCCTGCTGGCTGCCAGCCTCAAGCTCGAGGGCCGTGCCGTGGCCCTGCCGGTGAACGACAAGCCGGTACAGGACGCTGCACAGCTGAGCCTGAGCTTCTGGGTCAAGCTGGACGATGTGGCCTCGGCCAAGCTGCTGCAATGGGGCGGGCTGCAGATCGCGGTGCAGGCCGGCCAGTTGCGCGCCTCGGTCGGCGGCAGCGAGCTGCGCGGTGGCGAGCTGACGGTGGGCCGCTGGAGCCAGCTGGGCCTGCGCGTGGGCGCGGGCAAGGCGGCCCTGCTGCTGGACGGTGCAGTGGTCGCGGATGCAGCGGCCTCCACCCTGCCCAGCTTGGGCAACACACTGAGCCTGGGCGACGGCGCCCGCGGCCTGGCCGATGAGCTGCAAATCTCGGCCAACGCGCGCAGCAATGCCTGGCTGGCCATCAGTGCCGGTGCCCAGGGCGCCCAGGGCAAGCTGCTCAGCGCCCAGCGCGAAGACGCCGCGGCGGCCGAGGGCGAGAGCCATGGCTATATGGGTATCTTGATCAAGAACCTGACGGTGGACGCCTGGGTGGTGATCGTGATCTGTGCCCTGATGCTGGTGGTGGCCGCCTGGATCTCGATTGCCAAGGGCCTGCTGGTCGGCCGCATTGACCAGGCCAACCGCGTCTTCCTCAAGCGCTTCCGCGATGCCACCGACAACCTGCTGCATCTGGAGCAAGGCGGCGCGCATGCCGATTCGCCCCTGTTCCGGCTCTACCAGGCCGGCGTGCGGGAGCTGGCCAAGCGCAAGGCCGGCCAGGACGGTGCGGCGCCGCTGAGCGGCGCGTCCATGGACGCGGTCAAGGCCTCGGTGGACGCCGACTATGTGCGCGAGAACGCCCGTCTGAACGGCGGCATGGTGCTGCTGACCATCGCCATCTCGGGCGGCCCCTTCCTGGGCCTGCTGGGCACCGTGGCCGGCGTGATGATCACTTTTGCCGCCATCGCCCAGGCCGGCGACGTCAACGTCAATGCCATCGCGCCCGGCATCGCCTCGGCCCTGCTGGCCACGGTGGCGGGCCTGGGCGTGGCCATCCCCTCCCTGTTCTCCTACAACTACCTGGCCTCGCGCATCAAGAACACCAGTTCGGACATGCAGATCTTCATCGACGAGTTCATCACCCGCGCGGCCGAGCTCTACGGTGCCCGCTGAAACCTGAGGTCAGGAGACTGAGCCATGGCCGCCGACGTCAAGAACGACAACCAGCCTTACGACGACATCAACATCACGCCGATGCTGGATCTGGCCTATGTGCTGCTGGTGACTTTCATCATCCTGACCACCGCCTCGGTGCAGGGCGTGCGGGTCAACTCGCCGCAGACGCAGGCGGCCAACAACCTGGCCAAGCCGCAAACGCGCGCCATCACCATCACCGCCGACGGCGCCGTCTACCTGGATGCTTTCCCGGTCAGCATGGAGCAGCTCAGCAGCAGCCTGGCCCAGTACAAGAGCGCCAACCCGGCCCTGCCGGTGGTGCTCAAGGCGGACGCCGCGGCGCAGTACGAACGGGTGATGGAGGTGCTGGAGATTGCCAAGAAGCTGGACATCACAGAAATCGGCCTCGTCACCAAACGCAGTGCCGGCTGAACTTTGAACGACCTGGCCAGGAGCCCCTGAGATGCAAGTTCAGAACGACGTCAAACCCTACGACACCATCAACGTCACACCCATGCTGGACCTGGCCTATGTGCTGCTGGTGGTGTTCATCCTGATGACCACTGCCTCGGTGCAAGGCCTGAACATCAGCATGCCCAAGCCCAGCAACAAGCCCAGCGTCGAGAAGCACGAGCTGGTGATCGTGCAGATCACGCCCGAGGGCCGGCTCTTGATGAATGGCGCCAGCGTCAGCGAAGACGAGCTGGAGCAAGGCCTGCTGCAGGCCAAGGCGCGTGACGCGCAGATGTCGGTGGCGATCAAGGGGGATGCGCGTTCGCAGTATGCGCATGTGGTCGCCGTGGTGGACCTGTGCAACAAGCTGCAGGTCAATATGGGCCTGGTCACGGCCCGCATCGGTAACTGAGGAAGAAGGGAACCCAGCCATGAGCGGACTCGCCGAAGACCATCTCGATGACAAACCCGGCCGGGCCTGGCTGATTCGCGGCCTGATTGCCCTCGGCCTGCTGGCCGTGGTGGGCGTGACCGTCGTGGTGGTCAAGTCGCTGAAGAGCACCGACCACAAGCCGCAGCGCCAGATGGCCAAGATCTCCATCCTGCCCAACACCCCGCCGCCGCCACCGCCACCGCCCAAGGACGAGAAAAAGCCCGAGCCCCCCAAGAATGAAAGCAAGCAGACGCCGCGCGAAGAGCCGCTCAAGCAGGCCGAGGCGCCCAAGGCCGCCAACGAGCCGCTGAAGATGGAAGGCGCCGCGGGCGACGGCCCCAGCGCCTTTGGTGCCGGTGCAGTGAGCAAGGACTATGCCGGCGGCGCGCCCAGCACGGGCAGCCCCGCGGCCGGCAGCGGCACCCAGTCCGATCGCGCGCAAGAGCGCTTTTACGCCAACACGGCCCGCCAGCTGCTGCGCGACGAGATCGAGCGCCGACTCAAGTCCGAGGCCGAGCAGCTGACCGCCACCTTCTCGATCTGGCTGGCCCAGGACGGCGCCATCCAGCGCTTCGAACTGCAGCCCAGCGGCGACAGCGCGGGCGATCTGGCCTTGCGCAGCGCCCTCGATGAAACCTCGCGCCAGTTCAAGCTGCCGCCGCCGCCGGCCACCGCGCTGGCCCAACCGATGCGATTCAAGCTCAGCGTGCGACCGCTCGCCTGAGCTTCCACCCCAAGATGTCTATCAGCAGCCCCACCATGTCTTCCATCTCACTTCGTTTCTCCGGCCCCGCGGGCTTGAGCGCCAGCCTGCTGGCCGCCTTGCTGGCCCTGCCTGCAGCACAGGCCCAAACGGCCGCACCGGTGCTGGCTTCGTCGGAAGCCCAGCAGCTGGCCCAGCTGCGGGCCACCACCCTGGCCCTGATCGACGCCTTGGTCAGCCAAGGCCTGCTGACCCGCGAACGTGCCGATGCGATCAAGCGCCAGGCCGAGCAGGCCGGCGCCCAGGCAGCCCACACAGCACCCGTGGCCACGGCCGGCGCGGCCGGCGCAGCGCCCGAGGCGGCCAAGGTCCTGCGCATCCCCTATGTGCCCGAGAGCACCCGGCTGCAGATGCGCGAGGAGATCAAGACCGAGGTACTGGCTCAGGCCCGCAAGGAGCGCTGGGGCGAGCCCGACGCCCTGCCCGAGTGGCTGGGCCGCGTGCGCGTCGGCGGCGATGTGCGCGCCCGCGCTCAGAAGGAGTACATGACCGACAGCAATGTGCCGGCCGAAATCTTCCGAGCCCAGACCAGCTCGCCGGCCTGGGCGCCGGACCTGAGCAACACCACGGTGGACCGCCAGCGCATGACCTTGCGGGCGCGACTGGAAGTCGACGCCAAGCTCAGCGACCAGGTGCAGACCGGCCTGCGCCTGAGCAGCGGCGGCAGCAGCAGCGGCCCCACTTCGACCTCGCAGACCCTGGGCAATCAATTCAACCGTTATGCCCTGGGCCTGGACCGCGCCTGGCTGCGCTGGCAGCCCGAGTGGTTCCAGCACAAGCTGGCCGCCGACTTCGGCCGCATGCCCAACCCCTTTTACAGCAGCGATCTGAGCTGGCCCGAGGACATGGCCTTCGACGGCGTGGCCGCTCAGCTCAAGCACAGCTTCGCGCCGCAGCGCTCGGTCTTTGCCAGCATGGGCGCCTTCCCGCTGGAAGAGTTCAGCGGCAGCACGCGCGACAAGTGGCTGTTCGGCGGCCAGATTGGCGGCGACATTTCGCTCGGCGGCGGCGCCCAGCTCAAGCTGGGCCTGGCGGCCTACGAGTTCCGCCACATCGAAGGCCAGCGCGAAAGCAGCCCGCCACCGAGTGGCCCGCGCGCCGGCACCGGCGCCTACTTCAGCTCACAGTACCCGAGCTCGCTGCGCCTCAAGGGCAACACCCTGATCAATCTGAACGACCCGACCAGCGTGGCCGCGCCGACCTGGGGCCTGGCCTCCAAGTTCCGCCCCATCAATGTCACCGCCGGCCTGACCCTGGAGAACTTCGCCTCCACCCGCCTGGCCCTGAGCATGGACTGGATCAAGAACACCGGCTTCAGCCTCGCCGACATCCAGGCCCGCGCCGGCGTCAGCCTCAGCGACTCGCGCGACAAGCCCAACAGCCTGCTGGCCAAGACCCAGGCCCTGCAGGCCAAGGCCCAGATCGGCCGTGCGGCCCTGGCCCGACGAGGCGACTGGCAGGCCTTTGCCGCCTTCCGTTTTGTGGAGCGCGATGCCTGGGTCGATGGCTTCACCGACACCACCTGGCACCTCGGCGGCACCAATTACAAGGGCTGGTCCCTGGGCGGCAGCTATGCCCTGGACACTCGCTTCTGGATGAACGCCCGCTGGACCAGCACCCGCAATCTCGACGATGGTGTGCGCTATCTGGCCGTGCCCGGTGATGCTGCCTCGCTGAGCGGCAATCTGAGCAGTGCGCCGCTGCGCATCGATGTGTTCCAGCTCGACCTCAACGCCCGCTTCTGACCGCCCGATCATGCGCACACCGAATCACCCATTCAAGCCGGCCCCGGCTGCACGGCTGGTCGTGGCGGTCCTGTCCAGCCTGCTGATCTTCAGCCCCGGTGCACAAGCGCAGGACAGCAAGACCAGCAAGGAACGCGAGGCCCTGCGCCGCGCGCAATCCGCACTGCGCGCCGCGCAAGAACAGCAAAGCAGCCTGCAGGCCGAAAAGGCCAAGGCCGAGGCTGCCGCCGGCGAGGCCAGCAAGGAATCAGCCGCCCTGCGCGGGCAGATCGGCGCTCATGCCGCCAAGTTGCGCGCCAGGGAGCAGGCGCTGAACGCGGCTCAGGAGGAGCTGAACCAATTGCGCCAGGGCCTGGCCCAGGCCCGCGGCGAACAAAGCGCCGAGCAAGAACGCGCCCAGGCTTTGCAAACCCAGCTGATGGAAGCACGCCGGCTGGCGAGCGAGCGCGAGCAGGCCAATCTCGGCCTGGTGGCTTTGCTGGAGGGGCGCAGCCGCGCCTTGAGTGAGGCCGAGCTCAAGAACCGCCAGTTGCAGGAACTGGGGCATGAGCTGGTGCGCCGATTCCTAGGCCGTGCTCGCATCGATTCAGCCCTGCTGGGCGATCCGGTGCTGGGCTTGCAGGCGGTGCGGGCGGAAGATGAGGCGGAGAAGTTTCGCGCCGAGCTGGCGCGCTTGGAGCTGCTGAGCGGCCGTCCGGCAGGTTCTCCTGCCCCAGCAGCCGCCAGCTCTGCAACACAGCCCTGAGCCGGGCTGGGGCCGATTCAGCAGCTGCCGACCACGTCCAGGCCGTCGTCGCTTTCGTCGGCGGCTTCTTCGATCTGGCGGTCAAAGTCGGCCGAGGCGACCGCGCTCTTGGCGATCAGGGGCTTGTCCAGCGGGCGGTAGACGCGGCTGTGCAGGCGATTCAGACGTTCGGAATGTTCCATGGCACGGACCACGCGCTCGGGGTCGATCAGCATGGCGAAGGGGCTGCTGAGGTTCAGGTGCTTGGCGTTGATCATGATGGGGCTCCGTCTCGGTTCGGACGCGCGAAGCGCTTGGGTGTCCGTGGGTTTGTGGCGTTGGGAGTCGCTGCGGGCCCCTCTGGGGCTTCGTTCGCGTCTCAGCATGGATGCCACTGTAGAAGCCCGAGCCTCGGCCTCACAGTCGGCTGCGCCCCAAAGTCCTTGTCAGACAAATTCCTAGGTGCTTGCTGCGAGCACCGCTTCCCAGCGGCCTGAAAAACAGCAGAAAAACACGCCAGCCGGCGGCATCAAGGGGCTTTGGGCGCGACGCGCTGGAGCGCTTTTTGCAAGGCAGCGACGAGCTTGTTGCGCTCGGCCGCACGCGCAAACTCCAGGGCCGAGAGCTCCTGGGCATTGCGCAAGCTGGGGTCGGCGCCGGCGGCCAGCAAGGCTTCGGCCAGGTCCATGGCGCCGTAGCGCGAGGCCATCATCAGCGGCGTGCTGCCGTTCGGCGAGCGGGCGTCCAGCAGGGCACCCTGGCTCAGCAGCCACAGGGCCACGCCGTTGTCCGGGCCGCTGCAGGCGTAGTGCAGCGGCGTCCAGCCTTCCTTGTTGATCTGGGCACCGCGCGCCACCAGCTTCTTGGCCCAGTCCAGCCGGCCCTTGATGGCGGCCAGCATCAGCGGCGTTTCGCCTGCGGCATTGGCACGGTTGACATCGGTGCCAGGGTGACTCAGCAAGCTGTCCAGCGCGCGGCTGGAACCCTCGCGCAAGGCCACTTCCAGGGCATTGCGGCCGCGACCATCACGGGCATTCGGGTCCACGCCGCGCACCAGCAGGGTCGTGATCTCGCGGCCGTTGTCCAGCTCGGCGGCCAGCACCAGGTCGTCGATCGGCGCCGCTCGCGCAGGCGCGTGCAAGGCCGCCAGCAGCAGGCCCAGGGCAGCTAGGCGCTTTCGCATCATGAGCCGGCTCAGGCCAGACGGAAGAGCCGGCGCGTGTTGGCCGAAGTCTGCGCCGCCAGCTCGGGGATGCTCATGCCCTTGACCGCCGCCAGTGCGGCCGCCACATGGGGCACATAGGCGGGGCTGTTGGTGCGGCCGCGGTAGGGTACGGGCGCGAGATAAGGGCTGTCGGTCTCGATCAGCAGGCGCTCGATCGGCAGGGCCTTGGCCATATCGCGCAGGTCCTGCGCGTTCTTGAAACTCAGAATGCCCGAGAAGGAGATGTAGTAACCGCGCTCCACGGCGGCTTGCGCCACCTCGAGGCTTTCGGTGAAACAGTGAAACACGCCGCCGGCCTGCTCACCGCCCTCCTCGTCCAGCACACGCAAGGTGTCTGCCGCGCTGCTGCGTGTGTGGATCACCAGAGGCTTGCGCACCTGGCGGGCGGCGCGGATATGGGTGCGGAAGCGCTCGCGCTGCCACTCCATGTCCTGCTCGATGCTGCGGCCGTTCAGGCGGTAGTAGTCCAGCCCGGTTTCACCGATGGCCACCACCTTGGGGGCCTGCGCGCCGGCCACCAGCTCGTCAACGCTGGGCTCGTGCACGTCTTCGTTGTCCGGGTGCACGCCCACGGTGGCCCAGAGCACCTGATGCTCGGCCGCCAGCGCCGCCACCTTGGGGAACTCTTCCATGGTGGTGCAGATGCAGATGGCCTGCTCCACCTGCGCCACCGCCATCTCACCGAGGATCTCGGGCAGGCGGGCGTTCAGCTCAGGAAAGCTCAGGTGGCAGTGGGAATCGATGAACATGGGGAGGAGGAAAGTACAGCGGTAATGCAGCAGGCACGCGCGGCGAACAAGGGGCCAGGCCCCGCCGCTCACATGGTTTGCGTGGGCTTGGCGGACGAGATCTGGGTGCCGAGGATTTCTTCGATGCGCAGCTTGATCAGGCGGCTTTTCTCATCGGCAGGAAAGCGCACACCGACGCCCTGCGTGCGCCCGCCCGGCGCATTGGCCGGCGTCAGCCAGGCGATCTTGCCGGCCACGGGATAACGCTGATTGTCCTCGGGCAGGGCCAGCAGCAGGTAGACATCCTCACCGAGGCGGTACTCGCGCGTGGTCGGCACGAACAGGCCGCCGTCGAGGAACTGCGGCATATAGGCCGCATAGAGCGCGCCTTTCTCGCGGAACACCAGCTGGATCACGCTGGGGCGCGGGCCGGCGCTGGCCGCAGCCGGGGCAGCAGCACCAGCCGCAGCGCCCAGCGAGGTGGTCAGGCCGCCCAGGGCGGGTTTGGCTGAGGAATTGTCCATGGCGCGAGTGTAGCGAAGGCCTGCCGCTGGCGATGGCAGGCTCAGCCGCGCCGCGCCGTGCCGCTGCGCGAGGCCGCCTGCAGCGCCTGCTGCCCCTGGGCAAACAGCGATTCCATCAACAGGCCGGCATTGAGCGGATGCTCGGCATGGCGGGCGGCACGGCGCAGCACCGCCGCCCACTCGTGCAAGGGGCCGGCCAGCTTGGGGCTGGGCAGGGACTCCGCCGGGAAGTAGCTCGGTGCGGCGCCGTGGGCTCGTCGAAGCAGGTCATGGCAGAGCCGCTGCAGCGCATCGATGGCACGCGGCTGCGACCAATCCGCCAGGGCGGCGGCCTCGCCGCGGGCCAGGCGCTGCGGCAGCTGGGTCCAGGCCTGGGCGCGCAGGCCAGCCTCGAACCAATCGCGCGCCTCCTGGGGCCGGCCACCGGCGGCGGCCAGCAGCACCTCGGGCGACTCCACGCCTTGGGTCTTCAGCCATTGCAGGCAGGGCCCGGCCGGCGGCAAGGCCAGGGGCACCGGCTGGCAGCGGCTGCGGATGGTGGGCAGCAGGCTTTCCGGCGCGCTGCTGGCCAGCACAAAGCGCAGGCTGCCGCTGGGTTCTTCCAGGGTCTTGAGCAAGGCATTGGCGGCCACGGTGTTGAGCGCCTCGGCCGGATAGACCACCACCACCTTGGCACGGCCGCGTGAGCTGGTGCCCTGGGCGAAGGACAGCATCTGGCGCACCGCCTCAATCTTGATCTCGCGGCTGGGTTTGGTTTTGCTGGCCTTGGGCTCGCCGTCGCGGCCGGTCTCGGCCTCGCCGCCCCAGCCCAGCTGTTCGCGCAAGGCATCGGGCAGCAGCAGCATGAAGTCGGGATGGGTGTGCGAATGCAGCAGCTTGCAGCTGGCGCAGTGGCCGCAGGCAAAGCCGCCCTCCAGCGGCGCCTCACACAGCCAGGCCTGGGCCAGCAGCAAGGCCAGATCGAGCTGGCCGACGCCGGCCGGCCCTTGCACCAGCAAAGCATGGGAGCGCGCCGTGGCCAGGGCCTGGCGCAGCGGCTCGGCCAACCAGGGCAGCGGCTGGCTGCCGGCCTCGCCAGCGGCGTTCAGGACCTCGCTCACCATCCCCGCGCCTCCAGCAGCTCATGGATCTGCGCGGCCACCTCAGGAACCGAGAGGCCGGCGTCGATGCGGGCAAAGCGCTGCGGCGCACTCGCGGCGCGGGCGGCATAGCCGGCGCGCACGCGGGTGAAGAACTCGAGGTCCTGCTGCTCGAAACGGTCGGCCTCGCGCGCGGCGGCGCGGCGCTGCGCAGCAATGGCCGGGTCCAGATCGAACCACAGGGTCAGGTCAGGCTGGCGAGTGCCTTGCACCCATTGCTCCAGCGTGCCCAGCACGGCCAGATCCATGCCGCGGCCACCCCCCTGGTAGGCAAAGCTGGCATCGGTGAAGCGGTCGCAGAGCACGGTCTTGCCGGCGGCCAGGGCCGGCTCAATGACGCGCTGCAGGTGGTCGCGCCGGCCGGCGAAGACCAGCAAGGCCTCGGTCAGGCTGTCCATGCCGCGGTGCAGGATCAGCTCGCGCAGGCTCTCGGCCAGCTCGGTGCCACCGGGCTCGCGGGTGTGCACGACGTCGGCGCCGCGCTGACGCAGGCGCTCGCCCAGGGCCTCGATATGGGTGGACTTGCCGGCGCCATCGATGCCTTCAAAGCTGATGAAACGGGCAGTGGTGGGGGCGACAGGGCTCACGGGCGGGAACTTCTCTTTCTCTCTCTCGGGGCGGCCTGGAGATCAGCGCCCGCGCTGGTATTTGTTGACCGCGCGATTATGCGCGGCCAGGTCTTCGCTGAATTCGCTGCTGCCGTCGCCGCGGGCCACAAAGTACAGCACTCGGCTGGGTGCCGGATGCAGGGCCGCTTGCAAGGACGCAACACCGGGCATGGCGATGGGCGTGGGCGGCAGGCCGCCGCGGGTGTAGGTGTTGAAGGGCGTGTCGGTCTGCAGATCGCGCTTGCGCAAATTGCCGTCGAACTTCTCACCCAGGCCGTAGATCACCGTGGGGTCGGTCTGCAGCGGCATGCCGATGCGCAGGCGGTTGACGAAGACCGCAGCCACCAGCTGGCGGTCGGCCGGCGCGCCGGTTTCCTTTTCGACGATGGAAGCCAGGATCAGGGCTTCTTCCGGCGATTTCAGCGGCAGGCCCTCGCTGCGGCCGGCCCAGGCGCTGTCCAAGCGGCGCTGCATGGCGGCATGGGCTCGCTTGAGCACGGTCAGGTCACTGACGCCGCGGCTGTACGCGTAGGTGTCGGGGAAAAAGCGGCCTTCGGCGGCCTGGCCCGGCGCGCCCAGGGCGGCCATCAGCTCGGCCTCGGTCCAGCCGGCGGTCTGCTGCTTGAGCGAGGGTGCGCGCGCCAGGGCGGCGCGCAGCTGGCGCAGATTCCAGCCCTCGATCAGGCGCAGTTGCTCCAGCACCTCGTCGCCACGGACCATCTTGGCCAGCAGTTCGCGCGGTGTGGCGCCCTGGTGGATTTCATAGCTACCGGCGCGGATCTGGCGGGCCTGACCGGACCAGCGGAACCATTGGTAGAGCAGGCGCGGGTCTTCGGCCACGCCGGCCTGCGCCCAGGCCTGGGCCACTTCGCGCGGCGAGCTGCCGGCCTCGATGGACAGCTCCACCGTCGGATGGCGCAGCTGCATGGGGGCTTGCAGCCACCACCAGGCCGCAGCGGCGCCGCCGCCGACCAGCACCAGGGTCAGCAGCAACAGGGCAACGATCCAGGTCAACAGGCCAGCACCGCGCCCTCGCCGGCCTCTGCCCTGGGCACCCATGGCCTTGTTCCGCTTTGCTTTTGTTGTCTTGCTGCTCGCCATCAATGCCCTTGCCCGGCCGCTCTGTTTCGGGCGCTGATGATAATCGGGGGCATGACGACCTTGCCCGAAACCACCCTCTCCCTGCCCGCTTCTGCCGCGCTGCGCCTGACCGACTGGGGCGTGATCCGCGCCCAAGGCGAAGACGCGGCCAAGTTTTTGCACAGCCAGCTGACCCAGGATTTCGCCCTGCTGGGCCCGGATCAGGCCCGTTTGGCCGGTTTTTGCTCAGCCAAGGGCCGCTTGCTAGCCACCCTGCTGGGCTGGCGCGAAGGCGAGCATGACGTGTTGCTGGCCCTTCCTGCTGCCCTGCTGCCGGCCATTCTCAAGCGCCTGTCCATGTTCGTGCTGCGCGCCAAATGCAAGCTCAGCGACGCCAGCGCCGAGTGGGCGATCTGGGGAGAAATCGCGCAGCCGCAGGACGGCGCGCGTTGGGCCCTGAGCCGCGAGGACGGCGGAGCTACACGTATCCACCTGCCGGATGTGGCCAGCCACAGCCGCTGGTTGCGCATCCAGCCTGCCGCTGCAGCAGCGCCCACCCTGCCGATCTTGAACGCGCAGGACTGGGCCTGGCTGGAGGTGCAGGCTGGCCTGGCCTGGGTGCAGGCGGCCACGCAGGAGCAGTTCGTGCCGCAGATGCTCAACCTCGAGCTGCTCGACGGGGTGAACTTCAAGAAAGGCTGCTACCCCGGCCAGGAGGTGGTGGCGCGCAGCCAGTACCGCGGCACGCTCAAGCGCCGGACGTTTTTGTACGAGCTGCAAGGCGCGGCGCAAGCCGGCCAGGAGATCTTTCACAGCGAAGACCCGGGTCAACCGGCCGGACTGGTGGCCCTGGCCGCCGTGCGCGACGATGGCCGCAGCCTGATCCTGGCTGAAACCAAGATCGCCGCCCTGGAGAGCGGCAGCCTGCATCTGGGCAGCCCGGACGGCCCTCGCCTGCAGCCGCGCGCCCTGCCCTACGAGCTGAAGTCGCTGGATTGACGATGGCCTCGTCCTCTTCTTTGGTTTCGGCCACCGAAATCTTCGTCTACTACCGGCTGCGCGCCGCCGACACGGCCGCGGCCTTGGCGGCGTTCCAGGCCCTGCGCGCCGAGCTGGGGGCCGAGGGTCATGCGGTCGAGGCACTGCGCGTGATGCAGCGCCAGGACAGCGACATCAGCCTGCCCACCTGGATGGAGATCTACGGCCCGGGGCTTGCCGACTCGCTCGCGCTGGAAGCGCGGGTGGCGGTGGTGATGGCGCCTTTTGTTCAGGGCCTGCGCCACCGCGAGCTGTTCACAGCGCTCTGACCATCTCCACATGGCCGATGCCGGCCTCCTCAAAGGCCGCGCCGCGCTGCACAAAGCCGGCGCGGGTGTAGAAGCCCGCGGCTGAGAGCTGGGCATGCAACACGGCCTCACGCTCACCGCGTTGGCGGCCGGCCTGCATCAAGGCCTCCAGCACCTCGCGGCCGATGCGGCTGCCGCGCATGCTGCGCAGCACGGCCATGCGGCCAATCTTGGCCACGCCCGGCACATGCTCGAGCAAGCGCCCGGTGGCCAGGGCCTGGCCGAAGCGGTTGAAGGCCACGGCGTGGACGCAGCTCTCGTCGGCGCTGTCCCATTCCATCTCGGCCGGGATCTTCTGTTCATCGACGAACACGGCCTGGCGGATGGCGCCGGCCTCGGCGCCAAGCTCGGCCCAGCTGCCCACACGCACCTCCACCACCGGCTCGCCGGCCTCGAAGCCCTCGATCAGGCTGCGCAGCTCGGGCGGCACTTCGCGCGGTGAGGCGCTGGCGCGATCGGCAAACACATAGATCAACTCGCCGTGTACCAGCAGCTCGGTGCCGCGGAACACGGCGCAAAGCATTTGCAGCGAGCTGTGGCCGATGCGTTCGCAGCGCACACCGATGCGGAGCTGGTCGTCATAACGGGCCGATCCCAGGTACTCCAGTGTGGCCTTGCGCACGAACAGATCGCCGCCCAGCTGGTCCATGGTTTCCATATAGGGCAAGGCCAGGCCGCGCCAGTAGCCGCCCACGGCCACATCGAAATAGTTCTGATAGTGGGCGTTGAAGACCACCTGCTGTGCATCGATTTCGCCCCAGCGCACGCGCAGCGGCTCGAAGAATCGGAAGTCTTGCAATTTCATGAGGTGAGCGAGGGACTGTGGTGAATCAGTTGACGATGCGGACGCAGGTGGGGATGCAGGCGCTGAGCGCGGTCAAGGCTGGAGCGCCTCACGCAGGGCCAGGCCGCAGGCGTCCAGCGCAATCAGCGCTTCCGGGATCGTACGCCCCATCTTGATGAAATCATGGGTCACGCCGCGATAGAGCTCCAGCTGCACCTGCCCGCCGTTGGCGCGCAGCAGATCGGCATAGGCAATGCCTTCATCCACCAGCGGGTCGCATTCGGCCAGCAGCACGCAGGCCGGCGCGAGATCGCTATGGTCGGGCGCCTCCATCGGCGCAAAGCGCCAGTCGCGCTTGTGCGCGTGGTCGATGTAGTGGTCGAAGAACCAGGCAATGGACGCGGCGTCAAGCAGAAAACCGTTGGCAAACAACTTGTGCGAGGCGGTGTCGGCATGGGCCGTGGTGCCCGGTGTGATCAGCAGCTGCAGGGCCAGAGGCAGGCCGATGTCGCGCGCATGCAGGGCACAGACCGCCGCCAGCGTGCCGCCGGCACTGTCGCCGCCCACAGCCAGGCGGCTGCCGTCCAGGCCCAGGCTGTCGGCGTTCTCCGCCAGCCAGCGCATCACGGCCCAGCAATCATCCACCGCAGCCGGGAAGCGATGTTCGGGCGCCAGCCGGTAGTTGAGCGAAAGCACGGCCACGCCGCTGCGCAGGGCCAGTTGGCGGCACAGGCTGTCGTGGGTGTCGATGCTGCCGATGGTGAAGCCGCCGCCGTGCAGGTAGAGCAGCACCGGCAGGCGGGCCTCATCGGGCGTTTGCGGCGCGTACAGGCGGGCGGCCAGCGGGCCCTCGGCACCGGGCACTTGCAGATTCTCCACGCGTGCCACTGGCGCACGTGGCAGGTCCAGGATCTCGGCGCCCATCAGGTAGGCGATGCGGGCCTGCTTGGGGCTCAGGCTGTGAAAGGCCGGTCGCTTGGCGCGATGGATTCTCTCCAGCACGCCGGCCATGCGCGGCGTCAACAAGTGGGTGCGGCTCAACAAGGGCTCCAGGGGTTAACCCGGCATTTTCGCAGGCCCGGCGGCCGACCCGGCTGGGCAGGGTTCAGAACTCCAGGCCGTACCAACCAAAACCTGCCGTCCAGAGGGTTTGCGAGCTGCCGCTCTGGCGACTGGCGGTGAGGCTGAGCCCCAGCTTGTCCGGGCTCAACCACCACAGGCCACCGACGGTGCGGACGGTGGCGCCCAGCAGTGCGGGCCGGTCGTTGGTCTGGATTTCGGCAAAAAGGAGGCCGCGCGGGTCAGGCATCCACACGCCGGCCAGGTTGAGCGCTGTGCCGCTCTGGCCACTGGCGCGCTCTTTGTGCGGGCCGAGGTTGAGGTGGACCGCCGCATCTTCGCTGATGGCCAGGGTGGCCAGGCCCAGCAGCCCACTGGCGCTGCGGCGCCAGCCGCTGGACACAGGCCGCTCGAAGCTCAGCCCGGCTTTTAGGCCGAAACTCAGCTGCCCCCAGGCGGTCGGTATTTGCCAACTCTTGGGCACCCATTTGACGGCCAGGCTGGCCTCGCCACGGCTTTCATCGCGGGGCTGGGGGCGGCTGTAGTCGCCGCCGAGCTCCACGCTGTCGGACAGGCCACAAGCCGGGGCCAGCACCCAGGCGCGGCTGGAGCCGGCTTTCTCGCCCCAGCCTTCCAGCTGGCAGCTGCCAACGGGCGCCGTGGCCGCGTCATCGCTGGACAAAGGGCGGCCAGCTTGGGCCGTCACCCCGACCAGCACAAGACTGGCCAAGGCCAGAAATCGGGACGTGCGTGAAAACTGAAGGCAGCGTGGCATGTCTGGGTACTCCCTGAGCGTCGCATCGCAAGACCGTACGCGCGAGCATTTCGGCTGGGCCTGGAGGCTGCGCCAGGGCGCAGGCAACACCGGCGCACTTCCGGCTTTTCGGACTCAGCGCGGTGGACTTTATGGCGCTCTTGCGCCCAGCACGAAACTTTCATGCGACTGTTGGCAAAAGGCCCTGGCCCATTGGCTTGCCGCGACGCACACTGGTGAGCACGATCACCCGCTGCGCCGCCAGGGAGGCTCGCCATGCCTTTGATCCAATACCTGACCCAGATTCACCTCGAGTTCGGCGCAGCAGCGCTGCTGCCGCAGGAATGTCAACGCGTGGGCATGCTGCGGCCGCTGGTGATCAGCGACAGCGGCGTGCGCGTCGCCGGCGTGCTGGCGCGAGCTTTGGCCGCCTGGGGCGCCCACCCGCCGCCGGTGTTCGACCAGACGCCGCCCAACCCGCATGAAGCCGCTGTTCGGCGCGCGGTCGAACAGTACAAAAAGCACTACTGCGACGGCCTGATCGCCATCGGCGGCGGTTCCTCCATGGATCTGGCCAAGGGGGTGGCCATCGCCGCCACGCACCCCGGGCCACTCAAGACCTACGCCACCATCGAAGGCGGCAGCCTGTCCATCAGCAAGGCCACAGCGCCCGTGATCGCCGTGCCCACCACCGCAGGCACCGGCAGCGAGGTGGCGCGCGGGGCCTTGATCACGGTGGAGGATGGCCGCAAGCTGGGCTTTCACAGCCAGGAGTTGATGCCGCGCGCAGCCTTGTGTGACCCCGAGCTGACCCTGAGCCTGCCGCCCCGCCTGACGGCTGCTACCGGCATGGACGCGATCGCGCATTGCATGGAAACCTTCATGTCCGCCGCGGTCAACCCACCGGCCGATGGCATTGCACTCGATGGCTTGCGCCGCGGCTGGTCGCACTTGGAGCGCGCCACTCGCAACGGCCAGGATCGTGAGGCACGCTGGCAGATGATGAGCTGCAGCATGCAAGGCGGCATGGCTTTTCAGAAGGGCCTGGGCTGCGTGCACTCGCTCAGCCATGCCCTGGCCAGCGTGGACCCCAGCCTGCACCATGGCTGTCTGAACGCCCTGCTCTTGCCCGCCGTGATTCGCTTCAACGCCAGCGCTCCCAGCATGCAGGCCGAATGGCGTTTGCTGCGCATGGCCGAAGCCATGGGTCTGGGCCACTGCGACCCCGCCGGCCACACGCTGGCCGAGGCCGTGCTGGCCATGAACCAGCGCCTCGGCCTGCCGGCCGGCTTGGCCGAACTGGGCGTGGACCCGGGCATGTTTGAACGCGTCATCACCGGCGCGCTGGCCGACCACTGCCACCGCAGCAACCCGCGCCTGGCCACGCGGGAGGACTATCTGGCCATGTTGGCGTCATCGTTGTGAGGCGGGTTTCGGCACAGAGAAGCCCTTGAAGCTTGGGCTTGTGACAAGGGTTGTCGGGCAAGTGCTTCCGCTCATGTCCCCCGGCCCGCGCTTCGCGCGGACCTCCTCCTTGACTTCGCTTCAGCACTCACCCAACACCCCTTGTCAGGGCCACCGATTGGCGCCCTCGTCGAAGGGGCAAGGCCTTGCTGGATCGGGTCGGCTGGGTGCTCTGCGAAGTGAAGTAAAGGAGGAGGCGCCCGACGCAGTCGGGCGCCGGGGGACATGAACGGAGCAGCGCGCCCAGTCGGCC
>NKIM01000015.1:0-112282 GCA_002255955.1 Burkholderiales bacterium PBB2 | reverse complement strand
CCGGGGGACATGAACGGAGCAGAGCGCCCAGTCGGCCCGATCAACAAGCAACCCAAGGACTGCTTCGTGCCGAGAACAGTCAGGCCAAGCAGCTAACAACAAAAAAGCCCGGTCTCCTCGTGGGAGCCGGGCCTGCCGTTCAGGGCGCGATCAGAGAGATCAGCCGTGCTTGGCTTCGAAGAACTGTTCGTCTTCGGTGGAGCCCTTGAGCGCGGCGGTGGAGGCGTCGCGTTCGATGGTGGTGGTCACGGCGTCGAAGTAGCCGGTGCCGACTTCGCGCTGGTGCTTGACGGCGGTGAAGCCCTTTTCAGCGGCGGCGAACTCAGCTTCCTGCAGTTCCACGAACGCGCTCATATTGTTGCGAGCGTAGCCGTAGGCCAGGTTGAACATGCTGTAGTTCAGGCTGTGGAAGCCGGCCAAGGTGATGAACTGGTACTTGTAGCCCATGGCTCCCAGCTCGCGCTGGAACTTGGCGATGGTGGCGTCGTCCAGGTTCTTCTTCCAGTTGAAGGACGGCGAGCAGTTGTAGGCCAGCAGCTTGCCCGGGAACTTGGCGTGGATGGCGTCGGCGAAGGCCTTGGCGAAGGCCAGGTCGGGCTTGCCGGTTTCGCACCAGATCATGTCGGCGTAAGGGGCATAAGCCAGGCCGCGGCTGATGGCTTGGTCCAGGCCGTTCTTGGTGCGGAAAAAGCCTTCGACGGTGCGCTCACCGGTGCAGAAGGGCTTGTCGTTGTCGTCGATGTCGCTGGTGACCAGATCGCCGGCTTCGGCATCTGTGCGGGCCAGCAGCACGGTGGGCGTGCCCATCACATCGGCTGCCAGGCGGGCGGCGACCAGCTTGGCCACGGCCTCACGGGTGGGCACCAGCACCTTGCCGCCCATGTGGCCGCATTTCTTGGCAGCAGCCAGTTGGTCTTCGAAGTGCACGCCAGCGGCGCCGGCCTCGATCATGGCCTTCATCAGCTCGAAGGCATTCAACACGCCGCCGAAACCGGCTTCAGCATCGGCCACGATGGGGGCGAAGTAGTCGCGGTAGTCCGGGTCGCTGGGGTTCTTGCCTTCGCTCCATTGGATCTGGTCGGCGCGGGCAAAGGTGGCGTTGATCTTCTTGACGACCTTGGGCACCGAGTCGACCGAGTACAGCGACTGGTCGGGATACATCTCGCCATTGCTGTTGGCGTCACCGGCAACCTGCCAGCCCGACAGGTAGATGGCCTTGAGGCCGGCCTTGACCTGCTGCATGGCCTGGTTGCCGGTCAGGGCGCCCAGGGAGTTGACGAAGGGCTCGGTGTTGACCAGGCCCCAGAGCTTCTCGGCGCCGCGCTTGGCCAGGGTGTGTTCGATCTGCAGCGAGCCGCGCAGGCGCACGACATCGGCGGCGGTGTAGCCGCGCTTGATGCCCTTCCAGCGCGGGTTCTCGGCCCAGTCTTTTTCGAGGGCGGCGATTTGCTGTTCACGGGTGGCGATGCTCATGGTGTGCTCCTGCAAGTGGGTGGTGCGATATCGAAACTTGGAAACCAAGGCCTGATCTGCTGGCGCCGATTTCAGCGTCGGGACCGGGTTGGGTTTGGCATCCAGGTCCTGCGGCTGAAGGGGCCGAACAAAGAAGAAGCTTTGTTGGGCTCAAGATTAGTCCTCCGAGCCGCCTTGCGGAACACTTATGTCTTATATAAGACTTAATTTTTTATTCATAAAATTCAATGACTTAAGTTTTGAATTTCTGATCGTGAAAAGCATTTCACCATCATGAGAAATTTTGCGGCGGCGCAACATGCATGAAGTTCACCATATGAAAACTGGTTTCCGTATCGTGCAAGGCAAGGTGTCGCCAGACCCGACCGGAGAAAGAAAGAACCGCAGGACTCCTCACGGAGAGCCTGCGGTGTCGATGAAGGTTCAAGCAGAAGCGGTGAGCAAGGGCTAAGCGGGTTGAGCCGACTCAGCCTCGGCCGACCCATTTACCTCATGGGCCCACACCGGCCTGCGCAGGCGAATCTGCGGCGAGCCGATGAGACGCGACTCGCGCCGCCCTGCCCCTGCCCTTATTTACCGAGCACGTGGTTGAACTCCAGCCAGAACTGGCGACCATGCGGCAAGTAGTAGCCCACCGGGTAGTAAGGCCAGCCGCCGCTGTCGTCCTTGCGCACGCTGTTGGCCAGGTTGTTGACGATCAGAGTGACGCTGCTGCTCTTGTTCAGTTCATAGCTGCTGCTGGCATTGAAGCTCCACTTCGGCGAGATCCAGCCCTTGCCGTCGCTGCTGACGATCTTGCCGTTGCGCAGGCCGGCCAGGGTGGTGTTGAAGGCGCCGTAACGCCAGTTCACGCTGGCGATCAGTTTGTTGGGCCAGTCGCTGAAGTTGCGGGTGCCGACCTGGTTGCTCGCCTCGTCACCTTCGAACTGCGCGTACTTGTAGCTCTGCACCTGGGTGTACTTGGCCGAGAAGACAAAGTTGCCGGCCGTGGCCGTCTTCAGGCTGTAGCGGCTGCTGATGTCGAAGCCGTAGGTGCTTTGCACCGCCGCGTTGATCGGGTTGACCACGATCTCCTTGATCTCCCCCGGGCGCAGCACCGCGTCGGCCGGGTTGCGGCGCACGCGGGCAATCGCGTCCACGCAGGTCGGGCTGCTGATGTTCTGCAAACCGGTGCGGCAGTCGGCCTCGTCGCGCAGGATCTTGTCACTGCTGAGGTCGGTGACCAGATCGCTGATCGAGATTTTCCACAGGTCCAGCGAGGCATCGAACTCGCTGCTCGGCGACCAGACCAGGCCCAGACCCCAGGACTTGCCCTTCTCGCTCTTCAGGTCCTTGGAGCCGTTCTTGACGTAGTTCGGCTGGATGCCTGCAAAGTCGCATTTGTCCAGTGCCTGGCCCGCCAGCGCGCAACGGTAATAGTCGTTGGCCGAGGCGTAATAGCCGCGGCTCTCGGCCGTGAAGATGTAGCTCATGTCCGGGGCGCGGAAGCTGGTCGCGTGCTGGGCGCGCACGAGCAGTTCCTTGCTGGGGCGGAACTCCAGGCCGGCGTTGTAAGTGAAGGCGCTGGTGTCGCGACCGGCAAACTTGTAGCTGTCGTAGCGGCCCGCCAGCGTGCCCGTGAGTTCGCGGGTCAGGGGGGCGTTCAGCTCGGTGCCCAAAGCCCAGCGGGTGCGATCACCGCTCACATTGGCCACTTCGCTGGTGGCGTAGAACAGGCCTTGGCCCAGGCGCGGATCGGCCTTGTTCTCAAAGCCCTGGCTGCCCACCTCGGCCAGCACCGCGGCGCGCAGCGGGCCCGCGGGCAGCTGCAGCACTTCGCCGTTGGCAGTGGCGCTGAAGTTGCGGGTCCAGGCGCGGTCGTCAGCCTGGTTGCTGGACGAGATGCTGGCGTACTCGGCCGGTGTCAGGGCCTTGAACAGGCGCGCGTTGTCGGGCTTGTAAATCGGCACGCCGTCGGCATTTACGCCCTGCTGAGCACCGAGGAAGAAGCTGTCCACCGTGGCCAGCAGGCGCGGCCGGTTCAGCTTGCTCTTGTAGCCCGAGCTGTTCAAGCCCAGGTCATAGCTCCAGCTCGTACCTTGCAGATCGCCACGCACACCCAACACCAGATTGTGGGCACGGTCTTTCCATTCGCGGTTGAAGGCTTCGGCGCCGCCGATTTCCTCCGGTGCAAAGCGCCGGCTCCAGGTTTCCAGCTTGCCGCTGTTGGCATTGACGAAGTAGCCGTTGCTGGCGCTCAGCGAGGTCCAGCTCGGGCCGCGGGTGTTGTTCTCGGTGCGGGTGAAACCGAGCAGGGCCTCGGCGTAGAGCTCGGTGTGGGCGTTCAGGCCATAGTTCAGCAGGCCGGCGAAGTTCTCGCTCTGGTTGCCGGTCTGGGTGGTCCAGAAGCTCGGCGAACCACGGCCGCTGCCGCAGTAGGTGCCCGACTTGGCCGTGAAGGACTTGACCGAGCTGTCGAACAGCCCGGCCGCGCCTTCGCAAGTGCCTGCGTCCGGCGTGATGTACTTGTTGCTCTTGGCATCCTTGCGGCCAAAGATCACGGTCGGCGCCGCGCCGGTCAAGGTGGTGTCGGCCATGAACTCACGCTGTCGGCTCCAGATCGGCTGGCGCTTGCTCAGCTCCACGGCATAGACCAGGCTCAGGGCGCCTGACTCCAGGCCGCCGGTCAGTTGCGCGCGGGCGTTCTCACCGCCGCCGCGCTGGGTGCCGCCCAGCTTGAGGTTGAGCTGGGTGCTGTCGACATGCTTCTTGAGGATGATGTTGATCACGCCGGCGATCGCGTCGGAGCCATAGATGGCCGAGGCGCCGCCGTTCAACACCTCGATGCGGTCGATCAGGGCGGCCGGGATGTTGGCGGTGTTGACGAAGTTGACCGAGCCTTCGTAGGCCGTCGGATAGTCGGCCACGCGGCGGCCGTTGACCAGGGTCAGGGTGTGGTTGGGGCCCAGGCCGCGCAGGCTGATGGCATTGGCCGCCGGGGTGAAGGTGTTGCCGAAGTCCTCACCCTGGGTGAAGCCGGTGTTCTCGGTCAGCGAGGCGAGCGCGTCACCGACGTTCTTGAAGCCCAGGCGGGTGATGTCCTCGGACTTGAGCACGGTGACGGCGGCCGGGCCTTCGGCCTGAGCGCGCGAGATGCGCGAGCCGGTCACCTGCACCTGGGGCAAGGTGTCGGTGCTGGCGGCTGGAGTCTGGGTTGGATTTTGGGCCAGGGCGGCGGTGTGAGGCAGGCCATAGGCCAGGATGACAGCCAAAGCCAGCGGCGCCGGCCTGCTGCGGAACAGGGTCGGAGATTTCATGTGGAGCAATTTCCCTCGGTTGCAAACATCCGCCAGTCCGACCGCAGCAAGGTGCTGCGGTGGCTGGCATGTCAGGTGTCGGTCTGTTCGGCTCACGCCGACCGCACCGTTTTGTGGAGCCGCAACTTTAGGGTTTGCTCTTAAGGGTTTGAACGAAGAAAAGGTTCTGTGCTTGGCTGAAAAAAGCACAAGCCCGGCGCGCCGGGCTTGTGTCTGCGAGGGCAATGCTCAGAGGCCGCCGATGAAATAGCGCTTGAGGCCGGCCAGGCACATCTCTACCGCAATCGCGGTCAGCACCAGGCCCATCAGCTTCTCGATGGCCGAAATCACCGAATCACCCAGCAGGCGGCGGATGCGGTCGGCCATCAGCAAGGTCAGGCCCGAGACCCACATGGCCGCGCACAGCGCCCCAATCCAGTCCCAGATGCGCTCGGGCTGGCGCGAGGCCAGCAGCAGCACGGTCGCCATGGCCGAGGGCCCGGCCAGCAAGGGCACGGCCAGCGGGAAGATGAAAGGCTCCTTGCCCGGCTCCAGGCCGTAGGCCGATTCACCGGCGCTGCCGAAGATCATCTTGATGGCGATGATCAGCAGAATCACGCCACCGGCCACTTCGAGCGAACGCTCGGACAGGTGCATGACACTCAAAAAGCTGTCGCCAAAGAACATGAAGGCCAGCAGCACGATGGCGGCCAGGCCCACCTCGCGCGTGGCCACACGGGCGCGGCGCTCCTTGGGCACCTCGCGCATGATGCCGATGAAGATGGGCAAGCTGCCGAGCGGGTCCAGCACCAGCAAGAGCAGGATGAAAGCGGAGAGAAAACTATGATCCATGGCCGCAATTGTCGCGCCCCTGCCGTGACACAAGACTGAACTTGCGCCGCAAATGCCCGCCAATCTCCGTCTTGACCTGTCCCAAGCCCACTCCCAGAGCCCGCCATGACCGACGCCGCCACCAAGCTGGACACCATCGACCGCCGCCTGATCGAGGCCCTGCAACGCGACGGCCGGGCCTCCAATGTGGAGCTGGCGGCGCAGGTGCATCTCTCGCCCCCTCAGTGTTTCCGGCGCGTCAAGGCCCTGGAGGAGCGCGGCGTTCTGCGCGGCTACCGCGCCCTGGTGACGCCGCAAAGCCTGGGCCTGGGCGTGACGGCCTTTGTCAGCCTCAATATCGACGGCGAGGCCTTTGACCGGGTGCGCGAGATCGAGGGCCTGATCCGCGACTTCCCCGAGATCCTCGAATGTCACACCGTCTCGGGCGACTGCGACTACCTGCTCAAGGTGGTGGCCAGCGACCTGAAGTCGCTGTCCCAGTTCCTGACCGACCGGCTGATGCAGATCCGCGGCGTGGCCGACATCCGCTCGATGATCTGCCTGGAAGAGATCAAGCCGCCCTCACCGCTGCCGGTGGGCTGATCCTCGGTCCGCTGATGCCCAGCCCGACCGCGCGAGACGCGGCCGGTCCTTCGCCGGGCGTCGAATCAGCCGCAGGGCTGATCCTCGGTCCCGGCTCAGCCTCGTGGGTGGTGTTGGGCGTGGATGAGCTTGAGGCGTTCGCGGGCGACGTGGGTGTAAATCTGAGTGGTGGACAGATCGGCATGCCCTAGCAGCAGTTGCACCACGCGCAGATCGGCGCCGTGGTTGAGCAAATGGGTGGCGAAGGCGTGACGCAGGGTGTGCGGTGAGATGGGGCTCAAGATGCCCGCCTGCAGCGCGTATTTCTTGACCAGGGTCCAGAACATCTGGCGCGTCATGCCCTCGCCGCGCACGGTCACGAACAAGGCATCGCAGGCATGGCTCTTGAGAAGCAGCGGCCGCGCCTCCTGCAAGTAACGCATCAGCCAGCCATGCGCTTCTTCGCCAAAGGGCACGAGGCGCTCCTTGCTGCCCTTGCCGGTGATGCGCAACACTGCCTCGCGGAAGCCGACATGCACGCTTTTGAGCGTCACCAGCTCGGTCACGCGCAGGCCACTGGCATACATCAGCTCCAGCATGGCGCGGTCGCGCAGGCCCAGTTCGTTGCCCACATCGGGCGCTTGCAGCAAGGCCTCGACCTGGGCCTGGCTGAGCAGCTTGGGCACGCGCAGCGGGGTCTTGGCATTGGCCAGCTTGAGGGTCGGGTCTTGCGCCAGGCGCTGCTCGCGCAGGGCCCAGCGGAAGTAGCGCTTGAATACACTCAGCCGCCGGTTGGAGCTGCTGGTCTTGCTGCCGGCATGGCGGGCCATGGCGTAGGACTGCAGATCAGCTTCGCCGCAGGCGTCCAGCGAGCGGTCGGCATGCCGGGCCAGCCACTGGGCGAGCAGGTTCAGGTCGCGCCGATACGCCTGCAGGGAGTTGCCGGCCAAGCCATCCTCCAGCCACAAGGCCTCCACAAAGGCCTCAATGCCCTGCTGGCTGGCCCGCTCGGCCGCAATTTGCGCCTGCGAGAGCGGGCCGAGCGCCTCGGTGGGGAGCTCAGTCGTGAGCTCAGTCGAGCTTGAGCTTTTGTTGGTCGACGACCTTTTTGTAGACATCAAATTCGGCACTGATCTGGGCGGCAAACTGTTCGGGGGTGTTGGCGATGATCAGGGAGCCGGTGTCCTCGATGCGCTTCTTGACGTCGGGCAACTCCAGCGTCTTCTTGACCGCATCATGCACCTTGGCCACGATGTCCTTGGGCAGGTTCTTGGGGCCGTGCACGCCGTAGTAGGCCATGCGATTGACCGGCTCCAGGCCCACTTCCTTGAAGGTCGGCACATTGGGCAGCACCGCCAGACGGTTGGGAGCCGCCACCACGATGGGAATCAGGCGGCCGTCCTTGATGAAGGGCAGCGCCGAAGGCAGGTTGTCGAAAATCATGGGCACCTGGCCGGCCACGGTGTCGTTCAGGGCCGGGCCGGCGCCACGGTAGGGAATGTGCAGCACGAACACGCCGGACAGGCTCTTGTACAGCTCCATCTGCAGGTGGCCGATGCCGCCCGTGCCCGAGCTGGAATAGCTGTACTTGCCGGGGTTCTTCTTCAGCTCGGCGACAAAGCCCTTGTAGTCGCGCGCGGGGAAGCTGGGGTGCACCGCGATCACATTGGGCGTGGCCGCCATATTGATGATGGGCGTGAAATCGCTGATCGGGTTGTAGGGGATCTTGGGGTTGATGGCCGGGTTGGCGGCGGTGGTGGACACCGTCGCCACGCCCAGGGTGTAGCCATCGGCCACCGACTTGGCGATCTCATTGGCGCCGACCAATCCGCCGCCACCGGCCTTATTCTCGACCAGCATGTTCTGGCCCAGGGCCTGGTTGACCTTCTCAGCCACCACGCGGGCAATGATGTCGGTGGTGCCGCCCGGGGCGAAGGGCACGATCAGGCGCACCGGCTTGGCGCTGGGGTAAGCCGCCTGCGCATGGGCCGCTGTCACGGCACCCAGGCTCGAGATCAGGCCGCAGGCAGCGGCCACGCCGACGCGCAGGCAGGCGCGACGGGGCGCGTGGTTCAGGGCGGTGAGAGAGGTGCGCTTCGGGTGCTTCAGGGTCATGCCGTTCTCCGAGGTGACGGGGTGAATTTCTCACCATCCTAGCCCGAGTGCCGAGCGGCCCGGCTCGCATTTCTACGTAGCCGCGTGTTCACGCGCACTTCTGTGCGCATCTCAGCTGGTTGGTTCGCCCAACAGCCCCGCCTTGAGTCGCTTGTCGACCGGCTTCTCACCCAGAAACACCTTCAGGAACGCGGTGTACAGGTCGGCCCCAGGCACGGCCTGACCCCATTGCTTGCCGTTGACGATCAGCACCGTGCCCTGCTCGGGCAAAAAATCGATGTTGATCAAGTCGTTCTTGCGCACCTTGCCCACCGACTGCAGGTTTTGCGTGAACAGCGGCAGCCGTGTGGCCAGCGCCTCCTTCTCGGCCTCGCTGCAGTTGCGCCCCACGCCCTTGTTGACGGCCTTGACGAACTCCTCGGCGCCCACCTCCAGCAACATGCGGATCTGCACCCGCTTGGGCCCCGATGTGGCATAGACGGCCTCGGGGGACGTGGCTTTGTGGCTCAGGTACAAACCTGCCACATAGCCGCGAAGAATCGAAACGGCGCGCTTGCCCACGCCATTGAGGATCAAGCTGCTGCCGGCCAGCTGGATCTTGTCCTCGAACTCCTGGTCTTCGTACTTGAACGCCTGGGCCGGGCGGGCCAGCCAGGCACTGCCCACGACGGCCGCGCCGAACGAGAGCAAGAAGCGGCGGCGTGCAGCCCCCGTCACGGGGGTCGAAGAAGCATTGCGGGCCGGGTGAGCCGAGGGAACAACAACAGCCATGGTGCGGGCAAGAAGCCGGTAGTCGCGACAAGGCCTCAACGATACCTGTTCCTGGGCGCGCCCTGAGTGGCGGGCCCGGCGCGCTGAGAGGTAGCAGGAGATGCGCCCTTCCGGTTCTGCTCATGCCGGCTCATGCCTGCGCCAGCTCAGCCGCGCTGGCACACTGGCACCCATGCCCGACGTCTATTTGCTGCTGCCCGACTTCCTGCTGATTCTTTGCGGTTTTCTGCTCTGCCGTTACAGCGGACTGGACCGCCCGGTCTGGGAGGCGGCCGAGCGCCTGGTCTACTACCTGCTGTTCCCGGTCCTGCTCTTCAACTCCATCTTGCGCACGCCGCTACAGCCCGGCGCCACGGCCGATCTGGCCCTAGGCGGCGTGCTCAGCTGCCTGGCCGGCGTGCTGCTGGCCTACAGCCTGCGCGCCCTGCCCGGCGTGGATGCGCGTCTGCACGCCTCGGGCGCGCAGACGGCGTTTCGCTTCAACTCCTTCATCGCCCTGGCCCTGGCTGAACGCCTGCACGGCGCGCAAGGCGTCGCTTGGGTGGCGCTGCTGATCGCCTTGTGCGTGCCGATCTGCAATGTCGCCGCCGTCTGGCCGCTGGCCCGGCATGGCGGCCACGGCTATGTGCGCGAGCTGGCGCGCAACCCGTTGATCCTGGCCACGCTGGCCGGCCTGACAGGCAATCTCCTCGGCCTGAAGCTGCCCGAACCGGCCGCCCTGACCCTGCACCGCATCGGTCTGGCCGCCCTACCCCTGGGCCTGATGGCGGTGGGCGCCGGCCTGCGCTTCGGCGCCCTGCGTGATGCGCCGCGCCTGGCGGCCGCCCTGCTCGGCATCCGCCACCTGGCCTTGCCGGTGGTCGGCCTGGGCCTGGCACTGGCCCTGCAGCTACCGGCGCCGCAGCGCGCCACCTTGCTGATGTTCACCGCCCTGCCGACCGCATCGAGTGCCTATGTGCTGGCCGTGCGCATGGGCGGCAACGGTCCGTTTGTGGCCGGCCTGGTCACGCTGTCTACCCTGCTGGGCATGCTCAGCCTGCCGCTGTGGCTGATGGTGCTGCGCTTTCTGTAGTGGCCACTTCGGCGCTTTGCGCCAGCGCCCAATCCAGATGCTCGGCCAGCAGCTCGCCGGCCTGGGCGCGCTGTGCCAGCAAGACCGCGCGCAGGGCTGGCCACTCGCGCTGACGCAAGGCATTGCCCGAGACCACGGCCAGATTGCGCTGCCAGCGGCCATGGCCGATGCGGCGCATGGCCGAGCCCTCGGTCTGACGCAGGAACTGTTCCTCGCTCCAGGACCAGTAGGTCAGCAAATCACCGCCGGCCATGGCCGGACGGGCATCGAAATCGGCCAGCTGTGCCTTCTGGGCAAACTTATTCCAAGGACAGATCAGCTGGCAGTCGTCACAGCCGTAGAGGCGGTTGCCGATCAAGGGCCGCAACTCGAGCGGAATGGCGCCTTCATGTTCGATGGTCAGGTAAGACACACAGCGCCGCGCGTCGACCCGGTAGGGTGCGACGATGGCGCCGGTCGGGCAGGCGTCCAGGCAGGCGCTGCATTGCCCGCAATGGGCCGTGACCGGCTCGCTCAGCGGCAGGGGCAGGTCGATGTAGATCTCACCCAGAAAGAACATCGAGCCCACATCGCGATGCAGGGTCAGGGTGTGCTTGCCGCGCCAACCGATGCCGGAGCGCGAGGCCAGCTCCACCTCCAGCACCGGCGCCGAATCGGTGAACACGCGGTAACCGAAAGGGCCCACGGCCTCGCTCAAACGTGTGGCCAGCTGCTGCAGGCGGGCGCGCAGGACCTTGTGATAGTCGCGCCCCCGGGCGTAGAGCGAGATCTGGGCGAGCTGCGGATCGGCCAGGCGCTGCCATTCCACGGCCTGCCAGTCGGCGCCGCTGTCGCGCGGCAGGTAGTCCATGCGCAAGCTCAGCACCCGCAGCGTGCCGGGCACCAGCTCCGCCGGCCGCGCGCGCTTGAGGCCATGGCTTTGCATATAGTGCATGGAACCGTGGAAACCCGCCTCCAGCCAGGCCAGCAAACCGGCCTCGGCGCTGTGCAGGTCGATATCGGCCACGCCAATCTGTGAGAATCCAAGCTCCAGCGCCCAGCGGCGCAGCGAGGCCATCAGGCCCTCGGCATCCAAGCCCGCTGTGCCCGGCTTGCTGTTTGTGTTCGACTGTTGTGGAGCCTGCGTCATTTGCGCATTCTAGAAACCCGCTCTCTGCGCTGGCCCGATGAGGCCGCCACCCAGGCCTTTGCCGAGCGCCTGGCGCGCTGCCCTTCTTTGCGTGATGCCAATCTGGAGCTGCACGGCAGCCTTGGCGCCGGCAAGACCAGCCTGGTGCGCCACCTGCTGCGAGCGCTGGGGGTGGCCGGGCGCATCAAGAGCCCCAGTTACGCCGTGCTGGAGAGTTACGACCTCGCCGACTGGGGCGGCCAGGGCCTCGTCAGCCATTTCGATTTCTACCGCTTCAGCGACCCGCGCGAGTGGGAAGACGCAGGCTTTCGCGAGATCTTCACCGCCCCCGGCCTCAAGCTCAGCGAATGGCCCGAGAAAGCCGCCGGCATGCTGCCCGATGCCGATCTGCAGGTGCACCTGAACACCGAGAGCGATGACAGCCGCACCGTCGAGCTGCGCGCTGGCACGGCACGGGGTCAGGTCTTGCTGCAGGAGCTTCAGGCCCTCGATATCCCGGGAGGCCCGGTATGAGCGCCGAGCGTCGCCGCGCCCTGCGGGCCATGGGCAGCCTGGCCCTGCTGCTGCGCCTGCCCGCGGCTGCGGCCGCACCGAGCGGCCATGGCAGCAACAGCACCATCGTCGCCGTGCGGGTCTGGCCGGCCGAGGCCTACACCCGGGTGACCTTGGAATCCGACAAGGCCCTGGCCTCCACCCATTTCATGGTGGAGGCGCCCGACCGCCTGGTCATCGATGTCGATGGCCTGGAGCTCAGCCCCAATCTGCGCGGCCTGCTGGGCAAGGTCAAGGCCGACGACCCCTTCATCGCCGGGGTGCGCGTGGGCCAGAACACGCCGCGCGTGGTGCGCATCGTGCTGGACCTGAAGCAGCCGGTGGCGCCGCAGATCTTCACCCTGGCGCCGGTGGCCGCCTACCAGCACCGCTTGGTGTTTGACCTCTACCCCAAGGTGGCCGTCGACCCCTTGCTGGCCCTGATCAAGGAAAAGGATCAGGCCGAGCGGGAGGCCGCGCAGTCGGTGCAAGACGCCTTGGGTGAGCTGATTGCCAAGCTGGACAAACCCGCGCTGAATGCCCCAGCCGTGGCCAAGCCCGGAGCCAGCGGCGCTTCCGCGCCGGCCCCGCAGAACACGCCCGCGCCGGCCGCCCCGGCACCGGCCCTGCCCGCACCGGCACCCACGGAGCCCTCGCAGGCCAAGCTGGACCGCCTCATCGTCATTGCCCTGGACCCGGGCCATGGCGGCGAAGACCCGGGCGCCGTCGGCCCCAGCGGCCTGCGCGAGAAAGACGTGGTGCTGGCGATTGCGCAGCAGCTGCGCGAGCGGCTCAACCGCAACCCGAATATGCGGGTGATGCTGACCCGCGATGCCGATTTCTTTGTGCCGCTGCAGGAGCGGGTCCAGAAAGCACGGCGTGTGCAGGCCGATCTGTTCGTGTCCATCCACGCCGACGCGTTCTTCACGCCGCAGGCGCGCGGCGCCTCGGTATTCGCGCTCAGCGATGGCGCTGCCAGCAGCCAGGCCGCCAAATGGATGGCCAGCCGTGAGAACGCGGCCGATCTGGTCGGCGGGGTCAACGCCGCCGTCAAGGACGCCAGCGTGCTCAAGGCCATGCTGGACATGAGCACCACCGCCCAGATCAAGGACAGCCTCAAACTCGGCAGCGAGGTGCTGGGCCAGATCGGCCGCGTCGGCACCCTGCACAAGCGCCGGGTCGAGCAGGCCGGTTTTGCCGTGCTCAAAGCACCCGATGTGCCGTCCATCCTGGTCGAGACCGCCTTCATCTCCAACCCCGAGGAAGAGGCCAAGCTGCGTGACCCCGAGTACCAGGCCAAGCTGGTCGAGGCCCTGGCCACCGGCATCGCACGCTATTTCGCCAAGAACCCGCCGCTGGCGCGGCATCGCGCCTTGAGTTGATGCAGGTGAGGTAGCCCAGCGGCCGCCATCAGGCGGTGTCGACGTGCATGCTGAGCCGCACCTCGCGCAAACCCGAGTGTCGGCGGATTTTCCATTTCCGGGCCTGATGCGCGAAACACGGCTGTAACTGCTGGATTTGCAGCACTTGGCCTGAAACTTGCTGTCCTGTTCTGTGCCTTATTTCACATTTCGCAGCAGAAAGCATTCCCTTCATGGCACAGCAAAAATTCCAAATCAAATCCGTCACCGCCGGCGTCCTGGCTCTCCTGTCTGGCGCAGCTTTCGCCGGCCCTGTGGTGGTCGGCAACCTGAACGACGGCCAGATCACGCTCGCCGCCACCTACGCCCTGCCCGGCAACGGCAGTACGCAAGACGGCATGACCCTGTCCCCGCCCTCCACCACGGCCACCGGCGCGGATTTCTATCACAACGATTACCAAGACGCCGGCACGGTGTTCTTCCACACCTACGGTGATGCCGGCGCCACCAGCTATTTCGGTGCCCGTGTCACCGGCACCGGCAACTTCAGCGCCACCACCAGCACCCGCTACAGCCGCACTTTCACCAACACCACCGGCGTGGCCCAGCTGTTCAACTTCTCCTTCCATGTGGACAGCGGTGAAACCTCGATCAATGGCACCGGCCTGGGCTTCGCCGACCTGCTGCTGCAAGTGAGCAAGAACGGCCAGGCCATTGCCCGCGACCGCACCACGCGGAGCCAAGACATCAACGGCAATCAGAGCTGCGTCAGCGATGACCTGGGCAGCCTGGGCGGCTATATGGACTGCGCCAGCAGCTATGCCAACGACGCCAACTTCAACGTCAGCCTCGGGCTGATCGGTGCCGGCGAAAGCTTCACCCTGGACTACGACATCGTCGCCACGGTCAGCGGTGACCTCGGCAGCGACGGCGGTGGCGGCTACGGTGACTGCCCGACCCTGGCCAAGGGTGACGGCGAAGTGGCCCTGTTGGAATGCGGTGGCGGCGGCGCCGGCTCGGCCACGGCCCGCTCGGGTGACCCGTTCGGCTGGGGCAACCCCGCCAATTTCAACGTCGGCCCGACGGCCAACATCCCTGAGCCCAGCTCCCTGGCCCTGCTGGGCCTGAGCCTGGCTGGCCTGGCCGCCACCACCCGCCGCCGCAAGCCGGCGAATGAAGCACAGGGCTGATCCAGCCACGGCTGAGTCCTGACCGAAGGCGTGGGCGCAGGGGCCGACCGGCCGCCAGCCACACGCCAGCTGCGGCGCCTCCGGGCGCCGCTTTTTGTTGATGTACACAGCGACCTTGTTGCTGATTTTGATCGGAGTGAGTTGCTGATGGCCACCGTCGTGATTGCCTGGGAGCTGGGGGGCGACTACGGCCACCTCGCCCGACTGCTGCCGCTGGCCCAGGCCCTGCGCGAGCAGGGGCACCAGCCGGTGTTCGTGGTGCGCGACCTGCTCGGCGCCGAGAGCTTGCTCCAGCCTCAGGGCTTCACCGCCCTGCAAGCGCCGCTGTGGCTGGGGCGCCTGACCCAGCTGCCCAGCCCCATCAGCTACGCTGAACTGCTGATGCCGGTGGGCTTTCTCAACCCACGCGCGCTCACCGGCATCTGCCGCGCCTGGCGCCAGCTCTTCCAACTGCTGAAACCCGATCTTTTGGTGCTCGATCATGCGCCGACCGCCTTGCTGGCCAGCCGCGGTCTGGGCCTACCGCGCCTGCATTTTGGCGATGGGTTCTGCATGCCACCCAGCACCCAGCCGCTGCCGCAGTTCGCCTGGTGGCAAGCCCCGGTCGGCCCGCGCCTGGCCGAGTCCGAGGCCCATGTGCTGAGCCAGGCCAACCAGGTGCTGGCGGCCTTGGGCGCGCCCGCGCTGCAGACGCTGGCGCAGCTCTTCGATGTCGAGGCCCAGGCTCTGTGCAGCTTTGACGCGCTCGACCCCTACCCGCCCGCTCTGCGCGCGCCGGACACGCCACGCCTCGGCCCGGTCTTCCTGCTCAGCCAGGGCCAGCAGCCGGTCTGGCCGGAGGCGCCCGGCCCGCGTGTGTTTGCCTATCTGAAACCGGGCTACGGCCCGCTAGAGCAGGTCTTGCAAGCCCTGCAGCGCGTGCCCGCCTCCATCCTGCTTCATCTGCCCGGTGCGGCGCGCAAAACCCTCGAGCAATACAGCCGGGGCCATCTGCGCATCAGCACGGAACCACTGGCCATGGGCGCGGTCAGCGCGCAATGCGATCTGGCCCTGTGCCACGGCGGGGCCGGCACCACGGCCTTGATGCTGCTGGCCGGCAAGCCTCTGGCCCTGCTGCCCATGCAGACCGAGCAGTGGATGAGCGCCCACCGCCTGCAAACCCAGGGCCTGGCCGCTGGCCTGCTGATCAACGAGGTCGAGCGCCTGCCGCAACTGCTGCAACATGTCTGGAGCGAGCCGCGCTATCGCCAGGCCGCGCAAGCCTTTGCCGAGGCCCACCGCGGCTACCGGCAGGAGGACACCATCGCTGCGGTGCTGGCGCAATGCGAGGCGCTGCTGAGGCGCTCGTCTGCGGTGGAAGCAGCGGGAGCCGCGGCGCCATGAACAAGCCCCGCGTGCTCATGGTCACCCGCATCCCCTTCTGGCGCATGGGGGCGGGCGAGCGCACACGCGTGCTGGCCCTGGTGTGGCTGCTCGGCGCCCATTGCCGGCTGAGCTTGCTCTACCTCGGCCCGCTGGGTGATTCCGAGCGGCAGCTGCTCACCCGCCTGCGCGTGCAGGCCGAGATCCATGCCATCGCGGGCGCTGCGCCAGACGTTCAGGATGCCGCCGTCGAGCGCGCCTGCTTCCAGCAGCTTTGCACCGAGCAGACCTTCGATGCCTGCATCTTCCAGCGGCTCAGTGTTCATGCCCTGCGCGAACACCTGCCCGAGGGCGTGGCCGCCGTGCTGGACACGCATGACCTGGAAAGCCAGGCCGCCGAATCCCGGCGCCAGCAGGCCGTGCCCGTGCAGACCCGCTTGAGCTGGGAGCAGGAATTGGCCCTGTTCAGTCAATACCAGCGCGTTTTGCTGATCCAGGCCGAGGACCATGCACGGGTGCAGGCGGCCCAGGGCGAACGCGCCCTACTCACGCCGCACCCGGTGCAGTTCGCCGCCCTGCCCGTCCAGCCGGCACGTCGGCGTCTGGGCCTGGTGGGCAGTGATTGGTCGGCCAATCTGCATGGCCTGGATTGGTTCGCCGACGAGGTCTGGCCGCGCCTGGTCGATCGGGTGGAGGGCATCGAGATGCACCTGTTCGGCTGGCTCAGCGATCGCTGGCGGCCCGAGTTCACCGGCTTTCAACGCCACGGCTTTGTGGCAGATTTCAAGCAGGCCTGGGGCGCCATCGATGTGGCCATCAACCCGGTGCGCTGGGGCGCCGGGCTCAAGATCAAGAGCGTGGAAGCCCTGGGCCATGGCCTGCCCCTGGTCACCACGCTGGAAGGTGCTCGCGGCCTGCCCGAGGATGGCAGCCGCGCCCTGCTGCGCTGTGATGAGCCGGCCTCATTTGCCGACGCCTGCGCCCGCTTGCTGGAAGACGGACAGGCCCGCGCTGAGATGGCGGCCGCCGCTCACGCCTATGCCCGGCAGCACTTCTCACCCCAAGCCTGTTTCGAACCCCTGCTGCGCTGGCTCCAGCAGCAAGTGCGGGCTTGAAACCCTCGGGCTCAGTGCCCGCCGCCCAGGTAGGCGGCGCGCACGGCCGGATCGTTGCGCAGCTTCTCGGCCGGGCCGTGGACCGAGATGCGGCCGTTCTCCAGCACATAACCGTAATCGGCCACGGCCAGGGCCGCGGCCGCGAACTGCTCGACCAGCAGCATGGTCACGCCCTGCTCCTTGAGCCGGGCGATGATGCGAAACACCTCGTCCACCAGGATGGGGGCCAGCCCCATGGAGGGCTCATCGAGCAGCACCACCTCGGGGTTCAGCATGGTGGCGCGGGCCATGGCCAGCATCTGCTGTTCGCCGCCGGACAAGGTGCCCGCCAGCTGCTGGCGCCGCTCCTTCAGGCGTGGGAACAGCTCCATCGCCCGCTCCAGGTCCGACTCGATATCGCCGCGCGGCCGCGCGCCGGTGTAGCGCGGGAATGCGCCCAGGCGCAGGTTGTCGCTGACCGACATGGTGGCGAACACGCGCCGGCCTTCCGGTGAATGGGCCAGGCCTCGTCGGGCGATGTGAAAGCTCTCCAGGCCATCAATGCGCTCGCCGTTGAGGTGGATCTCGCCGCCGGTCGGCGCGATCATGCCGGAGACCGCGCGCATGGTCGTGGTTTTACCGGCACCGTTGGAGCCGATCAGGGACACGACCTGACCCTTGGGCACCTCCATGGAAATGCCATGCAGCACTTGCACCTTGCCGTAACCGGCGCTGAGGTTCTTGATGGTCAGCATCTGTTCTTCATCCTTTGTGCATTGCTGCGGCGCAAGCGGGGGCAGGCGCAACGGCTCATGCTGCCTGGCCGCCCAGATAGGCTTCGATGACCTTTTCGTCGGCCTGCACCTGGGCCGGCAAGCCCTCGGCGATCTTCTGGCCGAAGTCCAGCACCGAGACCGTGTCGCACAAGCCCATCACCACATCCATATGGTGTTCGATCAGGATGACCGTGACGCCGTGCTCGCGAATCTTGCGGATGATGGCGATCAGCTCGGTGATGTCGGGCGCGGTCAGGCCGGCCGCGGGCTCATCAAGCAAGAGCAGTTGCGGATCGAGGGCCAGCGCGCGGGCAATCTCCAGCAGGCGCTGCTTGCCGTAGGGGAGATTGCGAGCCTCCTCGCCGGCCAGGTCGGCCAGGCCGACAAAGCGCAGCAGGCCAATGGCCCGCGCGGTGGTCTCGCGGCTTTCGCGCACATAACGCGGCAGATGCAGGGCCACATCGAGCAGGTTGCTGCGGTAGCTGTGGTGCAGACCGACCAGCACGTTCTGCAGCGCCGTCATCTCGCCGAACAGCTGCACATTCTGGAAGGTCCGGGCGATGCCCGAGAGCGCGATGTCAGAGGAGGTGCGCCCGGCCAGCGAGCGACCGGCGAAATTCACCGAGCCGGCCGTGGGCGTGTAGATGCCGGTCAGCACATTCATCATGGTGCTCTTGCCCGAGCCGTTCGGGCCGATCAAGCCGTGGATGCTGCCGCGGCGGATGTCCAGATCGACCAGGTTCAAGGCCTTCAGGCCGCCGAACTGCATCAGCACCTGCTTGGCCTGCAAGAGGCTGCTGCCACGCTCGGTCAGGCCACCGGCCTGGCTCAGTGCATCGGCACCGGTGCCCTGCGGGTTGAGCTTGGCCGCGTCGTCAGCATCGCTGGCGGCGTGGCCGCGCAGGTTCAGCGCATTGCGGACAAAGCCGACGATGCCGTCCTGCAGGTAGTACACCACGAAGAGCGTGATCAGACCGAAGACCGAGAGCCGCCAGTCGGTCATGGTCTGCAGCTTGAAGGACAGGCCGGCCAGGGCCACGCTGCCCAGCACGGGAATCAGCGCCGTCTGCATCGTGGCCTTGCCGCGCTTGAGCGCCACCCAGGACGAGGCCGCCACCACCAGAGCCAGCACGATGGAGACGATGCGAAACATCTCCAGATCATCGAGCAGCTTGGGCAACATGACGATGATGGCCGCGCCCAGCAAGGCACCGGTGCGGGTCTTGCGGCCGCCCATGATGATGGCCAGCAGGAAGAGCACGGTCTGCTCAAAGTTGTAGGTGTTGGGCGAGATGTACTGCTCGGAATAGGCGTACAGCGCGCCCGCCAGACCGGCCAGGCCGGCGCTGATCACAAAGGCATACACCTTGTAGCGGTAGACCGACACGCCCATGCAATCGGACGCGACCGGGCTGCCACGCAAGGCCTCGAAGGCCCGACCCAGGTGCGAGCGCAGCACGCGGTGCACGAACACCAGCGAGGCCAGCAGCAAGACCGCCACCACCCAGTAGTACTCGGTCTCATCGAGCTGATGGCCGAACAGGCTGGGCTTGGTCAGGGTGATGCCCATCGGCCCTTCGGTCAGAAAGCTCATCTCGTTGATGAGGATCTGAATGATGGTGCCGAAGGCCAGGGTCACCATGGCGAGGTAGGGCCCGGTCACGCGCAGCGCTGGCAGGGCCAGCAAGGCGCCGAAACCAGCCGTCACAACAATGGCCGCCGGCAGCGTCACCCACAAAGGCGCGGCAAGCTTGAACACCAGCACACCGGCCGTGTAGGCGCCGATGCCGAACAGGCCGGCATGACCCAGGGACACCTGGCCGGTGTAGCCCACCACGATGTCCAGACCGAAGAGCACGATCGCGTAGATCATGATGGTCTCGACCAGGTGGATGTAGTACGGATTTCCAGAAGCCAGCGGGAAGGCGGCCACGGCCGCAATGGCCAGGCCCGCAGCGATCAGGGTTTTGGGCTTGCTTGTCGTCATCATCGTCGGCTCACACCTTCTTGATCGCGGTCTTGCCGAAGAGACCGGCCGGCTTGAGGGCCAGCACGATCAGCAGCAGCACCAGGCCCGGCACATCCTTGTAGCCGGTGGACAGGTAGTAGCCGGTGGTGGTCTCGGCGACGCCGAGGATGATGCCGCCGACGACGATGCCCATGCCGCTGGTCAAACCACCGATGATGGCCACGGCAAAGGCCTTGAGCCCCAGCACCGAGCCCATGGTGGCGCCGGTCAGGGTCAGCGGCGCGATCAGCACGCCGGCAAAGGCCGCGGTCAGCGAGGACAGGCCGTAAGAGAAGGTGATCACCAAGCCGGTGTTGATGCCCATCAGCTTGGCCGCGTCACGGTCGTTGAAGGTGGCCACCACGGCGCGGCCGTAGATGGAGCGGCGGTTGAACAGCTCCACCGCCAGCATCATCAGCAGCGCGCCCACCACCACCAGCAGCTCCATGGGCAGAATGTTGGCGCCGAGGAACTTCATCGGCGCCTCGGGCAGGGGCGAAGGGAACTTCAGGTCATCGCGGCCCCAGACGTTCTCGGCCACGTTCTTGAAGATGATGCCCAGGGCGATGGTGGACATGATCCAGCCAAACTCGGACTTCATCTTGATGGCGGGTCGCACGCCGATGCGCTCCACCACGGCGCCCTGCAGCACGCCGAACAGGCACACCAGAGGAATCATCAGCCAGTAGTTGAGCCCGAAGCCCACCAGGGACAAGCCCACCAGGGCACCCAGCATCAGGGCCTCGCCCTGGCCGAAGTTCAGGGTGTCCGAGGTGGCAAAGGTCAGCTGGTAACCGAAGGCAATGACGGCATAAATCATGCCCAGGGCGATGCCGCTGAACACGAGTTGGGTGAGGATCTGCATGGCGGGCGTCCAGGTGAACCCGCGCCGACCAAGGCGGCGGCCACGGGGGACAGACAAGGCACATCAATCAAGAAAAAGCGCGCCGGGCGCCACCGCATGGCTGCGGTGCTTGCAACTCGGCGCGGCCTGAGCGGCGTTGCGCGCCCAGGCCTCTTCTTTCTCTTCCTTCTTCTTACTTCTTGCTGTTCAGCGCGCCCTTGGCGTTGGGGTCTTTGACGCGCACTTCCGACGCCTTCTTGAAGTCGCTTTCGTAGGCGTAGATCACGCGCTGGCCCTTGACCTCACCGAAGACCGGGATGTTGGCGGTGATGGCCTCATGGTCGGTCTTGGTGAAGGGCTTGTTGTAGGTGGTGACCACGCCTTCCACCGGTGCCTTCAGGTCCTCGAGAGCGGCCTTGATCTTGGGGCCTTCGGTGCCGCCGGCCTGCTTGATCGCCGCGGCCAGCAGATAGATCGAGTCATAGCCCTGAGCGGCCGACACCGGCGAGTCGATGCGGGCGTTCTTGGGGTTGAAGGTCTTGAGGTAGTTGATGATGAAGCTCTGGCGCTTGGGCGTGGTCGGCTCCTGGATGAAGGTCTGCGGCATGCGGGCGCCTTCACCGCCCGGGCCAGCGTTGTCGATGTAGTTGGCCATGGACAGGGTCCAGCTGCCGATCATCGGCACCTTCCAGCCCAGCTTGGTCATGCCGTTGGCGATCTGGGCCAGCTCGGGCCCGATGCCGTAGGTCAGCACCGCCTCGGCGCCGGCCTCCTTGGCCTTGAGCAGCTGGGCCGTCATGTCGACGTCCTTGATGTTGAACTTCTCGATCGCCACCGGCTTGACGCCCTTGAGCTCCAGCGCCTTTTCCAAGTCGGCACGGCCGAGTTGACCGTAGTTGGTGGAGTCAGCGAGGATGGCCACCTTCTTGAAACCACGGCGGGTGATGGCCTCTTCCACAATCATCGGCGCCTGGATGCTGTCATGGGCGGCGTTGCGGAAGATGTAGTTCTCCGGCTGGCTGTCGAATTGATGGGTGATCAAGGAGCCGGTCGCCACATTGTTCATGACCGGGATCTTGGCGTCCTGGTAGAAGCGCTGCGAGGCCAGGGCCACACCGGTGTTGATGTAGCCCACGGTGGCCACAACTTTTTCCTTGTTGATCAGCTCCTGGGCGATCTGCACGCCGCGCTCGTTCTTGGCTTCGTCGTCACGCTCGACCAGCTGGATCTGCCGGCCCAGAACGCCGCCCGATTTGTTGATCTCATCCGCGGCCAGTCGCACGCCATCGCGCATGCTGACGCCCATGGACGAAGAACCGCCGGTGAAGGGGCCGGACACGCCGATCTTGATCGGGTCGGCCGCCCAGGCCGTGGAGCCCAGGCTGAGGGCCGCAGCCCATGCCACCATGCTCAATGCGCGCGTTGCTGTCTTGGGGATCGTCGTCATGCTTGCCTCTCGATGTGTGATGCTGCGGTGGACTGCGGCGGGAGGCGAAGGCGCTGCCGTGCGGCAGGCGCGCCATCCCACAGGTGCAGACAATGCCAGAGCCGCCGGCCCTGCCACTACGTGGCTTCACGTACAGGAAAGTCCGGACGAGCCGCGTCAGCCTGACGTAAGAGGTCAGCGGGGTCAATCGAGGGGCAAGAACTTGCCGCGCCGAGCCTGATTCTGGGTTCGGCGCGAGCCGCGCTGCAGCGCGGCTGAGACGGGATCAGGACGCCTGCGGCGGCGCTTTCTTGGCGCGGAGGCCGCCGGCAATGGCCAGCACGCCCGGGATCAGGATCATGGCCCAGATGATCTTGGAGAAATTGGCCTGCACCCAGGCGAGGTTGCCAAAGGCATAGCCCAGCAAGGTGATGCCCAGCACCCAGATGAGGGCACCGATGATGTTGTAGGCGCTGAACTTGGCGCGGCTCATGGCCGCCACGCCGGCCACAAAGGGCGCAAAGGTGCGCACGAAAGGCATGAAGCGCGCCAGCACGATGGTGATGCCACCATGGCGCTCGTAAAACGCATGGGCCGCATCGAAGGCGCGTCGGTTGAAAAAGCGCGACTGCTCCCACTGAAACACCTTGGGGCCGAAGTAGCGGCCGATCATGTAGTTGCACTGGTCGCCCAGAATGGCCGCCACCAGCATCACCACCAAGACCAGGGGCAGGCTGATCAGGCCAGCACCGCACAAGGCGCCAACGACAAACAACAGCGAGTCGCCTGGAAGAAAAGGCATCACCACGACGCCGGTCTCCACGAACAGGATCAAAAATAGCAGCGCATAGACCCAGGCGCCATAGCTGGCCACGAAGGCGGCAATGTGTTTGTCCACATGGACGATGAAGTCGATCAAGAAGGTGAGCAGTTCCATGGCGGCGCATTATGGGGCCGGCCCGATGCCAACTTGGTGACGTCAACCCCGGCCCGCCATGCGCACAAGCCCCGGCCGGCCCGGGCTGCGCTCGGCCAGAATGACACCTCGATTTTCAGCCCTGCCTGCCCTCGCCATGAGCCCTGCTGTTTCGTTTCAAGTCCCGGGCGCCCGCCTGCCCGCATGCCTGCGCCGCCATCCCAGCTCCAAGCTCCCGCCACTGGTGTTTTTGCATGCCGGCGTCTGCGATCACCGGCTCTGGCTGGCCCAGCTCGAGACCTTTGCCGCCGAGCGCACGGTGCTGGCCTATGACCGGCGCGGCTACGGAGGCGTTGAGATCGAACAGACGGCGCAGTTCTCTCATCTGGCCGATCTGTGGGCCGTGATGGACGCCGCGGGCTTGTCTCGCGCCGTGCTGGTGGGCTGCTCCTTGGGCGGGCGCTTGGCGCTGGAGGCGGCGCTCGATCGCCCCGAGCGCGTGGCCGGACTCTTTCTGGTGGCGCCGGCGGTCAATGGGGTCCCGGCACCGGAGCTCACCGCGCAGGAACAGGCCATGGACGTGGCAGCCGATGCCGCCTACGAAGCCGGCGATCTCGCTGCCGCCAACGAGGCCCTGGCCGCCCTCTGGCTGGACGGGCCCCGAAGCCCGGCCGGCCGTGTCAGCGGCGCGGCACGCGCGCTCTTCCTCGACATGGACGATCGCATGCTGCGCGCCACGCCGCCGGGCACAGCCCTCGAGGCCGAACCCAGCTGGCCGCGGCTGGAGCAGATCAGCGCCCCGACCGAGCTGCTCTGGGGCGATCTGGATCTGGGCTACTTCTTCCCGCGCTGCGAGGCCATGGTGGCGCGCATCCCGGGTGCCCGCGGCACGGTCATGCCGGGCGTGGCCCACCTGCCCTCGCTGGAGGCGCCCGAGGCTTTCAACACGGCTTTGGCGGCCTTTCTGGCCCGTCTGCCCGGCTGAGTCGCGGGGCCTTCTTACAATAGCGGCATGGATGTTTCCACCCCCGAGTCTTCTCCCTCCTCTGCTGCGTCCGCCCCCGACAGCCCCGCTCCGGCGGCCCCTCGCCGCGCTATTCGCGAGCTCCCCGATGAACTGATCAGCCAGATCGCCGCCGGCGAGGTGGTGGAGCGGCCGGCCTCGGTCGTGCGTGAGCTGGTGGACAACGCCCTGGACGCGGGCGCCAGCCAGATCCAGGTCAAGCTGATGGCGGGCGGCGTGCGCGCCATCGTGGTGGAGGACGACGGTCTGGGCATCCCCGCTGAAGAGCTGCCCCTGGCGCTCAAGCGCCACGCCACCAGCAAGATCCGCTCGCTGGACGAGCTGGAATCGGTGGCCACCATGGGCTTCCGCGGTGAGGCTCTGGCCGCCATCTCTTCGGTGGCCGAGATGTCGGTGGCCAGCCGCTTTGCCGGTGCCGCCCATGCCCACCGTCTGGATGCCCGCTCAGGCGAGCTGGTGCCCGCCGCCCGCTCGCGCGGCACCAGCGTCGAGGTGCGCGAGCTCTTCTTCAGCACCCCGGCCCGCCGCAAGTTCCTGAAAACCGACGCCACCGAGCTGGCCCATTGCCTGGAATCCGTGCGCCGCCACGCCCTGGCCCGGCCCGATGTCGGCTTCACCGTCTGGCACGAAGGCAAGCTGGTCGAGCAATGGCGCTCCGGCAGCTCGGAAGCGCGACTGGCCGATGTGCTCGGGGACGAATTCATGGCCGAGAGCCGGCCGGTCTATGCCGAGAACGGCCCGCTGTGCATCTACGGCCGCGCCGGCCTGCCCGAGGCGGCGCGCAGCCGCGCCGACATGCAGTATGTCTACGTCAACGGCCGCTATGTGCGCGACAAGCTGATCGCCCACGGCATCCGCTCCGCCTACGAGGACGTGCTGCACGGCCACCGCCAGCCCTGCTATGTGCTCTTCATCGAGATCGCCCCCGACCGGGTCGATGTCAATGTGCACCCGACCAAGATCGAGGTCCGCTTCCGCGACGGCCGCGAGGTGCACCAGCGCGTGCGCTATGCCGTGCAGGACGCGCTGGCCGCTTCGCGTTCAGCGGAAGTCACGTCACCAGCGGCGGGCGACGCCGAGCCACCGACCGTTCGCACCGCGCCGGGCAGCACCCCCGCCTGGTTCCAGCCCGCTCAACACGCCGCAAGCCCACAGGCCGCCGAGGCCAGCCCGCCGCTCTACGCGGGCACGCCCAGCTGGCGCAGCAACAAGCAGGCCTCGCTGGGCCTGGCCGAGGTGGCCACGCTCTACGGCCAGACGGCACCGGCCTTCAGCTACAGCACGGCCAGCCATGCCAACGCTGCTGCCGAGCCCGCAAGACCTGACCTCGCACCCGGGGCGCCCAGCGCCGACGGCCAGGCTGTTCGCAGCGGCACGCCCCTGCCCGAGCACGAATGGCCCCTGGGCCGGGCGATTGCCCAGATCCAGGGCGTTTATGTGCTGGCCGAGAACGCCCAGGGCCTGGTCATCGTCGACATGCATGCTGCCCACGAGCGCGTGGTCTACGAGCGGCTCAAGGCCAGCCTGGGTGCGGCGGCAATTGAATCTCAGCCGCTCCTGATCCCCGTCACCTTCGCCGCCACGGCCCAGGAGATCGCCACAGCCGAGGCGCACGCCGAGGCCCTGCAGCGCCTGGGCCTCGATGTGGCGCCGCTCTCGGCCAAGATGCTGGCGGTGCGCGCGCGCCCGGCGGCCCTGGCTGGCGGTGATGTGGTCGAGCTGGCCCGAGGCGTGCTGGCCGAGCTGGCGCAGTTCGATGCCAGCCACGCCATCGAGCGCGCCCAGCACGAAATCCTGGCCACCATGGCCTGCCGCGGCGCGGTGCGGGCCAACCGCCAGCTCAGTCTGGACGAAATGAACGCCTTGTTGCGCGATATGGAGCGCACCGAACGCGCCGATCAATGCAATCATGGGCGACCGACCTGGCGCCAGCTCAGCATGCGTGAGCTGGACGCGCTCTTCCTGCGCGGGCGCTGAGCCCCGTCGCTGGCGCCCAGTGCGCGCGAGGGCTCGCTTTTCCTTGACTTTCTTTCTCTCTTTTTTCGACGGAACCCCGGAGGCATCATGGCCACTTTGAAACTCAACAAGAAGACTGCAGGCCCGCCCGGTTCCGGCAACAAACGCAATGCCGATGGCGAGCGCCGCGCGCCCATCCGCGGCAAAGGCGTGTCGCGACCGCGCCAAAGCATTGAAGCCGCCAAGGCCGAGCGCGAGCAGCGCCAGGCCCAGTTCGAACAGCGCGAGCAAAAGAAGACGCAGCGCTACGGCGACACGGACCGTCCGCGTGCTGAGCGTCCGAGCGGCCCCGGTGGCCCGGGTCAACGCCCGCCGGCACGCGATGGCTGGCGCAACGAAGGCCCGCGATTCGAGAGCCGGCATGAGGGCCGGAGCGAAGGCCGCGGTGACGGACGAAATGAGGGCCGAAATGACGGCCGATTCGAAGGCCGCAACGAGGGACGCTTCGACCATCGAGGCGACAACCGCGGCGACAACCGTTTCGACAACCGCTCTGCCCCCCGTTACGAGGGCCGTCCCGACCCGCGCCGCGACGGCGGCGGCCGACCCGAGTTCCGTGATTCACGGGATTCACGGGACGCGCAGCGTCCGCGTTACGAGGACCGCCGCCCCGGTTTCGGCCAGGCCCCGCAAGGCCCGCGCCGCCACCCTGATGAGCGTGGCGCCCCCGGCCCGCGCGAAGACCGTTGGCAAGGCCAGCGCCCCAGCTACGCCCAAGAACCGCGCCGCGAAGGTGGTGGCTTTGGTGGAGGCTCGGGCGGCGGATTTGGCGGCCCACGCGGCGAGCCCCGCGGCGGTTACCGAGACAGCTACCGAGAAGGCTACCGTGATGCCCCGCGCGAGAACCAGCGCCCGGGCAGCAACGAGGCTCGGCCCGAGTTCGCCCGCCAGGACCAGCGCCGCCACAGCGGCGGCCCGGGCTACAACACCCCCCGGCCCAGCGCGCAAAGCCGCGCCGGCGAACAGCTGCCCGCGCATCTGCGCGAAGCGGCGGCCAAGCTGCGCCGCCAGCTCGATGAAGGCGACGACGGGGACGACCGCGACGAGGTCTTTGTCGACGCCAACAGCGAAGGCGTGCGCCTGTCCAAGCAGATGGGCGTGCTCGGCCTGGCCTCGCGCCGCGAAGCCGATGAATGGATCGCCGCCGGCTGGGTGCGCGTGGACGGCAAGCTGGCCGTGCTGGGCCAGCGCGTCAAGCCCGATGCCAAGATCGAGGTCGACCCGCTGGCCCACAAGGAGCAGGCCAAGCGCGTCACCATCCTGCTGCACAAGCCCATCGGCTATGTCTCCGGCCAGGCCGAAGACGGCTACGAGCCCGCCTCGGTGCTGATCAAGTCCGATGCGCAGTGGAGCGAAGACAGCTCGGGCATCAAGTACCACATCGGCCACAGCCGCGGCCTGGCCCCGGCCGGGCGCCTGGACATCGACTCCACCGGCCTGCTGGTGCTGACCCAGGACGGCCGCATCGCCAAGCTGCTAATCGGCGAGGAGTCCACAGTCGAGAAGGAATACCTGGTGCGCGTCGAGTACCAGGGCCGCAACGGCGTCAAGAGCGAAGACGGCCGCCTGCCGGCCGAAGACCTGGCCCTGCTCAACCACGGCCTGGAGCTGGACGGCGTGCAGCTGAAACCGGCCAAGGTCAGCTGGCAGAACGAAGACCAGCTGCGCTTTGTGCTGCGTGAGGGCCGCAAGCGCCAGATCCGCCGCATGTGCGAGTTGGTCGGCCTCAAGGTGGTGGGCCTCAAGCGCGTACGCATCGGCCGCATCAATCTGGGCAATCTGCCGGTCGGCCAGTGGCGCTTCCTGACCCCCTGGGAGCGTTTCGACTGATGATGAGCCAGGCCCAGGCCCCTGCGGTGTTTCGCCGGCCCATTTGCATCGCTGGCCCCACCGGTTCGGGCAAGACCGCGGCCGCCCTGGCCGCGGCCGAGTTTCTGCCTGTGGAGGTGATCAGCGTCGACTCGGCCCTGGTCTATCGCGGCATGGACATCGGCACGGCCAAGCCCACGCCGGCCGAGCTGGCCGCCGTGCCGCACCACCTGATTGATGTCATCGAGCCGACCGAGGCCTACTCGGCGGCCGAGTTCGTGGCGGACGCACGGCGCCTCAGCGCCGAGATCCTGGCGCGCGGCCGCCTGCCCCTGCTGGTGGGCGGCACCATGCTCTACTTCAAAGCCTTGTTCGATGGCCTGAGCGACATGCCGCAGGCCGACGAGGCGCTGCGCCGCGAGATCGACGAGCGCGCCGCTCGCCTGGGCTGGCCGGCCCTGCATGAAGAGCTGGCCCGCTTGGACCCCATCACCGCCGCCCGGCTGGCACCGCTCGATTCGCAGCGCATCCAGCGCGCGCTCGAGGTCTGCCAGCTGGCCGGCCGGCCGATGAGCGAGCTGCACCAGCAGCGCAGCGAAGGCGTGGACTGGCCCCTGATCTCGCTCGAGCCCAGCGACCGGGCCTGGCTGCACCGCCGCCTGGACCTGCGCTTCGAGCAGATGCTGCAAGACGGCCTGATCGAAGAGGTGAAAACCCTGCGCGCACGCGGCGACCTCAGCCTGGACCGGCCCTCCATGCGCTGCGTGGGCTACCGCCAGACCTGGGAGGCGCTGGACAGCGGTGACTTCAGCACCCTGGCCGAGCGCGGCAGCGCTGCCACCCGCCAGCTGGCCAAGCGCCAGATCACCTGGCTGCGCAGCATGCCGCAGCGCCAGATCGTGGCCTGCGATCACCCGCAAGCGCAGCTGCAAGTGCTGGCCCTGCTGCAGAAAATCCTGCAGGCCGATGGCCTGGAGCTGAAGGCATGACCGAGCTGCCCCTGCTGCTGGCCCGCGGCCTCAGCAAGAGCTATGGGCACACGCCGGTGTTCTCGGGCATTGACTTGCTGCTGCGCCGGGGTGAGCTGGTGGCCTTGCTGGGCGAATCGGGTTCCGGAAAAAGCACCTTGCTCAACTGCCTGGCCGGCCTGGACGAGCTCGACAGCGGCAGCGTGCAGCTGCTGGGCCAGCAGCTCGAAGGCCTGAACGAGGGCGAGCGCGCCCTGCTGCGGCGCCGGCAGCTCGGCTTTGTGTTCCAGGCCTTTCATGTGCTGCCCTATTTGAGCGTGCGCGACAACGTCGCCCTGCCCTTGCTGCTGCTCGGTCGGCCCGATGCCGAGCGCGTGCAAGACATGCTGGATGCCGTGGGCTTGGGCAGTTTGGGCGAGCGGCTGCCGCGCCAGCTCTCGGGCGGCCAGCTGCAACGCGTGGCCATCGCCCGCGCCCTGGTCCACAAGCCGGCCCTGGTGCTGGCCGATGAACCCACCGGCAATCTCGACAGCCGCAGTGCCAGCGCCGTGCTCGATCTGCTGCTGGCCCAGGTGCGCGAACAGGGCGCAGCCTGCCTGCTGGTGACCCATTCCGAACGCGCCGCCGAGCGGGCCGACCGCTGCCTGCGCCTGGAAGACCTGATGGGCAGCCCCTCCGCCTGATGCGCCACGCGATGCGCCTGTTCGTCTGGCTGCGTGCGCTCTCCTGGCCAGCCCTGCGCCACCAGGCCGGGCGTCAGGCCCTGGCCGTGCTGGCCATCGCCCTGGGCGTGGCCCTGTCCTACGGCGTGCACCTGCTCAACGGCGCCGCCCTGGCCGAATTTGGCAGCGCCGCAGCCAGCCTCAATGGCCAGCCCGATCTGGTGCTGCGCAGTCAGGCGGGTACGTCGCTTCGTGATGCAGACTACGCGGCGGTCGCGAACCTGGACGGGGTCGACCACGCCTCGCCCGTGCTGCAAGGCCAGGCCCAGGCGCTCGACGCCCAAGGCCGCCCCTTCAACCTGACCGTGCTGGGCCTGGACCTGCTGCAGGCCGGCGCCATCCAGCCCGATCTGCTGCCGCGCCTCGCCTCGCCGCTGGACGGCCTGGACCCCGGCCGCATCCACCTCAACGCCGCCGCCTTGCGCCGGCTGGGCCTCAGCGAGCCCATGCCGGAGGGTCAGGTCTTGCGCTTGCGTGGGGCGGCACCCGACAGCGGGGCCGTGCAAAGCCTGAGCTTTCAGGTCGCAGCAGCCAGCCCCGATGGCGGGCCGCCACGCGCCATCCTCGACATTGCTGCGGCGCAGGCCCTGTTCGGCCGCCTGGGCCAGCTCGACCGGGTGGACCTGCGCCTGGCGCCAGGCCTGTCACTGGAGGAATGGCGGGCCGCGCAGCGCTTGGGGCCCGGCCTCACACTCAGCCCACCGCCCGATGAAGGCGCGCGCCTGGGGCGGCTGACCCAGGCCTACCGCGTCAATCTTGGCGTGCTCTCGCTGATGGCCTTGTTCACCGGCAGCTTTCTGGTGTTTGCTGTGCTCTCGCTTTCGGTGGCGCAGCGCCTGCCGCAATGGGCCTTGCTCGGTGTGCTGGGCATGAGTGCGCGCGAGCGCATGGCCTTGGTCTTGATGGAGGGCCTGGCCCTGGGCCTGCTGGGCAGTGCGCTCGGCCTGCTGCTGGGCTGGCAGTTGGCCCGCCTGGGCTTGCTGCTGCTGGGCAGCGATCTGGGCCTGGCGGCCGTCAGCGGCATGCGGCCCACTCTGCGCTTCAGCGCTGAGCAGCTGCCGGCCGCCGCGGTGTTCGGCGGCCTGGGCCTGGCGGTCAGCCTGCTCAGCGCCTGGTTCCCGGCGCGCAGCGTGCAGCGCATGCCGGTGGCCCAGGTGCTCAAAGGCCTGGGCCAGCGCCTGGGCGGCGGCGCGCCGGTGTGGCTGGGGCCGGGTCTGCTGGCGCTCGGTGGCCTGCTGGCCTTGCTGCCCAGCCCGACTCGGCCGGCTTGGCTGGCCGGCGTGCCGGTGGCGGCCTATGCCGCCATGCTGGCCATGCTGGCCGGGGGCATGGCCTGCGTGCCCTTGCTGCTGCGGCTGAGCCTGCGCGCCTTGGCCTGGATTCGCCCCAGTGCTGGCTTGCTGCTGATGCGTGAGCGCGCCCGCGACCAGGCCGGCGAGGCCAGCCGGGCCCTGGCCGGCGTGCTGGTGGCGCTGAGCCTGTCGGTGGCCATGCTGGTGATGGTGGGCAGCTTCCGCGATTCGCTCAGCCAGTGGTTGAGCCAGATGCTGCCGGCCGATCTCTACCTGCGCTCGGCCCTGCGGGGCGAGGGGGGGCACCAGGCGCCCCTGCCGCCCGAACTGATCGAAGCGGTGCGCCAGAGCGGCCAGGTCCAGCGCCTGAGCCTGCAGCGCAGCCGCGATGTCTGGATCGATGGGCTCGCGCCCGAGCAGGAGCTGCCGGCCCTGCAAGCCCGTGAGCTGCGCGAGCAAGACCTGCCCCTGGCCGGCCCGCTCGCAGCGCCGCCGGCCGGCTCGCAAGACCTGACCAAGATCTACATCAGCGAAGCCCTGCGCGACAGCCTGCGCCTGCAGCCGGGCCAGCGCAGCCAGCTGCGCCTGAGCCCGCAGGGCCCCGCCCTGCCCGTCTTTGTGCGCGGCGTCTGGCGCGATTACGCGCGCCAGAGCGGCGCCCTGCTGATGCCTCTGGCGGCCTACCAGGCCTGGAGTGGCGACCGCCGCATCACCGAGCTCTACCTCTGGCTGCCACCCGGCGCCGATGCGAGCAGTCGCAGCGAGGCCTTGCGCGCCCTGGCTGCGGCGCCGCAAGACCTGGAGATCGCGGCTGTGGGCGAGCTGCGCAGCCTGTCGCTGCAAATCTTCGACCGCAGCTTTGCGGTCACCGTCTGGCTGCAGGCGGTGGCCCTGGCCATCGGCCTGTTCGGCATCGCCGCGGCCCAGTCGGCCCAGGCCCTGGCGCGGCGGCGCGAGTTCGGCCTGCTCTTGCACCTGGGCTTCCGGCGCGCCGATGTGCTGCGCCTGCTGGGCCTGGAATCGCTGCTGCTCTGCGGGGTCGGCGCCCTGGCCGGCCTGGGCCTGGGCCTGGGTTTGAGCGCGGTGCTGATCTGGGTGGTCAACCCGCAGAGTTTTCACTGGAGCATGGACATGAGCTTGCCGATCGCGCGCCTGGCGGCCTTGGTGGCCGCGGTGTTCGTGGCCGGCGTGCTGGCGGCCGTGCTGGCCGGGCGCCAGGCGATTGGCCAGCAGGCGGTGCAGGCCGTGAAGGAGGACTGGTGATGACGGCTGAAGCACACGCCCTGCTCCGGCGCCGCCGCGCCTGGCTGCTGCAAGCGGCAGCGGCCAGCTTGGGGCCGGTAGCGGGCCGGACGGCTTGGGCGGCGCCGCAAGCCCCGGCCACGCGCCTGCAGTTTCCGCGCGACTTCGGGGCCCACCCGGACACCGCCATCGAATGGTGGTACCTGACCGGCTGCCTGGCGCGCGAGGGACGCAGCGAGCCCGAGTTTGGCTACCAGCTGACCTTTTTCCGCCGCCGCGGCCCGGCACCGCTCGATCACCCCAGCGCCCTGGCCGCCCGCCAGCTGATGCTGGCCCATGGCGCTTTGAGCGATCTGCGCCCCGGCGGGCGGCTGCGCCACGACCAGCGCCTGGGCCGGGCCGTGGCCGGCCTAAATGAAGCGAGTGAGCAAGACTGCCAGCTGCGCATGGGCGACTGGTCGCTGCAACGCCAGAACCTGGCGGGCGGCCACGCCTACCAAGCCCAGCTGCGCAGCCGCAGCGCCGGCTTCGAGCTGCGCCTGAATTTGCAAACCAGCCAGGCCCTGCTGCTGCAAGGCGATGGTGGCTACTCGCGCAAAGGGCCGCAGCCCGATCAGTTCAGCCACTACTACAGCCAGGTGCAGCTGCTGAGCCAGGCGGAGTTGCGGCTGGAGGGTCAGGTCTTGCGCCTGCAAGGCCGCTCCTGGCTGGACCACGAATGGAGCGACAACCTGCTGGGCAAGCCCGGCGCCGAAGCCGGCGCCAGCCAGGATGCCGCCGTGGGCTGGGACTGGGCCGGCATCAACCTCAGCGATGGCGGCGCGCTGACCGTGTTTCGCCTGCGCCGGGCCGATGGCAGCACGCTTTGGAGCGGCGGCAGCTGGCGCCGGCCCGATGGCCGGACCGAGGCGCTGGGGCCCGAGCAGGTGCAGCTGCAGCCCGGGCGCCTGTGGGCCAGCCCGCGCGGCGGCGCACGCTATCCCCTCGAATGGCGGCTGCGCACGCCGCAGGGCGAGCAACGCCTGCGCGCCCTGATGGACGACCAGGAGATCCACGGCCGCGCCGGCGCCGGCATCCGCTACTGGGAAGGTGCGGCCGAGCTGCTGGACGCCAGCGGGCGCCGCAGCGGCCTGGGCTATCTGGAGCTGACCGGCTATGCCGAGGCCCTGAAGATCTGAAGCCGGCGGCCTGCTCAGCCGCGGATGGCGCTCAGCGAATCGGGCAGCAGGCCCGGGCCGGCGCGCACACAGTTGCGGCCGTCGGCTTTGGCCAGGTGCAAGGCCTCGCCGGCCTCGTTGAGCAGATCGTCCAGGCCGGTGTGGTTGAGCTTGAGCACGGCCACGCCGATGCTCACGCTGGTGGGGATGCTGTGCCCGTTCCAGCCATAGCCCATGCGCTCGACCCGCTCACGGATGCGTTCGGCCACATCGAGCGCGCCCAGCGGATCGGTGTGGGGCAGAAACAGCATGAACTCCTCGCCACCGTAACGTGCCAGCACATCGGCGTGGCGCAGGGTTTCACCGCAGACCCCGGCCACCTCGCGCAGCAGCAGGTCGCCGCAGCGGCTGCTGTAGGCCTCGTTGATGCGCTTGAAATGGTCGATGTCGATCAGCACCAGGGCGCAGGGGGTTTCGTAGCGCCGCGCCAGCGACCATTCGCGCTCCACCTGGTGCAGAAAATGGCGGCGGCTGTAGAGACCGGTCAGGCTGTCGCGGGTGGCGTAGCGCACCGAGTAGCGCAGCGCCCGGTCCAGATGACTGAGCAGGCCCAGCAGGCTGGCGCTGAAGAGTGCGGCCAGGCCCAGGCCGCAGACGGCGGCCACCACGGCCGCGCTGAGACGGTCGCCCTGCCCCATCAAGGATACCAGCAGCTGCGACACCGCCACGCAGACCAGGCCGACAAAGGCGCAGAACAGCCAGCGCAGCGGCCCCGGGCCCACGCGCTGCAGGGCGAGGCGAAGCGGCGGCAGCCAGGCCGGCACATTCAGGTCGTCTTGCATGGGTTCAGGAGCCAAAACTACAGGGATCAGAGACTGGGGGGCGCGGGAGCGGAAAGCTGGCGATGACGCTGAGGTCGGCGCAGAGGTCGGCGCAAAGAAAGGCGCCGGACGGGCCCGCCTGCGCCGCAGATCGCACAGCTGCCCGCATTTCAGCACAGGCTGACCGGCCGCCAGGGCGCTCACCCCGTAGCTTGGGGGGAAGCCACTAGGCCTTTTCGCCGCTTTGGCCGGCTTTTGTGGCGATCTTGCTGAATGTCAAGACTCACCTTGCGGCCGGGCCGGAAACTGTGGCATCCACCCGAGTGGAACGACAACAAAGACAAGACCGCAGGAGACTGATTTGCTGCATCGCTACGCCCCCCAAGCACCCGACGACGACCTGAGCGCCAAGCCACAGCCCCAGCACTGCGCCGATCTGGAGGCCGCCGTCGACGAGATCCTGCGCCGCATACCCGGCGACATCGGCCTGGCCCTGCCCCTGGGCATCGGCAAGCCCAATCCCCTGGTCAACGCGCTCTACCGCCGCATCGCCGCCCTGCCCGAGCGGCGCCTGCGCATCTACACCGCCTTGTCGCTGGAAAAGCCCAAGGGCCGCACGGAGCTGGAGCAGCATTTCCTGGCACCCCTGGTCGAACGGGTGTTTGGCGATTACCCGGACTTGGCCTACGTCGGCCCACTGCGGGCCGGCCAGCTGCCGCACAACATCGCGGTGCAGGAGTTCTTTCTCAAGACCGCGGATTACCTGGGTAATGAGGCGGCCCAGCAGGGCTTCATCTGCACCAACTACAGCTTTGCCGTGCGCGACATCTGTGCCCAGGGCGTCAATCTGCTGATCCAAGCGGTGGCAGCGCGCGTCAATCCGGAAACGGGCGAGCGCGAGTTCTCGCTGTCCTGCAACCCGGATCTGAGCTTTGACCTGCTGGAGCACCAGCGCGCCGCGGGCCAGCCGGTCCTGACCGTGGCCATGGTCAACGAGGCCCTGCCCTTCATGCCCGGCCCGGCGCTGGCTGATGCGCGCTTGTTCGATCTCATGGTTGAAGGCCCAGGCTGCAGCCATGCCTTGTTTGCGCCGCCCAACGCGGCCATCTCATGGGCTGACTACGCCATCGGCCTGCATGCCTCCAGCCTGGTGAAGGACGGCGGCACGCTGCAGATCGGCATCGGCTCGCTCGGCGACGCCATCGCCCAGGCCTTGATCGTGCGCGACAGCCGCAACCACGACTACCGCGCCATTCTGGCCGGCCTATGCAACGGCGGCGCGGCCGAGGCGCCCGACGGCTGGCAGAAGGGGCGCGAGCTCGGCCGTTTCGAGCAAGGCCTGTACGGCTGCTCGGAGATGTTCGTCAACGGCTTCATGCGCTTGATCGATGCCGGCCTGATCCGCCGCCTGGTGTTCGACGATCTGGCGCTGCAGCAGCTGGCCCTGGAGGGGCGCCTGGGCGCCGCGCCCGATGCCAGCGTGATCCGCGCCCTGTGCGAGCGCGGGCGCATTGCCTCGCCGCTGCGTGCGAGCGACCTGGCCTTCTTGCAATCGCAGGGCTTGCTGCAGGCCGGCGTGACGCTCGCCGCGGACAGCCAGCTGCTGTGGCAAGGCCAGACCTGGCCCAACCAGCCCGAGGCCTTGGCGCCCGAACTGATAGGCCTGAGCTGGCGCCGCGCGGCGCTGATGCACGGCGGTTTCTTCCTCGGCCCGCGCGATTTTTACCAGCGCCTGCGCGAGCTGCCCGAGGGCCTGCGCCAGCGCATCGCCATGACGCGCATCCACTACATCAACGAGCTCTACGGCGATGGGCAAGGCTCGGAAGCCCTCAAGCGCGCCCAGCGCCGCGACGCCCGCTTCATCAACACAACGATGAAGATGACCCTGCTGGGCGCCGCATCATCGGACGGTTATGAATCGGGCCAGATGGTCTCCGGCGTGGGCGGTCAGTACAACTTCGTCGCCATGGCCCATGCGCTGCCGGACGCCCGCTCCATCCTGCTGCTGCGTGCCACGCACGACAACGCCCAGGGCCTGAGCAGCTCCATCGTCTGGCACTACGCCAACTGCACCATCCCGCGCCATCTGCGCGACATCGTCGTCACCGAGTACGGCGTGGCCGATCTGCGCGGCTGCAGCGATGCCGAGGTGATTGCGCGCTTGCTGCAGGTCTGCGACTCGCGCTTCCAGCAGGGCTTGATGGACGAAGCCAAGGCCCATGGCAAGCTGCCGGCCGACTACCAGCTGCCGGCCTCGGCCCGGCGCAATCTGCCCGAGGCCTTGCGCGAGCAGCTGCGTCCCTGGCGCAACAGCGGCGTGCTGCCCGATTTCCCTTTCGGCACCGACCTCAGCGACGAAGAAATGCAAATCGTGCGCGCGCTCAAAAAGCTCAAGCACGCCAGCCACCACCCGGTCGAGCTGGTCAAGCTCATCGTCAAGAGCCTGGGGCCGCAAACCCCGGTGCCTGAGGCCTGGCTGGAGCGCCTGGGCCTCCATGAGGCGCACAGTTTCAAGCAGCTGTTTCTGCGAAGGTTGTTTGCGAGCAATCTTTGATGGCCCGAAGCGTAGCGAAGCTGGGCATCTGCAAAAAACCAGCCGCAGGCCGCAACGTACGGTCAGCGCCCCCGCGGTTCAGTGCTGCAGAGTCAATGCCGCCACGATTTGATGGCAATATGCCGACCGGCCAGCCGGCTTCGACTGCCATCCGTGCTGAGCGTGCATTTGTAACAAGCGCGGCTTTTGTCGCCCGAATTAATGAGCCGAGGAAAGCAAATGCTTGAACAAAAGAGCATTCCCCGACAAGCACTTGCCCGGATTTATTCGTGGTCGGTTATTACGACACTTGCCGTGATATGCGGCGTGTGCCATCGATATACAACACGTTAAACCTCAGGCAAGACATGTTCATATTCGAACTTCTCATCCTGGCGGGTCTACCGCTTCTGTTCGCCGCTTGCGTCACTTGCCTGACCTGGGGGATTGTGTCGCGGCCAGTGGTTTTCCTCGTTGTTGCCACGGTAGTTCTGTATCTTGTTTACGCTGCGTCGATGTGGCTGTGGGGCCCCGCACCGGCCGGTTACACAGTCTCCATTCGACAGCCCGGCGAGGTTCATAACTCAGAACCACTATTGCTAATGCTCCCGTCTTACAAGATTCCGCTCATCGTGTTTTTCGTCGCTGCAATTCCGATGCTGGCAGTATTGCTGCGCGCATTTCGGAAGGAGCGCGTCGATGAGGTTTAACCTGCCATTCGAGCGGACCACCTTCGGCGGCCGCTCACTTTCACGTTAGGCGATCACGGCATGTTCGAGCAACACGAGTACGACTATGTCATTTGGCAGAACAGAGCGTTCCGGTTCTATGAGTCGGCACGTCTGCTTTATCGAAGCGAGATGTACTCGCCCGCCGCCTACTGCGCCGCAATGTGCATCGAACTCATCCTCAAAGCAACATTGAAGTACTGGCGCCCGCATGAGGACCCAGAGTCACACGGACACGGCATACAAAAGCTGTCCAACACAATCCGAAACAAGGTCCCTGGAGCGCGCTCGCTTCAAGTCCCAAGGTACTTCTTCGAAGAGCAGCGCTATCTAAGCGTAAGTCGCTACCCAACAAAGTCGAAAGGGATCGGCGTACCCGCGTCGTTTGTTCAAGACCTAGACGCTGTGTTTTTTGGTGTGGTGAGGCTTACTCCGTTTCAACACAACACCGAGCTTGTCAACGCCTTGAGCAAGCCAAGGTCGAAGCAGTGCCGAAACATCACGTTGGGCAATTCAGAGGTCAGGGATGCTCGCGGGTGGCTCAAGGTCAAAGTTCGGCATCATGTCGCCCGGAAGTCAGTCAAACCACTTACCGAAGGAGAGCTCGCAGCTCTACTGTCCAATGCAGAGTGAAAGTCGCCTAACTGGGTGGTCAAGCGGACGCCAACACAGGCCATGCCTTCGGCATTCTCATGGCCTGTGTTGGTGCCCTCCGCACCTTCGGTGCTCCGGCGCCGCTTACCTTGGGCGTTGGGCATCACAATGAATCGACCGTTCGACTTTGAAGGCCTGTTCACGCTTTCCGCGTCGCATGGAGTCGTGACCTCAGGCTATCAACCTCAGCACGCCCTGCATGAAAACTATCAGAGCAGCGGGCGGCACACCTATCCGGATCATGGCCTCGTTCGCCCCGGCGAAATGGCAAGGGTCGAAGTGCACCTAATTTCCCCCGAGGTCTACCCGCACTGCCTTTGGGAAGGCCGGGTATTGGATGTATTGGAGGGATCACGCCAAGTGGGAACTCTGGAGATCACGCGCATCGCTACCGAAGGTCTCCTCGTCGCCCCTGAGAGCTATAAGCAACTCTGGGAAGAGCCTGCGGAGTTACGGGGGCGTTTGTGAGGCCCAACCTGTCATTGCAGCGTACCGCCATCGGCGTCCGCTGACCTTTACGTTAGGCCGCAGAATAATGGCTACGCCCGAGCTCTCCGTCAGCACCCACGACGACTATCCGTCCGAAGAGTGCGCACTGGTCGATCAAGGGCTCGGCGAGTTCAATGACGCCGCCGCGCCACTTCATGAAGTTCAAGCCATCTCATGCTTTGCCCGTAGTCCTTCTGGCCAGGTCGTGGGCGGAGCGGTCGGCCGTCGTTGGGGTGCATGTTGCGAGCTTCAGCAACTATGGGTCGAGCCTGCGCACCGCCGTCTGGGTATGGGCTCAACACTCATTCGTGCCTTAGAGGCGCACGCAAGCCGTCATGGCTGTACTTCGTTCTACCTGGAGACCTTCAGTTTCCAGGCACCGAGCTTGTACATTGGCTTGGGCTACAAGGTCGAATACGAGCGCTCGGTGTACCCGCATGACATCGTCAAGTACCACATGGGTAAGCAGGTCAGCAGTGGCGCGTCTGCGGCCTAACCCTTCCATCGAGAGGGACGGCCAAGGGCTATCGCCCTTGGCCGTCCCTCATGTCAAACGTTAAGCCGCACTATGAAGCGTTTGGCAATTGCCATGACAGGAATCCTCCTCGCCGCTACCGCATTTGCTGCGGGGCATACTGCTGAGGTGACTTCTCGGGGGCTCGGGCCGGTTCAATTCGGCATGACTGTGGCGCAGTTCAGTCATTCGGTTCGGGAAGCACTGTCCGAGCCTCAGAATCCAGAAGACAGAGGCTGCTTTTATCTGGAGTCCAAGCGGTTCAAAGGTGTCTCCTTCATGTTCGAGGACGGAAAGCTTCGTCGAATCGACGTGCGCACCGACAAGATCTCTACGCAAGACGGTATCCGCATTGGTACGACAGTAGCCGCCGTTAAGCGACGCTACGGTAGGAGACTTAGCGATGAACCGCATCACTATTCGGGCCCAGAAGATCGATATCTAACGGTTGCCCTGGCGGGTGATATCGCAGTGCGTTTTGAGACCAGCGACGCCAAAGTCGACAACTTCTACATCGGTAACAAATCTCAAGTGCAGTACGTGGAGGGCTGCGTATGATGCGGCTTAACCCTTCGCTACAGCGGACGGCTTCGCCGCCCGCAGAGCTAAAACGTTAGGCCAAACAACCGACATGCTCCGCTCGCTCGCCCTCATCGCAGCTTTCTTGGCCGCTTCGCACCCGACGTGTGCAGGCGATCTGGATGAGCTTGACAAAGTTGGTCGCCGAATTGCTGCACAACCGTGCCCAAGGCCGCTAATTACTGCCAAGGCCGAGAAGAACATCCACGACGAGACGATCAAGGACAGGTACATCACGCAAAAGTGTCCGAAGGCGGAAAGCGAGATTTTTCGATCGAGCGCGTCTCAGTACAAGAAGGTCATCCCGCTATTTGCGAGCCTCTCAAGAACAGACTCACGAGTCCCGTCTGCCTTTCAGATCGGCGCTTCGCTCAGTCGAATCAAGAGTCGCCTTGGGACGACGGAAGTCGAGAAGGCCGACTCAATCACCTACTTGCTTCCAAGCGACACGCGTGAAGAAATGGTTACTTTCTTTCACGACGGCACTCGTGTCGTCAGTACCCAGTGGTCGTGGTACGTTGACTGACCGCGATTGCGGCTTCCGAGTTCGGCCAAACCCTTCACTCAACCGGACCTGCAACGGCCAGCCGCCTTCGGGCCTCATTTCATTCAGTCCTTTCGGCGCCCCACCATTTCGGTCCATTTAGCTGGAACGCTGGCTAGCTTTCAAAAGAATACACGCCACGCCACGCCCATGCCACTGCATATCGGAATTGTTGCTTGTTCGGCCGAGGGGGCAGCGCTTTGCTATCGAACCATCTGTTCAGAGGGCGCCGCACTGCTCGGGCAACATGCCCACCCTGAAGTCTCGATGCACACGCCATCGCTCGCTGGCTATGTGAGCTGCCTTGACCGGAGAGATCTGCAAGGTGTGGGCGAATTGATGCTGACTTCAGCCCGCAAATTGGCGCGTGCAGGGGCCGATTTCCTCATCTGTCCTGACAACACGATCCACCAAGCCTTTTCCTACGTCGAGCCTCGCTCTCCGCTGCCCTGGCTGCACATCGCCGAGGTTGTGGCAATGGCAGCCGCTGAACGCGGATGCAAGCGCCTCGGCCTGACGGGCACTCGCTGGCTCGTTGACAGCGCGGTCTATCCCGAAAAACTGGCAGCGCAAGGCCTGCAGTGCGTCAAGCCAGACATTCCTGAACGGGATGAAATGGCCCGCATCATCATGGACGAACTTGTCTGCGGGACGATCAAACCGGAAAGCATCGCTTACTTCCAGTCGGCTATCCACGGTTTCAAAGAGCAGGGTTGCGATGCCGTCATACTCGGATGCACGGAGATTCCATTGATCGTGAACGACGAGAACTCCGCCTTGCCAACGTTCGACTCGACACGTTTGCTCGCACGAGCCGCGCTTCGGCGAGCACTGCACACAGGTGACGCCCAGTAGCGGCTAGACCCCGCCAGAAGCTTCAATGCGCCCCTCCCGCATCCACAGCCGCCGCGCCCGCCGCTAACTTCGCAGGGCGACGGGTCAACCAGATGCCCGCGATCAGCAGCAGAAAGATGGCCGCCGAGGCAAGAAAGATATCGTCGGCCGCGCGAGTGAAAGCCTGCTGATCGATCAGGCGGTTGATCTGGAAGGCGGCTTGCTGCGGCGACAGGCCCGCCGTCTGCAGCCCGGCCAAAGCTTCGGTGGCGACGGGGTCGCCTTGCGCCAGGCGCTCCACCATGTGCTGGTGGTGCAGTGTGGCGCGGCTTTCCCAGAGCGTGGTCGAGATGGAGGTGCCCATGGCCCCGGCGGTGATGCGCACGAAGTTGGACAGGCCGGCGGCGGCAGGCAGACGGTCGGGCGTCAGGCCGCTCAGGGTCAGCGTGGTCAGCGGGATGAAGAAGCAGGCCAGGGCCGCACCTTGCAGAATCGTCGGCACCATGATGGTGGCGAAATCGGTCTGCGTGGTGAAGTTGGAGCGCATCCACAGCACCAGGGCGAACATCAGAAAGGCAAAGGTGCCGATCTTGCGCGGGTCCACCCGGGCCACGTTCTTGCCCACCACGGGCGAGAGCAAGATGGCCAGCAGGCCCACCGGTGCCAGCGCCATGCCGGCGTCGGTGGCGGTGTAGCCCATCCATTGCTGCAGCCACAGCGGCAGCAGCACCACATTGCCGAAGAACAGGCCGTAGCCGATGGACAGTGTGGCGGAGCCGAAGATGAAGTTGCGCCGGGCAAAGAGGCGCAGGTCCACCACCGGGTGCTTGTCGGTCAGCTCCCAGGCGACGAAGAAAGCAAAGCCCACGGCCGCGGCAACGGCCAGGATCTGGATCTCGCCGCTGGCAAACCAGTCCAGCTCCTTGCCCTTGTCCAGCATGATCTGCAGCGCGCCCACCCAGATCACCAGCAGGGCCAGGCCCACGCCGTCGATGGGCAGCTTCTTGATCGGCGTCTCACGCTTGCGGTAGAGCTGCCAGGTGAGCACGGCCGAGAACAGACCCACCGGCACATTGATGTAAAAAATCCAGGGCCAGGAGACGTTGTCGGTGATCCAGCCGCCCAAGAGCGGCCCGACCACGGGCGCCACCAGGGTGGTCATGCCCCAGAGCGCGAGCGCTGTGCCGGCCTTGGCGGCCGGAAAGCTGCTCAGCAGCAGGGTCTGCGAGAGCGGGATCATGGGCCCGGCGACCAAGCCTTGCAGCACGCGGCAGGCGATCAGCATCTCGAGCGAGTGCGCAAAGCCGCACAGCCAGGAGGCCAGCACGAAGAGCAACACGCTGGCGGTGAACAGGCGCACCGCGCCGAAGCGCTGGGTCAGCCAGCCGGTCAGGGGCACCGAGATCGCATTGGCCACGCCAAAGCTGGTGATGACCCAGGTGCCTTGCACCGGGCTCACGCCCAGATCGCCCGAGATCGCTGGCAGCGAGACATTGGCGATGGACGAGTCCAGCACATTCATGAAGGTGGCCAAGGACAGGGCCAGGGTGCCCAGCACCAGGGCCGAGCCCTGCAGCGGCGGCGGTGGCGCCGGCGGCACCAACGAAGCCTGCGGGGCCCGGGGGTCGGACGCGGGGGCGGAGGCGGAAAGGCTGCTCATGCGAGGGTCTCGTCGCTCAGGCCTTGGCGGCCGGCTTCACCGCTACGGCGGCCTTGCCGGCCACCTTGCTGCCGAGGTTGGCCTTGATGATGCGGGCCACCTCGGCTTCGGCCGCCTGGTCCTGACGCTCGAACACCGAAGTCTGGGCCAGCGGCGTCTGGCGGGTTTGCGCTTCGGCCAGGCTCTTGCCGCTCTGGTCTTGCACATCGACGCTGACATTCATGGACAGGCCCACACGCAGGGGATGCTCGGCCACCTGCTTGGCATCGAGCGCGATGCGCACCGGCACGCGCTGCACCACCTTGATCCAGTTGCCGGTGGCGTTTTGCGCCGGCAGCAGCGCAAACGCCGCACCGGTGCCCGCGCCGAGGCCGGCGATCTGCCCCTTGAACTCGACCTTCTTGCCGTAGACATCGGCCACCAGGGTGGCGGGCTGGCCAATGTGCAGGCGGGCAAGTTGGCCTTCCTTGAAGTTGGCGTCGACCCAGACCTGCTGCAGGCCCACCACCGACATCAGCGGCGCACCGGCAGCCACGCGTTGGCCCAGCTGCACGCTGCGGCGGGCGATCCAGCCGTCCACCGGCGCCGGCACTTCCACGCGCTGCAAGGCCAGGAAGGCCTCACGCACGCGGGCGGCGGCGCGCTGCACATTGGGGTGCTGCTCGACGCTGACGCCTTCGGTCAGCACCTGGTTGGCGTTCAGCTGCTCCTGGGCGGTCAACAAGGCCGATTGCGCGGTCTGCAGCGCGCTCTTGGCGCTGGCGACCTGGGCGGTGGCGTGCTCGTACTCTTCGCGGCCGATGGCGCCGGTGGCCAGCAGCGGCGCGCGGCGCGCCACATCGGCCTGCAGCGTGGCCAATTGCACTTCGGCGCGGCGCACCTCGCTGTCGCGGGCGCGGATCTGCGCTTGCAGGGTGCTGTTGTTGGCATACAGGCCGCGCACCTCGCGCACGGTCTGCGCCAGCTGGCTTTGCGCCTGCTCCAGGGCCACGCGGGCGTCAGCCGCATCGAGGCTGACCAGGGGCTGGCCGGCGCGCACGAAATCGGTGTCGTCGGCGTGGATGGCGCGCACGGTGCCGGCCACCAGCGGGGTGATCTGCACCACGTTGGCGTTGACGTAGGCGTTGTCGGTTTGCTCGTAGCGGCGGCCGACCATGGCCTCGTACACGCTGTAGCCGATGCCGCCGGCCAGCACGGCTAGGGTCAGCACGGTCAGCGCCTTCTTGCGCTTGGGGTTGGATTCGGGCTTGGAGGCTTGGATGTCAGACATGATCTTGGGTCTCTTCGGTGTGCGTGGTGGCGGTCGCCGGGCCGCTCGGGCGGCGCCGCGTGAATCGGGTCTTAGGGCTTGGCCTCGGTCCAGCCGCCGCCCAGGCTGCGCAGCAGATGGAGCTGGGCATCGAGGGTCTGGGCTTGCAGGTCCAGGGCCTGGCGCTGCTGTTGCAGCAGGGATTGGCTGGCGTTCAGGACGGCCAGGCGGTTGCCCAGGCCGGCGCTGTGGCGCTGGCGCGCCAGCTCCAGGGCGGCTTGCACATGGGCTTGCGCAGCGGCCTGCTCGGTTTTCTGTTCCTGCAAGGAACGCAGGCTGCGCAGCTGGTCGCTGGCATCACGCACAGCCTCCAAGAGCGCGCCGTTGTAGGCCGCGACCGCCGCGTCGGCTTCGGCCGCCGAACCGCGCAGCTGGGCGCGCAGGCGGCCGCTGTCGAACAGCGGCAGGCGCAAGGAAGGCGCCACACCGTACTGCAGGCTGCCGGCCTTGAGCAGATTGTCAAAACCGATGGCGTTGAAGCCGACAAAAGCGCCCAGCGAGATATTGGGATAGAACTGCGCGCGGGCGCTGCTGACCTGGGCCGTGGCCGCCTCCACACGCCAGCGTGCGGCCACCACATCGGGGCGCCGGCCCAGCAGGTCCAGGCCCAAGGCGCCCTCGCCGGCCAACGGCAGCGCGGCCGGCAGCGCGGGCTTCAGATCCTTCAGCGCGGCCATGGGCTGGGCGCTCAGCGCGGCCAGCTGGTGGCGCAGCAGATCGGCCTGCTCATCGAGCTGCAAGGCCTGGCGGCGCAGCTCAGGCAGGGGCAGCTCGGCGGCGCGCAGGTCCTGGGCCGTGTCCAGCCCGGCCTGGCTGCGCTGGCGCACCAGGGCCAGGGCTTGCTCGCGCTCGGCGCTCTGGCGCGCCAGCAGCTCGCGCTGGGCCAGCACACGGGCCAGCTGCACATAGCTGCGCGCCAGCTGGCTGCTCAGCATCAGCTGGGCGGCGGCCGCGTCGGCGCGGGCGGCCTGGGCGCTGCCCAGGGCGGCGTTCAGCTCGGCCTGGTGGCGGCCAAAGAAATCCCACTCATAGCTGGCCGAGGCCTGCAGGGTGGCGGTGTTGCGCAAGGTGCCGGCCAGCGGCGGCGGGTAGATGCTGTGCTCGGGGAAGCGCTGGCGGGCGGCGTCCAGGCCCAGGCCGACGGCAGCGCGTTCGCTGCTCTCGGCGTTCTCGATGCTGGCCTGGGCGCGCTGGATGCGAGCGCGGGCCTGGGCCAGGCTGGGCGCTTCGCTCAGGGCGCGTTGCATCAGGGCATTGAGCTCGGGCGCGTTCAGCTCGGTCCACCAGTCGCTGCGCGACAGCGCGTCGCGGGCGGCCGCGTCTGCCGGGGCTTCGTCAGACAAGCCCAGCTGGCTGGGTGCCAGGCGGCTGGCGGCCGGCGGCAGCGAGGGCTGCAAAGCACAAGCCGCCAGCAGGGCAGGCAGGCTGAGCAGCAGGGTCAGTCGTTTCAAGGGGTGCGAATTCGAAGAAGACATGGCGGTTCAGATGAAATGGGGGTGCGCGGCGACGGGCGGGAAAAGGCAGGGAGAGGCGGCGTTGGGTCGCTGGGTTCGGTCAATCAGCGCCCGGTGCCGCCTGTGCCTGACGCAGGGCTTCGCCGTTGTCGATCATGCGGCGCAGCAGGCTGAGCAGGAGCTGCCATTCCTCATGGCTGAAGCCCTTCAGATGGGCGTTGAAGACATCGGACAGCAGGGCCGGCAGCTGGTCTGAGGCGGCAAAGCCGGCGTCCGTCAGCCGCACCTGCACGACCCGGCGGTCTTCGGCCGAGCGCTCGCGCTGCACCAGGCCCTTGGCCTCCAGCCGGTCCAGCAATCGACTCAGGGCGCCGGCATCGGCATCGAGCTCCCGGCACAACGCCGTGGTCGTGCATTGGTTGCAGCCGAAGCGCAGCACCATCAGCACGCCCCACTGCGCATGGGTCAGGTCGCAGTCGCTCAGCTGGCGCCCCGCCTGGTGGACGATGGACTGCTGCAATTTGCGCAGCAGCCATCCCAGGCTTTGCTCGCGTGTGTAGCTGGCGGGCTTGTAAAAGCTGGGGACGCCCTCGCCCGCCAAGGGCGGCTCGGCGGGTGGCGACATGGGGGCTTTTGATTTCGGCATGGCGCAGAATTTAATTGCCTAGGCAAATATTGTCAAGGCAATTAACATGAGCATTCATTCAGGGCAGGGAGAACCCAGGCTTGTGCCCGGCCCAGGGCGCCTCATATGCCCACGAGCCGCCAGCGTCACTGCGTGAAGCTGCAGCCAATCCTGCACCGGGAACCGCACCCAGAACTGCCCTCTGCCCCTCCGCCTACACTGCCCGCATGCCCTCCTCCACCGTTGCCCCCTCTGCCACACCCAGCACACCCACCACGCCGAGCACTGGCACCTCGGCTGCAGCCGCTTCCAGCGACAAGGCCGGCGCCCGGCCCGGCGCCCACCCGCGCTCGCTGAGCGGGCTCTGGCCCTTCTTGCAGCCTTACCGCCTGCGCATCGGCGCGGCCTTGCTGTTTTTGCTGCTGGCGGCGCTGGCGACCTTGGCCTTTCCGATGGCCTTGCGCCAGCTGGTGGATCAGGGCCTGGGTGGCGCCAGCAACCACGGCGAGCGGCTGATGGCCATGCGAGAGCATTTCCTGGCGCTCTTCATGGTGGGCGCTTCGCTGGGTCTGTTCTCGGCCGGGCGCTTCTACATGGTGACCTGGCTGGGTGAACGGGTGACGGCCGATCTGCGCAATGCGGTCTACCGCCATGTGCTACAGCAAAGCCCAGAGTTCTTTGAAACCACGCAGAGCGGCGAGGTGCTCAGCCGCATCACCACCGACACGACGGTAGTGCAGACCGTGGTGGGCTCCAGCCTCAGCATGGGCCTGCGCAACACCGTCATGGGCATCGGCGCGCTGATCATGCTGGTGGCGACCAACCCGCTGGTCATGGGCCAGGTGCTGGGCATTCTGGTGCTGGTGGTCTTGCCGGCCCTGTACTTCGGCCGGCGCGTGCGCAAGCTCAGCCGCGCCTCGCAAGACCGGGTGGCCGACACCAGCGCCATCGCGGCCGAGGTGCTCAATGCTGTGCCGGTGGTGCAGAGCTACACCCAGGAGAAGGCCGAGGCCGCCCGCTTTGCTGCCGCCAGCGAGAGCGCATTTGACACCGCCCGCAAGCGCACCAAGGTGCGCTCGGGCCTGGTGGCCTTCATCATCACCGCCACCTTTGCCGCCCTGCTCTGGGGCCTGTACCAGGGCACGCAAGCCGTGCTGGCGGGCAAGATCACGGCCGGCCATCTGGGCCAGACCGTGGTCTATGTGATCCTGCTGGTCAGCAGCGTGGCGGTGTTGGCCGAGGTGTTTGGCGATGTGCAACGCGCGGCCGGCGCGACCGAGCGCCTGATGGAGTTGCTGGCCAGCGAATCACCCGTGGCCGAAGCCCGCGATCCCCTGCCCTTGCCCTCGGTCCAGGGCGGCACGGCCCTGAGCCTGCAAGGCCTGCAATACCACTACCCTTCGCGCCCGGCACAGGCGGCCCTGGCGGACTTCGATCTGGAAATTGCCCCAGGCGAAACCGTGGCCCTGGTCGGTCCCAGCGGCGCCGGCAAGAGCACGGTGTTCCAGCTGCTGCTGCGTTTTTACGAGGCGCAAAGCGGCCGCATCCTGCTCAACGGTGTGCCCACCGATCGCCTGCGCCTGGCCGATCTGCGCTCGGCCATCGGCCTGGTGCCGCAGGACAGCGTGATCTTCTCGACCAGCGCGATGGAAAACATCCGCTACGGCCGGCCCGAGGCCAGCGATGCCGAGGTGATGGCCGCAGCCAAGGCGGCCTTTGCCGACGATTTCATCCGCGCCCTGCCCGAGGGCTATGCCACCTTCCTTGGCGAGCGCGGCGTGCGCCTGTCCGGCGGCCAGCGGCAGCGCATCAGCATCGCCCGGGCCATGCTCAAGAACCCGCCTTTGCTGCTGCTGGACGAAGCCACCAGCGCACTCGACGCCGAGAGCGAACGCATGGTGCAAGCCGCGCTGGAAGTGGCCATGCAGGACCGCACCACCCTGGTCATTGCTCACCGCCTCGCCACGGTTCAGCGCGCCGACCGCATCATCGTCATGGAGCACGGCCGCATCGTCGAGCAAGGCACGCATGCGGAACTGAGCGCACGCGGCGGGCTGTATGCGCGCCTGGCGGCGCTGCAGTTCGACCATTAAAACCTGCGGGAGGGCTGGCGTCCGCCGGCTCAAACGCATACCAACTCAGGCGCCCATCAACTCAGGCGCCGACCAGCCTCGCCCCAGCTTGCAGCCAGGCCAGCAAGGCTTGCTCCGGCATGGGGCGGGCGCCGTACCAACCCTGGGCTGTGGTGCAGCCGAGTTGGCGCAGCAGGGCCCACTCTTCTTCGGTTTCAGCCCCCTCGCCCACGGTCGCCAGGCCCAGATTGCGGCCCAGGTCGATGGCGGCTTTGAGCAGGGTCAGCGTGGTGCTGGCGCCGGCGGCACCGCGGACAAAGCTGCGGTCGATCTTGAGCTCGGAGACCGGCAGCATGTGCAAGTAGGCCAGTGAGGATTGGCCCGTGCCGAAATCATCGACCGACCACTCAAAGCCCTGCGCATTGATCTCGCGCATGCGGTCGATCACGGTGGCCGGGTCCTTCATGACCGCACCCTCGGTGAGCTCCAGCCGGATGTCCTGGGCCCTTGCGCCTGTGGCTTTCAAGAGCCCGCCCAAGATGGCCGGGAACGCGGCCGAACCGACATCGTGCACGGACACGTTGACGGCGATCTGCGACACCAGGCCCGCTTGTCGGAGTTGCGCCGACAGCAACATGGCCCGGCGCAAGACCCACTCGGTGATGCCGCGGATATTGCCCGTGCTTTCAGCAAAGGGGATGAAGTCCACCGGTGGTACGAGTCCGCGGCTGGGGTGATTCCAGCGAATCAAGGACTCGAAGCTGGTGACTGCGTTGTCGGCGAGGCGGAACTTGGGCTGAACAAGCAAGGTGAATTCATCGTCCTGCGCGGCCCGTTTGAGCTCGGAGATCAACGACAGCTGCAAGGGGTCGGCCCGCACCAGGCTGGGTTCGTAGACCGTCCAGCTGGCATCGCTGCGTCGCCCCTCGTGCAAGGCGATCTCGGCATGGCTCATCAGGCGGTGCATGGTGCTGCCGTGGTCGGGGCCGTAGGAGAGGCCCCAGGCGGTGCTGATGTCGACCCATTGGCCGGCCACCTGCAGCGGCGTGGCGAAGAGCTCCGAGGCCATGGCTTGCAAATCGGCCAACTCGGCAGCATCACCGGCCAACACCAGAACGAACTGATCGGCATAGACGCGGCCGGCCAGGGCGTGGTCGAAACGGATGCAGACCTGGCTCAGGCGTTCGGCCACGGCCTGCAGCACGGCATCGCCAATGTCCTGGCCGAGAGCTTGGTTGATGGCATTGAAGCGCCGCACATTCAGCATGGCGACATGGGGCGCCAATCCGCGGGCAATCCAACTATCACCGACCGCAATCAAGCGCTCGCGATTGCCCAAGCCGGTCAGGCGGTCGCGCTGCGCGGCCTCAATGGCACGCGTGCTGGCATCAAGCTGGCACTGGGCCGCCACCCGGCGTACGGCAGCCATATCGCGCTTCTTGGCCTGATCGAGCAGGCGATAACGTTGGATCAAGCCATAGGCTTGCTCCCAATGACCTTGTGCGCTGACCAGTTCGGCCATACGGGACCAAAACCGCGGCGCCAAGGTCCGTTCGCTGCGCGGCATGGTCTGGACCAGGCGCAAAGCCTCTTCCGTGGCTGCAGCCGCCTCCGCAGGCCGCCCGGCCGCCTGGTGGACCATGGCGCGCGCCATGGCCAGCAGACACAGCAGATCGTGGCTGTGCTGATCTTCAGAACGATGGGTCAGGAAGTCGAGGTAGGCCCCCGCCTCTTCGACCTGCCCCAGGCTGGCAAAGACCTCGGCACCCAGGACGTGAAAATGCGCCAGCGTGGCCCCATCCAGGCCAGCAGCCTTGGACGGGAAGGACCACATGCGCAGCAAGGGCATCACCTTCTCGAAGTCACCGGCCGAGGCATAAATCTCGGCCAGGATGGTCACCGCGCCGAAACGCACCCACCCTCCCAGCTCATTGCTGGCCACGGCCTGCTCGAGATGGAGCCGGGCCTGCAGTTCATCGCCCGCAAGAAAAAACGCGATCCCCAGATTGCTGAGCGCCGCCGACCTCATGCCGCTGTGGTCGATCTCTTGCGTCAGCTGCAGCATGCGGCAGGCCTGCTGCATATAGCCAACCAGATGGCCCGCAGCCTGGTACAGCACCAGCGATGATCCCATCGCGGCATGCTGCTCCAGCGGGTCTTGCATGCCATTGATGGCGTCGCTGAGCTGCTCATAGGCTGCGAGCGCGCCGGCCCCGTCGCCACCGAAATTCTCGGCACCCAAGGCCATGCTTTGCGCGATCAGGCTGCCTGGCACATCGCCCAGGGCCTGCATGCGCGCCGCCAGCTCTCGGTAGGGCTCGCCTGCGCCGGCGTGCAGCGCGTCCAATCGCTGCTGCACCAGTTGCATGCGCAAGATCAGACGCTGATCGTCACCAGCCTCGGCCAGGTACTGCTCGGCCAGGGCCTTGGCCTCGCCGGGCGAGCCATAACGCGCCAGCCACACCTGCCGGAACGCCACCCTGTGGGCGTCTGCCAAGACCGAAGGGGAAGATGGGGACAAGACAAGCCTAAGAAACCGCCACGACGGCCTGCATTCTAGGGTTGCGCTCCAGCGTGGCGAAGCCACCAAACGTGGTCAATTTGGCGGCAGGCAGCGCAGACCGTCAGCCGGCTCTGCAAAGCTTCAGCCAGCGCAAGCCCATCAAGGCTGGCCCGCACCCGAAGCGGCGGGCTCAGCCGGGCTGCCTGGATTGGTGTGCACCACCACGCCCGGCGACAAGGAAATGTCCGATGCCACCGTCACCTTGGTCACGTAGTGGCGGGTTTCACCAAAGCAGCTGGTGGGCAGGCCGACTTTTTCTTCATAGTGAAGGTTGACCCGCTTGCCCATGACCTCGGTCAGCGCAGCCGCGGTCTCGTCATTCGCGACGGTGAACTGGAATTTCTCGACGCTGCTGCTGCCCGGAATGGACACCAGGGCCAGCTCGCCTTCCCAGGTCTTGCAGACCCAGCCTTTTTTGGACAGCTTTTGAATCCAGCCCGCGCGCTCACCGCTGGAGTAGCTCCAGTTCAAGGCGGCGTAAAAGTAGGCCACGGTCAGGAGCACCAGAACCAAGACAGCAAGGAGCAGACGTTTGATCAGCATAGGACCACAAAAGGAAGAAGAAGAAACGAACGGGAGACATCAGGCCGCAGGGGCCAGCAGCCGCCATCATCGCAGCTTGCGCCGGTCGCTTCAGTGACAGCCAGGCCGAACTGACAGGCGGGAGCCCTAGAATCGCGCCCCATGAACAGCAGCAGCCCCGCCCCCAGCACCCCAGCTCTCGCCGCCGGCCCGGTGCCCCAGCAATTTGAAGATTTCATGCGCCATGTCTTCGAACATGGCGTGCACAAAGGCGACCGCACCGGCACCGGCACGCGCTCGGTGTTCGGCCACCAGATGCGCTTCGATCTGAATCAGGGCTTTCCGCTGGTCACCACCAAGAAGGTGCACCTGAAATCGATCATCCTGGAGCTGCTCTGGTTCCTGCGCGGTGACTCGAACGTGAAATGGCTGCAAGAACGTGGCTGCACCATCTGGGACGAATGGGCGCGCGAAGACGGCGGCCTGGGACCGGTCTACGGCGTGCAATGGCGCAGCTGGCCCAAGGCCGGCGGCGGCCACGTCGACCAGATCGCCGAGGTGGTGCAGCAGCTGAAAGCCAACCCGGATTCGCGCCGCATCATCGTCAGCGCCTGGAATGTGGCCGAGCTGGACCAGATGGCCCTGATGCCCTGCCACGCTTTCTTCCAGTTCTACGTCGCGCCGCCGCAAGCACCGGGCGAGCGCGGCCGGCTGTCCTGCCAGCTCTACCAGCGCAGCGCCGACATCTTCCTGGGCGTGCCCTTCAACATCGCCAGCTACGCCTTGCTGACCCAGATGCTGGCCCAGCAGTGCGAGCTCGACCTCGGCGACTTCGTCTGGACCGGCGGCGACTGCCATATTTACAGCAACCATTTCGAGCAAGTGCAAACCCAGCTGGCCCGCGAGCCACGCCCTTACCCGCAGATGAAGATCCGCCGCCGGCCGGATTCGATCTTCGGCTACGAGTTGGAGGACTTTGAGCTGGTGGGCTACGACCCGCACCCGGCCATCAAGGCCCCGGTGGCGGTATGAGCGCCGGAGCGACAATTTCGCAGGCCCGACCCAGAGTCGTACTGGTCGCCGCCCTGGGCCGCGGGCGCGAAATCGGCCGTGACAACGGCCTGCTCTGGCACCTGCCCGAGGATATGGCCCACTTCAAGTCCCTGACCCAAGGTCAAGCGGTGCTGATGGGGCGCAAGACCTGGGATTCCCTGCCCGAGCGCTTTCGCCCCCTGCCCGGCCGACGCAATATCGTGCTGTCGCGCCAGCCAGGTTTGAGCCTGCCGGGTGCCGAGGTGTTCAGTGATTTGCCAAGCGCCCTGCAGGCCTGCGCCGGCCTGCCCCAGGTCTGCGTGATCGGCGGCGCCCAGATTTACGCCGAAGCCATGGCACACGCCGATGTGCTGGAGCTGACCGAGGTGGCAGCCGACTTTGCCGACGCCGACAGCTGGTTCCCGGCCTGGCCGGTCGATGTGTTTGCCGAAGTGCAGCGCGATCGTCATCACAGCGACAAGAACGGCTGGCACTTTGACTTTGTGCGCTACGAGCGCCGCAGCGCTGCCTGATATTTCAAGAACACCCATCGAGAGAGGACTGAACCCACCATGTCTGGACACGGATTCCATGTGCACGGCCCGCACGACCACGAGATTGAACACGCTGCCCACGCCGACCCCAAGGGCCTGGCCGGGCAACTGGCCGTGATCACGGCCGTGCTGGCCACGGTGGGCGCCATGTTCTCCTATATGGGCGGGGCAACTCAGGCTAACGCCGGCCTGTACAAAAACGACGCGGCCATCAAGAAGACCGAAGCCGCCAACCAGTGGGCGCTGTATCAGTCCAAGAGCAACAAGCAAAACATGGCCGAGCTGGCCCTGGCCCTGGTGCCCGAGGACAAAAAAGCCAGCTACCAAAAGGAAGTGGAACGCTACAAGGAAGAAAAAGGTGGCATCCGCGAAAAGGCCGAGGCGCTGGACAAGGAGTCCCTGGTTTTTGACGAAAAAAGCGCCGAGCAGATGCATTTGCACCATCGTTGGGCACAGGCCACGACCGCTTTGCAGGTTTCGATCGCCCTGGCTGCCATCGCTTTGCTGACGAAAAAGCGCTGGATGGAATGGGCCACGGTCGGCCTGGGCCTGCTGGGTTTTGGCCTGGGCGGCATGGCCGCGTTGCATCTGTAATATTTCAGTTTTCAAGCCAAACCCGCACTTTTTGCCGGCACTCGCTGGCTTTTTTGGGTGTTTTGGCGTCCACTGCCTGGGCCGCTTGGCCCAGAAGGCAGTGACATATGACAGTCGCCGCCTTGTCACATGACAGGCGGCGATTTTCATTTGTGACGCCGGATGTCAAATTCCGTCATATCTCTGTCACGACCGCTGTTTAGCATCCGGGCTGCTTCAAGACAAAGCACACCCCTTCTAATCACTGGAGTTGACGAATGACCCCTTCTCGCCTTGCCGCTGCCCTGCACATCGCAGGCTTGATGTTTGTCGCAACCTCCGCCACAGCCCAGGCTGTCAAGGTGGATCCGGCACTGCCCGCATATCAAAAGGCGTCCGGCGTCTCCGGCAACTTCACCAGCGTGGGCTCTGACACGCTGAACAACCTGATGACGCTGTGGGCCGAAGAGTTCAAGCGCCTCTACCCCAACGTCAACATCCAGATCCAGGGCGCGGGTTCGTCGACTGCACCGCCGGCCCTGACCGAAGGTGCCGCCAACTTTGGCCCCATGAGCCGTCTGATGACTGCCCGTGAAGTCGAAGGCTTCGAAAAGAAGCACGGCTACAAGCCCACCGCCGTTGGCGTGGCCATCGACGCCCTGGCTGTGTACGTCAACAAGGACAACCCGATCAAGGGCCTGACCATCACCGACCTGGACGCCATCCTGTCGGTCAGCCGCAAGTGCGGCGGCGCGTCTGACTTCACCAAGTGGGGCCAGGTCGGCCTGACCGGTGAGTGGGCCAGCCGCGACATCGCCATGTACGGCCGCAACTCGGTCTCGGGCACGTACGGCTTCTTCAAGGACGTCGGCCTGTGCAAGGGCGACTTCAAGCGCAATGTGGCCGAGCAGCCCGGCTCGGCTTCGGTGGTGCAGAGCGTGTCCACCCAGATCAACGCCCTGGGCTACTCGGGCATTGGCTACAAGACCTCGGGCGTGCGTGCCCTGCCGCTGTCGAAGAAGGCCGGTGAGCCCTTCGTCGAACCCGATGCCAAGCACGCCATCGACGGCACCTACCCGCTGGCTCGCGTGCTCTACGTCTACGTGAACAAGAAGCCCAACCAGCCCCTGAACCCGCTGGAGCGTGAGTTCTTCAAGATGGTGCTGTCCAAGCAAGGCCAGGAAATCACCATCAAGGACGGCTTTGTGCCGGTGCCGGCCGCCATGGCCACCCGCTTCCTGGGCGAGATCACCAAGTAATCCAGCCCCATACCTGCGCTGCCACGCCCCACCCTGGGACGCGGCGGCAGCGCCGGTTGCGCACAGCAAGGAACACAAGCGATGAAGACAACTGCACTGAACGCCGCTCTGGCCGTGGCCGTCCTGGGCTTGAGCGCCTGCGCCAACACCCAGCCCGTGGCTGCACCGGCTGCTGCTCCGGCCCCTGCCCCCGCTCCGGTGGTGGCTGCCGCGCCCGCTCCGGCCCCTGTGGTGGCTCCGGTCGCCGCTCCGGCCCCCGAGCAGATCAAGGAACTGTATGTGGTGCTGCCCGAATCGGGCCGCGTCCACGCCTTTGGTGACCTGAAGAACTACCAGGACTTCCTGAGCCACGGCGAAGTCACCCTGACCCGCAGCAAGATCGGCGAAGGCCCTGGCGGCGCGACTCTGGTGTTCGGCATCACCGCCGACGACGTCAAGGCCAACCGCCCCAGCCTCGGCGAAAAGGCCTTCAGCGGCCAGTTCGGCGGCGCACCCGAGTTCTACGGCGAAGTGCTCAAGGGCAACCGCTTCTACGTCTTCGGCGACCTGAAGGACATGAAGGACTTCCTGGCCTTTGGCGAAGTGCCTTACAGCTTCACCGAAATCGGCAGCGGCCCCAAGGGCGAGACCCTGGTCTACGTGATGAACAAGGACAGCGTCAAGGCCGGCAAGCCACTGAACCGGGTGGAGCGTTTCAAGTCCATGCGCGTGGCGCAAAAGTCCTGAATACAAAACCTGGCTCTGTCCTTTCTTTGAGCCTCTGAGAGAAAAAGGGTGAGCAGGCCAGTCCTGCCCACCCTTGACCACCATCAGCGCGGAACTTTTCCAAGCCATGAATACTGCCAGTCCCACCCAAACGGCCATCAGCGTCGACCGAGCCATGAGCCGGCGCTTGCTGACCGACAAGCTGTTCGAGAAGTTGATGACCGTCGGCGGCCTCAGCGTCATCGTCGCCGTGTCGGCCATCTTCGTCTACCTGGTCAGCGTGGTGGTGCCGCTGTTCATGCCGCCTGGCATTGATCACCGCGCCCAGTTCGCCACCCCGGGCGGCAACGCTCAAGCCACCCTCACCCTGACCGGCGAAGAACAGCGCGAGATCGGCTCGCGCGTTGGCGCAGGTGGCGCCATCACCTTCTTCAAGTTCGCCTCGGGCGAGACCATCGGCCAGGTGCAGGTGCCCGTGCCGGAGGGCGTGCGCATCACCAGCGCCGAAACCGGCGAACGTCGCAGCTTCTCGCAGGCCTTCGGTCTGTCGGATGGCCGCGTGCTGCTGGTCAAGCAAAGTTTTTCGGTCAGCTTCCCCAACAACAAGCGCGTGATCACGCCGGCCCTGGCCTACCCGGTCGGCGAAGCACCGCTGGCGCTGGACCCGCAAGGCCGCGCCATCCAGCTGATCGGCATGCAGCAGTCGGACGATGGCTCGACCATCGCCGCCGTCACCGAAGACGGCCGCCTGCTGCTCTCCGCCGTGAACATCAGCAACAACGCGATGACGGGCGAGACCAAGAGCGAAGTGCAAAGCTCCGAGATCGCCAACCCGCCCGCCGGCATCCGCCAGCTGGTGGTGGAAGCCAAGCAACGCGAGCTCTATGTGCTGCACGGCGACGCCAAGCTGGCCCGCTACAACATCAGCGACAAGAGCGCCCCCAAGCTGCTGGAAACCGTGGAGCTGGCCAAGGGTCAGAAGGTCACGGCACTGACCATGTTGAGCGGCGGCTATTCGCTGATCGTCGGCACCGACAAGGGTGAGCTCAGCCAGTGGTTCCTGGTGCGCACCGAAGGCGCCAACTTCAGCATGACCCGCATCCGTGACTTCAAGCCGATGCCGGCTGCCGTCACGGCCCTGGCCCCGGAGTTCTTCCGCAAGGGCTTCATCGTCGGCGATGCCGCCGGCAATCTGGGCAGCTACTTCGCCACCTCGCAGCGCCTGCTCTTCGTCGAGAAGCTCAGCGACAAGCCCCTGACCGTGCTCGGCGTGCCGCCGCGCGGCAACGGCTACCTGGCGCAGGACGAAGCCGGCCGTGTCTACACCGCCGCGGTGGACAACCACTACCCGGAAGTTTCCTTCAGCAGCCTGTGGAGCAAGGTCTGGTACGAGAGCTATGAGCAGCCCGACTATGTCTGGCAGAGCTCGGCTTCGAACGCCGATTTCGAACCCAAATTCAGCCTGGCCCCGCTGACCTACGGCACCATCAAGGCCGCCACCTACGCCATGCTCGTGGCCATGCCGCTGGCCATCCTGGGCGCGATCTTCACCGCCTACTTCATGACCCAGCGCATGCGCGAAATCGTCAAGCCCTCGATCGAGGTCATGGCTGCGCTGCCGACCGTGGTTCTGGGTTTCCTGGCCGGCCTGTGGTTGGCGCCGCTGGTGGAGAACAATCTCGCTGGCGTGTTGATGAGCCTGCTGCTCCTGCCGGTGGCCATCGTCGTGGCGTCCTACATCTGGCATCTGATGCCGCGCCGCTTGGTCGAGCGCGTCGGTCTGGGCTGGGAAGCCGCTCTGCTGATCCCCATCGTCGCGGTGGTGATCTGGGGCTTCTTCCAGCTGGGCCACCCGATCGAAGCGGCCTTCTTCGCCGGTGACCTGCCGCACTGGCTGTCCAACACCGCCGGCATCAGCTTCGAGCAGCGCAACTCGCTGGTGGTGGGCATTGCCATGGGCTTCGCCGTCACGCCGGCCATCTTCTCGATTGCCGAAGACGCCATCTTCAGCGTGCCCAAGTCCCTGACCTCGGGTTCGCTGGCCCTGGGTGCCACGCCCTGGCAAACCATGATGGGCGTGGTGCTGCTGACCGCCAGCCCTGGCATCTTCTCGGCCGTGATGATCGGCCTGGGCCGTGCGGTCGGTGAAACCATGATCGTGCTGATGGCCACCGGCAACACCGCCGTGATGGACTTCAGCCTGTTCTCGGGCTTCCGCACCCTGTCCGCCAATATCGGCGTCGAAATGCCCGAAGCCGGCGTCGGTGAAACGCACTACCGCCTGCTCTTCTTGTCCGCCCTGGTGTTGTTCGCCTTCACCTTCCTCGTCAACACCCTCGCCGAGCTGATTCGCCAGCGTCTGCGCGAGAAGTACAGCACCATCTGACGGAGCACGATCAATCATGAAAGACTGGTTCAAAAGCGGCTCGCCCTGGATCTGGCTCACCGCCGGCGCCGTGGCAGTCTCCGTGCTGGCTGTGGCCGGCGTGATGGCCCTGACGGCCCTGCGTGGCCTCGGCCACTTCTGGCCCAAGCCGGTCATCGAGACCACTTACAAGGAGCGCGATGGCTCCACCATCGGCCTGATCGGCGAAATCCGTGAACGCGAAGAGGTGGCCGTGCGCCGCCTGCGCGAAGCGGGCTTCGTGATCCCGGGCGACGCGACTTTCACCGACCGCGTGCTCATCAAGATGGGCAACCGCGATGTGTCGGGTGTGGACTTCCGCTGGTTCCCCCTGCCCTTGCTGGGCGAGCAATCGAAGCCGCACGATGTCATCACCGTCGAGCGCCGCGAGTGGGGCAACTTCTACGGCCACCTGATCTCGGTCAAGCAAGAAGGCCAGCTGGTCGCCAGCGGCGAAGAAGCCTGGGCACAGTTGCAAGAGCGCACCGCTCGCGCCCAAGACCTGTTCATGCAAATCCACAAGTTGGAGAAGCAAGAGATCGGCAAGGTCAACTTCGAGCTCGAGCGCCTGCGCCTGAGCGAGCGCCGCCTGCAACTGGAAGACCATCTCGATGAGGCCGCCAAGGCCGCACTGACGGCCAAGCGCGAAGCGCTGAACCAGCAGTTCGGCGCCCTGCAGGAAAAGACCGACGCCCTGCGCAAGCAGCTGGCCCGTGACAGCTTCGTCGCCCGCGTGGCCGATGGCCGCGAAGTGGAAGTGCCGCTGGCCCAGGTGGCCGACGTCTACCGCGCCAACACCATGGGCCTGTTCGACAAGATCAGCCACTACGCCAAGAAGCTGGGCGAGTTCATCTGGGACGACCCGCGTGAAGCCAACACCGAAGGCGGCATCTTCCCCGCCATCTTCGGCACGGTGATGATGGTGCTACTGATGGCCGTGATCGTGACGCCGCTGGGCATCATGGCCGGCATCTATATGCGCGAATACGCCAAGCAAGGCACCCTGATCCGCATCATCCGCATCTCGGTGAACAACCTGGCCGGCGTGCCCTCCATCGTTTACGGTGTGTTCGGCCTGGGCTTCTTCGTCTACTTCCTGGGCGGCAATATCGACCGCCTGTTCTTCCCCGAAGCCCTGCCCGGCCCGACCTTCGGCAGCCCCGGCATCCTGTGGTCGGCTCTGACCCTGGCCCTGCTGACCCTGCCGGTGGTGATTGTGGCCACCGAAGAAGGCCTGGCCCGCGTGCCCCGCTCGGTGCGCGAAGGCAGCCTGGCCCTGGGCGCCACCAAGGCCGAGACCCTGTGGCGCACCGTGTTGCCCATCGCCAGCCCGGCCATGATGACCGGCCTGATCCTCGCCGTGGCTCGCGCCGCCGGCGAAGTGGCCCCGCTGATGCTGGTGGGCGTGGTCAAGCTGGCGCCGGCCCTGCCGTTGGACAGCTTCTTCCCCTTCCTGCACCTGGAGCGCAAGTTCATGCACCTGGGCTTCCACATCTACGATGTGGGTTTCCAGAGCCCCAATGTCGAAGCCGCACGGCCCCTGGTCTACGCGACCGCCATGCTGCTGGTCGTGGTCATCATTGGCCTGAACCTGACCGCCATCCGCATGCGCAACCGTCTGCGCGAAAAATTCAAAGAGCTGGACTCGGTCTGATGCCCCGCGCGCATCGCCCTGCCCCACACTCTGCCCCACACTATTGATCTGGAGAGACTTTCATGAGCTCCCTCACCCAAACCGCCGAACTGCCCAAGCTGAAGATCTCGACCGCCGTGCCGGAGTCGGCCGTGCCGCTCAAGCCGCTGGAAGAACTGGACGTGGCCCTGGCGGTCAAGAACCTGAACCTGTTCTACGGTGCCAAGCAGGCCCTGCACAACGTCTCGCTGAACATCCCGCGCGGCCATGTGGTCGCCTTCATCGGCCCCAGCGGCTGCGGCAAGTCCACCCTGCTGCGCTGCTTCAACCGCATGAACGATCTGGTGGACGGCTGCCGCATCGAAGGCGAGGTGCAGCTGGACCAGAAGAACATCTTCGACCGCAGCGTCAACGTGGCCCAGCTGCGCCGCCGCGTCGGCATGGTGTTCCAGAAGCCCAACCCCTTCCCCAAGTCCATCTACGAAAACGTGGCCTACGGCCTGCGCCTGCTGGGCGTCAAGGACCGCGCCCAGCTGGACGAAACGGTGGAGCGCTCTTTGCGCCAAGCCGCCCTGTGGAATGAAGTGAAGGACCGATTGGACAGCAGCGGCCTGAGCCTGTCCGGCGGCCAGCAACAGCGTCTGGTGATCGCTCGCGCCATCGCCCTGGAGCCCGAAGTGCTGCTGCTGGACGAGCCCTGCTCGGCCCTGGACCCGATCGCCACCGCCAAGATCGAAGAGCTGCTGCAAGAGCTCAAGAGCAAGTACACCATCGTGATCGTGACGCACAGCATGCAGCAGGCGGCGCGCGTGTCCGATTTCGTGGCCTATATGTACCTGGGTGAGCTGGTGGAATACGGCGCCACACGCGAGGTCTTCATGAAGCCCAAGCGCAAGGAAACCGAAGACTACATCACCGGCCGCTTCGGTTGAGCCCGCGGGCGGCGCAGCCGCCACTCAGCGCAAGCTGCTCGTTAGACTGCAACGATTGATTCAAATTCGCAAAGGTAGAAGTCATGGGTGACAAACATCTGTCGAGCCAGTTCGATCTGGAACTGAGCGGTATCTCGACCCGCGTGCTGGAAATGGGTGGCATGGTGGAATCGCAGGTGGAACTGGCCGTGTCGGCCCTGACCTCCTTCGATGGCGAAATCGCCTCGCGCGTGCTGGTGGCCGAAGAGCGCGTCAACCAGATGGAAGTCGAGATCGACCACGACCTCTCGGCCATCATCGCCCTGCGCCAGCCCACCGCCCGCGATCTGCGCCTCTTGATCGCCATCTCCAAGACCATCGGCAACCTCGAACGCGTCGGTGACGAAGCGGCCCGCATCGCCCGCACCGTGCACCGCCTGATCAACTCGGGCGTGTTCAGCCGCCTGCGCCTGCCGGTGGGTGACATCTCTTTCGAAGCCGAGCTGGCCACCGCCTCGCTGCGCAAGGCCCTGGACGCCTTCGCCCGCCTGGACACCGTGCAGGCCCTGGAAGTGATCAAGCAGGACAACCAGATCGACCAGGAATTCGACGGCCTGATGCGCAAGCTCATCACTTACATGATGGAAGACCCGCGCACCATCTCGGCCTCCATCGATCTGGTGTTCGTTGCCAAGGCCATCGAGCGCGTCGGTGACCACGCCAAGAACCTGGCCGAGCAGATCATCTACATCGTCAAGGGCACGGACATCCGCCACAACCCCATGGACACCGTGGAATCTGTGGCCCTCAAAGACTGATCAACCCCAACGAAAAGAAGAAGCACAGCATGTCGAGGATTCTTGTTGTCGAAGACGAGTCGGCCATTGCCGAACTTATCTCCATCAATCTGCGCCACTCCGGGTTTGAAGTCACCCTGGCCAGCAGCGCCGACCAGGCCCAGTACGAAGTCGACCGGGTGCTGCCCGATCTGGTGGTGCTGGACTGGATGCTGCCCGGCCAGAGCGGCCTGGCCCTGGCCCGCCAGTGGCGCGGCCAGCAGCGCACCAAGGACCTGCCCATCATCATGCTGACTGCCCGCGCCGAGGAGACCGACAAGGTCTCGGGCCTGGACGCCGGGGCCGATGACTACCTGACCAAGCCCTTCTCGACCAACGAGTTGCTGGCCCGCATCCGCGCGGTGCTGCGCCGCAAGGCGCCCGAGGCGCTGGATTCGGTGGTGGTGATCGGCGGCTTGAGCCTGGACCCCGGCACCCGCCGCGTCAGCCGCGATGGCGCCGAGGTCAAGCTGGGCCCGACCGAGTTCCGCCTGCTGCACTTCTTCATGAGCCACCCCGAGCGCGTGCACAGCCGCTCGCAGCTGCTGGACCGGGTCTGGGGCGACCATGTCTTCATCGAAGAGCGCACCGTGGACGTGCACGTCAAGCGCCTGCGCGAAGCGCTGGAGCGCGTGCAATGTGCGCGCATGATCGAGACTGTGCGCGGCGCCGGCTACCGCCTGTCGCAGCAAGCCCAGCCCCTGTCGGCCTGATGACGCCGCCCTCGCCCGGAAAGCGCCCTTCATGACGGTGATCGGTTTTCTCCCCCGCCTGGCTTTGGTGGGTTTGATCGTGTTTGCCGGTGACCTGGCCGGGCGCGGCATCGGCACGCTGACGGGCTACCCCCAGCTCAGCGAATGGCTGGGCGTGGTCAGCGCCATCGTCGCGCTGCTGCTGATTGACACCTTGCGCATCCGTCGCCTGATGCAGTGGCTGCGCGAAAAGCAGCCCGGCGATGCGCCGCGCAGCAGCGGCTACTGGGGCGACCTCGCCTATCTGATCGAGCGCGCCTTGCGCAAGCGCGACCGGGCCATCGCCCACGAACGCCTGCAGCTGCAGCAGTTCCTGTCGGCCATCGAGGCCTCGCCCAACGGCGTGCTGATGCTCGATGCCCACGACCATGTCACCTGGTGCAACCGTGTCGCGGCCGACCATTTCGCGCTCGATCCGCAGCGCGATCTGCAGCAGCGCATCACCAACCTGGTCCGCTATCCCAGCTTCGTGAGCTACTTGCAGGCCGGCCGGTTCAACGAGCCCCTGCTGCTGACCAGCTCGCGCGGTTCGGGCACGCTGTCGGTGATCGTGCGACCCTACGGTGATGGCCTGCGCCTGGTGCTGAGCCAGGACGTGACCGAGCGTGAACGCGCCGAAGCCATGCGCCGCGATTTCGTCGCCAATGTCTCGCACGAGATTCGCACGCCCCTGACGGTGCTCAGCGGCTTCATCGAAACCATGAGCTCCCTGCCCCTGAGCGAGCCCGAACGCCGCCGGGTGCTGACCCTGATGGGCCAGCAGACCGAGCGCATGCTGAGCCTGGTCAGCGACCTGCTGACCCTGGCCCAGCTGGAAGGCAGCCCACGCCCCGGCTCGGACCGCTGGATCGGCCTGGGGCCTCTGTTCCTGCGCCTGGGCACCGATGCCAAGGCCCTGTCCAACGGCCGGCATCAGCTCAAGATCGGCGAAGTCGGCGCGCTGGAGCTGGCAGGGGTTGAGACCGAGCTGATCAGCGCCATCAGCAATCTGCTCAGCAATGCCGTGCGTTACACCCCCGAGGGTGGCGAAATCGAACTGAGCTGGCGCCTGGCTGCCGACGGCCACGGCGAAATCTCGGTCACCGACACCGGCCCCGGCATCGCCCGTGAACACCTGCCGCGACTGACCGAGCGCTTCTACCGCGTCGATGGCAGCCGCAACCGCGAAACCGGCGGCACCGGCCTGGGTCTGTCCATCGTCAAGCATGTGATGCAGCGCCACGGCGGTGAGCTGCAAGTGCAGAGCGAAGTCGGCCAGGGCAGCCGCTTCACCCTGTTGCTGCCGCCCTCACGCGTGCGCCAGGCCCAGCCCTGAGTCCAGACAAGCGCCTTCATCGCAAGCAGGGCCGGCAGACGCGTTAAGCTGCCGGCCCTGCGTCCTTTTGACCCGATCCCTGCTCTGGAGCCCTGCCCATGAAATTCGCCACCTGGAACGTCAACTCCCTGGCCGTTCGCCTGCCCCAGGTGCTGGACTGGCTGGCGGCCAACCCGGTCGATGGCCTGGTGCTGCAGGAAACGAAACTGACCGATGACAAGTTCCCGCAGCCGGACTTCGAAGCCGCGGGCTGGCAGGTGCAGTTCTTCGGCCAGAAGACCTACAACGGCGTAGCCTTGATCAGCCGCAGCGTCGCAATCGATGTGGTGAAGAACATCCCCGGCTTCGAAGACCCGCAGGCGCGCGTCATCACTGGCACCGTCGAGGGTGTGCGCTGCATCGGCGCCTATTTCCCCAACGGCCAAGCGCCTGACAGCGACAAGTTTGTCTACAAGATGGCCTGGCTGGAGGCCTTGCGTGGCTTCGTGGCGGCCGAGTTGCAGGCCCACCCGAACCTGCTCCTGATGGGCGACTTCAACATCGCGCCGGAAGATCGGGATGTCTATGACCCGGTGGCTTGGGCCGGCCAGATCCACTGCACGCCGCAGGAACGGGCGCATTTCCAGGCCCTGATCGAACTGCCGCTGTGCGACGCCTTCCGCCTCTTCGAGCAGGCCCCCAAGAGCTGGAGCTGGTGGGACTACCGCAACCTGGCCTTCCGCAAGAACCAGGGCCTGCGCATCGACCACATCCTGGCCAGCGCCGCCCTGCAGCCCAGGGTCAAGTCTTGCGCCATCGACCGCGCACCGCGCAAGAACGAGCGCCCCAGCGACCACGCGCCGGTCTGGGTGGAACTGGGCTGATCGCTCGCCCCGCCCCGTCCCGTCCTGTCCTGCAGCGGGGGCTGGTCATGAAGCGCCTGGCCGCGGGATACTGCGCCCAGCAGACGCGGATGCCGCCGGGTGCACCAGCGGCCACGGGCGCTCTGCCGCGCGAGGACGCTGCCCATGCGAAGCAATCTTCCCATCAGCCAGCAGGAATTCCCTTTCCCCAGCGGCCGCACCCTGGTGTCCACCACCGACCTCAAAGGCCGCATCCTGCATTGCAATGCGGCCTTCATTGAGGTCAGCGGCTACAGCCGTGACGAGTTGCTGGGCCAGCCGCACAACCTGATCCGCCACCCGGACATGCCTGAGGAGGCTTTCCGCGACCTCTGGGACACCGTGGCCCGAGGCCTGCCCTGGTCCGGCCTGGTCAAGAATCGGCGCAAGAACGGCGACCACTACTGGGTCATGGCCAATGTCACGCCGCTGAGCGAGGGCGGCAGGCCGGTGGCCTACCTGTCTGTGCGCACCCAGCCCAGCCGCGATCAGGTGCAGGCCGCCGACGCGCTGTACGCCACGATGCGCAGCGAAGCGGCCCGGGGCCATTTGCTGCATGTGCTGCACGAGGGTCAGGTCTTGCGCCAGGACGGGCGCAGCCGGCTGCTGCGCGCCCTGCGCCCCGGCCCCTGGCTGCCTGCGGGATTGGGTGGTTTGCTGCTGCTGGGCCTGGGTCTCGCGGCCGGGCTCTGGGGTGCGGGCCCGTCCAGCGCCTGGTTCCTGCCCCAGCTCTTGCTTCTGGCCGCCCTCGCCTTGGGCTTGACGCGCTGGGCCTGGGGCCTCGATCGCGCGGGCTTGCAGCGCTTGCTGGCCTATGCACACCAGCTCTCAGCAGGCGACCTGAGCCAGGGGCTCAAGCCCGCGTCGGGCCTCAACCGCAACGGCGATTTGCAGGCCCTGGAGGCTGCCCTGAACCAGCTGCGCGTCAACCTGCGCGCCCTGGTGGCCGACACCCTGGACGAACTGCGCGACATGGCCCACTTGAGCCGCGAGATCGCCCAGGGCAATGCCGATTTGGCCCAGCGCACCGGCGCGCAGGCCGCCAGCCTCGAGCAGACCGCGGCAGCGATGGAGCAAATCACCGGCACGGTGCGCAGCAGCACCGACAGCGCCCACCAGGCCTCCTCGGTGGCCGAGGAGCTGAGCCGCGTGAGCGGCCAGAGCGGCGCGGTGGTGCACCATGTCACCGACACCATGGGAGGCATCGCCGGCGCATCGCGCCGGATTGGCGAGATCATCCAGGTGATCGATTCGATCGCGTTCCAGACCAACATCCTGGCCCTCAACGCAGCGGTTGAATCGGCCCGCGCCGGGGAGCATGGCCGCGGCTTCGCAGTCGTGGCCAGCGAGGTCAGGGCCCTGGCACAACGCAGCCAGCAGGCCGCTGGAGAGATCCGGCAGCTGATCCACGACTCGGCCGAAAAGGTCGAAGCCGGCGAACGCCAGACCCGCAGCGCGCAAGACAGCATCGAGCAAACCTTGCAGTCGGTGCAGCATTTCACCCGCTTGATCGGCCAGATCCATCTCGGCGCGGACGAACAGCTGCGCGGCATCTCGCAGGTCAACCAGGCCATCGGCCACCTCGATGGCATCACGCAGCAGAACTCAGCCCTGGTTGAGCAGCTGGCGCGGGCGGCCGGTGTGCTGCAGGCCCAGGTCGGCGAGGTGGAGGCTGCGGTGCAGATTTTCCGCCTGCAGGGCGGCGGCAGCCGCAGCCTGCCCGATGCCGTGGCGCTGCGACGCGCCAGCCGCCCGCCTCAGGACGGCTGAGGCCGGATCGGCGCGAAAAGCTGGACATCTGCGCCGCTTCAAACCGGGTTCGCGGGTACCCAAGCGCTGACGCTTCCGATATAAGCAAATCTGCATGGGCGCTTGAGGGTTTTGGCGTCGCACAGCCCGAGAGCGTGACATAGATCGCAGACCTAGTTGAATACCAGTCCCTACAATTGGTATTTAGTTGGTTCTAATGTTGTGTGCATCTACCGATGCACTCACCCATACACCCCGGGCCCGAATCAGGCTCATGTCCAGCGCTCGCGAGGAACGATCTTGAACACTGCGTTTGCTCTTGCTTCCAAGTCCTCAGCGGGCCGCGCCAGCCAGCCACGTGCCCAAGCCGGCTTCACCCTGATCGAGCTGATGATTGCCGTGGTGGTGCTGGGCGTGCTGGCGGCCATTGCCATTCCGTCCTACACCAGCTACGTCAACAAAAGCCGCGCCAAGAGCGGCAGCGCCGACCTGGCCGCCCTGGCGCTGAACATGGAAAACCGCTACCAGCTGCAGCTGAGCTACCCGGTCAATGCGGCCGGCACTGCGGCCACCACCACCATGTTCCCGGCCTGGGCCCCCACCCAATCGGCCTATTTCAACTACACCCTGGTCAGCACGGCAACCAGCTACACCCTCACCGCCACCGGCAAGAGCAGCCTGGCCAGCTGCGTGATGACGCTGAGCAACAGCAATGCACGCACCGCCACCAGCGCCTGCGGCTTCACAACATGGTGATTCGCCCAGGTTCGCACACGGCACACCGCGGGGTGTCGCTGATCGAGATGATGGTCACCATCGCCATCATGATGTTGCTGGCACTGGCCGTGGCGCCGTTTTCGGCCTCCTGGGGCGCACAAGCCTATATGCGCCAGAGCCAGACCCTCTTGATGCAAGGCATGAGCCAGCTCAAGGCCATCGCCCTGCGCAATCCGAGCGCCAGCAGCGCCGGCGCCTCGGCGGTGATGATCAGCATCCCCGGCAAGCTGTGCGTGGCCAGCGGCGTGCCTGCGGCCTTGAACTGCAACAGCGCCGCCTGGACCTCCGATCCGCCGGCCAGCATCCAGGTCAACGGCGCCAACAGCCAATGCGTGGCGCTGGACAGCGCCGGCATGCCGGTGGCAGCCAACGTCAATGGCACGGTCTGCGGCACGACGCTGAGCTTTCGCGTCAGCCGCGGCTCGGAAACGCCGCTCGACGGCACCTTGAACTGAGGTCTTTGTGAGCGCGCCTTCGACCTCATCGCCCCCACTGCAGGCCCTAGCAAGCGCTCGACGCCGGAGCGAGCGCGGCGACGCCTTGGTGGAAGCCTTGATCGCCATGGTGCTGCTGGGCGTGATCGGCCTGGGCCTGGTCTATGCCGTCAGCCGTGCCATGGTCGCGCAGAAGTATCAAAAAGGCCAAAGCCTGGCCATCCAAGGCATCCGCGCCGATCTGCAAGGCGCCGGCGTGGCCAATGGATGCCCGGCCACCGGAGCCAGCACCAGCACGAGCAACCTCAGCCTGGGCGGCAACTTGCAAGTTACGGGCGTGCAAAAGACCTGCACCATCACGGCGGTGACCGTCACGGTCAACGGCGTGGCCAAGCCCGCCAGCCTGCCGCTGGTGCAGTACGCCGCCGATGCCGACACTTTGTTCGGCCCCGGAACGCTGACGGTGAGCAATTGAGGCCTGCAGCCATGCCACGCCAGCATTTGTCATCCCTGGGGCTTGAGTGCCAACGGGGCCTGAGCCTGATCAGCCTGATGGTGGGCATGGTGATCTCGCTGATCGCCGTGCTGGGCGCCCTGGCGCTCTACCGCAGCACCACGCAAACCGTGTTCGGAACCGGGGGCCTGGTGCGCAGCTCCATCCAGGACGGCCAGCTGGCCACCGGCCTGTTGAGCGCGCAGATTGCCCTGCAAGGTGCCGGCTACGGCATCAGCAGCCCCAGCAGCGGCAACCATCTGCTTTTGATCAGCAATGCGGTGCTCAATGCCAGCACTGGCAAGCTCGGTGGCACGGTGGTCGCCATCAATGGCGCTGCCCAAAGCGGCAATGCCTTGGTCTGGGTGCACAACCCCGGCCTGAGCGCCAACACCGCCAGCTACAGCTGCGGCGCCCTGCTCTCCGACAGCAGCAACAAGGCCCTCTACCTGCTGCAGGCCAGCAGCGGCTGCCACCCCTTGAACAGCAACTGGAAGACCATCAGCTGGACCAGCCGGGCCCTGGTGGAGGACCAGGTGCTGGCCCAGGCCGTCACCTTGAGCGCCCGCAACAGCAGCAACTGCTGGCCCTACGGCGCCGTGCCCGAAACCATCAGCAAGCTCAGCGCACCCGCCGCCTCGGTCAGCGTGAGTCTCGGTTATGCCTCGAGCGTCAGCGGCAGCAGCAACACCTACATCAGCTGCCTGGCCAATCTGATTTCCTGAGTTGTCCATGGCCTTCCGCACCGCCTCACCTGCCCCCGCTACGCGCTCGCTGCAGCGCGGCATTTCCTCCGTGCTCTTCATGCTGCTGACGGGCTTGTCGCTGGGCGCCATGGTGTTCGGTGGCATCTACTATGTGCGCAGCCTGCAGGTGCAATCGGTCACCGTCCATGCCCTGACCCAGGCCCAGCTCAAGGCCTGGGGCGGCATTGAAGCGGTTCGCCAATACCTGTTCCAGATCGGCGCGACCGAAGCCGCCAAACTCAGCGCCAACCAGGCGGTGAGCTTTGCCGGCGTCACCGGCATCGCGGCCACGATCAGCGAGGTGGCCGCCAACGACACGGTCAATTGCAGCGGCGGCACCCGGGTGGGTTTCAACATCACCGGCAGCAGCGGCGGCGCCAACGCCTTGTTGGCGGCCACCTTCTGCGCCAAGGGCAGCCCTGGTGGCGGCGGCGGTGGCGGCAAGACGGCCGCCGTCAACATCAAGGGCAATCTCGACATCAGCGGCGACCTGACCGTGATCGGCGATGCCAATTCCAAGATCGTGGTCGACGGCAAGGTCACCGGCGCCGGCAGCCTGGCTGGCATCTCAGACCTTTACGCCTCGGGCGACATCAGCCTGGGCGGCAGCACCAGCATCGCGACCTTGTTCTCGGAGGGCAATATCGCGCTCAGCGGCAGCGGCAGCTACAGCAATGTGCAGTCGCTCAAGAATGTGGCGCTGACCGGTGGCGTCAGCGCCGGCACGATCAAGGCCAATGGCACGGTGAGCCTGGAGAGCAATGCCGTCACCGAGATCAATGCCATCGGCAACATCACGCTGGGCAGCAGCGCCACCATCGCCACGCTCAAGACCAAGGGCAGCGTGGTCGCCAGCAACTCCCTGATCACGGGCTCGGCCCAGGTGCAGGGCAATTACTCGGAACAGGTGGCCGGCAAAGTGGCCGCCGGCAACTACGGCGGCAGCCTCACCGTGCAGCCCTGGAACACCGAGGTGCGCATGAGCCGCGTGGCCGGCCTCACGGTGGCCATCACGCCGCTGACGGCCGGCACCATCAGCGTGCCGACCTTTGACGCCTACGCCTACCAGAGCTCGGCCAACTATGCGTTTGAGCGCGTCGGCAACGACACCAAGGTCACGGTCAAGAACGTCAGCAACATCCCCGACGGCGTCTACTTTCTGGTCGGCAGCGGTGCCAACCAGGATTACGTCTGCAGCAGCAACAGCTACAGCCCCGCCACCTGCAAAGCCAAGATCTGCACCGGCTACAGCGACTACAACAGCTGCCTCAGCTACAGCGCCGGCAAGTGGACGATCGCCGGCGTGAACATGGCGCCCGGCATCGTCTGGTTCAAGGGCGATTTCGAAGCCGGCGAAGGCACCTACTACAACAGCTGGCTCGCCACCGGCAACATCAGCACCGGCGGCAACAACATCTCCTACGCCGTCAACTATGGCGGTTATGGACCGGTCTGCACCAACAGCAGCTACCCGAACCTGGCGCCCAAGAACTTCTGCAAGGCCGGCAGCAGCACCCTGCTGACGGTGGGCGCGGGCAATATCGCCTTCGGCGCTGGTGGCCAGGTGGGCAACACCTACAGCGGCGGCAAGATCACCTTGGCCGCATCCAACCATGTCTACGGCGATGTGTTGGCCGGAGACATCCTGGAAACCGGCGGCAGCACCACGGTGCACGGCTACATCTCGGCGGCCCGCATCGGCACCGCCCCGGGGGCCAGCAAGATCGGCGCCAGCACCAAGATCGACCTGAGCAACCTGCCCTCCAGCTTCAAGCCCGGCGAAGACGCGGTCACGCCTGCGGCCGCCAACAGCGCCAACCTGCTCTGGTCACGCTACCGTTGAGCGGGCGGGCGTTCAGTCGCTGCTGGCTTCGGGGGCAGTGACGGCCGCCGAAGCTTGTGATGCTGCCGCAGCAGCAGCTTCCCGCAACTTGTCCTTCTTGCTCTTGCGCCGGCCTTTGATACCGCCGTTCGAATTCAAGGCCTGGGCCTGCTCCGGGCTCAAGGGGCTGGCGGCAAAACCTTCGATCTGCTCACGCGGCACCCGCTGCCCCTGGCGCTTCTCGATCAGGCGGAAATGCGCCTCGGCGCTGGCCGGCACCAGGCTGACGGCCAGACCGGTTTCGCCCGCTCTGCCGGTGCGGCCGATGCGGTGGGTGTAATCGGCCGGCGAGCGCGGCAGGTCGTAGTTCACCACCACCGGCAGCTCCGGAATGTCCAGGCCGCGTGCCGCCACATCGGTGGCCACCAACACCTGAATCTCGGCATTGCGCAGAGCCGCCAACACCTGGGTGCGCGCGCCCTGGCTCAGCTCGCCGTGCAAGGCTGCGGCCTTGATGCCATGGGCCCACAGCTTGTCGGACACATGCTCGGTCGCGTAGCGCGTGGCCACGAAGACCAGCACCCGGCTCCAGTCTGGCTCGGACTGCAACAGATGGCGCAGCAAAGGCGTGCGCCGGCTCACGTCCACCTGGATGGCACGCTGCTGGATCGCCGCCGTACGCTGCGGCTCCGGGGCGATGCTGACTTCCACCGGTTCGTGCAGGAGGCCCTGCGCCAGGCCCTGCACCGCCTTCGGAAAGGTGGCCGAGAAGAACAAGCTCTGCCGGCGCGCCGGCAGCTGGGCCAGGATGCGCTGCAATTCCTCGGCAAAGCCCAGGTCCAGCAAGCGATCGGCCTCGTCCAGCACCAGCATCTCGACGCTGCGCAGATCGAGGGCGTTGTGGTCAATCAGGTCCAGCAAACGCCCCGGCGTGGCCACCATGACATCGGTACCACCGCGCAAGCCCATCAACTGCGGGTTGATGGAGACGCCACCGAAGGCCTCCGAGATCTTCAGCCGCGGCGACGTCCCCAGGCTGCGCGCGAACTCCCGCAGCACCTCGCCCACCTGGGCCACCAGCTCACGCGTGGGCAGCAGCACCAGCGCCTGCAAGCGGCGCGGGCCACTGGCGGGCGGCGTGCGCAGGCGCTGCAGCAAGGGCAAGGCAAAGGCCGCCGTCTTGCCCGAGCCCGTCTGCGCCAGGCCCAGCACATCGTGCCCGGCCAGGATGGGCGGAATGGCAGCCGTCTGGATGGCCGTGGGGGCGTGGTAGCCCTGATCGCGCACAGCGCGCACAAGGGCGGGCGACAGGCCCAGCGTGGCAAACGACATCAGCAAGGCCTGACCATGAAAGAGAAGGGTCGCGATTTTACGGCCGCGAAGGCCAAGAGCCTGGCGAGGCCCGATCGAGTGTCAGAACAAAGCGCCCTGCTCGGCCGCCCATTGCCCGGCCGCACGCGCCTCGATGCGCAACAGTTGCTGCTTGGTCTGCAGCCCGCCATGGGCCGAGAAACCACCCTGCCCCGTGCCACTGGCCAGCACGCGGTGGCAGGGCACGATGGGTGCAAAGGGGTTGTGGCCCTCGGCCTGCCCCACGGCGCGCGCGGCACCGGGCTGGCCCAGGCGCGCCGCCAGCTCGCCGTAGCTCAGGGTCTGGCCCAGCGGGATCAAGCGGGTCTGCGCCAACACCTCGCGCTGGAATTCGGGCAGCGCGCTGTCATCGAGCACGATGGCCAGCAGGTCTTCGTTGTTGGCCAGCTCACCCGACAGCAGGCGCTGCACGGCCCGCACAGCCACGGCGATGTGGGGTGGCAGCTGATCGGTCTCGCAGCCCGTGGGAAAGCGCTGGCGCAGGCGATCGCGGCTCAGGCTGGGCGTGGCTTCGGGCAGCTGGCTGCCACAGACCCCGCGCTCATTCCAGGCAATGCCGCAGCGGCCCAGGGCGGTGTCGAAGCCATGCAGCCAGATCATCAAGGCTTCAGGCCGCGGTGGCGCTGACACCCGCCTCGACCGCCAGCTTCTCGGCCGCTTTCTCAGCGACATGAGCCGCCACGCCGATGCGCGCCTGCGTGGCGATCTCGGCCACGGCGCGGGGCGCCAGGGCCTTGTACTGGTGGTCCGACCAGATCTGGCGCCAGCGGCGTGAGCCGGCCTGGCCATTCCACAAGCCCAGGGCGTGACGCATGGCTTGCGGCCAGCTGGCGTAGGGGGCCGACGCGACATGGCGTTCCAGATAGACCAGCCAGTCGGCCTCGACCTGCTCGCGCGACAGGGCCGGGTTGGGCGTACCGAAGAAGCGGCGGTCCCAGTCCACCATCTGCCAGGGCTCGTGGTAGGCCTGGCGGCCCACCATCACACCGTCGACATGCTGGAGCTGCTCGGCAATCTCCTCGTCGGTCTTGATGCCGCCGTTGAGCACGATGGTCAGCGCCGGGAAGTCGCGCTTGAGTTGGTGCACCAATTCGTAGCGCAGCGGCGGGATCTCACGGTTCTCTTTGGGCGACAGGCCTTGCAACCAGGCGTTGCGGGCATGGACGATGAAGACCTCGCAGCCGGCCTCGGCGATCTGGCCGACGAAATCACGCACGAAGTCGTAGCTCTCAATTCTGTCGATGCCAATGCGGTGCTTGACCGTGACCGGGATGCTCACCGCATCGCGCATGGCCTTGACGCCATCGGCCACCAGGGCCGGTTCGGCCATCAGGCAGGCGCCAAAAGCACCGCGCTGCACCCGCTCGCTGGGGCAGCCGCAGTTGAGGTTGACCTCGTCATACCCCCATTGCTCGGCCAGCTTGGCGCAGGCGGCCAGATCGGCCGGCTCCGAGCCACCGAGCTGCAAGGCGACTGGGTGCTCTTCAGGGTTGAAATCGAGATGCCGCGCCTGATCACCGTGCAGCAGGGCGCCGGTCGTCACCATCTCGGTGTAGAGCCGGGTCTGGCGGGTCAGCAGGCGATGGAAGGTCCGGCAATGCCGATCTGTCCAATCGAGCATGGGGGCGACCGAGAGCCGCCAGGGGTTGATCGTGGGCGAATCGGTCGGAGCCGGAGCCGGAGCCGGGGGCGCGGACGAGGAAGCGGATGCAATGGGGGGCGCGGTATTCACCGGCCGATTATCCCAAAGCGCGCTTCCCCGGCGCCGGGCGCCCTCGCCTTCAGGGTGTGAAACTCACGTTCAGGTTCAAGCCCGAGTAGGCGGCGTAGGCGTACAGGCCGATATAAACCCAGCCGGCCACCGGGCTGGCGATGCTGCAGGTCTCGGTGTTGGTCGAGCCATTCTGGCGGCAGCTGTAGCTGCTCAAGCTGGGCTGGCTGCCGTTCTGGGTGTAGAGATCCATATCGCCGCTGCCGCCGCTGCCCTTGACGATCAGATTGCGCGCACCGCTGGGGATGGCAAGCTTGTAGTAGCGCCAACTGCCTTTGGCGCCGCTGAGGCCGCTGACCGCCTGGCCATTGCTGAGCACCGGCACGTTGTCGGCGCTGAGCACCAGGGGCTTGCTCAGGCTGTTGCTCTTGCCCTCGTTGTCCGTCACCGTCAGGCTGACCGTGTAGCTGCCGGCCGCGGCATAGGCATGGCTGGGGTTGGTGGCGCTGCTGCCGGCGCCATCGCCAAAGTTCCAGCTGCGTGCGGCGATGCTGCCGTCGGCATCGCTGCTGCGGTCGCTGAAGCTGACGTTGAGGCCGTTGATGCTGGTGTCAAAGGCAGCCACCGGCGCCGTGCCGCCGCTGCTGTCGCTGATGTTCAGAAACACCGCGCTGAGGGCGCCCCAGTTGCCCGCCGCGTCGCGGCCGCGCACATAGACCAAGTGCTTGCCGGGCGCCAAGCCCGTGGTGTCGAGGCTGGCGCGCACCCCTTCGCTGCTGCTGTTGAAGCTGCCGTCGCTGGCCTGCAGCGCACGCGGTGTGGCGCCGGCCACCCAGGGCGGAGTGTCGATGTAAACCTCGGCCGCGGCGATGGCCTGGGTCGGCTCCACACCATTGCTGTTGTTGTAGCGACTGTCATCCACCGTTGCCGTCAACGCCACCTGGGTTCCAGCAGGCACGCCGCTGCTGCTGGCGTTGCCGGCCAGAGCGAGGCTCAGCACATCGGGCCCGGCCGGGGTTTGATAGGGCGTGCGCACCACCTTGGCGGCATAGATCAGGGCCGGCAGATTGCCGGGCAGCACGTTGCTGTTGTAGTAGCTGCACTGCTCGAAGAAGGCCGTGCCCAGCTCAAAGGTGAAGGCCGCCACACCGAGCTCACCGTAGCTCGGGCCATCGCTGGTGCCATCGGTCTCGTACAGGCTCAGCGAGCGCTGCGGCGTGTGCTTGTTCCAGTAGGCGAACTTGCGCCCCAAGGTGGCCAGCTGCTTGTCGTTGCCGGCCACCACGCCATTGGTGCCCCAAGGCCAGAGCAAGAGGCGACCGTGGCTGTGGATGTCCAGATGGATGCCCGAGGTGTCCAGCGGTGCAGCATCGGCGCGGTTGGGGCCACGGCGATCGGGCCAGAGGCTGCGGATGTAGGCCTCCACCGCCTGGGTCTCAGGCTCCGACGCCGCGCTGGGACCGCGGTAGGTTTCGTTGCAGGCGCTGCCGCTGGAGCCCGCGCCATTGGTGCTGTTCCACTGGAAAGCAAAATTGCGATTCAGGTCGGCACCGCGGCTGTTGCTGGTGGCGCCGCAATAGGCGGTGTTGGTGTTCTTGCGCCAGAGCAGGCCGCTTTCCGCCTTCTTGCGGCCATCGGGGTTGGTGGCCAGCAGCAGGTGGATCTCGTGGTGATCGAGGATCCAGGTCGCGTCGGCATCGACGCCGTAGCCATTGACCAGTCGCTTGGCGAACTCCAGCACCAAGGGGGTGGTCGTGTACTCGCGGGCATGGATGCCGGCATTGACGAAGAGGCGCGGCTTGTTGGTCGGGCCGGCGCTGTTGCCCAGCTTGAGCACGCGCAGGTCGTAGCCGCCGCTGGCGCGGGTTTTTTGCCAGCTGTCGCCGATGTCCACCCAGCGTGCCAGCTGAGGCTTGGCCGCGATCAAGGCATCGCCTTCGGTGAACACCTCTTCCACCGTGGGATAGCAGCTGTAGCTGGGGATGCCGGCAAAGCTGGGTACCAGCTCTTTGCCAAGGCTGCGGCGGCGCTCGGCCAGCTCGGCGCTTTCGCGCGCGGCCTGGGCCTGCTGCTCAGGCAGCCATTGTTCATCGACCTGAAGGCGGAAACCCAGGGCGCGCAGCTCACGCGCCTCGTTCGCATCGGCCAGCACAACCAAGTAGCCCAGCTCGTACTTGGATTCCAGGGTGTCGAAACGGCTGTGGGCAATGCCCTGGGCCAGGCGCAGGTCCTTGAAGTAGGCACGGAACACCGTGCGCGCAGCCTCGGCTGGGAGCGCTTTGGCCGCCGTAGCGGCGACACGCGTCTCATGGGCCCAGGAACTGCCTGCCGGTGAGAGCAGGATACCGCTGAATATCGAGGTCAGCAGCCAGACAGAGGGGCGAAGTGCAGGCATCGAGCTTCTCCTTGGCGAACTGCCCATCCACGGGCCATGGGTGGGCAGTGTGCGCAGCCGGCTGGGCCAGCGCGCACGGAGAAACCCTCAAATCGGGCCGAGTCTGTAAGGCCTTACAGGTTCCAGCGTCGGTGGCTGGAGAGGCTCAGAACAAGCCGCTGATGCGCCCCTGCGCATCCACATCGATGCGCTCGGCCGAGGGCACTTTGGGCAGACCCGGCATGGTCATGATGTCGCCGCAGATGGCCACCACAAACTCGGCGCCCGCTGCCAAGCGCACCTCGCGCACGCGCAGCACATGGCCCTCAGGCGCGCCGCGCAAGCTGGCATCGCTGCTGAAGGAGTACTGAGTCTTGGCGATGCAGACCGGCAGCTGGCCCCAGCCTGCGTTCTGCCATTCCTTCAGCTGAGCGGCGGCCTTGGGCTCGAACACCACCTCGCCGGCTCGGTAAACCTTGCTGGCGATGGCACGGATCTTGTCGGCCAGCGGCAGCGCATCCTCGTAGATGCTGGCGGCGCGCGCTCCACCCTGCTCGCACAGGGCCACCACGGCACGGGCCAGCTCGGCCGCACCCGCACCGCCCTCGGCCCAGTGGGTGGCCAACACGCAGCGTACGCCGCGTTGCTGGCAATAGGCCTCGATCAGGGCGATCTCCTCGGCCGTGTCAGCGTCAAAGCGGTTGATGGAGACGATGGCCGGCAGGCCGTAATGCAGCTGCACGTTTTCGATGTGGCGGCCGAGGTTGGCCAGGCCAATTTCCAGCGCCTGCAGGGTGTCACTGCCCGGCTTCTTCGCATCGGCGCCGCCGTGGTACTTGAGCGCCCGCACGGTGGCCACGATGACGGCGCAGCTGGGCTGCAGGCCGGCCTTGCGGCACTTGATGTCCATGAACTTCTCGGCGCCGAGGTCGGCGCCAAAGCCGGCTTCGGTCACCACATAGTCGGCCAGCTTCAGCGCTGTTTGCGTCGCGATCACCGAGTTGCAGCCATGGGCGATATTGGCAAAGGGGCCGCCATGCACAAAGGCCAGATTGCCCTCCAGGGTCTGCACCAGATTGGGCGCCAGCGCGTCCTTGAGCAAGGCGGCCATGGCACCATCGGCCTTGAGCTCGCGCGCGGTGACCGGGCGCTTGTCGGCCGTGCTGCCGATGACGATATTGCCCAGGCGGCGCTTCAGATCCTCCAGCGAAGTCGCCAGGCACAAGATGGCCATGACCTCGGAAGCGACAACGATGTCAAAGCCATCCTGGCGCGGATAGCCATTGCCCGGCCCGCCCAAGGCCACGGTGATGTCGCGCAGGGCGCGGTCGTTCATGTCCACCACTCGGCGCCAGCTGATGCGGCGCACATCGATGCCGAGCGCATTGCCATGGTGGATGTGGTTGTCGATCAAGGCGGCCAGCAGATTGTTGGCCAGAGCGATGGCATGGAAGTCGCCGGTGAAGTGGAGGTTGATGTCCTCCATGGGCACGATCTGTGCGCGGCCACCTCCGGCCGCGCCGCCCTTCATGCCGAAGCAGGGGCCCAGCGAAGGCTCGCGCAGGCAGATCATGGCCTTCTTGCCGATGTGATTGAGGCCATCGCCCAGGCCCACCGTGGTGGTGGTCTTGCCCTCGCCAGGCGGTGTGGGCGAGATCGCGGTCACCAGGATCAGATGGCCGTTTTTGCGGCCGGCCAGGGCGGGCAGATGCTCCAGGCCCAGCTTGGCTTTGTGGTGGCCGTAAGGGCTGAGCGCCTCCTCGGGCAGGTCCAGCGTGCGCTGGGCCAGGGGCAGGATTTTCTGCAAGGTGGCGGCTTGGGCGATCTCGATGTCGGTGGGCATCTGCGGGCTCTTGGGTTGTGGCTGGCTCGGGTGACGCGCCAGCGCAGGGGCCAATGAAAAACGGCAAGGTCCGGTGGGACCTTGCCGCGCAGATTATGGCCTTGCCGCAGGCAGGGATCGCCTGTGCCTCGCGCTCAGTTCAGCCCGGCCAAGGGGTGCTGATCCGCCGACCAGACCGGGGCAAAAAACGCCTGCACCTCAGCGGCCGTGACGTCTTCGCTGCGCGCATGGCGCCAGCGCGGCGCATGGTCCTTGTCCACGGCCAGGGCACGGATGCCTTCCACGGTTTCGCTCTCGGCCGCCGGCCTCAGGTGGAAGCAGTGGTGCACCATATCGCGCTCCATGCGCAGCTCTGCACCCAGACCCATGCCGCGCGCGCGGCGCAGCTGTTCCAGCGTGACGGCCAGCATCAGCGGCGAGCGTTTGCGCAAGGTGGCGGCCGTGTGTGCGGCCCATTCGTCATCGCGCTCCGCCTCCAGCGAGGCCAGGATGGACGGCACATCGGGCAAGGCGAAATGGCGGTCGATGCGGGCGCGCAACTTCAGGTGATCGGCCGCAGGCGCCAGGTCCACCTTGTCCATGACCGTGGCCACCACATGCTCGGCACTGCTTTGCTGGCCGTGGCGGAAGGCTTCGATCAAGGCCGGGAAGGCACTGCTCTGCACAAACACATCGCCCAGGCCCAGCTCGATGGCATCGCCCGCGCCGATGGCATGGCCGGTCAGGGCCAGCCACTCGCCGACATGGCCAGGGCATTGGCTGAGGAAGTAGCCGCCGCCCACATCCGGGAACAGGCCGATATTGGTCTCGGGCATGGCCAGGCGCGAATGCTCGTTCAGCACGCGCAGCTTGGCGCCCTGGCTCAAACCCATGCCGCCGCCCATGACCACACCGTCCATCAAGGCGATGTAGGGCTTTTTGTAGTGATGGATCAGGTGGTTGAGTGCGTATTCCTCAGTGAAGAACGCAGCCAGCGCCGCGTCGCCGGCATGGGCCGCCTGGTGGAAGAAGCGGATGTCACCGCCGGCGCAGAAAGCAGCCGGCTTGCCCTCGCGCGCCGCGCCCAGAATCACCACCGCCTCGATCTCGGGCGCCGCCGCCCAGGTCTGCAGCAGCGAGGTCAGATCGCGGATCATGGCCAGGGACAGGGCATTGAGTGCTTGCGCCCGATTCAGGGTGATCAGGCCCAGGCAGCCATTGACCTCGGCCAGAACCTGGCCGGCAGATTGCAGTTCGGGTAGCAAGGGCGGCTTCATGCCTGTCTCCTGGAAACGTTGATGTTCAAGCGCGCGATTATCGTTCGCACTAACGGCGGCGTGCTGCGGCGTGGCCGGCCTGCTCGCGCCAGGCCAGCAGCTCATTGCCCACCAAGGCCGCAAGCACCAGCCCGCCACCGAGCAAGGCGGCCGACGAAGGCTGCTCACCCGCCCACAGCCAGGCCCAGAGCACGCCGAAGATCACCTCCAGCTGGGCCAGCAAGGCCACCTCGGGGCCGGACAGCACCCGCGTCAGGTGCACCACCAGCAAGCAAGGCAAGGCCAGCTGAAACGCGCCCAAGCTGGCCAGCAATCCGACGTCATGCCACGAGGCCTGCAGCGGCCAAGCGAGCGGCAGCATACACAAAGCCGAGATCAGCGCACCGATCAGCACCGCCAAGGGCATGTCCGAGGCCGTCGACGCTGCAGCAGCGTCGCCCGACACCCGGCGCCCGGCATGCTGCATCAGGGACCAGTTGATGGCCGAAGCCATGGGCACGCCCAAGGCCACCACGATGCCCAGCCAAGCCAGGGCTGCTGTGGCTTGAGGCCCATCGCCGCTCTGCCCCATTTCGTGGCCGAACATCCAGGCGATGCCGAGGCTGGCCACGAGAATGGCCAGCCAGGTCCGCGCCGGCAGCCGGTGGTGCAGAAACACCCGCGCCAGCAAGGCGGTCAGCAAAGGGCTGAGTGCCATGGTCACCAGCACATTGGCCACCGTGGTCAGGCTGAGCGCCAGCATGAAGGCGGTGAACATCACCGCCCAGCACAGGCCAGAAGCCCAGACCATGCGCGTCGCCTGGCGCAGCTGAGCCAACAGCGCGGTCCCACGCAGCCAAGCCAAGCCGATCAGCAAGGCCAGAGCATTGAAGGCACTGCGCCAGAAGGTCAGCTCAAAGCCACGCGCCGCCTCCAGATGGCGCGTGACCACCCCCGCCGTGCTCCACAGCAGGGTGACCAGCACCATCAGAACCACAGCCTTGCGATGTGTCACGGCAGATGAATTGAGAGCGCCCCTGAGAGGGGCGCGGGCAACAGACTGACTGAAGCCCTCCTCTCGGAGGAGGGCTGGGAGGAGCACAGTGAACTCGCTGGAGCGAGCTTCGCGCTCTTAGGAGCGCGAAGCTCGCTTGCGCTCGTTCTCGGTCAGGAAGCGCTTGCGCAGACGCACGCTCTTGGGTGTGATTTCGACCAGTTCGTCGTCGTCGATGAAGTCCACGCCGTATTCCAGGGTCAGGTCGATCGGCGGGGTGATCTTGATCGCATCTTCCTTGCCGCTGACGCGGAAGTTGGTCAGCTGCTTGGTGCGGGTGGCGTTGACGACCAGGTCGTTGTCACGGCTGTGGATGCCGACGATCATGCCTTCGTAGACCGGATCGTTAGGCTTGACGAACATGCGGCCGCGGTCGTCCAGCTTGCCCAGGGCGTAGGTGAAGATTTCGCCTTCGTCCATGGAGATCAGCACGCCGTTCTTGCGGCCACCGATTTCACCCTTGTGGGCTTCGTAGCCGTCGAAGATCGAAGAGATCAGGCCCGAGCCGCGGGTCAAGTTCATGAACTCGTTGGAGAAACCGATCAGGCCACGGGCCGGGATGCGGTACTCCAGGCGCACGCGGCCATGGCCGTCCGGCTCCATGTTCAGCATTTCACCCTTGCGCAGACCCAGGGCCTGCATCACGCCGCCTTGGTGGGCTTCTTCCACGTCGGCCGTCACCAGCTCCATCGGCTCGCACTTCACGCCGTCGATGTCCTGGAACATCACGCGCGGCTTGGACACGGCCAGCTCATAGCCTTCACGGCGCATGTTTTCCAACAAGATGGTCAGGTGCAATTCGCCGCGGCCGCAGACTTCGAAGATGCCGTCTTCGTCGGTTTCCTTCACGCGCAGGGCCACGTTGTGCTGCAGTTCCTTCTGCAGGCGATCCCAGATCTGACGGCTGGTCACGAACTTGCCTTCACGGCCGGCCAGGGGCGAGGTGTTGACGCAGAAATTCATGGTCAGCGTTGGCTCGTCCACCTTCAGCATGGGCAGCGGGCTGGGGTTGGCTTGGTCGGTCACAGTCACGCCGATGCCGATGTCCTCGATGCCGTTGATCAGCACGATGTTGCCGGGGCCGGCTTCGGTCACTTGCACGCGGTCCAGACCTTGGAAGGTCAGCACCTGGTTGATGCGGCCGTTGACGGACTTGCCGTCCGGGCCTTCCATCACGGCCACTTGCATGCCCGGCTTGATGGTGCCTTGGCTGATGCGGCCCACACCGATGCGGCCCACGAAAGACGAGAAGTCCAGCGCCGAAATCTGCAGTTGCAGCGGTGCCGAAGCATCACCACTTTGCGCCGGCACATGCTTGAGCACGGTGTTGAACAGGGCGGACATGTCCGGGCCCCACTGCTCACCGGGCTTGCCCTCTTCCAGCGAGGTCCAGCCGTTGATGCCCGAGGCGTACACGACCGGGAAGTCCAGCTGCTCATCGGTTGCGCCCAGCTTGTCGAACAGGTCGAAGGCGGCGTTGATCACGGCATCCGGCTTGGCGCCGGGCTTGTCCACCTTGTTGACCACGACGATGGGCTTCAGACCCAGGGCCAGGGCCTTCTTGGTCACGAAGCGGGTCTGGGGCATCGGGCCTTCTTGGGCGTCGATCAGCAGCACCACACCGTCCACCATGCTCAGTGCACGCTCGACTTCACCGCCGAAATCCGCGTGTCCGGGGGTGTCAACGATGTTGATGTGGGTGCCTTCCCAGGACACGGCGCAGTTCTTGGCCAAGATCGTGATGCCGCGCTCACGTTCGATGGCGTTGTTGTCCATCACCGTATCGACGACTTTTTCGTGGTCGGCGAAGGTGCCGCTTTGGCGCAGCAATTGGTCGACCATGGTGGTTTTGCCATGGTCAACGTGGGCGATGATGGCGATGTTACGAATCTGCTTGCTCATACGACACTTTCAAAAAATTCTGGACTTCAGGCGGCTGATGTACCCATGAGGCTTTGCACCTCGGTGGGACTCAGCAGCCGGTCGGCGATCAGCTCGCCGGCCTGGACATGGGCGCTGCCTAGAAAGGCTTGCGGCTCGGGGCCGTAGACCCGCACGTGCGGGGCATCGGCAGCGGCAACGCGGCGCCGCAGACCGGTGAGAAAGCGGGCGGCTTCGTCGCTGCTCAAACGCAGCTCGGGCCAATCCGCCAACAAAGAGTCGGGTGGGCGCAGCAGGGCCTCGCGCTCGCTTTCGGTCAGCGCCGCCAGGGCGTCCAGGCTGATGGCCTGTTCCACCGACACCGGCCCTGAAGCGGTGCGGCGCAGCGCACTCAATCGCGCGCCACAGCCCAGCAAGCGCCCCAGGTCTTCGGCCAGGGTGCGTACATAGGTGCCCTTGCTGCAGCGCACGGCCATCACCAACTCATCATCCTGCCAATGCAGGATGTCGAGCACGTGAATGGTGACCTGACGCGAGGGCCGCTCGATGGTGATGCCGGCGCGAGCGTATTCGTACAGCGGCCGGCCCTCAAACTTGAGGGCCGAGTACATCGGCGGCACCTGGGTGATCTCGCCGCGCAGCTGGGCACAGGCGGCCTCGATCTGTTCGCGGCTCAGCTTCACCGGGTTGCGCTCCAGCACCTCGCCTTCACCGTCGCCGGTGGTGGTGATCTCACCAAGCTTGAGGGTGGCGGTGTAAGCCTTGTCGGCATCGAGGCTGACCTGGCTGAACTTGGTGCCGGCACCGAAGCACAGCGGCAGCAGGCCGGTGGCCAGCGGGTCCAGCGTGCCGGTATGGCCGGCCTTTTCCGCCCGCAGCAGCCATTTGGCTTTTTGCAGCGCGTCGTTGCTGGACAGACCCAGCGGCTTGTCGAGCAGCAGCACGCCGTGCAGGGCACGGCGCGGTGTCTTGACGCGCTGGGGACGGGTGTTCATGGTGGACAAAGAATCAGAGCTTCTCGAAGTTCACTCGGCGCGGTCGGTGGGCTTGCTCGCTTCCGCGGAAGCGTCACCTTCAGCGGGCGCCTCGTCATCGAGAGCGCGCGTGGCATTGGCCTTGTGGATCAGCGCGCTCAACTCGGCCGCGCGCTCGATGCTGCGGTCGTAGTGGAAGTGCAGGCTGGGCACGGTGTGGATCTGCAGGCGCTTGAACAGGCCGTTGCGCAGAAAACCGGCGGCTTCGTTCAAGGCTTCCGCGGTTTCGGTCGGATCGCCGACCAGCACCGAGAAGAACACCTTGGCATGCGCGTAGTCGGGCGTCACCTCGACGGCATTGACCGTGGCCATGCCGATGCGGGGGTCCTTGAGCTCGCGGATCAGCTCGGCCAGATCGCGCTGGATCTGGTCGGCCACGCGGAAGCTGCGGTTGGGGATGACTCGTTTGTGTCGCATCTCGGACTGCTCCTGTGCTGAGACTGCAGGCGGCGCCCCTCACAAACACAAACCCCGCCACTCTCGGGAGGGCGGGGTTTGCGCCGGTTGGGGCAACTCCGCTTTACAGCGTTCGCGCCACTTCCTTGACCTCGAAGAATTCCAGCTGATCGCCCTCGGCGATGTCGCTGTAGTTCTTCAGCTTGATACCGCACTCGAAGCCTTCGCGGACTTCGCGCACATCGTCCTTCATGCGCTTGAGCGTGTCGATCTCGCCGGTGTAGATCACCACGTTGTCGCGCAGCAGGCGGAAGCGTGCCGAACGGTTGACCACGCCCGAAGTGACCATACAGCCGGCAATGGTGCCGATCTTGGTCGCCACGAACACGGTGCGGATCTCGGCCATGCCGATGACTTCCTCGCGCTGCTCGGGAGCCAGCATGCCGGTCATCGCTGCCTTCACCTCATCCACGGCGTCGTAAATGATGTTGTAGTAGCGCAGATCGACGGCATTGCCTTCGGCCAGCTTGCGCGCACCGGCATCAGCCCGCACGTTGAAGCCGATGATGACGGCCTTGGAGGCGATCGCCAGGTTGACGTCCGACTCGCTGATGCCACCGACGGCGGCGTGCACGATCTGGACCTTGACTTCGGCGGTCGACAGCTTGAGCAGCGAAGAAGCCAGGGCTTCCTGCGAACCTTGCACATCGCTCTTGATGATGATGCCCAGGGTCTGCACATCGCCGGCACCCATGTTCTCGAACATGTTTTCCAGCTTGGCGGCTTGCTGACGCGACAGCTTGACGTCACGGTACTTGCCCGACCGGAAGGTGGCGATTTCACGGGCACGGCGTTCATCCGACAGCACCATGAATTCATCGCCAGCCTGCGGCACTTCGGTCAGGCCCTGGATTTCCACCGGGAGGGAAGGACCGGCTTCGGTCGCAGCCTTGCCGTCTTCGTCCAGCATGGCGCGCACGCGGCCATAGGTCGAACCGGCCAGCACCACATCGCCGCGCTTGAGCGTACCGCTCTGCACCAGCACCGTGGCCACGGGGCCGCGGCCCTTGTCCAGCTTGGCTTCGATCACCAGACCCTTGGCCATGGAGGCCACCGGGGCCTTGAGCTCCAGCACTTCGGCTTGCAGCAGCACTTGCTCCAGCAGGCTGTCCATGCCCTCGCCCGTCTTCGCCGACACCGGCACGAACGGGGTGTCGCCGCCGAAGTCTTCCGGCACGACGCCTTCGGCCACCAGCTCGCCCTTCAGACGTTCGATGTTGGCGCCTTGCTTGTCGATCTTGTTCATGGCCACGACCATGGGCACGCCCGCAGCCTTGGCATGGTGGATCGCTTCCTTGGTCTGGGGCATCACGCCGTCGTCCGCCGCCACCACCAGGATGACGATGTCGGTGGCCGTGGCGCCACGGGCACGCATGGCCGTGAAGGCCGCGTGACCCGGGGTGTCCAGGAAGGTGATCACGCCGCGCGGGGTTTCCACGTGGTAGGCACCGATGTGCTGCGTGATGCCACCGGCTTCACCCGCGGCCACACGGGCACGGCGGATGTAGTCCAGCAGCGAGGTCTTGCCGTGGTCGACGTGACCCATGACGGTGACCACCGGTGCGCGGGGCAGCGCTTCGTGCTGCTGCTCGGCGCCGGCGCCCTCTTCTTCCAGGAAGGCATCGGGATCGTCCAGCTTGGCGGCAAAGGCCTTGTGGCCCATTTCTTCCACCAAGATCATGGCGGTTTCCTGGTCCAGCTGCTGGTTGATGGTGACCATCTGGCCCAGCTTCATCAATTGCTTGATGACCTCAGAAGCCTTGATGGACATCTTGTGCGCCAGATCGGCCACCGAGATGGTTTCCGGCACATGCACCTCTTGCACCACCTGCTCCGCCGGAGCGACGAAGGTCGAGGTGCTGCTGCCACGGCGATCGGCACCGCGGTCATTGCCGCGACGGCCGGCCGGGCCACTGCGACCCGGCGCACGCCAGGCCGAGGACGGACGCGCACCGCCCGGAGCGGCCGGGCCGCTGGGCTTGGCGCCACGCTTCTTGGCATCGTCGGCCCAGCTGGACGACAGCTTTTCCGACTTGACCGACTTCTTGTCGCCCGGCTTGGCAGCACCGGCCGTGGCGGCGCCCGGCGCGGCAGGCGCGCCCGGGGTGCCAGGCTTCTTGTGGATGGTGCCCTTGATGCCTTCCTTGCTGGCTTCGACCGGCTTGGGCTCTTCCTTCTTCGCGACCATCACCTTCTTCGGTGCATTCATCATCGCGCGGATGGCAGCCGCCTCGGCCTCGGCAGCCTTGCGGCGACGCTCCAGGTCGACCTGTTTTTGCTTCTCTTCGGCGCCGACGTCCACGGCCTTGACCACGCGCAGGGCGGGCTTGGGCGCTTCAGCCGGAGCGGCCGGTGCAGCAGCGGCGACCGGGGCAGCCGCAGGGGCTTCCACCGGCGCTGCAGCGACCGGAGCCGGTGCGGGTGCAGCCACCGGAGCGGGGGCCGGCGCACGGGCAGCGGCAGCGGCGCGATTGATGGCGGCAGCTTCCTTGGCAGCGGCTTCGGCCGTCTGACGAGGAGCCTTGGCCTTGGCAGCCAGCTTGGCGGCCGCGGCTTCTTCAGCAGCGCGGGCGGCGGCTTCTTCAGCGGCACGGGCTTCTGCTGCAGCTTGTTCGGCCTTTTCCTTGCGGCGTTGCTCTTCGGCTTCGCGGGCGCGGGCTTCGGCTTCTTCGCGTTCCTTCACGCGGGCAGCCAGCTCCTGCTCTTGCTGGCGCAGGGCGGCAGCTTGAGCCTGGGCTTCTTCCTCGCGGCGGTGCAGTTCCGCTTCCTCGGCGGCAGCCGTGGCGGCGTCGTCGACACCGGTGGCATCGTCGCGCTTGACGAAGGTGCGCTTCTTGCGCACTTCGACCTGGATGGTGCGGGCTTTGCCGCTGGCATCGGCCTGCTTGATTTCGCTGGTCGACTTGCGGGTCAGCGTGATCTTCTTGCGATCGGCGCCGCCGGTACCGTGCGCAGTGCGCAGGTAATCGAGCAGACGTTCCTTGTCGGCTTCATTGAGCGCGTCATCGGGAGAAGACGTCTTGACGCCCGCAGCTTGCAGCTGCTCAAGCAGCGTGCTCGCAGGCCTATTAAGCTCTGCGGCGAACTGGGCGACGGTAGTCACAGCCATTGTTGGATCCTTAACTTATGCGTTCGGTGCTGGGCGAATGATTGGGCAATTTCGAGAGGCTGAATCGCCTCAGGCGTTGAACCAATGTTCGCGGGCCTTCATGATCAGAGCGCGGGCCGCACCCTCATCCATACCGGCCAATTCAACGAGCTCGTCGACGGCCAGGTCGGCCAGGTCGTCGCGAGTGTGGATGTCGCCATCCGCGAGCTTGGCAACCAGATCGGGCGTCATGCCTTCCAGGTCGCGCAGGTCTTGGGAAACTTCCTCGACCTTTTCTTCGCGGGCGATTTCCATGGTCAACAAGGCATCCTTGGCCCGGGTGCGCAATTCATTGACCGTGTCCTCGTCGAAGGCCTCAACTTCCAGCATTTCCTGCATAGGCACGTAGGCCACTTCTTCCAGGCTGGTAAAACCCTCGGCGATCAAAATATCGGCCACTTCGGCATCGACATCGAGTTTCTCGATGAAGAGCTTGCGGACCGATTCCGATTCCTGCTCATGCTTCACAGCCGATTCCTCGGCCGACATGATGTTGATGCGCCAGCCGGTCAGCTCGGAAGCGAGCCGCACGTTCTGGCCGCCACGGCCGATGGCGATGGCGAGGTTTTCCTCGTCGACCACCACGTCCATGGCATGACGTTCTTCGTCCACCACGATGGACTGCACATTGGCCGGCGCCAGCGCACCGATCACAAACTGGGCCGGATCTTCCGACCACAACACGATGTCCACACGCTCGCCGGCCAGCTCGTTGGTCACGCCGTTGACGCGCGAACCGCGCACGCCGACGCAGGTACCGATGGGGTCGACACGCTTGTCGTGCGAGAGCACGGCCAGCTTGGCGCGCGAGCCGGCGTCACGCGCGCAGCTCTTGATCTCCAGCAGGCCTTGTTCGATCTCAGGCACTTCCTGGGCGAACAATTCCTTCATGAACTCGGGGCTCGAGCGCGACAGCATGATCTGCGGGCCACGTTGGGTCGGGTCCACGCCCAGGATCACAGCACGCACGCGGTCGCCGGTGCGCAGGTTTTCCTTGGGGATCATTTCCGAGCGCTTCAGGCGGCCTTCGATGCGACCCGACTCGGCAATGATGTCACCCTTGTCCAGGCGCTTGACGGTGCCGACGAAGATCTGCTCGCCGCGGGCCAGGAAGTCGTTCAGCAGCTGCTCACGCTCGGCGTCACGGATCTTCTGCAGGATGACCTGCTTGGCCGCTTGCGCACCGATACGGCCGATGGGCACGGATTCGATGGGCTCTTCGATGTGGTCTTCCACCTCGATGTCAGGGATTTGCTCCTGAGCTTCGAACAGCAGGATTTCCGCATCGGGGTTTTGCAGGCCGGCCTCGTTGGGCACGACGTGCCAACGGCGGAATGTCTCGTACGCGCCGGAATCCCGGTCAATCGAAACGCGAATGTCGGCCTCGCCGCCACACAGCTTCTTGGTGGCCGAAGCCAGGGCGGCCTCGACCGCACCAAACACCACATCGAGCTCCACGCTCTTCTCGCGCGAAATCGCGTCCACCAGCATCAACAGTTCGCGGTTCATTGATCAGGACCTCCGTCAACCTTGTCATCCTTGCGTGCGGGCTTGGCGCGCGGCGGCTTCTTGGCCGGCGCGGGCTTCACACCACGACCCTTGAAGCTCACCACGGGCACCAAGCGGGCCTCGCGCACTTCTTCAAGAGAAAAATCCAGTGCCTGTTCGGCACCACTTTCACTGAACACCAGGCGCCAGGCCTGGGTGTCGGCAAATGCAGCCAGCACGGCCAGCGCCGCTGCCGGCTCGATCACGGCCACGCCATCGGGCGCAACCAGGGGGAACGGGTGGGCCAGCGGCTCGGCACCCTCGACCGGCTGCTGGGCCAGCACGCCCTTGTATTTCTTGCGGCCTTGGAAAGGCATGCGCAGCGTGATTTCGATTTCCTCGCCGAGGAAGCGCGCATAGTCCTGCGGCTTCTTCAGGGGTCGATCGAGACCGGGCGACGACACTTCCAGGCGTTCGTAGGCGCAGCCTTCCACTTCCAGCAAATACTGCAACTGCCGCGTCACACGCTCGCAGTCATCCACGCTGATCAAAGCGCCGGTCAGCGCCTCAGCGGGCAGTTTGTCGATGTACACGCGCAGCAAGCCCCCAAGACTGCGTTCGCAGTCCACCAGGTCGTAACCCAAACCGGTCACGGTTTTCTCAACAGCGTCTTGCCAATTCATGCGTGGTCTATCTTCGTTTCTCTCGCGGAGGCTGATCCGTACGGCGATTTCAAAAAGGACACGGAACGATCAAGCAAAAAAAATGGGCTGGATGAATCCGCCCATGTTCTTACAGCGCTGAAAACCGACATGCACTCCCTCACGAAGCACCCGCCTGCCGCACTGCCCGACCAGCTTATGAGATCCGGATCCGCCTCACTTGAACCACGCCTCATGACGTCGCCGCAAGCTGCCGCACCACAAACCCCCAGCTCGCCAGCCTCGCACTGTGCCTGCACTTGAAGCCAAGTCGCAAGCCGGTGTTTTTGCTAACAAACCGTCCGCCGTGTCCAACAGCGAAGCCGGGATTGTACTATGCAAGCACCATGCCCACAAGCACGCAGCTTGCGAACAGGCATTGGCATGCGAAAATCCCACGCTGATTTCAAACCTAGGAGCCACACATGGGATTTCTCGCAGGCAAGCGATTGCTGATCACGGGCGTGCTGTCCAACCGATCCATCGCTTATGGCATTGCAAAAGCCTGCCACCGGGAGGGTGCGGAACTGGCCTTCAGTTACCAAGGCGAGCGTTTCAAGGACCGCATCACCGAGTTTGCCGCCGAGTTTGATTCCAAACTGGTGTTTGATTGCGATGTATCCGACGACGCACAAATCGAAGCCCTGTTCAATCAATTGGGCGAGGCCTGGCCCGAGTTTGACGGCTTTGTGCATTCCATCGGTTTTGCCCCGCGCGAAGCGATCGCCGGCGATTTTCTCGATGGCCTGACGCGCGAGAATTTCCGCATCGCCCACGACATCTCGGCCTACAGCTTCCCGGCCATGGCCAAGCTGGCCGCCCCGCGCCTGCGCCCGGGCGCGGCGCTGCTGACCCTGTCCTACCTGGGTGCCGCGCGCTTCGTGCCCAACTACAACACCATGGGCCTGGCCAAGGCCTCGCTGGAAGCCAGCGTGCGCTACCTGGCCCACTCCCTGGGCGCCAAGGGCGTGCGCGTCAATGGCATCTCGGCCGGCCCGATCAAAACCCTGGCCGCCTCCGGTATCAAGGATTTCGGCAAGCTGCTCAGCCAATTCGCCGCCAGCACCCCGATCCGCCGCAATGTGACGATCGAGGATGTCGGCAATGTGGCCGCCTTCCTGCTGTCCGACCTGGCCGCCGGCGTCAGCGCCGAAATCACCTATGTGGACGGTGGCTTCAGCCATGTGGCGCTGAGCGAAGGCTGAGCCCTTCTCTCGGCAGCACATGCCGGCCGAGCTCTCGGCTGGCAGCCGCAAGATAAAAAAACGGGACCCGCGGGTCCCGTTTTTGTTGTGCGTCGCCGCCGGATCAGCCCGCCGCCACGCAATCCACGTAGTAGCGCGAACGACCGTCTTCGCCCTTGTCTTCCACCAGGCCGTGCACATCGGTGGCAAAGCCGGGGAACTTGGCATTGAAGTCTCGGGTGAACTTCAGATAGTCCACGATCTTCTTGTTGAAGCGCTCGCCCGGGATCAATAGCGGGATGCCCGGCGGGTAAGGCGTCAGCAGCGAGGTGGTCACGCGGCCTTCCAGCTGATCGATCTCGACCCGCTCGGTTCGGCGGTGGGCAATGTGCGCAAAGGCATCGCTGGGCTTCATGGCCGGCTCCAGGTCAGACAGATAGACCTCGGTGGTCAGGCGCGCGATGTCGCCCTTGGCATAGGCCTCGTGGATGCTCTGGCAGAGATCACGCAAACCCATGCGCTCGTAGCGCGGCTGGGCGGCGCAGAACTCCGGCAGGATGCGCCACAGCGGCGCGTTCTTGTCGTAGTCGTCCTTGAACTGCTGCAGCGCGGTCAGCAGCGTGTTCCAGCGGCCCTTGGTGATGCCGATGGTGAACAGGATGAAGAAGCTGTACAGCCCCGTCTTCTCGACCACCACACCGTGCTCGGCCAGGAACTTGGTGACGATGGAGGCCGGAATGCCGGTCTCGGCAAACTTGCCGCTCATGTCCATGCCGGGGGTGATGATGGTGGACTTGATCGGGTCCAGCATATTGAAGCCGGCGGCGATTTCGCCGAAACCGTGCCAGGCTTCGTTGGCGCCCAGCATCCAGTCGGCCGGCTTGCCATAACCCTCTTCGGCCAGCTGATCCGGGCCCCAGACCTTGAACCACCAGTCCTGGTCGTACTCTTCGTCCACCTTGCGCATGGCGCGGCGGAAGTCCAGCGCCTCGGAGATGCTCTCGGCCACCAGGGCCGTGCCGCCCGGGGGCTCCATCATGGCCGCGGCCACATCGCAGCTGGCGATGATGGAGTACTGCGGGCTGGTCGAGGTGTGCATCAAATACGCCTCGTTGAACAAATGCTTGTCCAGCTTGACGTTCTGCGAGTCCTGCACCAGCACTTGCGAAGCCTGGCTCAAACCGGCCAGCAGCTTGTGAGTCGACTGGGTCGCGTAGACCATGGCGGTCTTGGGGCGCACCCGGTTCTTGCCCATGGCATGGTAGGAACCATAGAAGTTATGGAAAGCCGCATGCGGCAACCAGGCTTCGTCGAAATGCAGGGTGTCGATCCAGCCATCGAGCTTTTGCTTGATGGTCTCGGTGTTGTAGAGCACGCCGTCGTAGGTGCTCTGGGTCAGCGTCATGATGCGCGGCTTGACCGTCTCGGGGTCCACGCCCTTGAGCAGCGGGTTCTTGGCGATCTTCTTCTTGATGGTCTCGGGCGAAAACTCGCTCTCGGGGATGGGGCCGATGATGCCGTAGTGGTTGCGCGTGGGCGTCATGAAGACCGGCACCGCGCCGGTCATGATGATGCTGTGCAAGATGCTCTTGTGGCAGTTGCGGTCCACCACCACCACATCACCGGGCGCCACCGTGTGGTGCCACACCATCTTGTTGGAGGTGCTGGTGCCATTGGTGACGAAGAAACAGTGGTCGGCATTGAAGATGCGCGCCGCGTTCTTTTCGGAGGCAGCCACCGGGCCGGTGTGGTCCAGCAGTTGACCGAGCTCCTCGACCGCATTGCAGACGTCGGCGCGCAGCATGTTCTCGCCAAAGAACTGGTGGAACATCTGGCCCACCGGGCTCTTCAGGAAGGCCACTCCACCCGAGTGACCCGGGCAGTGCCAGCTGTAAGAGCCGTCTTGCGCGTAGTCCATCAGCGCCTTGAAAAACGGCGGCGCCAGGCCGTCGAGGTAGCTCTTGGCCTCGCGGATGATGTGGCGGGCCACAAACTCCGGCGTGTCCTCGAACATATGAATGAAGCCGTGCAGCTCACGCAGGATGTCGTTGGGCAGATGCTGCGAAGTGCGCGTCTCGCCGTAGATGTAGATCGGGATGTCGGCGTTCTTGAAGCGGATTTCTTCGATGAACTTGCGCAGGCTCAGCACGGCCGGGTCCAGCTCGGGGCCAGGCGTGAACTCCTCGTCGTCGATGGACAAGATGAAGGCGCTGGCGCGGCTTTGCTGCTGCGCGAACTGACTCAGGTCGCCGTAGCTGGTGGCGCCCAGGACTTCAAAGCCCTCTTTCTGGATCGCGTCGGCCAGGGCGCGAATGCCCAAACCCGAGGTGTTCTCGGAGCGATAGTCCTCGTCGATGATGACGATGGGAAAGCGAAAGCGCAGCATGTGAAAGCCTCCAGGGCCTGGGACAGAAAAACGAAAGGCGCGAAGTGTAGGGCCAAGCCCAGCCAGTGTGCGACGCACCCCGGCCTTTGTCGCACAAACAGGACGCCCGCGGGCGCTTCCCGGTGTCTTTTGGCATCCCGACTTCGGCCGTGGAAACTCAATTCGTCCCGGTCGGCGCCCTGCTCAGCAGGAGCTATCCGCCGCCGTACACTCAGCGCGAAACACAGGCCCCGCTTGCACCGCCATTCATACCCCCAGCAGGCAAGCGCGGCCCCGATCATGAAGAGGGAGTGATGACATGGCTGTGAATTGGGCCACCGCCTGGTGGATTGCCTGCGGCGCGCTGGTCGCCGTGGAGCTGGCCACTGGCACGTTCTACCTGCTGATGCTGGCCCTGGGCTGCGCCGCCGGCGCCCTGGCCGCCCACCTGGGCTGGAGCGGCAGCGCGCAGATGATCTCGGCCGCCGCACTCGGCGGTACGGCCGTGGTGCTCTGGCACCTCAAGCGCTCGCGCGACCCCAGCCCACCGCCCATCAATGCCAACCCCGATGCACACCTGGACATCGGTCAGGCGGTGGAAGTCGCATCCTGGAACGGCCAGGGCCAGGCACAGGTGCGCTACCGCGGCGCCGAGTGGCAGGCCCGCTTCAACGGTAGCGGCGAGCCTCTGCCTGGCCGGCACACCATCCGCGCCATCGAAGGCAGCTGCCTCTTGCTGGACCGCTGAACGATCCGCCCGCAGCAGCCGCTGCGCTGCCGTCGCCCCTGAGCTGTCGACGCTTTCTTCCTTTCTTTCCTTTTCCTTCACATCGAGGCATTCATGGAAATCGCCCTGCTCCTGCTGGTCATCGCCGCCGTCTTCATCGTCCAGTCGATCAAGGTCGTGCCGCAACAGAACGCCTGGGTCATCGAGCGCCTGGGCAAGTACCACGGCACACTCACCCCAGGCCTCAACTTCCTCGTGCCTTTTGTCGACCGCCTGGCCTACAAGCATTCGCTGAAGGAAATCCCGCTCGATGTGCCCAGCCAGGTCTGCATCACCAAGGACAACACCCAGCTGACGGTGGACGGCATCCTCTACTTCCAGGTGACCGATGCCATGCGTGCCAGCTATGGCTCCAGCAACTACATCGTCGCCATCACCCAGCTGGCCCAGACCACGCTGCGCAGCGTGATCGGCCGCATGGAGCTGGACCGCACCTTCGAAGAGCGCGATGTGATCAACAGCTCGGTCGTGCAAGCGCTCGACGAAGCCGCGCTCAACTGGGGCGTCAAGGTGCTGCGCTACGAGATCAAGGACCTGACCCCGCCGCCGGCCATCTTGCACTCGATGCAGGCGCAAATCACCGCCGAACGCGAGAAGCGCGCCCTGATTGCCGCCTCCGAGGGCCGCCGCCAGGAACAGATCAACATCGCCACCGGCGAGCGCGAGGCGGCCATTGCCCGCTCCGAGGGTGAAAAGCAGGCCGAGATCAACAAGGCCGCCGGTACCGCGGCCGCCATCACGGCTGTGGCCGACGCCACCGCCGACGCCATCGGCAAGATCGCCGCCGCCATCCAGCAACCGGGCGGCGACCAGGCCGTGCAGCTCAAGGTCGCCGAGAAGGCAGTGGACGCCTACGCCCAGCTGGCCCAGAAGAACAACACCATGATCGTGCCGGGCAATATGAGCGAGGTCTCCGGCCTGATCGGCACGGCCATGGCCTTGCTCAAAGGTTCGAACGCAAAAAATTGACGGGCTGCCGCCGGAAAACCCGAGCTTTTCGATTTGGGCATTGAAAACTGCGCTATGATAGAGGGCTTCGGAGAGGTGGATGAGCGGTTTAAGTCGCACGCCTGGAAAGCGTGTGTGGGTTAATCCCCACCGCGGGTTCGAATCCCGCCCTCTCCGCCAGAAAGTCAGAAAAACGGGCCCGAGCGGCTCGTTTTTCATTTCTGGCTGGCCGATGAGCGAACTCGCTCATGCCGGGAGCCCCTGCTGCTCAGCGTCCGGCGCAGCCAGATCGACTGCATGGATCAAACCCCAAGCCGATGATCCTGAGCCCCGCGAGCCGGCGCGTTTGCAGCCGCTGGCGATAGCCATCACCCATCACCGGCCCGCAGGAACCAGGTCGAGGATGTAAATCGATGCGATCCTGTCGATGAATTTCTCCGGCGATGCGCCCAACAGGTTCGTCAGCACGAGCACCGTCAGGTCATCCCGGGGATAGATGAACACAGCGGCACGTGCGCCGCCGACCGGCGTCAGCGCAGGATGGGCGTCGCGCCGCGCCGAGGGCCAGCCCAATCCGTAGCCGTTGACGAGGGCATTGAAGCCTCGGAAGGTGCCGTCCTTCTGTGCCTGGGGCTTCCAGAGTTGATCCAAGCTGCTGGCGCTGACCAGCTTCGCACCCTGCAAGGCGATCACCCACTTGGCCAGGTCCGTCGCCGTTGTCTTGACCCCGCCAGCCGCGTCCAAATAGGCCGTCATGGGCTCATGTCGCAGCAAGGGGACCTTGCTTCGCTCGACGCCGACCGTCTTCATCCCCTGGACTTGCAGCGTGAGGAAGCTGTAGAGCGAAGCTGCATCGGGCTCGCCGTCGATAGAAAAGCGGGTCTGCGTTACACCCGCGGCCATGAACTGCCGCTCCCGCACGAAGTCAGCGTAGGCCCGCTTCGTCAGCGTCTCGATCAGCTTGCCGATCACCACATAGTTGGTCTGCGTGTAGTCAAACCGGGTCCCGGGCTGTGCGTCCAAGGGCAAGCTTTGCACCTTCTGCCAGGCCAGCTCCGGCTCGGCGCCGTCAATCGCTCGGACGTTGTCGTCAACGATTTCAGGCAGGCCGGACATGTGGGTGAGTGCATGCCGTACGGTCACCGCACCCCAGGCGCCTGGCAGCGACGCGAGGTAGGTTTTCAAGGGCGCGTCCAGATCCAGTTGCCCGGCCTCGACGAGTTGCATCACCGCCACGCCCGCCACCGCCTTGCTGATCGAATTGATCGGAAAGACGGTGTGCGGGGTCACCGGGATGGCACCGTCCAGCCTGGCCAGGCCAAAGGCGCCGGTGAACACGATTTTTTGCTGCTGAACGATGGCCACCTGGGCCCCGGGAATGCCGCGGGCCGCCATCTCCGCCTGGACCAGATGCTCAACGGCGCGGGCCTGGTCGCCAGACGTTTCCGTCGATGCTGCATGGGCAGCCACACTGGAGAGCAGCGCACATGCGGCCGCCACCGAGACCATGGCGGCGCTGGTCTTGCTGAGGATCATCGTCATCATCATGTTGAAGCGCTTCCGTTCTAGAGGGTCCGTCGAGGGTGCTGGTTTGCAACCGGCTGGTACCAGCATGGCCTGAGACCTAGGCTTCGGGCTCGCCCCATCCGACGAACTGCGCCAAGGCTTGCCTGAACGGTCGCAAGGCCCGCGTTGGACCGAACACCCGATGAATCCCACGTCGAGGGCTGCGCGCTGGGCGCTGCGCTCTCGCGGAAGCGCAGTGAGCACACCCGACGGCAGCGCCGCCATCAAACATCAAGCCCGGGCACAGGCTCCGGGGCTTCTTCTCATCGGCGTGCCGGCACAAGCGGACACAAGCGGGCTCAGGTTGCCGGCGCCACGTCTGCCCTCATCGCCGGCAAGCAAAGCCGGACCACGCAGCCTTGTTGCAGCGCGCTGTCGATGTGCACCTGGCCGCCGTGCAGTTCCACCAAGCGGCGCACATAGCTCAGGCCGAGGCCGAAACCGGGCCGGCTGCCGCTGAGGTCGGCACGGTAGAAACGATCGAAGGCGCGGGCCACCTGCTCCGGGCTCATGCCCATGCCTTGGTCATGCACGGCCAGCTCGAGCCAGGGCCCGCTGTGCTGGCTGCCGGCCGGCGCCGCTGCGGCCTCAGCCAGCGTCACTCGCACAGGGCTGCCCGGCGACGAAAACTCGTAGGCATTGGCCAGGAGGTGCTGCAAGGCGCGCTCCATTTTGCGGGTGTCGAGCGTCAAGTGCAGGCCAGGCGAGGCCTCGCCATCGTTGTGAAATTCGGGCGCCAGGCCTGGGGCCTGCGGGTGGTAGCGCTGGCAAAGCTGCTGAAGCCAGGGCACCGGATCGAGCGCCTGGCAGCGCAGGCTGCGCGCGCCCTGCGCATCCAGCTCACTCAAGTCCAGCAAGCCGCGCACCAGGTTTTGCAGCTCCTGGGCTTTGCGCAGGATGTCGGCGCTGCATTGCTGGCGCATCGCCTCGGCCTCGGGTGGCATGGCCTGCAAGAGCTCGGCCGCACCCAGGATGACGGTCAAGGGCGTGCGGATTTCATGTGCGGCGTTGTTGATGAACTGCGCCTTGCTGCGCTCCAGGCGCTGCTCCTCACTGACATCCAGCAGCAGCAGCACATGCGCAATCGCCCCCTGCTCGAAGCTCAACAGGCGCAGCTCCAGCTCACGGGCTTCCTCTTTCACCCCACCTTGACCGCCACCCTGCCCCGCCTCTGGCAACAAGACCAGGCGGCGCACGCGCGCCAAGCCGTCCACAGCCAAGGGCGCCACGGGCTCAGCCTCGACCGCCTGCGCCAGGGCCCGCAACTCGGCCGCCACCGCTGCCGGGCTGGCACGGCCGGCCATTTGATGCAGCACATGGGCCAAGGACGGCGTCGGCGCGTCCACCTCGGCCCCGCTGAGCACGGCAAACGCCTTGTTGCTGTACAGGCCTTGGCCGGGCGCGTCGAATGCGGCGTAGCCCACAGGCGTGGCATCGAGCAGCGCATGCAGCTGCTCGGATTGGCGGTGGAACTGCTGCACCGAATAGTCCAGCATCAGCAGGCTTTGCTCGAGATCGAGTTGGCGCTCCTGGCCAAAGACCGATTGCCGGCGCCGCCGTTGCTGGCCCAGGCTCAGCGCCAGTTGCAGGCCGCCCGTGAGCAGCAGCCCGCCCCACAAAACCGCGAAACCGCTGGCTGGCGACGCATGACCCGGCGTGGATTCACGCCAGGGGCTCAGCCTTGCCGACAACTGCAGCTGGAGTTCGGTGCCAGCCCCTGTCAGCGCCACGCTGCGCTGCCAGTGCTGCGCCTGGCCCCACAGCGCCCAAGACCCCTGGAAAGCCGGGGCAAGCTCGCCCCCCCCCTGATCCGGCGGCGTGCGGGGCACTCGCTCGGGCCATGAAGCCCGCAGGCCCTGCGCCGAATCGCTGATCTGCATGTGCAACTCGGCATCCCGCTCACCGGTCTGCGCGGAGCGCTGCGCCGCAGCCTCCAGCATGCGCTCCCAATTCAAACCCGCCGCCACCCAAGCAGCGCCCGGCTCTGTGCCTGCACGCAGCACAAGCCAGGTGCCCGACACTCGATCGGACCAGCAGCGAAACTCGTCTCGGGCGGCCCCCTCCCAAAGCTGCCTCCACTGCCGCTCCGAAGCCAGGGCAGGCAGCGAGGCCTCCAGCTCGGCCGGCACCGTCCGGATGGGGGGGCGTGCTGATGCAGGCGCTGTCCGCAAGCCTTGAGGCAGCCCCGACAGCGCAGCGGGCTGCCACAAGACAGCATTCAGCGCGGGATCGGCGTCCAGCATGCCGCGCGCGAGCGGCCGGAACACCTCATCGCCCAGCGGCGCTGAATCCGCAAGCACGCGCCGCAGCAGTCGCAGCTCTTGTTCGAGCGCCTGCATCTGGGCCTGTAGCGCCATGCCGCGCTGCACGGCCTGCGCCTCCAGCTGCTGGCGCTGATCCAGCTCTTGTTCGCGCTGCCACTGCCAGCCCAAAGCAACAGACAGCGCCACCCCGCAGGCCGCCACGGCCCCCAGCTGCCCACACTCGCGCCGGTTCGATTCGGCGGGCTGCAGCCAGGCCGCCAGCCAGACCCAGCTCAAACTCAGGGCCAGCACCTGCGCCAAAGCCGAGAGCAGCAGCCAGACCGGACTGACCCAATCCCACATCAGCAAGGCTTCGCTCACTCCCGCGCTGAGCGCCACCCAGCCCGCTCGCTGCACGGCGTGCCAGACGCGAGAGCGCCCAGCCGGCGCCACCCAGGGCCAGCGCCAGGCGCTCGCCAGGCCCAGCATCAAGAGGGCTTGCAAAGGCAGCTGCAGAGCGCGCGGCCAGGGAGAGCCCGACTCGTCCGGGCCGGCCCAGAGACTGGCCAGCGCGGCGCCGCTGAAGCCGAGCGGCGCGCGCTCAATCAAGCTCAAACCCAGCTCCACCCCAAGCAGCGCCAGGCACCACAGGCCAGCATGGCGCCAGCGGTCTTGCTGCAGCAGGATCAAGACCGCCAGGGCGAGCTGCCAGTGAAAGCGCAGGCTTTCCGAGGACAGCCACGACAGCGCCAGTGCGCCGTCCGCCAGGCCCGGCCCCGCCAAATCCAGGCGCAGGGCCACAAGCCGGTCCAGGACGGCCAAAGCGAGGTAGGCCAGCAAGCAGCTGGCAGCACGCAGCAGGCCGCGCCATCCCGGCCGGCCGCCGTCACCCCACAGCTTCATCCCTGATGAGGTCGGCCCTTCCACGCGCTTCACTCCGACTGCACGGGCGCCTGGTGAGCCGCCGGCAGCCACACGGTGAACACCGAACCCTGGCCCAGCTCGCTCTGCACCTCGATGCAGCCTTGCATGCGCTCCACCAGCTCTTGCACGATGCACAGGCCCAGGCCGGTGCCCCCCACCTCGCCATTGGGATGGGCGCGGAAGAAACGGGTGAAGAGCTTGGACAGGGTGTCCGGACTCATGCCCATGCCGTGGTCACGAACGGCCAGGCCCAGCTGACCCCGCTCCGGCCGGCGCAGCAGGCTCAGCTCGATGGTGCCACCCTGCGGCGAGTATTTGCGGGCATTGCTGAGCAGGTTGACCAGCACCTGCTCCAGCTTGACTTCATCGGCCTGCACCAGCCAATCGCGCAGCTCGGCCTGGAGCAAAAGCGGGTGTCTCTCGCTGAGCACCGCCTGGTCGTCAACGGCGCACTGGGCCACCGCCAGCAAGTCCACCTCGCGCAGATCCATCTGCCCGGGCAGCTGTGCCTCGATGCGGGTCAGGTCCAGCAAATCGTTGAGCAAGGCGGTCATGCGCTTGGACTGGCGCTGGATGGTCTCCATCATGCTGGCCTGATCCTCGCTGAGGCCGCCGCGCATCTGCATCAGCTCGGAAAAGCCCTGGATGCTGGCCAAGGGCGCACGCAGCTCATGCGCGGCGCTGCTGAGAAACTGGGTCTTCATCTGCGACACCGTGCGCTCGGCGGTGACATCGCGGATGACCAGGATGTCAAAGGTGCCGCTGCTGCCATGCGTACCGGTGGACAGCTCAAGAATCCGCGGCCGCCCGCCCGGCACACGGATGTGGCAGACGCCGCCACTGGCACCGGTGAAGATGCTGTCGGCCTCATCATTCAAGCGCCAGGGCGCCAGTGCCGCGATCACCTGCATGCGGTCCAGGCCCTGCAAAGCCAGCCCGGTCAGATGGGCCGTGGCGGCATTGACGAGATTGGCCCGGCCTTGGCGGTCGAAGGACACCAGGCCGACCGGCGTGTCCTGGAACAGGCTCTCCAGCTCCAGCGACAGCACCGAGAGCGCCGCAATGCGCTCGCGCTTCTCGGTCACATCGGTCTGCACGCTCCAGAAATGGGTGACCCAACCGGTCTCCGGATCACGCAGCGCGGTGATGCGCAGATGGTTCCAGAAGGGCTGGCCGTTTTTGCGGAAATTGTGCAGCACCCCCTCGAAGGCCTCACCCTGCGCCAAGGCGCGGCGCAGGGCCGGCAGGGCCGGCTGCTCGCGCTCCTGGCCCTGCAAGAAAGCGCAGGAGCGGCCCAGGATCTCCTCGCGGGCGTAGCCGGTCAGGGCCACAAAAGCCGGGTTGGCGTAGACGATGGGCCGATCCGCACGCGCCTCGGTGATGACGGCGGCGCTGGGCATCAGGTCCAGCACCGACAAGCCCAGGGCAGCCAAACGCTGATCGAGCAGGGCTTGCGTGGCGTCACGGCATTCACCGTGCCAGACCCCGCTGCCCGCACCACCCGACGCCTCCGCCTGCCAGTGCAAGCGCACATCGACCCAGGCCATCTGCTCCGGCTCCACGTTCAGGGGCAGGCCCAGCAGCCAGGCCTCGGCTTGCGGCTGTTCGCGCTGGGCCTGCAGGTAGGCCGCCAGGCGCGAGCGCGCCGCAGGGTGCACCCGCGCACTCAGTTCGGTGGACGGCGTGCCGTCGTCGTTCAGCAGACGCAAGTCTGCGTCCACCCGCACAAGGCCGGGCTGCAAGCCGGGCGCGGAACGCAGGGAATCGATCGGGGTCATGTGTCTGCCTCAGGAGAACTGCCAAACCACCCTGGGCCAGCGCCTTGCGCCCCGCCCCTGCCTTGCCGCCCTTTGCTTGCAGCGGCTAGGGCAGCGCGCCCGGCGGGGCCGAGCTGTGCGCCCGCAAGCTGCGCGCCTGCAAGGCATCGAGATAACCCAGCAGGCGCTCGGCACCCACCGGCTTCTGATACACCGTCACCCAGGCCGGCAGGCGCCCACGGGCCTGCACCTCCTGGGGATTCATGGCCGTCATGACCAAGACCTCGATAGCCCGGTAGGCCGGGTCCTGGTCCAGCATCTTGACCAGATGGAAGCCGTCGAAGGGTTGCATCACCAGATCGGTGATGACCAGATCGGGCCGCTGCCGCTCGATCAACACCAGGGCCTGCGAGGCGTCGCTGGCCACCATCAACTCGACACCCGCGCGTGCGCTCTGCTGCATCAGCCGGCGCAGGTAGTTCACCTGATCGGCATCGTCCTCGGCCAGCAGCACACGCAAGGCTTGCGGCCCCGGCCCGGGCTGCGGCTGATGAGAGCGGCTGGGCAGCGCGAGGGGCGCAGCTGGGTCGCTGTGCGACGCCACCGCGGCCAGACCTGCCGGCGAGACAGCCATGCCGGCACCTGGGCGCTGCTTGGCCAGAGCCTCGACGGAAGCGCGATAGATGCGCCGGTGGCCACCCGGGGTGGTCCAGGCCTCCAGCTCGCCGTTGATCACCATCTTCTGCACCGAGGTGATGGACAGATCGAGCAGTTCGGCCGCCTGCTTGGTGGTCAAGACTTCTTTTTCGAGCTTTTCGAGCGACATGGGGGCGCAACCTTGGCTGTCTTGCGGGGCCGGCCACCTGTGCGGGCCCGGGCAGGAACGGGATTTCCTGGCGATGGATTCTGCCGCCTGGCGCTGCCCATGCGTCGCTCAATAAGACCTTCATGCGCATGGCAGATGGATGCGGTGCGTCAGAACAACTCGATGGCCGGCCGTGGCTGGCCCTGGGTCAGCACATCGCCGGTCACCCGCTCGTGGACGCTGCGCTGGCTGTGCATCACATAAGCCTGCACCTGGGCCGCAAGTCGTTGTTTGACGCCGAACAAACGTTCGGGCTCCCAGGCCTGGTCGCTGAGCTGACCGGCCATGTCCTGCAGGTGCTCATCGAGCTCGCGCAGGGCGGACTGCACCTGCTCAACCTGTTGGCGCATCACATCGTGAAACTGGATCTGGCCCAGGGCGCCCGAGAGTTGCTCGACCACCGCATCGTGCCCGTCCTTGACCGCATCGATGAAGCCCAGCAGGCGCGAAGACGCCTGCACCAGCCGGTCCTGCATCTCGCGCACATCCTGCAAGCCTTTGCGCATATGGCCGCTGGCCGAATAGCGGTCGGCCGCGTTTTCGGCCGCATGCAGCTCGGTGTCGATGCCATCGGTGGCGGCGCTGATCTTGCGGCCGATGTCGACCGCAGCCTCGGCCGTGCGGTTGGACAGCTGCCGGATCTCGCCCGCGACCACGGCAAAGCCTCGCCCGGCCTCGCCGGCCCGGGCTGCCTCGATGGCCGCATTGATGGCCAGGTAGTTGGTTTGCCGCGCCACGGTGGAAATCACCTCGACCAGGGGCGCGAGGGCCTTGACCTCCTGCAAGCGCTTGATGCGGCCCAGATTGGCCTCGACATCACGCTCCTGCTCGGACACGAACATCTCCAGCACGGCGCTGAGCTGGCGGTCGATCAGCAGCTTTTCCTTCATCACCTCGCTGAGCTCGGCGCCGTTGTCCTCGGATGCACGGATGCGCTCCATCTGCCGGTCTGAGACCTGGTGCACCGAATTGATGACGCCGATGATCTGCACCACGCCGCGCTCGGTCTCCTGCAGCGCATCGTCGAGGTGCTGGGCCATGGTGCTGAGGTAGGGGCTGACCTGGCGCAGCTCTTGCGCCGCCGCCTGGCGCGGCATCGGCCCGGAGGGCGCGGGAGCCCCCGCCGCGTCGGCCGGCCGCCAGGCGCGGGCCAGCAGCGGCATCAAGCCGCGCGCCAGACGCGGCTGCAACCACAGGCTGGCGCCGACGAGCAGCACACCGGCGCCGAAAGCGAGCGCCTCCTGATGGCCACCTGCCTGCGCGAGCATGAACAAGGTGCCGCCAGACCCGCCGCACAGCAGCGCGGCGGCCAGGCGCTCCGCCCAGGCGCGCAAGACCTGACCCTGCAGCCAGGCGCGCGTGCCGGTGGCTTCGGCGGAGTCCGCGGGCTGAGCGCCGGATTGGGTGTGGGCATCCATGGTGTTCGCCCCTCAGGCGCCCGGCACGACTTGCTTGACGAGGCGGATCAAATCCCCGCCAGTGACCGGCTTGACCAGCCAGCCGGTGGCGCCCAGCTGCTTGGCCTCATCGCGCTTTGCCGCGTCACTCTCGGTGGTCAAGGTCAGGATGGGAGTGAAGCGAAAGCCAGCCTGCGCCTTGATGGCCTGGATCAGCTCCAGCCCGCCCATGCGCGGCATATTGATGTCGGTGATGATGAGGTCGGGCTTGGCCGGGCTGGTCTTGAGCAGTTGCAAGGCCTGCAAGCCATCGGCTGCGGTCAGCACCTTGTAGCCATTCATCTCCAGGCTGGAGCGCAGGCTCAGCGTCATCGTGGCCGAATCGTCCACCACCATGATTGTCTTGGCCATGATCGAAATCCTTTCCTTGCGAGGGTTCTGAGCGATGAGTTCGGGTTCAGCGTCGCGCCCACAGCAAGAGCTGCGGCGCGATGCGTTCCAGCGGCAGCACCAGGCCGGCGCCGCCACGGGCAATCAGTTCGGCCGGCATGCCAAACACGACCGCGGTCTCGCTGGACTCGGCAATCGTGCGGCCGCCGCCCTGGCGGATGGCGGCAAAGGCATCGGCGCCGTCATGGCCCATGCCGGTCAGCATCACCGCGCTGAGCGATGCCGCCGGCAGCAGAGCCAGCGCGCTGCGGCCCAGCAGTTCGACCGAGGGGTGCCACAGCATCTCGGCGGCCTCAGGACGCGGCATCACATGCAGCTGGCCGGCGCGGCGGCTGAGCACCATGTCGGCTCCGCCCCGGCCGATGTAGACCCGGCCCGGCAGCAAGGCCATGGGCCGGTTCGCCTCCAGCACTTCAAGCGCACACAGGCGGTTCAGGCGTGCAGCAAACGGCCCGGTGAAGCTGGCGGGCATGTGCTGGGCCACCAGGACCGGCCAGGGGAAATCGACTGGCAAGGCCGGCAGCAGGGTCTCGAGCGCGCGCGGCCCGCCGGTGGAGACACCGATGAGCAGCAAGCCCTCCTCCGGCCCCGACCCCAGCGCCACGCTGCGCGGGGGCACGGCGCGCGGTGCCGTGGAGAGGTTGGGCTTTGCCACGGCTCGCAGCCGCGCACGCGATGAAGCCGCCTCCTGCTGCTGCTGCTGCTGCACGCGCGGCCGCCCGGGCTGCAGCCGCGCCGAAGCTGCCACACGCACCTTATGGATCAGTTCCTGCCGCACCTGTTCCAGAGACAGCGAAATGGTGCCGCCCGGCTTGGCCACATAGTCCACCGCACCCAGGTTCAGCGCCTCGAACGTGGCCAGTGCGCCCTTTTCGGTCAGCGAGGACACCATCACCACCGGCACCGGTCGGCCGGACATGATCAGCGACAGCGCAGTGATGCCGTCCATCTCCGGCATATTGATATCCAGGGTCAGCACATCGGGCGCGAAGGCCAGGTTTTCGGCCACGGCCTCCACGCCATTGCGGGCCTGACGCACTTCAAAGTCGCCCTCGGCCTGAAACAGCTGGGTGAGCTGCCGCCGCATCAGGGCGGAATCGTCAACGACCAAGACCTTGATCACAGCCATGTCCTCGGGTGTGCAGTGCGGCGGCGAATCCGCCCTCAGGCGGCGCCACCCGCCTCGGTCAGCTGGGCCACCAGGCGGATCAGCTCCATCGGACTGAAGGGCTTGATCAGGTAGGCGCGTGCGCCGGTTTGCAGCCCGGCTTCGATGTCGTGGTCGCGGTCCAGCGCCGTCAGCATCACCACCGGGATGTGGCTCAGCTCCGGTTCGGCCGCCAGGGTCTTGCTGACCGTGAGGCCGTCGAGGCCGGGCATCATCACATCGAGCAGGATCAGATCCGGCCGGTGGCTGCGCACCAGCTGCAAGCCCAGCTCGCCACTCTCGGCCTCGATGACGCGGAAGTTCTTGAACTCCAGCGTCATGCGGATCAGCTTGCGGATGTCGGCTTGGTCGTCGATGGCGATAATTGTGCGATTCATTGCATTCACCATAATCAATGAAAGCAGTTTTATCGTTTTTGTCAGCCGAGTCCAGCCTTGCCGGGCACGTGGGGCCGCAGTCGGGTCGAGAAGCTCGAATCCATCACGGTTTGGCGCATCGGCACCGAGCGGCGAGGCAGGCCGCCACGCCAACCTCAAAAATCATTAAATTTGGTTTTTCAGAGTCTACCCGGGGCTTGGCGGACGGTCCGCCACAATGGGCACCAGCTCCCGCCCATCTGCCCCATGCCCGCACTCCCCTCCGACGCCTCTGCAAGTCCCCCCAACGCTGGCCGAGCCATGGCCACGCCCTGGCTGGCCTATGTCTGCCTGGCCCTGAGCACCAGCCTGGTGGGCAGCTATGTGGGCCTGTCCAAGGTCCTGCTGCTGAGCTTTCCAGTGTTTTTGCTGGCCTGGCTGCGCTTCGGCCTGGCGGCCGTGCTGATGCTGCCCTGGCTGCGACGCGGGCCGGGCGAGGCACCGCTCGACGGTCGGCACCGGCGCCTGCTATTCCTGGAGTCCTTTCTCGGAAACTTCCTGTTTTCCATCTGCCTGCTGTTCGGCCTGCAGCACAGCTCGGCCGTGGTGGCCGGGGTGATCCTGGCCGGCATCCCGGCCGCCGTGGCCTTGCTCAGCCGTGTGTTGCTGAAGGAAACCCAAACGGCGCGCGTCTGGGCCGGCATCGCCCTTGGCGTCGCTGGCATCGCCTTGGTGGCGCTGGAACGCGCGCCGGCCGGCAGCCCGGCGGCCACCTCCTGGCTGGGCATCAGCCTGCTGCTGGGCGCGGTGTTCTGCGAAGCCAGCTATGTGGTGATTGGCAAAAAGCTCACGGCCCAGGTTTCGCCCAAGCGCATCAGTGCCTTGATCAACCTTTGGGGCCTGGCCCTGGTCACGCCGCTCGGTCTGTGGCAGGCGACTCGCTTTGATTTCAGCCAACCCACGCTGCCGATCTGGGGCCTGCTGCTGTTCTACGCGGCAGCCGCCAGCATGGTGACGGTGTGGCTGTGGATGAGCGGGCTGCGCAAGGTGCCGGCCGGCCAGGCGGGCGTCTTCATGGTCTTCCTGCCGGTGGCCACGGCCCTGGTCGGCCTGCTGCTCGGCGAGCATTTGAGCGGCGGGCAGGCCTGGGCCTACGGCCTGGCCCTGGCCGGCGTGCTGCTGGCCACCCTGCCCGGCCGCACGCGGGGCTGAAGCCAGCGCCGCAAGACCACAGGCCTGCCGGCACAGCAGCCCTGGGCTACAGTGCCCGGCATGAGCTCATCTTCCCCCTCCCTACGCATCGACTTCATCTCCGACGTGTCCTGCCCCTGGTGCGCGATCGGCCTCAAATCGCTGGAGCAGGCCGTGCAAAGCCTGCCGGAGCTGCAGGTGGATCTGCACTTTCAGCCCTTCGAGCTGAACCCGCAGATGGCCCCCGAGGGCGAGGAGATCAACGCCCACCTGGCGCGCAAGTACGGCGCGGCGCCGGCCCAGCTGGAGCAAACCCGCGAAACCATCCGCCAACGCGGCGCCGAGCTGGGCTTCACCTTCACCAAGGGCGCCCGTGACCGCATCTACAACACCTTTGACGCCCACCGCCTGCTGCACTGGGCCGGGTTGCAAGGGAGCCAGGCGCAGCGCGATCTCAAGCTGGCGCTGCTGAGCGCCTACTTCACCGAAGGCCAGAACCCCGGTGACCACGCGGTGCTGCGCCGCGCCGCCGAAGGCGTGGGCCTGGACGGCGAGGCTGCGGCCGGAGTGCTGGCCAGCGATCAATTCAGCGCCGAGGTGCGCCAAGCCGAATCCGAGTGGCAGGCCGCCGGCATCAACTCCGTGCCCGCCATCGTCATCAACCAACGCCACCTGATCCAGGGCGGCCAGCCGCCCGAGGTCTTCGCCCAGGCCCTGCGCCAGATCGCCGCGACCCAGGCTTGAGCACGAGCACGCAGCCATGAAAAACAAGCAAGAACTCGACGCCTTGTTGCAGCAATGGCAGGCCGAAGAAGCCGCGGTGCGCGCGCGGATCAGCGGCCTGGGCTGCGGCGTGGCCCGCCCCGATCAGGTTCAGGCCCTGACGGGCTTGCAAGCCATGCAGGCCATGCTGGACGGCCAACTGCCGCCACCGCCCATCTGTGCCACCCTGGATTTCATGCTGATCTCGGTCGCCCACGGCGAAGCGGTGTTCCAGGGCCAGCCGATGCGGCGCCACTACAACCCGCTCGGCACCGTCCACGGCGGCTGGTATGCCACCTTGCTGGACTCGGCCCTGGGCTGCGCGGTGCACACCACCATGCCGGTGGGCCGGGCCTACACCACGCTGGAGTTCAAGGTGAATATGGTGCGCGCCCTGACCGAGCAGGTGCCCCTGGTGCGCGCCGTCGGCCGGGTGCTGCACAGCGGCCGCCAGGTGGCCACGGCCGAGGCCTCATTGCTGGGCCATGACGGGCGCTTGTACGCCCATGCCAGCACGACCTGCCTGGTGTTTGAACGCCCGGCTTGAGTTTCAGGCTCAGGCTCAGGCGCGCAGCGCGGCGGCTTCGGCCGCCAGGCGCGTGATGCGCGCCCAATCGCCAGCATCGACCGCGTCCTGCGGGGTCAGCCAGGAGCCGCCGCAGACCTTGACGTTCGGCAGGCTCAGAAACTGCGGCGCGGTCTCCAGGCTGATGCCGCCGGTGGGGCAGAACGCCACATCAGGGAAAGGGCCGCCCAGAGCCTTGAGCAGGTTCACGCCGCCCACCGCCACGGCCGGGAACAACTTCAGGAAGCTGTAGCCCGCCGCATTGGCCTGCATCACCTCACTCGCGGTGGACACGCCGGGCAGCAAGGGCAAGCCATGTTGCTGGCAAGCGGCGCCGATGGCCTCGGTGAAACCAGGGCTGACGCCGAACTGGCAGCCTGCGTTCTTGGCCGCCTGCACATCGGCCGCCGTGCGCAGCGTGCCGGCACCGACGATGGCTTCGGGCACGGCGCGCGCCATGGCCTCCATGGCCTGCAGGGCGACCGGCGTGCGCAGCGTCACCTCCAGCACGCGCACGCCACCGGCCACCAGGGCCTGGGTCAGGGGCACGGCGTCTTCCAGGCGCTGGATCACGATGACGGGAATGACGGGGCCGTGCGCGGCCAGGGCCAGGGTGTTGGAGATGCTCATGGGCTAGAACCTTGTGGGGAATCGATACAAAGGGCGAGGCGGCAAGCAGCGGCGGATCAGAGCCAGCTGACGGCGCCCTCTTCCGCCGTGCGCACATTGCGGCGCAGGCCGGCGAACAGCTCGCGGCCCAGGCCTTGGCCGTTTTGCGCGGCTTGCTCGGGGGTGATCTGGGCCTGCTCGCGGGCGGCCCATTCGGCCTCAGACACCAGGGCCAGGAGCTCGCCCGTGACGGCGTCCAGACGCACCAGATCACCATCGCGCAGCTTGCCCAGCGGGCCGCCGGCCAGGGCTTCGGGCGAGACGTGGATGGCGGCCGGCACCTTGCCCGACGCACCGCTCATGCGGCCATCGGTGACCAGGGCCACCTTGAAACCACGCCCTTGCAGCACGGCCAGCGGCGGCGTCAGCTTGTGCAGCTCGGGCATGCCATTGGCTTGCGGGCCCTGGAAGCGCACGACGACGATGACATCGCGCTCGAGCTCACCCGCCTTGAAGGCCGCCAGCATCGACTCCTGGTCGGCAAAGATGCGCGCCGGCGCTTCGACGATGTGGCGGTCTTCCGGCACGGCCGAGACCTTGATCACGGCACGGCCCAAATTGCCCTGCAGCAGCTTCAGCCCACCGCTGGCGCTGAAGGGCGCGCTTGCTCGGCGCACCACGCTCTCGTCTCCACTCTCGGGGGCCAGATCATGCCACTGCACGGCCTGGTTCTCGGCCAGATGCGGCTGGCGGGCAAAGGGGCGCAGCGAGTTGCCGGCCACGCTGAGCACGTCCTCATGCATCAGGCCGGCGTCGAGCAACTCGCGGATCACAAAACTGGGGCCTCCGGCCGCCTGGAACTGGTTCACATCGGCCGCGCCATTGGGATAGACACGGCTGAGCAGAGGCACCACAGCGGACAGTTCGGAAAAATCACTCCAGTCGATCAGGATGCCGGCCGAACGGGCCACCGCCACCCAGTGGATCAGGTGGTTGGTCGAGCCGCCGGTGGCCAGCAGGGCCACCATGGCATTGACGATGCAGCGCTCGTCCACCAGCCGGCCGATCGGTGTGTAGCGGGCCTTGGCGGTGATGGACAGGGCTGTACGCACCGCCTCGCGGGTCAGGGCTTCGCGAAGCGGCTCATGCGGATGAACAAAGGCTGCTCCCGGCACATGCAGGCCCATGGCTTCCAGCAGCATCTGGTTGCTGTTGGCCGTGCCGTAGAAGGTGCAGGTCCCGGCGCCGTGGTAGGCGGCGGACTCGGCCTTGAGCAGCTCATCGCGGCCGACCAGGCCTTGCGCGAACTGCTCGCGCACCTTGGCTTTTTCGTTGTTGGGCAGGCCGCTGCTCATCGGCCCGGCCGGCACGAAAACGCAGGGCAGATGGCCGAAATGCAAAGCGCCGATCAGCAGACCCGGCACGATCTTGTCGCAGATGCCCAGCAGCAAGGCGGCATCGAATACGTCGTGGCTCAACGACACGGCCGTGGCCATGGCGATGGTGTCGCGCGAGAACAGGCTCAGCTCCATGCCGGGCAGGCCTTGGGTCACGCCGTCGCACATGGCGGGCACGCCGCCGGCCACCTGCACCGTGGCACCCTGGGCGTGGGCTTCGGCGCGGATCAGATTCGGGTAGGCCTCGTAAGGCTGGTGGGCCGACAGCATGTCGTTGTAGGCCGTGACGATGGCCAGGTGCGGCGCCTTTTCGGCCACGATGCGCAGCTTGTCGTTGGCCGGCATGGCCGCCACGGCGTGGGCCACATTGGCGCAACCCATGCGCTCGATGCCGCGCTTGCGGCCCGCCAGTCGGTCGACACCGTCGAGGTAGGCGGCGCGGCTGGCAGCGCTGCGCGCGCGGATGCGTTCGGTGACGGCGATCAGGGTCTTGTTCATACAGTCGGCCGGTGTAACTCGGCGGCTTGAAAGTTGGTAACCATATTACAAGATTGCAGGCTCGAGTGGGTTACAGACGAGGTACGGACGCGCACCGGTCGGCACGAACAGCGCCCGCGGATCCACCATGAAAAACGGCGCGACACCCGAAGGTGGCGCGCCGTGGCAGACGAGATCGCCGCGCCTGAGCGCAGCGACCGCCTGGCTTACCAGCCGATGTCTTGCAACAGCTTGAAGGTCAGATCCTGCGGCACCAGCGGAGACTGGGTCAGATCGGCGCTGATGGCCGGTTCCATCAGCAGATTGCGGGTGGCCGACGTGTCAAAGTGGGACACCGAGGAACCGCCTTGATACGGGTTCGGCGCGAACATCAGCAGGCGGCCTGCGGAGTCAGTGCCGGCGTAGCGGCTCATGTCCAGGCCCAGCGTGGCGTACACGGCCGAGGTCGTGCGGGTGCGCTTGCCCAGGGCTGCCAGCAGTGCGGCGCCGTCGGCTTGCGTGATGCGCACGGCCGGGATGGTGATGGTCGGGTCGCTGCCGCCCAGACCGGTCACGGTTCCGGCTGCGTTGTCGGCCACCAGCACGGCCTTGGCGCCGGCGTTCTGCAGGTTCTTCACCTTGATGGTGAAACCGCAAGTACCGCGGCTGACCAGGGCCACGTTGTTGCGCACGGCGATGGCGTTCAGGCCGGTCAGCGGGTCGCAGGCCAGATCCAGCGCACCAGCGGCGGTCACCACCGGCATGATGGCGCCCGTGATCGGGGTGGCGCTCAGGGCCGGACCAAAGGACGCTTCACCCACCGGGTGGGCACCGGCAGTGGCGCCGGCTTGCGAACCACTCACGTTCAGCGCAGGCACGCCCTGACGCAGCACTTCAGGTGCAGCAGCGTTGGTCAGAGGACCGGTCCAGACCAGCTTGTCGCCGCTCAGGGCCGAGGCTTGACGCTCGGCATTGGTCATGTCCTTCCACAGCTTGCCGGTGGCCGAACCCATCAGGTAGTGATCCCAGATGGCCGGGAAACCGCCGTTTTGCGCACCCGTGGAGCCGTTGGTGAAGGTCTGGAAACCGACGCCATGGCCCATTTCATGCAGCAGGGTCACGACGAAGTCGATGTTGCTGCCGTGGTTGCTGTCCAGACCCAGGTAGAAGAAGGTGCCGTCCAGGCAGCCGGTTTGACCCAGCTTGGCATTGAAGTTGGCATTGATCTGGGCCGCACCGGCCGTGCCTTGGTAGGCTCCAGCGATCTTGTTGGCCAGCGCATACGAGTACCAGGTGTTGGCCTTCGGTGCGTTGGGGAAGTTGCGGAAGATCGAAGTGGCGCCAGCGCTGCCCAGCGTGGCCGAGGTGGCCGTGCAGGTCAGGTTGCTGAACTGGGCATTGATGACGATGGGCTGGTTGCTGGTCAGCGTCGCGCCCCAAATGTTGGCGGCGTGCGTGAAGGCAATCAGGCGCTGCTCACCCAGGGTGGTGCCGCTGTTGCCGCCGACCGGCGCGACCGGTGTCGGGTCGTTGAAGCCTTCGCCGGGTGCGTTCAGGTTGTTGATGGTGATGACGGCTGCCGCTTGCGCTTGCAGGCTGGCACCCAGGAGACCGGCCGCGATCAGCAGCGCGCCGGAGGCGAGCTTGCCGCCGAAGAATTTATTTGTGCTCATGTGCATGCACCTTTGCTGTCTTGCTGATGGACTTCTTGCCCTTGACGATGGCCTGAGCGGTTTCAGCGCCGGTCACGCAGGCGGTTTCGATCGTGCCGTCGGCCTTGCGCACAGCGACCGAGAAGGACTGGCTGCTTTCGTCCAGCTCTTGCTCGACCGTGCCATCACGGTGGTACACCGGCGCCGGGTTGATCTTGCCGGTCAGCAGGCCGCGCGGCTGGCTGGCAGCGTTGCTCAGGCGGCCGCTGGCGGCCTTGCCTTGCAGGGCTTGGGCCTCAGCCGCGGTCGGTGCGCGCAGGGCACCGGTTTCCGGGTCTTTGGCGACGGTTTGGCCAGCCGCTTGGGCCAGGCCGGCCACTGCGAACAGCGCAACAGCACTCGCAAGCCGCAAGGCCTGCTGGGTCTTCTTTTGAATCATGGCAATGTCCTTGTGTGGAGAGCCGAAATGGAAATCGGATCGGCGGCGCTCACACCGCCGCGGGCGGCAGCGTGGCAGCCAGCGATCTCAGTCTTGGCGGCGGCGCAGGAAAGCCAGGCCCAGCACGCCCAAGCCCATCAGGGCGAAGCTGGCGGGTTCCGGCACGGCGCTGACACTGACGCTGTCGATGGCAGCCAGATTGGCCGTGGCGGCGTCGCTGACGGCGTACTCGAAGGCGATGCGGCCGGTGGCGGCTTCGGGCAGGGCAAAGGTGTACTGCGTCCAGCCAGAGCTGCTCAGGGTCACGGTGCCCAGCAGGCTGGTGAAGCTGCTGGTGGCGGTGTCTGCGCCGGCGTTGAAGTAGACCTTGACGGTGTCGGAGAAGCCTTCGAGGGCTTCCGTGCGAGCGAAAAAGCTCACGGAGCCGGCGCCACCCAGGGTCAGCTCAGGGCTGATCAGCCAGTTGGAAATGCTGCCGGCACCGTTGGCAGCGCTCAGGAAGTTGGCGGCGGCATACGAACCATCGCCACCCGACTGGGCCGCGAAGTACTCGGGCACGCCCTGGAACCAAGCCTGACCGGCGGGGCTGCTGTTGTTGGTCAGGGTCCAGCCGGAGGCGGCCAGATTGTCAAAACCCTCGGTGTACGTGTCAGCTTGTGCAGCAAGGGCCAGCGTCGCGCCGGCCAATCCCAACAAGCATTTTTTAGCTAGTTTCATAGGTTCCTCGTCTTCCCCTCGAAAGAGGTGTTGATCAGCCCCCGGTGGCAACCCTGGCTCGCGCGAGCGTTACAACCGAAGAACGTGAACGCAGCGTAGAACTCTGGTGATATTTCACATATGCGTACAAAGCCCTAATCCCCCTCAGGCAAGGGGGAAGGGAAAACACGGGGGCCGCAAAGACAAAGGGCAGACGCAAGCGCCTGCCCTCGAAAGCAAGACCTGACCCCGTCTTTCGATTGGGGCCGGCTGCGGGTCGGAAACCTCAGTGAATCGAGCTCACTCGCCCACTTCACTCCCCCAAATACGCCGCGCGCACCTTCGGGTCATTGAGCAAGGCCTGACCCTCGCCCGTCATCGTCACCAGGCCCGACTCCATCACATAGCCTCGGTTGGCCCACTGC
>NKIM01000064.1 GCA_002255955.1 Burkholderiales bacterium PBB2 | reverse complement strand
ATGGCCACTTTGGGGCTGCTGCAGTACCTCAGTCCGTCGATCCAGTTCGTGCTGGGCGTTTTCGCCTACCGCGAGCCCTTCAGCACCAGCCGTGGCATCGGCTTCGTGCTGATCTGGTGCGCCCTGGCCCTCTACAGCGCCGAAAGCTGGCGCGTGCTGCGGCAAAGCCGCCAAGCCATGGCGGCATGATGCTGCCCATCCATTCCAACGCCCAAACCTGTCTACCCATGACCCACCACCAATTCCCTTCGGCCCCGCACGCCCTCGCGCTGGCCGCCCTGCTGGCCAGCCTGGGCACCCAGGCCCAAACCCCCGGCCAACCCGCCGAACAGGCGCTGAAGTTCACCCTCGGCGCCGAGACCATCCACCTGCCCGGCCGTGAGCACATGGGCCTGGTGGGCGGCTCACTGCTGTTCGATGCCGGCAGCAGCTGGTGGCTGGGCCCGGCGGTGTATGGCGCGGCCAGTGGGCAGCGCGGCGGCTTCTACGTGGGCGGGCTGGAAACCCAGCGCCGCTGGCGTCTGGCCCAGGGCACCGAACTGGCCACCGGCAGCAACCCCACCGATGCCAGCAGCTTCAATTTGGCTGGGGCGTTGCGCAGCTTGCGTGTCACGCCGGGCAACTTCACGCTGGTGGTCAATTCCATCACCGGCTCGGCCAGCGTTCAACTCACCGTCACCGGCACCCTGATTGATGGCTTTGAGATCAACCTGACCAGCGCGCAGCGGCAAACCACGTATGCCAGCAGCAATGTGGCCAGTTGCAACTTTGGCTCGCCTGACGGTCGCGTGTACGCCAGCCAGGCCGGCGCTTGCCAGATCACGGTCAGCAACAACGGCAAGAGCGCTCAGGTCGAGGGTGTGGTGCAGGACTTCTCACCAACCCAGCTTTCCTTCATTCCCATCCCCGGCTATGCCAACGCGGTGGCTGTGAACAGTGACTTCGCCTTTGTGGCCGCCGGCTCTGCGGGCTTGCAGGTGGTCAGCCTCAGTGCCGACCGGCGCAGCCCGGCCATCGTGGCCGCGCTCAATGTCGGGGGCAATGCCAATGATGTGACGCTGGCCGGCAATATCGCCTACCTGGCAACTTCGGCCGGCCTGAAGGTGGTGAATGTGTCGCAGCCCACTGCGCCGCGTTTGCTGGGGACGTTCTCGGGTGTGGGCAATGCCATGGCCGTCAAGGTCCGGGGCACCACGGCCTACGTGGCCGCAGGCAGCAGCCTGTACATCGTCAGCGTGGCCAACCCAGGCGCCATGATTCAGGCCGGGGCGATCAATCTGGGAGGGACCGCCTGGAATCTCGAGTTGGACCCGACGCGTAACTTGGCCGCAGTGGCAGCCGGTGGTGCCGGGCTCAAGCTGGTGGACGTGAGCAACCTCTCAGCGCCAGTGCTGCGTGGCACTGCAGCGACGGGCGAAGCCCGCGGTGTGGCCCTGCGCGGCAACGCGGCCTTTGTGGCCGACTACGCGAACAGCATGACCTCTGTGGACATCAGCAATCTCGCCGCTCCGGTGGTGCGCTCGCGCACGCCGCAGAACTTGGGCGGTTTGCTGAACAACGTGGTGCTGTCGGGCAACTTTGCGCTGGGTGCTGACGTCTATTTCGTCAACGGGGTGCCCATTGTGGACATTTCGAACCCGCAGGCCCTGGCGCCCCGTGCCATCCTCAATTTCACGGCGCGGGATGACAACGGCACCAATATCGCGGTGGACGACAGCTTCATTTACCTCGTCGGTGATCGCGGTGGGTCCGCACGCGGAGGCAGCAGTGGTGACAGCCGCCTCTACATCGGCCAGTACCAGCCGCGGGTTGACTTGGCTGGGGTGCCGCCCACGGCAACCATCACGTCGCCGGCCCCGGGCAGCCTGGTCTATGAGGGCGCGCCTTTGACGGTGGCGGTGGATGCGCAAGACGACATCACGGTCACGGCGGTGCGCTTCAGTGTCGATGACCAAACCGTCTTCACCAGCACCAGCGCCCCTTACCAGTACACCCTGACGGTGCCGACTGGGGTCAACAGCCTGACTCTGGGCGCGGTCGCGCGCGACCTCGGTGGCAATGAGGGCAGCGCGCCTTCTGTGCAAGTGCAGGTGGCGCCCGACCCTCTGACCCGCGTGATCGGCCAGGTTTTGGATGTGCAAGGCTTGCCGGTACAAGGTGCACGGATTACCGCGCCCGGCGGGCGAACCGCCAACACCGATGCCGATGGCCGCTTCCAGATCATCGGTGTGCCCACTGTGTTGGGCAGCCTGATCATTCAGGCCGAGTTCACGCCTGCCACAGGTCTGCCGCGCCAGGGCTCCTCTCAGGCCATCGCGCCGGTGGTGGCCGGCACCACCGATGTGGGCGCCATCACCCTGATCGAAGCCAGGTTCGAAACCAACTACGGCACCTTGTGGACCACCTGTGACGATTGCAACACCGCTCGCACCTTGCCCTTCACCTTCCCGTTCTACGGCGTCAATCAAACGGTCGCGTACGTGGGTTCGAACGGCTACATCACCTTCGATTCGGGTGACAACACCTACACCGAGGACGTGCCCGCCTTCAGCAATCGCAAGCGCATTTCGGCCTTCTTCGATGACCTGATCGGTGGCGGTGGGGTCCTGATCAATGACCAGCTGCCGGATCGCTTTGTCGTGACCTACGACCGCACGCGTCACTACAGCCAGGGTGGCAGCAACACGCTGCAGATTCAGCTGTTCCGCGACGGCCGCATCATCTTTGCTTACCAGGGCCTCACCGCGCTCAACACCGGCGCCATCACCGGACTGACCCCGGGGCCGAACTCACCCTTCCAGCAGGTCGACTTCAGTGCCACCCCGAGCCTTGAGATCCCGGCCGGCACGGCGGTGTATGAGTACTTCACCACGACCAGCTTGTTCGATCTGGACCGCGCCTTCATCGTCTTCACCCCCACGGCACAAGGCGGCTATCGCGTCAACACCATCCTGCCGGCTGCGCCTGCATTGGCTTCCACCTTGAACGGTGGCGCCGCAGCGCAGACGGCGCTCACGGTGAGTGCGCCCACGCAGTTGCGTGCCAGCAGCGTGGCCAGTGCCGGTGCTGCGCGTCCTGCGGCGGCGCGGGTGTTGGCGGCCTCGGATCTCGCCAACGCCGAGGTGCGCGTGTACTCCTCGACCTTGCCCAGCTACCGCGGCATGACCAACACCGATCCGCAGGGCCGCTTTTCCCTCTCCGGTGTGCCTGCGGGCGGATTGATGGTGGAGGTCTGGCGCCAAGGCGTTCTGCTGGCGCGCGGCAGCAGCAGTGCCAACGCCGGCGCCTTGAATCAGGCGCAGCTGCTGAATGTCGAGCTGGTCTCGCCAGACGTCCTGCCCAAGAGCAATTGATCCCAGGGGAAGCTCGCGCTGCCGCTGTTGCGCCGTGCGAGCTTCGGCTCACTGAGAAAGCGAATTCAAGGGTTTTATGAAGCGTTTTCGTGCACGCCCATGGTTGTTGCCGGTTTCGATCCTGGCCTTGTGCTCCTTGGCCTGGGGAGCGGTCAGCTTGATCGATGCCTCGCGCTTGCAATCTGGCATTGGCAATGAGCTCGGTCTGGCTCAGCATCTGCAAGACGATGAAGAATTCAAGGTTGCGCTGCCTGCACTCCTTGAGCATGGGCGGCGCGTGTTCTCCGCCAACTGGACGACAGAGGAGGGCGGCGGGCGCCCCCGCACCAAGGGCAATGGGCGGGGACTGTCGGACCCCACGCTCAGCCTGACCGGAGCCCGCGGCTTCAATCGCATCTCCGGGCCTGATGCCAATTCCTGCATGGGATGCCACAACCAGCCCTACGGCGTGGCGGGAGGCAGCGGCGATTTCGTCACCAACGTCTTCGTCTTGGGTCAGCGCTTCGATGCGGTGACTTTTGACCGGTCCGACACCACCCCCACCCGGGGTGCCCTGGACGAGAAGGGCGAACCCGTCACGCTGTCCAGCGTGGGCAACTCCCGCCACACGCCGGGCCTGTTCGGCTCGGGCTATGTGGAAATGCTGGCGCGGGAGATGACCACCGATCTGCAGCGCATCCGCGACAGCATGAAGCGCGGCGAGACCCGTCTGCTGATCAGCAAGGGTGTCAGCTTTGGACGCCTGACGCGCAAGGAAGACGGACTGTGGGACGTGCGCGAGGTTCAAGGCTTGCCGCGCTTGAGCTTGATCACTGCCACACCGCTGGATCCACCGACCCTGGTCATCCGGCCCTGGCACCAGGCGGGCAATTCGGTCTCGCTGCGTGACTTCACCAACACCTCCTTCAACCACCACCATGGCATCCAGACCATCGAGCGATTCGGTGCCAACACCGATCCGGATGGCGATGGTTACAGCAACGAGCTGACGCGGGCGGATGTCACCGCGGCGACCTTGTTCCAGGCGGTGATGGCGGTGCCGGGCCAGGTCATCCCGAACAAGCCAGAGATCGAGCAGGCCATCGCCCGTGGCCAAGTTTTGTTCAACCATCAGTTTGCCTGCGCGTCCTGCCACACGCCCAGCTTGCCCTTGAGTCGCCAGAGCTGGACCTTTGTGGAGCCCGGCCCCTTCAACCCGCCCGGCAATATGAAGGCGGGCGATGCCAAGGCAGTTCGCGTGGCCTTGAACGACGACAGCCTGCCTCAACCGCGTCTCAAGCCGGCTCATCCGCAAGACGATGTGCTGTGGGTGCCGGCCTACACCGACCTGAAGTTGCACGACATTTCCGATCCCAATGACGAGATGGTTCAAGAAAGCCTGGACATGAACTGGCCCGTGTGGGCGCCCAAGTTCCTCGGCGGCAATCGACGTTTCCTTACCCGGCGCCTCTGGGGTGTGGCCAACTCAGGACCCTATTTCCACCACGGCCTTTACACCACCATGCGTCAGGCGGTGATGGGGCATGCGGGCGAAGCCCTGGCCTCTCGGCAGGCCTTTCAGGCGGCTTCCAAGGCCGACCAGGACGCCTTGATCGAGTTCCTGAAATCACTCCAGGTGCTGCCGCCCGGCACGAAAGAGTTGATCGTGGACGAGCAGTTTCAAGCCAAGCGGCGCTGAGCTTGTTGCGGGGCTCGCCGCGCCGTGCCCGGCTGGCTTGAAACTCCAACCGCTTCTCGTCCCGGGCCTCAGCCGGTGCTCAGCAGCGGAAACCGCCTCAAACCCTGCAGGTCCAGCACCCGCAGGCCGCCGTATTCGATGCGGATCAGGCCATGGCCTGCCAAGGTGTGCAGGGCCAGGTTGACGCGCTGGCGGGACAGGCCGACCAAGTAGCCCAGCTCCTGCTGGGTGATGCGCAGCAGGCTGCCCACGCCGGGGTAGAGCTGGGGGTGGAAGAGGGCGGCGAGGTTGCGGGCGACGCGCAGCTCGGGGTCGCTGATGCGGTCGATCTCGCGCGCGGCGATGAACTGGCCCAGGCGTTCGTTCAGCTGGTTGAGCATGAAGCGGTTGAAGGGGATGCTGCCCTCCAGCAACTCATGAAACGTCTCGATCGGCAGGCCGGCCACCACGCTGCGCCGCAGGGCCTGGATGTTGTAGCGGTAGCTCTCGCGCTTGAGCAAGGTGCCCTCGCCAAACCAGCCGCCCGGCGGCACGCCGGTGAAGGTGATGGCCGGGCCGCTGGAATCGTCGTTGCTCATCTTGAGCAGGCCGTCGACCACGCCGAACCAGAAGGTCGCCGGCCGGCCGATGCGGCAAACGCGCTCGCCGACATCGGCCTCGGCCACTTGCAGCTGCTGCACGGCACGCTCGCGCTGCGCTTCGTCCAAGAGATCCAGCCAGGGGATGGCAGCCAACTCGGCAGCCGTGGCCGAGCGGGCGCGTTGACGCAAGGGGATGCTGGGGCTGGACGGTGGATGGGCCCCGCTGCTCGCGGAACGGGGCCCTGACGCTGAATTCATACGGCAGTGTCCACCGCCCAAGATGACGCAGCGCTTACAGGCCACCCCCGGGAAAGTACCGGCGGGGCAGTCCCTTGAATTGTCGTTACAACGACAACACAGCGTCAAAGTGACGGCCTACCATGCAGGCAACAGATGTCGGCAGCACCGCTTCTCGCGGGCCTTGCATGCACGACACAGGAGACAACACGTGGATGCGACATTCCCTCGCCTCTTGCTGGCCCATGCCGCCGAGCGCCCCGATGCGCCGGCTCTGCGTGAAAAGGAATACGGGATCTGGCAGACCCTGAGCTGGTCGCAGCTGGCCGTGCTGGTGCGCGAGCTGGCCCATGGTCTGGCGCTCGCCGGCCTGCGGCGCGGCCAGCATCTGATCGTGGTGGGGGAGAACCGGCCGCGCCTGTCGGCGGCCATGCTGGCGGCCCAGTCGCTCGGGGCGATCCCCGTGCCGCTGTACCAGGATGCGGTGGCGGCCGAGTTTGTCTTCCCGGTCAACAACGCCGAGGTCGCCTTTGCCGTGGTCGAGGACCAGGAGCAGGTGGACAAGATGCTGGAGTTGCGCGAGCACTGCCCGCAGCTGCGCCACATCTGGTTTGACGACCCGCGCGGCCTGCGCAGCTACCAGGAGATGGGCCTGCGCTCGCTCGACGAGCTCTGCGAGCGCGGACGCCACGACGCTCTGGCTCGCCCCGGCTTCTTTGCCGCCGAGGTCACACAAGGCCTGAGCAGCGATGTGGCGGCCATGTTCTTCACCTCGGGCACCACGGGCAATCCCAAGGGCGTGGTCCACACCCATGCCAGCCTGATCGATCGTGCCCAGGCTGGCGCGCGTTTCGACCGCCTCAGCCATGAGGAAGAAGTGCTGGCCTACCTGCCGCCGGCCTGGATCGGCCAGAACATCTTCAGCTATGCCCAGTGGCTGGCTTGCGGCTATGTGGTCAATTGCCCCGAGTCGACCAGCACCGTCAGCATCGATCTCAAGGAGATCGGCCCGAGCTATTACTTCGCGCCGCCGCGGGTGTTCGAGGGCTTGCTGACCAGCGTGATGATTCGCATGGAAGACGCATCAAGACCCAAGCGCTGGTTGTTCGCCCGCTGCATGGCGCTGGCCCGGCGAGTCGGCCCGGCCCTGATGGACGGCCGGCCGGTCGGCGCCCTGGACCGACTGAAATACCAGTTAGGCGATCTGCTGATCTACGGGCCTTTGCGCAACAGCCTGGGCCTCTCCCGCGTGCGGGTGGCCTACACCGCGGGCGAGGCGATCGGCCCTGATTTGTTCAGCTTCTACCGCAGCATCGGCATCAACCTCAAGCAGCTCTATGGCTCGACCGAGACCGCCGTCTTCGTCTGCCTGCAGCCCGACCATGAGGCGCGTGCCGACACTGTGGGCGTGCCCATCGAGGGGGTCGAGATCAAGCTGGCCGAGAGCGGCGAAATCCTGGTCAAGTCGCCGGGCTTGCTCAAGGGCTATTACAAGAACGAAGCGGCGACGGCCGAGGTGCTGACGCCCGAGGGCTGGTACCACACCGGCGACGCCGGCTTCATCGACGCCCATGGGCACCTGAAGATCATCGACCGGGCCAAGGATGTCGGCCGCCTGTCCGGCGGCGCCTTTGATGCGGCCATGTTCGCGCCCAAGTATGTGGAGAACAAGCTCAAGTTCTTTGCCCACATCAAGGAGGCGGTGGCCTTTGGTGACGGCCGCGACCGCGTCTGTGCCTTCATCAACATCGACTTCGACGCCGTGGGCAACTGGGCCGAGCGCCGCAACCTGCCCTATGCCGGCTACACCGACCTGGCGCAGAAGGCCGAGGTTTACGAGTTGATCCGCGACTGCGTCCAGCAGGTCAATGCCGACCTGGCCCAGGACGAGCTCTTGGCCGGCAGCCAGATCAGCCGCTTTCTGATCCTGCACAAGGAACTCGATGCCGACGACGGCGAGCTGACCCGAACCCGCAAGGTGCGCCGCGGGGCCATCGCCGAGAAGTACGCCGTGCTGATCGAGGCGCTGTACGCCGGCCGCAACTCGCAGTACGTCGAGACCGCCGTCAAGTTCGAGGACGGGCGCAGCGGCAAGGTGTCCGCCGATCTGTGCATCAAAGATGCCCAGACCTACCCGGCCGTGAGGAGTGCCGCCTGATGGATCCAATGGACAGCAGCACTAGCGACAACAACACCCTGGCCAAGAAGAGCGGCGAGGTGATTTTGGAGGTGCGCAATATCTCGCTGAGCTTCGGCGGGGTGAAGGCGCTGACCGACATCAGCTTCGATGTGCGCGAGCATGAGATCCGCTCCATCATCGGCCCCAACGGCGCGGGCAAGAGCTCCATGCTCAACTGCATCAACGGTGTCTACCAGCCGCAGCTGGGGCAGATCAGCTTTCGCGGCCAGACCTTCAAACACATGAGCTCGCGCCAGGTGGCCGAGATGGGCGTGGCCCGCACCTTCCAGAACCTGGCCTTGTTCAAGGGCATGAGCGTGCTGGACAACATCATGACCGGCCGCACCCTGCACATGCGCTGCAACATCTTCCAGCAGGCCTTGCGCAACCCCTTCGGCTGGGGCGCGGCCGAGCGCGAGGAGATCGCCCAGCGCGAGAAGGTCGAGCGCATCATCGATTTCCTGGAGATCCAGGCTTATCGCAAGACCCCGGTTGGCCGCCTGCCCTACGGTTTGCAAAAGCGTGTGGACCTGGGCCGCGCTCTGGCCATGGAGCCGCAGGTCTTGTTGCTCGATGAGCCCATGGCTGGCATGAATGTGGAAGAGAAGCAGGACATGTGCCGCTTCATCCTCGACGTCAACCAGGAGTTCGGCAGCACCATCGTGCTGATCGAACACGATATGGGCGTGGTCATGGACATCAGCGACCGCGTCGTGGTGCTGGACTACGGCAAGAAGATTGGCGACGGCGCGCCGGACGAGGTGCGCCAGAACGAAGACGTGATCCGCGCCTATTTGGGCACTTCACATTGAGATGGAGCAGTGATGGGATTCGTCATCGAAACAATCTTCGGCGGCCTGATGACGGGCATGCTGTATTCGCTGATCGCGCTGGGCTTTGTGCTGATCTACAAGGCCTCGGGCGTGTTCAATTTCGCGCAGGGCGCCATGGTGCTGTTCGCGGCTCTGGCGATGGCGCGCTTCGCCGAGTGGATTCCGCTCTGGACCGGCATCAGCAGCCCGCTGCTGGCCAATCTGCTGGCCTTTGTCGCGGCCTTTGCCGTCATGGTGGCGGTGGCCTGGGGCGTGGAGCGCCTGGCCTTGCGGCATCTGGTCAACCAGGAAGGCATCACCTTGCTGATGGCCACGCTGGGCATCACCTATTTCCTCGAAGGCCTGGGTCAGATGGTCTTCGGCTCGGACATCTACAAGATCGATGTCGGCATGCCCAAGGACCCGATCTTCCTGTTCGAGAAGAGCTTTGAAGGCGGCGTGCTGATCAACAAGGAAGACCTCTACGCCGCCCTGATCGCCGCGGCCATGGTGGCCTTGCTGGCCCTGTTCTTCCAGAAGACGGCCACCGGTCGCGCCCTTCGCGCCGTGGCGGATGACCACCAGGCCGCCCAGTCCATCGGCATTCCCCTGTCCACCATCTGGGTCATCGTCTGGAGCGTGGCCGGCTTTGTGGCCCTAGTGGCCGGCATCATCTGGGGCAGCAAGCTGGGTGTGCAGTTCTCGCTCTCGCTGGTGGCGCTGAAGGCCTTGCCGGTGGTGATCCTGGGCGGGCTGACCTCGGTGCCCGGCGCCATCATCGGCGGCCTGCTGATCGGTGTGGGCGAGAAGGTCTCCGAGGTCTACCTCGGCCCGGCCCTGGGCGGCGGCATCGAAATCTGGTTCGCCTATGTGCTGGCGCTGCTCTTCCTGCTGGTTCGGCCGCAGGGGCTGTTCGGCGAAAAGATCATTGATCGGGTGTGAGTGGTGAATGGATGAGCGAATGACGGTGGCCTTCCACGACGCACCCATCCGCCCCTCGACCCAACAAGGCAATCGACTCCCATGATTTACCGCGAAAACGGCCAATTCAAAACCAGCTACCGCGCCGACAGCGCCATCCTGGCGATCCGCCAGGACCGCTGGGCCATGGCGGCGCTGCTGGCCCTGGCTTTTGTTGGCCTGCCCCTGCTGGGCAATGAGTACCTGTTCCGGGCCATCCTGATCCCGTTCCTGATCCTGTCGCTGGCGGCGCTGGGGCTCAATGTGCTGGTCGGTTACTGCGGACAGATTTCGCTGGGCACGGGCGCCTTCATGGCGGTTGGCGCGTACGCGGCCTACAACTTCCAGGTCCGCATCGAGGGCATGCCGCTGATCCTCTCGCTGCTGCTGGGCGGGGCCTGCTCCACGGTCGTGGGCGTGCTCTTCGGCATCCCCTCGCTGCGCATCAAGGGCTTGTATCTGGCGGTGGCCACGCTGGCGGCGCAGTTCTTCTGCGACTGGGCTTTTCTGCGGGTCAAGTGGTTCACCAACAATTCCTCGTCGGGCAATGTCTCGGTGTCGGACCTCAGCGTCTTCGGCTTGGCCATCGAGTCGCCGGCGCAGAAGTACCTCTTCTGCCTGAGCTTTGTCTGCGTGTTCGCCCTGCTGACCAAGAACCTGGTGCGCGGCGCCGTCGGCCGCGAGTGGATGGCCATGCGCGATATGGATGTGGCGGCGGCCGTCATCGGCATCCGCCCGGTCTACGCCAAGCTCAGCGCCTTTGCCGTCAGCAGCTTCATCGTCGGTGTGGCCGGCGCGCTTTGGGGCTTTGTGCATCTGGGTTCCTGGGAGCCGGCGGCCTTCTCCATCGACCGCAGCTTCCAGCTGCTCTTCATGGTCATCCTCGGCGGCCTGGGCTCCATCATGGGCAGCTTCTTTGGCGCGGCCTTCATCATCTTTCTGCCGCTGCTGCTGAACCAGATTCCGCACTGGCTGGGCCTGCCCATGAGCACCGAGACGGCTTCGCATCTGGAGCTGATGGTGTTCGGCGCCTTGATCGTGTTCTTCCTGATCAAGGAGCCCCATGGTCTGGCCCGGCTCTGGTCCACGGCCAAGGAGAAGCTGCGGCTCTGGCCTTTCCCTCACTGAACCGCCCCGCATTGATTTTTTCTGCACTGGTTTTTCGCGCCTGCTTTTGTTCAACCCATAACGCACCGCTTGAGTGCGCATCGACTGGAGACACGCATGAAACTGAAGCCATCCCTCGTTCTGGCCCTGGCCGCAGCTGCATCGGGCCTGTTCGGCCCGGCCCAGGCGGCGCCTGAAGCCAAGGAGCAGTTCTTCCCCCTGCTGGTCTACCGTACCGGGCCCTACGCGCCCAACGGCACGCCCTGGGCCAATGGCAAGCAGGACTATCTGAAGATGATCAACGCCCGCGACGGCGGCGTGAACGGTGTCAAGCTGACGTATGAAGAATGCGAAACCGGCTACGCCACCGACAAGGGTGTCGAGTGCTACGAGCGCCTGAAAGGCAAGGGCGCCACCCTCTTCGACCCGCAGGCCACCGGCATCACCTTCGCGCTGACCGACAAGGTCATCAAGGACAAGATCCCCCTGATCACCCTGGGCTATGGCCTGGCCGCCTCACAGGACGGCAATGTTTTCAAGTGGAACTTCCCGCTGATGGGCAGCTACTGGACCGCGGCCGACATGCTGATCCAGCACCTGGCCAAGAAAGAGGGCGGCTTCGACAAGCTCAAGGGCAAGAAGATCGCCCTGGTCTATCACGACTCGCCCTTCGGCAAGGAACCCATGCCCCTGCTGGACGAGCGCCAGAAGATGCACGGTTTCGATCTGATCAAGATCCCGGTGACGGCGCCGGGTGTGGAGCAGAAGTCGGCCTGGCTGCAGGTGCGCCAGCAGCGGCCCGACTATGTGCTGCTCTGGGGCTGGGGCGTGATGAACTCGACGGCGCTGAAGGAGGCCCAGGCCACCGGCTACCCGCGCGAGAAGATGTACGGCGTCTGGTGGGCCGGCGCCGAGCCCGATGTCAAGGACGTGGGCGAGGGCGCCAAGGGCTACAACGCGCTGGCGCTGAACACCTCGGGCACGCAGCCCAAGGTCATCCAGGACATCCTCAAGCATGTGCACGACAAGGGTCAGGGCGCCGGGCCCAAGGACGAGGTCGGCTCGGTGCTCTACACCCGGGGCGTGATCATCCAGGCCCTGGGCATCGAGGCCGTGCGGCGCGCCCAGGAGCGCTACGGCAAGGGCAAGGTCATGACCGCCGAGCAGGTGCGCTGGGGCCTGGAGAACCTGGCCCTGGATCAGAAGAAGCTCGACGCCCTGGGCCTGGCCGGCGTGCTGCGCCCGCTGTCCACCTCCTGCGCCGACCACATGGGCTCCACCTGGGCACGCGTGCATACCTGGGACGGCGCCAAGTGGAACTTCAGCTCTGACTGGATGCAGGCCGATGAGCAGATCTTGAAGCCCATGGTCAAGCAGGCGGCCGACAAGTACGCGGCCGAGAAGAAGCTCGAGCGGCGGACCCCCGCGGACTGCCAGTCTTGAGCGTGATGAACGGGTGACGCCATGAGCAGGTGAACCGGCGATGAACCATCGCCGATCACCTGCCCGTTGACCCAATCACCCGTTCACCCATTCACCGGTTCACTTTCTCCTTCACCACCATGTCCACCCCATTCCTCAACGTCAACGGCATCGAGGTCATCTACAACCACGTGATCCTGGTGCTCAAGGGCGTGTCCTTGCAGGTCCAGGAAGGCCGCATCGTGGCCTTGCTCGGTGGCAATGGCGCGGGCAAGACCACCACGCTGCGGGCTGTCTCCAACCTGCTGGCGGGCGAGCGGGGCGAGGTCAGCAAGGGCAGCATCGAGCTGCGCGGCGAGCGCATCGAAAAGCTCTCCACCGCCGAGATGGTCAACCGCGGTGTGGTGCAGGTGATGGAGGGGCGCCACTGCTTTGCCCACCTGAGCATCGAGGACAACCTGATGACTGGCGCCTACACCCGGCGCGACGGCCGTGCCGCCGTGGCCGAGACGCTGGAGAAGGTCTACAACTACTTCCCACGCCTCAAGACCCGGCGCAGCTCACAGGCCGCCTACACCTCGGGCGGCGAGCAGCAGATGTGCGCCATCGGCCGCGCCCTGATGGCCAACCCCCGCATGGTGCTGCTGGACGAGCCCTCCATGGGCCTGGCGCCGCAAATCGTTGAAGAGGTTTTCGAGATCGTCAAAGACCTCAACAGCAAGGAAGGCGTGACCTTTTTGCTGGCCGAGCAGAACACCAATATGGCGCTGCGTTATGCCGACTATGGCTACATCCTGGAGAGCGGCCGCGTGGTCATGGATGGTGAGGCCCAGGCGCTGCGCGAGAACGAGGACGTCAAGGAGTTCTACCTCGGCACCGGTGGCGGTGATCGCAAGAGCTTCAAAGACGTCAAGAGCTACAAGCGCCGCAAGCGCTGGCTGGCCTGATCCGATATGGCCACGCCCATCTCCCTTTCCGACAGAAAGCCGGCCATGAACGAAGACGCCTTCTTCGCCCTTCCGCCCTTCAGGCCCGAGGAGGTCTTGCTCACCCTCAAGCGCAATCTGCGCGACCTGCGGGCGCTGGAGGCGCGCGGCGACAGCTTCTGGCTGCAAGGCCAGCCTGTGCTGGAGCTGAGTGCGCAGGACGGCCAGCTGCTGGCCCGCCTGGTCAAACGCCCGGCGCGCAGCCCCGAGTGGGAGGCGCGGCATTGCAAGAACGCGGCCGAGGTGCGCAGCCTGCTGGACGAGGTCAAGCGCCGCCTGAACCGCTGGACGGACGAAACACCATGAGCGCCGCAGCCCCCTCGGACTCTTTCTTCGACGCGCTGGAAACCCGTGACCCCGCCGATCGCGAAGCCCAGCTCTTTGCCGCCCTGCGTCTGCAGCTCAGCCATGCCAAAGCGCACACCGCCGCCTATGCCGATCTGCTGGCCGGCGTGGAGCCGGCCGAGGTGGGCGACCGCGCGGCCCTGGCCCGCCTGCCCGTGATCCGCAAGTCCGAGCTGGCCGCGCGCCAGCTGGCTTTGCGCGAAGGGCAGGGCACAGCAGTCGGCAGATCCCATGAGCCCCACGAAGCCTTGGGCGGCTTCTCGGCCATTGGCTGGCGCGGCTGCCTGCGCAGCGCCGGTGCCGGCCGTGTGTTTCAGTCCCCCGGTGGCTTGTACGAGCCCGAGGGCCGGGCGCCCGATTACTGGCGCGTCGCCCGCGCCCTGTTCGCCGCCGGCCTGCGCGCGGGTGACCTGGTGCACAACAGCTTCAGCTACCACCTGACCCCCGCCGGCGCCATGATGGAGGGCGGCGCCCATGCCCTGGGCTGCACGGTCTTCCCCGGCGGCGTCGGCAACACCGAGCTGCAGCTCCAGGCCATGCGCGATCTGCGGCCGCAGGCCTATGTCGGCACGCCCAGTTTCTTGAAGATCCTGCTCGACAAGGCGGCCGAGAGCGGCCTACGGCTCGACTCTCTGCAGCGCGCCTTGCTCAGCGGCGAGGCCTTCCCGAACAGCCTGCGTGACTGGCTGGCCGAGCGCGGTGTCGCCGGCTACCAGTGCTATGCCACGGCCGACCTGGGCCTGGTGGCTTACGAGACCGCCGCGCGCGAAGGCATGGTTCTGGCCGAAGGCATCATCGTCGAGATCGTCCGCCCCGGTGGCAGCGAGCCGGTGGCCGAGGGCGAGGTCGGCGAGCTGGTCGTCACCACGCTCAACCCCGATTACCCGCTGATCCGCTTTGGCACCGGCGATCTCTCGGCCATCCTGCCCGGGCGCTGCCCGACCGGGCGCAGCAACCAGCGCATCCGCGGCTGGCTGGGCCGGGCCGATCAGTCGGCCAAGGTGCGTGGCATGTTCATCCATGCCTCGCAGCTGGCCGAGCTGCAGCGCCGCTTTCCCCAGGCCGGCCGGGCGCGCCTGGTGGTCGAGGGTGAGATGGCGCAGGACCGCCTGACCTTGAAGCTGGAGTTGCCCGAGGCCGTGCCGCGCGAGGGCCTGAGCGAGCAGCTGGCCGCGGCCCTGCGCGACATCACCAAGCTGCGCGCCGAGGTGGAACTGCTGCCGCCGGGCAGCCTGCCCAATGATGGGCGCGTGATCGAAGACGCACGAAAAATCGACTGAAGCTCGCGCTCCGGCGGATTACGTAGTTCCCGCTGTCTCCAGCTCCGGCCTGCCGCCTAGGATCACAGTCCTCCCACTCGCCATTCGAGGACTGTTGACATGAAGAAGACTGCATTGCCCCTGCTGACCCTGAGTCTGCTGACCCTGGCCTCGGGCGCCGCCCTCGCCAACTACCCTGAGAAGCCCGTCAACATCGTCGTGCCCTTCTCGGCCGGCGGCCCCACCGACAAAGTGGCCCGCGACCTGGCCGAGGCCCTGCGCAAGCCCCTGGGCGCCACCATCGTGATCGAAAACGTCGGCGGTGCCGGCGGCACGCTGGGCGCAACCAAGGTGGCCAAGGCCGCACCCGATGGCTACACCTTGTTGCTGCACCACATCGGCATGGCCACCTCGCCGGCCCTGTACCGCAATATGCAGTACAAGACCCTGGATGATTTCGAGTACCTGGGCCTGATCAACGAGGTGCCCATGACCCTGATCGCCAAGCCCTCGATGCCGGCGAACAGCTATGCCGAGCTGGCCAAATGGCTGGATGCCAACAAGGGCAAGGTCAACCTTGGCAACGCCGGCTTGGGCTCGGCCTCGCACCTGTGCGGCCTGCTGTACCAGAGCACCATCAAGATCGACATGACCACCGTGCCCTACAAGGGCACCGGCCCGGCCATGACCGACCTGCTGGGCGGCCAGATCGACCTGATGTGCGACCAGACCACCAACACCACCAGCCAGATCGAGGGCGGCAAGGTCAAGGCCTATGCCGTCACCAGCACCAAGCGCCTGACCGC
>NKIM01000014.1 GCA_002255955.1 Burkholderiales bacterium PBB2 | reverse complement strand
ACTTCCCCTTTCAAATGGCAGCTGATTGATGACTTCGAGAACCACCAATCTTGGCGCATTGACGCCGTTTGCCCGAAGGTGGGAAGTCCCTTCGTATTCATTCCAGAGGACCGCCTACGGCGGCCTCTGAATTCACACGTTGAGCTCTCCATCACAGGAGGAGCATCGGATGGAGTTGTATTGCCAAGTCAGTAGATGGACTCTTTGCTTGCTGACCAAGGCGCTCGTGTCGGCCGCTCGGTCAGCGCTTTAGCCGGTCGCTGCAAGCACTAAGCCTTCCGCACCCCACCTGCTTCATTTCAAGGGCTACTCATGCGTACTTCCAGCTTGATGGTCGGTCTGGCAGCTGCAGCGCTGATCGCCTGTTCCACGGTTCAGCCACCCGCCAAGCCGCAGCCCTTGGAGCTGGTCGGGATCTGGAAGGTCGACCTTCGCCCCACACCGGATGCAGCCCCATACTTTCAGGAGTTCGTGGTCAGCAAGGTGGAAGGCAAGACTTTCAGCGGGACGTTTTACGGCGCACCTATCAGCCAGGGGCGCTTGAACACCGACTGGGGCGCCGTGCGAATCGCGTTCGTCACGGCCGATGGCTCCGGCCCCTACAACCACTCCGCGGTGCTGTCGGGCGGGCGCCTGGAAGGGCTGACGAATTCCACGGGGCGAGACTTTCTGTCGTATTGGTCCGCGAGCAAGCGATAAACAGACAGGGACGGCGCCGCGTTGCCGTCCTCAGCGGGCAAGCCGTGAGGTTTGCTTGGCTTCTTGCAGGGGCGGCATCCCGCCGTTCATGGCTTGTGCTCTTGTCGGCCGGCTCAAGAACAGGGCTATTGAGGCCTGGAGGACCAGCCAGGATCACCGGCCTCTTGCTCGTCCCTGGTGCGTTTGTGCCCAAAAATGATGCTTGATGCATTGGTTTGGTGCGGTTGCTCCCGATTGGCCCTGCGCCAATTTGGGCATTGTTCTTGCTGATCTGGTGCGTCTGGCCCTTCGATGGTGCGAAAGGGGCCGGCCACGAGACAAGCCAGCGAACAAAACAAGCAAGCCACAGCCAGCCCCATGGACACTTCTTCCTCTCTGACATCACTCAAGCAGGGCGCAGACGCGCTGTTCATCTTGCTCGGTGCCATCATGGTGCTTGCCATGCACGCGGGCTTTGCCTTTCTGGAGCTGGGCACGGTGCGCAAGAAGAACCAGGTCAATGCCCTGGTCAAGATCCTGGTGGACTTTGCGGTGTCCACGGTGGCTTACTTTCTGGTGGGCTACACCGTGGCCTACGGCGTGCACTTCTTCACCGGGGCCGAAAGCCTGGCGGCGCGCAATGGCTATGAGTTGGTGAAGTTCTTCTTCCTGCTGACCTTTGCGGCGGCGATTCCGGCCATCATCAGCGGCGGCATTGCCGAGCGGGCGCGCTTTGGCCCGCAGCTGGCGGCCACGGCCGTGATCGTGGGCCTGATCTACCCGCTGTTTGAGGGCCTGGTCTGGAACCAGGGCTTTGGTTTCCAGGCTTGGCTCAAAGCCCAGTTCGGCGCCGAGTTCCATGATTTCGCCGGCTCGGTGGTCGTGCACGCGGTGGGTGGCTGGATCGCGTTGGCCGCCGTGATGCTGCTTGGCCCGCGCATGAACCGTTACCGCAAGGACGGCGCCATCAGCGCGCATCCGCCGTCCAGCATTCCCTTTCTGGCCCTAGGCGCCTGGGTGCTGGCGGTGGGCTGGTTCGGCTTCAATGTGATGAGCGCGCAGACCCTGGACAAGATCTCTGGTCTGGTGGCCGTCAATTCGCTGATGGCCATGGTGGGCGGCACCCTGGCCGCCGTGCTGGCCGGCCGCAATGACCCTGGCTTTGCCTACAACGGCCCGCTGGCCGGACTGGTGGCCGTGTGTGCCGGCTCGGACGTGATGCACCCGCATGGCGCGCTGATCACCGGCGCGGTGGCCGGCTACATCTTCGTCAAGATGTTCACCCTTACGCAGAACCGCTGGAAGATCGACGATGTGCTGGGCGTGTGGCCTCTGCATGGCCTCTGCGGTGCCTGGGGCGGCATTGCCTGCGGCATCTTCGGCAGCCAGGCCGGCGGCGGCGTGGGCGGCGTGAGTTTCTGGTCGCAGCTGATCGGCACCCTGGCCGGCGTAGCCTGGGCCTTGGCTGGCGGCTTTGTGGTCTACGGCCTGCTCAAGCGTTTTGTTGGCCTGCGCCTGAGCCAGGAAGAAGAGTTCGACGGCGCCGACCTGTCCATCCACAAAATCGGGGCCACGCCGGAGCGCGAGGTCAGCTGGTAAGCTCAGGCCAGCGCTTTCCTCCAACTGGGCAGCCTGTCTTCCACCGCCTTCGGGCGGTGGTGGCGTTTTGGGCCCAGGGTCTTCTTCATTCACCGCAGTTCATTCACGATGTTCACAGGCATTGTTCAAGCCGTGGCCCAGGTGGCCGCCCTGCAAGACCGCCCCGGTCTGCGCAGCTTCACGCTGCAGTTTCCGCCCGGCTTTTGCCAGGGCCTGGAGATCGGCGCAAGCGTTGCCTCAGACGGCGTCTGCCTGACGGTGACGGCGCTGGACGAGGCGGCCGACCGCGCCGACTTCGATGTGATGCAGCAGAGCCTGAACCTCACCACGCTGGGCGCGCTGCAGCCGGGCAGCCGGCTCAATGTCGAGCGCGCCGCGCGCGACGGCGCCGAGATCGGCGGCCACCCGCTGTCCGGCCATGTCGATTTCATGGCCACGGTGCAGGCCATCCGTCAGCCCGAGAACAACCATGTCATCCGCATCGGCGTGCCCGCGCCCTGGATGCGCTACATCTTCGCCAAAGGCTATATCGCGGTGAACGGCGCCAGCCTGACCGTGGCCGAAGCCGGCCGCGAGCGCGATGGCTCGGGCTGGTTTGAAGTCTGGCTGATCCCCGAGACCCTGCGCATGACCACCTTCGCCGAAAAGGGCGTGGGCGCGGCCCTGCACATCGAGATCGAGCGCCAGACCCAAGTGATGGTGGACACGGTGCGAGCCGCGGTGGATGAGCGTCTGGGCCCGCTGCTGCCGGCGCTGGAGGCTTGGCTGGCCTCGCAAGGCAAGAACCTGGACGGCGTGCTGGGCGGTTGAGTCCGGCCGGGCGAGCGGATGGACGGACGGGCGTCTTGCGCCCGTCCTTTTTTTCAAGCCCGCAGCAAGTCGCGCAGCACAAAGGGCAGGATGCCGCCGTGCTGGTAGTACAGCACCTCGATCGGTGTGTCGATGCGCAGCAGCAGCGGGGCGCTGCGCTGTGTGCCATCGGCGCGGTGGATGCGCAGCTCGGCTTGGCGCTGTGGTGTCAACTCGCCGTCGATGACGATGTCGATGACTTCATCGCCGCGCAAGCCCAGGCTTTGCCAGCTGTCGCCGGGCAGGAACTGCAGGGGCAGCACGCCCATGCCGACCAGGTTGGCGCGGTGGATGCGCTCGAAAGAACGGGCCACCACGGCCTTGATGCCCAGCAGCGCCGTGCCCTTGGCCGCCCAGTCGCGGCTGGAGCCGGTGCCGTATTCCTCGCCGGCAAAGATCACGGTCGGCACGCCGGCCGCCTGGTAGGCCATGGCGGCGTCGTAGATGGGGCGGGGCTCGCCGCCGGGCTGCTGCAGGGTCAGGCCGCCTTCGATGCGCTGGCCATCGGGGCCGGGCGGCAGCATCAGGTTCTTGATGCGGACGTTGGCAAAGGTGCCGCGCATCATCACCTCGTGGTGGCCGCGGCGGCTGCCATAACTGTTGAAATCCAGGGCCTTGATGCCTTGGGCCTGCAGGTAGAGCCCGGCCGGTGAGCTGGCCTTGATGGAGCCGGCGGGCGAGATGTGGTCGGTGGTGATGGAGTCGCCGAACAAGGCCATGATGCGGGCGCCCTGCACGCCGCCTGCGCTGCCTGCACCAGCTGTACCGCTTTGCGGGGGCTGCATCTCGAAGCCGGCAAAGAAGGGCGGGCGGGCGATGTAGCTGCTGCTGGGCCAGTCGTAGCTGTCGCCGCTGACGCCTTCGATCTGCTTCCAGAGCTTGCCGGGCTTGCGCTCCACCTGCTCGTAGTTGGCGCGGAAGGTCTTGGGGTTCATGGCCTGGCTGAGCAGGGCGTGGACTTCATCGCTGTGCGGCCAGATGTCGCCCAGGAAGATCTCACGGCCTTCGGCGTTGCGGCCCACCGGTTCGGTCATCAGGTCCACCTGCACATTGCCGGCCAGGGCATAGGCCAGCACCAGGGGCGGCGAGGCCAGAAAGTTGGCCTTGAGGTTGGGGTGAATGCGGGCCTCGAAATTGCGGTTGCCCGAGAGCACGGCGGCGCAGATCAGCTGATTGGCCGTGATGGTTTCGTTGATCTCGGCCATCAGGTCGCCGGCATTGCCGATGCAGGTGGTGCAGCCATAGGCTGCCACATTGAAGCCCAGCTGCTCCAGATAAGGCAGCAGGCCGGTCACTTGCAGGTATTCGGTCACCACACGCGAGCCCGGGGCCAGCGAGGTCTTGATGTGCGGGGCCACGAGCAATCCGGCTTCCACGGCCTTTTTGGCCAGCAGGCCGGCGGCCAGCATCACGCTGGGGTTGGAGGTATTGGTGCAGGAGGTGATGGCAGCGATCAGCACCTCGCCGTTGCGCAGGGCCAGGCCGCTGCGGGTGAGGAAGGTCTGCGTGAGCTTTTCGGCCGGCTGGTTGAAACCGCTGGCGCTGTCCGTCGAACTGAAGAGTTCGGCAAAACGCTGGCTCAGGTGGGTGATCTCGATGCGATCCTGCGGCCGCTTGGGGCCGGCCAGCGAGGGCGTGACCTGGCCCAGGTCGAGCGCGATGCGGCGGCTGTATTCGATCTGTTGCAGCTCGGGTGAGGCCTCGGGCGTGCCAGGGATGCCGAACAGGCCCTGGGCGCGGAAATAGGCCTCGAAGGCGGCGATCTCGCGGCCGGTGCGGCCGGTGCCGCGGAAGTAGTCCAGGGTTTTCTCGTCCACCGGGAAGAAGCCCATCGTGGCGCCGTACTCGGGCGCCATATTGGCGATGGTGGCACGGTCGGGCACGCTCAGGCGGGCCACGCCGGGGCCGTAGAACTCGACGAACTGGCCGACCACTTTCTCGCGCCGCAGGATCTCGGTGACGCTGAGCACCAGGTCGGTGGCGGTGACGCCCTCGCGCAGCTCGCCGCGCAGCTCGAAGCCGACCACATCCGGCGTCAGCACATAGACCGGCTGACCCAGCATGGCGGCTTCCGCCTCGATGCCGCCCACGCCCCAGCCGACCACGCCGATGCCGTTGATCATGGTGGTGTGGCTGTCGGTGCCGACCAGGCTGTCGGGGTAGTAGAGCTTGGCGCCGCTGTCGTCCTTGGGCCCGCTCTTGTGCACGCCGCGGGCCAGGTGTTCCAGGTTCACCTGGTGGACGATGCCGAAGCCGGGCGGCACGACGCGGAAGGTGTCAAAGGCCTGCATGCCCCATTTCATGAACTGGTAGCGCTCGCGGTTGCGCTGGAACTCCAGTTTCATGTTCAGGTCCAGCGCGTCGGCGCTGCCGTAGTGGTCGATCATGACCGAATGGTCCACCACCAGGTCCACCGGCACCAGGGGCTCGATGTTCTTGGCCGGCAGGCCGAGGCTGGTGGCGACATCGCGCATGGCGGCCAGGTCGGTCAGCAGGGGCACGCCGGTGAAATCCTGCAGCACCACGCGGGCCACGGGGAAGGGGATCTCCAGGCTGCGCGGCTCGGCCGATACCGGCTGCCACTGCGCCAGCTGGGCCACATGCTGGGGCGTCACGCCCGGTTCGCCGCAGTGGCGCAGCAGGGACTCCAGCATGATGCGCAGGCTGACCGGCAGCCGCGTGATCTGCGGGAACTGCTCGGCCAGCGCCGGCAGGGAGTAGAACCGGCCGCTGCGCGCCTTGCCGAACTGAAAGTGGCGGACGGTGCCGGCGAAAGGATGCGCTGCCGTTGTGGGAGCAGCGGAACGCTCTGGCGAAGCAAGTGACTCGGGGTGCGGCGCGGCATCGTGGCTCATCATCAAATCCTCCAGGCGTTGTGAAGGCCATTGTGGGTCCAAGTGCGTGACAGCGCCTTGTCAGGGGAAAGTTTGTGTCCCGCGTGCGGGCGTGGGCCAGCGAACGGAAAGCTTGTGCGCTTTTCGCATAAGCAAGCCGGTTCTTGTTTGTTTGCCTGCAGCAAGCGCCTGCCTACAGTCCGCATCACCCTTTGACCTCCCCCAGCGCTGCAACGCAGCCTGTCCAACTGCCATGAACTTTCTGCGACGTACTCTTTCCGTATTGGCTGTGGCTGCCGCGTTCGGCGGTGCAGGCCTGGCCCATGCCCAAACCACGCTGCTCAATGTCTCCTACGACCCGACCCGTGAGCTCTACCAAGAATTCAACAGCGCTTTTGCCAAGCAATGGAAGGCCAAGACCGGCGAGACGGTCAGTGTGAAGCAGTCGCACGGCGGCTCGGGCAAGCAGGCCCGTTCGGTGATCGACGGCCTGGAGGCCGATGTGGTGACCCTGGCTCTGGCTTATGACATCGACGCCCTGCACGATGCCGGCAAGCTGCTGCCCGTGGACTGGCAAAAGCGCCTGCCCAACAACGCCAGCCCCTACACCTCGACCATCGTGTTCCTGGTTCGCAAGGGCAACCCCAAGCACATCACCAACTGGCCCGATCTGGCGCGCAGCGGCGTGGACGTGATCACGCCCAACCCCAAGACCTCCGGTGGCGCCCGCTGGAACTACCTCGCCGCCTGGGGTTATGCGCTCAAGCAGCCCGGCGGCAATGCCGAATCAGCCAAGGCCTTCGTCAAGCGCATCTATGGCAACACCAAGGTGCTCGATTCGGGCGCGCGCGGCTCGACCACCACCTTTGTCGAGCGTGGCATCGGTGATGTGCTGATCGCCTGGGAGAACGAGGCCTATTTGGCCGTCAAGGAGCTGGGCCCGGACAAGTTCGAAATCGTCACACCCAGCCTATCCGTTCTGGCCGAGCCGCCGGTTGCCGTGGTCGACAAGAACGTGGACAAGAAGGGCACGCGCAAGCAAGCCCAGGCCTATCTGGACTATCTCTACAGCCCGGAAGGCCAGGAAATTGCGGCCAAGAATTACTACCGTCCGCGTGACGCCAAGGCTGCCGCCAAGTACGCCAAGCAGTTCGCCAAGGTCAATCTCTTCACCATCGACGAGCTCTTCGGCGGCTGGCGCACGGCCCAGAAGACCCACTTCGACGACGGCGGCGTGTTCGACCAGATCTTCACGCCGGGGCGTTGAGACCTTGGGTTCGTAGGCTGTTGTCGGCACGAAGCAGCCTTTGGGTTGCTTGTTGATCGGGCCGACTGGGCGCTCTGCTCCGTTCATGTCCCCCGGCGCCCGACTGCGTCGGGCACCTCCTCCTTGACTTCACTTCGCAGAGCACCCAGCCGACCCGATCCAGCATGGCCTTGCCCCTTCGACGAAGACGCCGACCGGTTGAACTGACAAGGGGTGTCGGGTGAGTGCTGAAGCGAAGTAAAGGGGGAGGCCTGTGCACAGCACAGGCCGGAGGACATGAGCAGAAGCACTCGCCCGATGCCCCTTGGCACAAGCCCGACCTTCAACAGCTGCAATGTGCCGCGAGCAGTTCCCTGTGGATTGGACCTACCGGAAAGAAAAGCCCCGCCCGGGCTCATGGCCCAGGCGGGGCTTTTTTCATGGCCGCAAGAAGGCTCAGGCCAGGTTGCGCAGCTCTCGCAGGGCGACCGACAGCATGGCCAGGTCCACGCCCTTGGCCTCGCTGAGCTCGGCCAGCAGGCGTTGGGCGCGCTCCAGGGCGGCCTGGTTGCTTTGCTCCCAGGCGCTGAGCTTTTGCTCACCGGCATGGCTCAGCACATCGTGGGCGATCTGGCGTTGCAGGCCGGCCAGGTCGTCGCCGAGTGCGGCCTTGGCTTGCGTCTGCCAGTAGCTGTCGGTCGGCAGGGCGTCGATCTGCTGGCGCAGGCGGGCCAGGCCCAGGCGTTCACCCAGGCTGGCATGCACATCGGCCACTTCGCCCAGGGGCTGCTGGGTGGCGTCCGCAATCTCGGCAATGTCCAGGGCGGCGAACAAGGCCTCGGCCGTGATCACGGCCTGCGCCAACTCACTCGGCACACCGGCGGCCACCCAGGCTTCGGCACGCGGCGACTGCAGCGCCTGGGCCTGCACCCGGGCACGCAAGGCATCCACGGCCGGCGTGAAGCGCTGGAACACCTGCTCCATGGGCTCGGCCAGGCGGCGTGAGCGCAGGAACCAGGTGGTGGCATGGCTGCCCAGGCGGCCCAGCTCGTTGATCAACTCGGCCTGCACCTCATCTGGCACCTTGTTGTCCAGGGCCTCGATCTGCAGCCACAGGGGCACGAAGCCGAAGACTTCTCGGGTGGCCAGGTAGGCGCGCACGATCTGCGCGGGCTTGGCACCGGTCGATTCGCTGAGGCGGTGCACAAAGGTCGCGCCCACCCGGTTGAGCATGCTGTTCAGCACATGGGTGACGATGATTTCGCGCTTGAGCGGGTGGCGCGGAATCAGGGCGGCGAACTTCTCGCGCAGCAGGGGCGGGAAGTAGCGAGCCAGGGCGGTGCCAATCCAGGCGTCCTCGGGCAGATCCGAACTCATCAGCTGATCGGACAGCCACATCTTGCTGTAAGCCAGCAGGACGGCCAGCTCGGGGCTGGTCAGGCCCACGCCTCGGGCTTTGCGTTCCTTGATCTCATCGTCGGTGGGCAGGAACTCGATGGCGCGGTTGAGCTGGCCATTGCGTTCCAGGTAGCGGATGAAGCGCGCCTGCGAATCGATCAGACTGACGCCTTGGCGGCGGGCGATGGACAGGGCCTGGGTCTGGAAGTAGTTGTCACGCAGCACCAGGGCGGCGACATCGTCCGTCATCTGCGGCAGCAGGGCATTGCGCTGCTTGGCCGTCATCTCGCCATCGCCGGTGGCCAGCCCCAGCAAGATCTTGATGTTGACCTCATGGTCTGAGGTGTCCACACCGGCCGAGTTGTCGATCGCGTCGGTGTTGATGCGCACGCCATGCAGCGCCGCCTCGACCCGGCCACGCTGGGTGCAGCCGAGGTTGCCACCTTCGGCCACCACCTTGCAGCGCAGCTCGGCGCCGTTGATGCGCAGCGCGTCGTTGGCGCGGTCTCCCACCTCGGCATGACTCTCGCTGCTGCTCTTGATGTAGGTGCCGATGCCGCCGTTGTAGAGCAGATCGACTGGCGCCTTGAGGATGGCGCTGAGCAGCTCGGTCGGCGTCAGGCGCTCGGCCTCGATGCCCAGAACGGCGCGCGCTTGCGGCGAGATCGGGATCGATTTCTCCGAGCGGGCCCAGACACCGCCACCGTCCGAGATCAGGCTGGCATCGTAGTCGGCCCAGCTGGAGCGCGGCAGCTTGAACAGGCGGTCGCGCTCGGCAAAGCTCTTGGCCGCATCGGGATTGGGGTCGATAAAGACATGACGGTGGTCAAAGGCGGCCACCAGGCGGATGTGCGGCGACAGCAGCATGCCGTTGCCGAACACATCGCCCGACATATCGCCCACGCCGACGACCGTGAACTCCTGGCTCTGCGTGTCCAGGCCCATCTCGCGGAAGTGGCGCTTGACCGATTCCCAGGCGCCGCGGGCGGTGATGCCCATGGCCTTGTGGTCATAACCGATGGAGCCGCCCGAGGCAAAAGCGTCGCCCAGCCAGTGGCCGTACTCGGCACTGACGGCGTTGGCGTAGTCGGAGAAGGTGGCCGTGCCCTTGTCGGCGGCAACCACGAGGTAGGGGTCATCCTCGTCCATGCGCACCACCTGGGGCGGTGGCACGACCTGACCCCCGGCGTAGTTGTCGGTCAGGTCGAGCAGGGCACGCAGATAGTCCTGGTAGCAGGCCACGCCTTCCTTCATGAAGGCCTCGCGGTCGCTTGAGGGCGGCGCCTTCTTCAGCACGAAGCCGCCCTTGCTGCCCACCGGCACGATGACGGTGTTCTTGACCATCTGCGCCTTCACCAGGCCCAGCACCTCGGTGCGGAAGTCTTCCGGCCGGTCGGACCAGCGCAGGCCGCCGCGGGCGACCTTGCCGCCGCGCAGGTGGATGCCTTCGAAGCGTGGCGAGTAGGCAAAGATCTCGTACAGCGGCCGCGGCTCGGGCAGGCCCGGCACCTTGGCCGAGTCGAGCTTGAAGCTGACAAAGCTGCGGCGTGCGCCCGGCGCGCCCGAGTGGCCGATGCCGGTGCGCCAGAAATTGGTGCGCAGCGTGGCCAGGATCAGGGCCAGCAGCTGGCGCAGCACCCGGTCTTCCTGCAGATTGGAGACCTTCTCCAGCGCCTTCTCGATGGCGTTGACCTGGGCGGTGGCGCCTGAGGCGTCATGGGCCTCGGGGTCGAAGCGCAGCTTGAATAGGCCCACCAGCATGCGGGCGATGCGCGGGTGCGCGGCCAGGGTGGCCTCGATGCTGGCCTGCGAGAGCGCAAAGCCGATCTGGCGCAGGTATTTGGCGTAGGCACGCAGCACCACGATCTCGTCGCTGGCCAGGCCCGCGCGCAGCACCAGGCGGTTGAAATCGTCGTTCTCCACCTCGCCGCGGAAGACCCGGGCGAAGGTGTCCTCGAACAGCTTGGACAAGGCCTCGGGCTCAATCTCATCAGACACCGCGGCCTGCAGCTGGAAATCATGCAGGGACACGCTGTCGCTGCCGTCCGCGGCATCGGCACCAGCGGCGTCGAGGATGCGGTGGTTGTACTCGCCCAGCACGCGCACGCCCATATGCTCCAGCATGGGCAGGCTGTCGGATAGCACCACGGCCGCGCCACGGCGGTAGACCTTGAAGCCCAGGCTACCGGCCTCGCCACCCAAGGGGCGGTAGAGGGCCAGAGCCAGCGGGTTGTCGCCGTTCAGGCCGGCGATCTTCAGCACATCGGGCACGGCGGCGCGGGCGCTGACGCGCTCGCGGTAGCCGGCCGGGAAACCGGCGCCCCAGCGTTTGAACAGCTCCAGGCCACGGGCCTCGCCCTCGGCGTCGATCAGGGCGTCGCGCAAATCGTCGTCCCAGCGGCGGGCGGCAGCGGTCAGCTTGGCCTCGATGTCACGGCGCTCGTACAGCGGCACTTGCCCCGGCGTGGTGCGCACGGTGAAGTGGATGCGGGCCAGCACGGCGTCGCTGAGTTGCACGTCGAACTCCGCGCTGGTGCCGCTGAAGACCTGCATCAGGATGCGCTGGAACTTGATGCGCATATCGGTCGAATAGGCCTCGCGCGGCACATAGACCAGGCAGCTGAAGAAGCGCTCGAAGGGGTCGCGGCAGACGAACAGGCGCAGGCGCTGGCGCTCGCCCAGGGCCAGGATGCCCAGGGCGGTTTCATAGAGCTCGTCGTCGGAGATCTGGTAGAGGTCGTCGCGCGGGTAGGTCTCCAGTATGTGCTGCAAGGCCTTGGCCAGATGGCCGCCCGGCGGCAGGCCGGCGCGCGTGGTGATGGCGCCGACGCGGCTGCGCAGGATGGGCGTCTCGGAGACGCGGGCGCTGTAGGCGGTGGAGGTGAAGAGGCCGATGAAGCGGTGCTCGCCGATCACCTCGCCGGCGGCGTTGTAGCGCTTGACGCCGACGTAATCGGTGTAGCCGGCGCGGTGCACGGTGGAGCGAGTGTTGGCCTTGGTGACCATGACGGTCGGTTCGGGCGCACGCGCCATGGCGCGGGCATTGGCGGGCAACAGGGAGTAGCCGCTGGAGACTTTTTCTTCCGGCGTCTCGCGCAGCAGGCCCAGGCCGCTGCCGGGCTGCAGGCTCAGGGCTTCCTTGCCGTCCTGGTCGAACACCAGGTCGTGGCAACGGTAGCCCAGCAGGGTGATGTGGTCATCGGCCAGCCACTCCAGAAAAGCCACGCTTTCCTTGATGTGGGCGGCGCGCAGGCTGGCTGGGGCCTGGTTCAGCTCCTCGATCACCTGGCGCAGGCGGCCGACCATGGGCTTCCAGTCCTCGACGGCGGTGCGCACATCGGCCAGCACGCGTTCGATGCCGGCGACCAGCTCCTGGCGCTGATGGGCGTCGATGATGCGGTCCACCTCGATGTGCATCCAGGATTCGCGCTGGCCGCTGGCCTCGGCGCCTTCGCGGCGCGGGCCGATGGCCTTGAGCTGGCCGGCGGCGTCGCGCTCGACGGCAAAAATCGGGTGGATGATCAGGTGCAGGGTCAGGCCTTGCCGGTTTATCTCCATGGTCGTGGTGTCGACCAGAAAGGGCATGTCGTCATTGACGATGTCGATGACCGAGTGGCGCGAGGCCCAGCCATGCTCGGCGACCGCGGGGCTCTGCACCCGCACCAGGGTCTGACCGGGCAGGCGCTTGGCGCCGAACTGCAGATGCGAGAGCAGGGCGCCGAGCAAATCCTCGGGCGTGCGGGCCAGCAGGTCTTCGGGGTCGAGGCGGGCGAAATACTCGCGGCCAAAGCTCTCGATCAAGCCCTTGTGCTCGGCGGCCAGCGGACGGCTGGCGGCCAGGGCCAGCACGGTGTCGATGCGTTCGCTTTGCAGCGCTTCTTGGGGGTCGGTCATTGCTCTTGTCTCCTTGGAAGGATGCGTGTGTGTCCAGTGTGCCCGGGCATTGCGACAGCCATTTAACCAGCAAGCGAGACTTCTCGGTTTGAGAAGACGCAGGGTCAGGCCTTGCCGGCTCAGACGGACTTCAGGGTTTTCGGCGTTTCGCTGGAAAACTGCAGGCCGGCCAGCCAGGCGCTGACCTTGCGCTCCAGCAGATCCAGGGGCAGGGCGCCGCTGTCCAGCAGCATGTCGTGGAAGGCGCGCAGATCGAAGCCTTCGCCCAGCGCCCGCTCGGCCCGCGCCCGCAAGGCCAGCATGTGCAGCTGGCCGATCTTGTAGGACAGGGCTTGGCCGGGCCAGCCGATGTAGCGGTCGACTTCGTTGACGATGTCCAGCTCGCTCTTGGGGGCGTGGGCGCGGAAGTAGTCGATCGCCTGCTCGCGGCTCCAGCCCATGGCATGCAGGCCGGTGTCTAGCACCAGGCGCACGGCTCGCCACATGTCGTAGCTGAGCTGACCGAAGCGCGAATACGGGTCTTGGTAGAGCCCCAGCTCATAGCCCAAGCGCTCGCTGTAAAGCGCCCAGCCTTCCAGGTAGGCGTTGTAGCCGGCAAAGCGGCGGAACTTGGGCAGCTCGCCCAGCTCCTGCGCCAGAGCCAATTGCAGGTGATGGCCCGGCATGGCCTCGTGGCTGGTCAGCACCTCGATCTCGAACTTGGGCCGCATCTCGGGCCGGTAGAGGTTGACGTAGTAGCAACCGGCGCGGCGGCCGTCATCGGACGGGGCGCTGTAGTAGGCCGCCGTGGTGTTGGGAGCGCTGCTCATCGGTATCGGCCGCACGCCGTAAGGCATGCGTGGCAGCTTGCCAAAGAGCTTGGGCAGTTCGGGCTCGATCTTTTTGGCCGCCATCACATAGGCGCAGAAGAGCTCGTCTGCGCTCTGGCAGTAGTGGCGTGGGTCGCTCCGCAGCAGCTCGAAGAACTCGGGCTGGCTGCCCTCGAAACCCAGCTCGTCCATCACCGCCTGCATCTCGGCCTGGATGCGCCCCACCTCGGCCAGGCCGATGGCGTGGATGTCCTCGGCGCTGAGCGTGGTGCTGGTGTGGAAGGCGATGCGGTTGGCGTAGTAGGCCTCGCCGTCCGGGCTGTCCCAGATGCCCACGCTCTCGCGGCAGGCCGGCAGATAGCGTTCGGCAAACAGGCGGCGAAAGCGCTGGTAGGCCGGCAGCACGGCTTCGGCGATCACCTGGCGCGCTTCGGCCTGCAGGGCCTCGGCCACCTCGGGCGCGATGCGTGCGGGCAGCTGGCGGAAGGCGCTGAAGAAGGGGCTCAGCTCGGGTTCGCTGACGCACTGGCCGTCCAGCTGAGGCAGCACGCGTCCCATCAAGATGCGCGGCTGGGTGCGGCCGCTGGCGGCGGCGCGTTCCAGCAGCTCGCCGTACTGCTGCAGATAGTCGGGCAGGCCGCGCAGGCGCTGCAGCCAGACCTCGAAGTCAGCCACCGTGTCCAGAGGCATCAGCTCGGCCACTTCGTTGAGGGCCTGCGGCCCTTCGCGCGCGGAGATCGCCCAGGCGAGCGGATGGAAGGGCAGGACATCAAGCCGGGCGCGCAACTCGTGGCGGAACAGCTCTGCATTGAGCCGCTCGCCCTCGGGCAAACCTGCCGCCTCGATGGCCTCGAGCTCGGCCAGGGCCGCGCGGTTGGCGGCCTCGCTGCGCGCCTGCGCCTCCTCGGACAGATCGGGCCAAAGCGCATTGAAACGCGGGTCGCCGATATAGCTGGCCTGCAACGGGCTCTCGGCCAGCTCGCGTTCCCAGCAGGCCTCGAACAGGGCGTGCAGGCGCTGGGTTGGGCTGGGCGTGGGGACGGCGGTGTGGGCGGCAGGTTCGAACATGGCAGCGGGCGGCGGGGCCTGATACGGGGTGGCTCATCCTATGCCAGCGGGCGCAGGCCCGAGCCGGCGCCATTCGCTTGCACATCTTTGCAAATCAGACACGCTGGCGCAGCCTCACGTGCCAGATGATGGCGGCCGGGCCTGGGTCTGGGCCGATGGAGCGTGCCGTGTTGATGTCTCGACGATCTGGATTGCAAGCGGCGGCCTGGGGCGGCCTGGCCGCCTGGGCGGGCACATGGCGACCGGTGTTCGCACAAGCCGGCCCGTCCGAGCCACTGGCGCAGCCCCTGACGGCCCAGGAGCGTGCCGTCCACGCGCTGTGCCGCCTGAGCTACGGGCCGCGGTCGGCTGATCTGGCTGCGCTGCAGCGCCTGGGCGCCGAGGCCTGGCTCGAGAGTTTCCTGGCCACGCAACTGCGCGGCAGCGCAGGGGGTCAAGTCTTGCCTGAGGCGGTGCAAGTCCGGCTGCAGGGGCTGGACACGGTGTCGCTCAGCCAGGCTGCCCTGTTGCAGCGCTACCAGGAGGCGCGGCGCCTGGCGCGCCTGGACAAGGCCGGCGATGCGGCGGCGAAGGGTACAGAAAATGGTGCGTCGAATGGTGCTTCGAATGGCGCGGCAGGTGTGGTGAGTGCCCAGGAGGCCCGCCGCGAGCTGGTGCGCCCCATCCTGGCCCAGGCGGCCGAGCAACGCCTGTTGCGCGCCCTGCACAGCTCGGCCCAGCTGGAGGAGCAGCTGCTGGAGTTCTGGTTCAACCACTTCAATGTCTTCGCCGGCAAGGGGCCAGTGGCTGCCCTGGTCGGCAGCTACGAGCGCGAGGCGATTCGGCCCCATATCTGGGGGCGTTTCCGCCAGATGCTGGGCGCCACGGCCAAGCACCCGGCCATGCTGTTCTATCTGGACAACGCCCAGAGCGTGGCGCCAGCTTTCCGCCCGCCCGCTCGTCTGGGTGACGAACAAGTGGCGCGGCCGCGCGGCCTCAATGAAAACTATGCCCGCGAGCTGATGGAGCTGCACACCCTGGGCGTGGACGGCGGCTACAGCCAGGCGGACGTCACCGAGCTGGCGCGCATGCTGACCGGCTGGACGGTGGACGTGCGGGGCGCGCTGGGGCGGCAGGGCAGCGGCGATCTGTTCGAGTTCGCGCCGCGCCGCCACGACAACGGCTCCAAGCAGTGGCTGGGCCGGCCGGTAACTGCGCGCGGTCAGGCCGAGGGCGAATGGGCGCTCGATGTGCTGGCCAGCCATCCGGCCACCGCCCGCCATCTGAGCTTCAAGCTGGCCCAGGCCTTTGTCGCCGACGAGCCGCCCGAAGCGCTGGTCGCCCAGCTGAGCCACAGCTTTCTGGCCAGCGGCGGTGACCTGCGGGCCTGGGTGCAAACCTTGCTCGGCAGCGAGCATTTCTGGCAGCGCGAGCATCTGCGCAGCAAGTTCAAGACGCCCTACCAGTTTCTGCTCTCCAGCCTGCGTGTGCTCGACGCCCAGCCCCAGGACATGCAGCCCCTGCTGGGTGCGCTGGCGCAGAGCGGCATGCCGCTGTACGGCGCCGCCACGCCCGATGGCTACAAGAACCTGGCCTCGGCCTGGATGAACCCGGAGGCCCTGTCCCAGCGGGTCCAGTGGCTGAGCCGTTTGAACGAGCGCACAGCCGGTGTGGAGCGCGCGTCCCGGCAGGGCGGCAGCCTGCTCAAGACCCTGGCGCCTTTGCTCGGCGAGCACACGCGCAGCGTGCTGGCCCAGGAGCCGGCCGAGCTGCAACTGTCCCTGATGCTGGGCAGCCCTGAATGGATGCGGCGCTGAGCGCGCTGTCGTTGAATCGCTTTGCAGCAAGAGGATGCACGCACCATGACTGAACTGAGTCGACGTCACTTTGTTCTGCGCCACGGTTTGGCGGGCCTGAGCCTGGCCGGCCTGAGCCTCAGGGCCATGGCCCAGCCCGCCAGCAGCCGCCGCAAGCTGGTGGTGATCCTGCTGCGTGGCGCCGTCGACGGCCTGAGCGTGGTCGCGCCATGGGGTGACCCGGCCTACGCGGCGGCCCGGCCCAGCCTGGCCTTGGGCAGCCCGGGCACCGAGGGCGGGGTACTCCGCTTGGATTCGCTGTTCGGGCTGCACCCGGCGCTGGCGCCGCTGATGCCCTTCTGGTCGGAGGGCAGCCTCGGCTTTGTCCATGCCAGTGGTTCGCCGGACCCGACGCGCTCGCACTTCGATGCGCAGGACTATCTGGAATCCGGCACCCCGGGCCGCAAGAGCACGCCGGATGGCTGGATGAACCGCCTGGTCGCCCAGCTGCCTGGCCCGCCCGGTCCGACCCGGGCGCTGAACATGGGCACTACGCCGCCGCGCATCCTGGCTGGGCCGGCGGCGGTGGCCACGCTGGGCCTGGGGCCGCGTGCGCTCGACAGCAAGGCCATCGATCAGCCCGCCTTGCAAGCCGGGCTGGCCAAGCTCTACGCCGGCGACCCCAGCCTGGCCCGCACTTTTCAGAACACCACCGAGGGCCGCAGCCTGATGCAGCGCAGCATGGCGGCCGCCAGCGAACCGGCGCAAGACATGTCCTCCGCGCCCACGATGGCCACCTCAGCCACCCGCCCACCGAGCGCCGAGAGCGCCGACCGCGGCGCCGCCTCGGCCCGCAGCTTTGCCGCCGATGCCCGGCGCCTGGGCCAGCTGATCCGCCGTGATCCGAATACCCAGCTCGCTTTCACCGCTGTGGGCGGCTGGGACACCCATGTCAACCAGGGCGCGGCCCAGGGCCAGCTGGCCAACAAACTGGCCAGCCTGGCTCAAGGCCTGGAGGCGCTGGCGCAAGGCCTGGGTGACAGCTGGCGCGACAGCGTGGTGGTGGTGATGAGCGAGTTCGGCCGCACCATGCGCGAGAACGGCACCGGCGGCACCGACCACGGCCGCGGCAATGTGATGTGGCTGCTGGGCGGCGCAGTGGCCGGCGGCCGGGTGCTGGGCGAATGGCCGGGCCTGGACACGGCTGCCCTGGCCGAGGGCCGTGATCTGGCCGTGGTCACCGACTACCGCCATGTGCTGGCGCCGCTGCTGCAGCGCCACCTCGGTGTGTCGGACGCCGGCCTGGCAGCGGTGTTCCCCCAGCTGCCGGTGTGGACGGGCATGCCGGGCGGCCTGCGTCTGCTGCGCGCCTGAGTGCCGAGTTCGCGGCGCTTGAGAACTATGTGGCAGGAGGCCTGGCCGGCAGCGGCGTGAGAGCCCTGACTTTCGGGCGGTCTGAGCCACAATCCAAGGCTGCGGTGGCAGATGTTCTGCGGCCGGAATGCAGGGCGGACGATGGGGTTCGGGTTGGCAGAGAGCACAGCAGTTGCAGCAGCAAGCGGTGAGGGCCGTGGCATGGCTTCGCCAGTTGAGGGGCCCACCAAGCCCACGGCCCCCGCAGGGGCCGATCTGGCGGCTTGCGCGCATTCCAAGCCGCGACGCCAACTGCTCAAGACCCTGAGTCTCGCCGGTGGCTTGGCTTGGCCGGCGTTGGGGCACGCGGCCCCCGCCAGCGGCGCCGGCCGCCACAACGACTGGGTGATCCGCCACGAGATGCGCCGTGCCGCCGACGGCACGCCTTCGCTGGAGCTGGCCGTTCTGCACCTCTTGCTCAGCAAGACCGAAGCCAGCCATGGCCCCTTCCGCCTGGAAACCATGCCGCCGCGCGAGAACCTCACGCAGAGCCGACAGATGCTGGACCTGCGCATCGGCGCGCTGGATCTGATGGCCACCATGACCTCCAAGGCCCGTGAACCCGATGGCATCCCCGTGCACACCTGCATGCGCCGCGGCCTCAACGGCCTGCGCCTGCCGATTGCCCTGGCCAGCCGCCGCCGTGAGCTGGAGGAGGTGCGCAGCCTGGAACAGGTGCGCCAGCTGCGCGTGGCCCAGGTGGCGCATTGGCCCGATGCCTCGGTGATGCGGGCCAATGGCATGACGGTGCTGCCGATCCCGCGCCTCGATGTCTTCGAGGCCATGCTCAAACGCGACCGCTTTGATCTGTTCGCCCTGGCCGCCGACGAGGCTTTTGGCATCGTCAATGCCTTGCCCGGCGTGGTGGTGCTGAGTGACTGGCTGCTGGCCTATCCGTCGACCTTCAGCTTCATCGTCAACCATGCCCGGCCCGAGCTGGCCGAGCGCCTGCGCCAGGGCTGGCGTGTGGTGCAGGCCGATGGCAGTTTCGAGGCCCTGCACGAGAAGCTGGTCGGCGCCGAGGTGGCGCAGGCCCAGCTGGGCTCGCGCCGCTGGCTGAGCCTGAGCAACCCCGAGTTGCCGCCCGCCGCCCTGCGCCAGGACGGCCGACTTTGGCATCCGCTGGTGCGTCAGCGGGTGATTGCGCCGCTGCTGCGCTGAGCGAGCGGCGCTCGGCGTGACCGGCCGTGGCCGGGGCAGCTCACTCGAAGCGATCCAGCACCGCGCCCGAGCTGGCGCTGGAGGCGTTCTTGGCGAACTTGGCCAGCACGCCGCGGGTGTAGCGCGGTGCCGGCTTGACCCAGGCCGCCTTGCGGCGGGCCAGTTCATCCGCATCGACATGCAGCTCCAGATTCAGCTGATGCGCGTCGATGGTGATGCGGTCACCCTCGTGCACCAGGGCGATCACGCCGCCCTCGTAGGCCTCGGGTGCGACGTGGCCGACCACCATGCCCCAGGTGCCGCCAGAGAAGCGGCCGTCGGTGATCAGGCCCACGCTTTCGCCCAGGCCCTGGCCGATCAGAGCACCGGTGGGCGCCAGCATTTCGGGCATGCCGGGGCCACCCTTGGGGCCGAGGTAGCGCAAGACCATGATGTCGCCTGCCACGATCTTGCCGGCCATGATGGCGGCCAGGGCGCTTTGCTCGTCCTCGAACACGCGGGCCGGGCCGGTCATCACCGGGCTCTTCAGGCCGGTGATCTTGGCCACGCAGCCTTCGGGCGAGAGGTTGCCGCGCAGGATGGCCAGATGGCCCTGGGCATACATGGGCTGGTCCACGCGGCGGATGACCTCTTGCGTGGGTGAGAGCTCGGGCACCTCGGCCAGGTTCTCGGCCACGGTCTTGCCGGTGATGGTGATGCAGTCGCCGTGCAGCAAGCCGGCTTGCAGCAGCACCTTCATCACGGCCGGGATGCCACCGGCCTGGTGCAGGTCCACGGCCAGGAAGCGGCCGCTTGGCTTGAGGTCGCAGAGCACTGGAATCTTCTTGCGCATGCGCTCGAAGTCGTCGATGGTCCAGTCCACCTCGGCCGCGTGGGCGATGGCCAGGAAATGCAGCACGGCGTTGGTCGAGCCGCCGGTGGCCATGATCACGGCCACGGCGTTCTCGATGGCCTTCTTGGTGACGATGTCGCGCGGTTTCAGGTCGGCCTTGACGGCCTCGACCAGCACGGCGGCGGCCTTCTTGGTGTTCTCGACCACCTCGTCCTCGACGTTGGACATGGACGAGGAGTAGGGCAGGCTCATGCCCAGGGCTTCAAAGGCCGAGCTCATGGTGTTGGCCGTGTACATGCCGCCGCAGGAGCCGCTGCCGGGGATGGCGCGCTTCTCGATCTGGCAGAAGTCCTCTTCGCTCATCTTGCCGGCGCTGAATTGGCCCACGGCTTCGAAGACCGAGACGATGTTCAGGTCCTGGCCCTTGTAGTGGCCCGGCTTGATGGTGCCGCCGTAGATGTAGATGGCCGGCACATTGGCGCGCAGCATGCCCATCATGCCGCCGGGCATGTTCTTGTCGCAGCCGCCAATCACCATCACGCCGTCCAGCCACTGGCCGCCGACGCAGGTTTCCACGCAGTCGGAGATCACCTCGCGCGAGACCAGGCTGTATTTCATGCCTTCGGTGCCCATGGCCATGCCGTCGCTGATGGTGGGCGTGCCGAAGAGCTGGGCATTGGCGCCCGCAGCCTTGAGGCCGATCACGGCCGCGTCGGCCAGCTTTTGCAGGCCCGAGTTGCAGGGCGTGATGGTCGAGTGGCCGTTGGCCACGCCGATCATGGGTTTGCCGAAATCCGTCTCCTGGTAGCCCATGCCGTAGTACATGGAGCGGTTGGGTGCGCGGGCCACGCCCTCGGTGATGTTGCGCGAGCGGCGGTCGAAAAGGATGGGCTGCTGGCTGTCCTGGCTCATGGTGTGAGGTCTCCTGCTGGGGTGGCTTCAGTATCTCGAAGGGTCGATTGGTTTTCAAATATATTATTAAGATTGAATTGATACTCTGGATGAATCAATGAGCCTGGATCTGCGCAGCCTGCGCCAGTTTGTTGCCGTGGCCGAAGAGCTGCATTTCGGCCGCGCCGCCGAGCGCCTGCACATGACCCAGCCGCCGCTGACCCAGGCGATCCAGAAGCTGGAGGCCGCATTGGGCGCCAGCCTCTTCGTCCGCAGCAGCCGCTCGGTGAGCCTGAGCCCCGCCGGCGCAGCCTTGCTGCCCCTGGCCCAGGGCCTGCTGGCCCAGGCGGCCGAGCTGCCGGCCCTGGCTCAGGCGGCAGCGCGGGGCACGGCTGGGCGGCTGCGCCTGGCCTTTGTGTCCACCCTGGGTTTTGGCGAGCTGCCGCGCTGGCTCAAGGGTTTTCGCGAGCAGGTGCCCGATGTGGCGCTGAGCTTGCGCGAGGCCACGCTCGATGTGCAACTGCAGGCCTTCGAGGCCGGCGAGATCGATGCCGGCTTTGTGCTGCATGCCCGCGGCGCCGTGCCGCCGGGCTTTGAGTCGCTGCAGGTGGCGGACGAGCCCCTGCTGCTGGCGCTGAGTGCCGATTCACCGTTGGCCGGCCGTGAGCAGCTGCCCCTGGCCGAGGTCTTGGGTTTGCCGCTGGTGATGTTTCCGCGGGCGATTGCGCCCTCGCTTTTCGATGCCGTGGTGGCCGTGTACCGGGCGCAGGGCTGCGAGCCGCGCATCGAGCAAGAGGCCATCCAGATGCAGACCATCGTCAACCTGGTCTCGGCCGGCATCGGCGCGGCCTGGGTGCCGGCCAGCATGCAGGGCTTTCAGCGCCCGGGTGTGGTCTACCGTGTGCTGCAGGCGCCGGCCGGAGAGCAGGTGCCGCTGCCGCGCGGCGAGACCCGGTTGATCTGGCGGCGCGACGCGGCGCCGGCCGTCTGGCGTTTTGTCGAGCATGTGGCAGCTCAGCTGGCGGTGGCGCTGTCGCCTCCGCAGCAAGTGTCGGAAGCCACCTCCGGCCCTCGGTGAATACCCCGCCAACCGCGGGCCTGCGGCCTCGTTCTAATGCGCAGGCCCCAAAAAAGGAGAGTGCCCGTGATGTGCGTGAAGACTGTTCGACTTGCCGTGTTGGCCCTGAGCGTGGGTCTGAGCTTGAGCGCAAGCCTGGCCCAGGCCGAGGTGCTGAAAGACCCGCAGTGGCGCGATTGGTTGGAGGCGGGAAAAAGCAGCGAGTTGGAGCAGGCCGCACAGGCCCGGCTCAAGGCCGACCCCGAGGACAGCCAGGCCGTGCTGGCCCTGGGCCTGATGGCGCTGGCGGCGGGCGACGCCAAACGGGTGGAGGCTGCCGTCAAGCCGGTGCAGGCCTGCGCCGATCGGCAGCCGGCCCAGGCGGCATGTTTCTATGTGCTGGGCTCCCTGCAAGGTGTGCAGGCCATGAACGGCGGCATGATGAAAGCCATCAGCCTCAGCGGCAAGATCAAGGACAACCTGAGCCGGGCGGTGGAACTCGATCCTCTGCTGTTTGACGCCCGCGATGCCTTGCAGCAGTTCTACCTGATGGCGCCGGGCATCGCCGGTGGCAGCGTCGCCAAGGCGCGCGATCTGGCCCAGGCTGCCCAGGCCCGCCAACCCGAGCATGCCAAGCTGCTGCGCGCCCGCGTGGAGATGAAGGAAGAACGCTGGGCCGAGGCCGAGCGCGAGCTCAGCGCCATCAAGCCCGGCGAGGACAAGGATTTACTCGCCGGCCAGCGCGCCGGCTTGTATCAGCTGGCCATCCAGCTCTTCTCCGACAAGCAGTACGCCAAGGCCAGGCCGATCTTCGAGCGCCTGCAGCGTGACTTCCCCGGCCACGCGGCCGGCCACTACGGCATGGGCCGCCTGCTCAGCGAAACCGGCCAGATCGACGAGGCCATCAAATCGCTGGAGCGCGCCCGCACGGCCGAGGGCGCCGAGCGCTATCCCGTCGACCATCGCCTCGGTTTTGCCCTTCTGGCCAAGGGCGACAAGGCCCAGGGCAAGACGGTGCTGGAGCGTTTCCTCGGCAACAAGAAAGCCAATCCGCGCAATCTGGACGAGGTGCGCAAGCGCCTGGCCGAGCTGGGCTGAGGTGCCGGCCGGCTGAAGTTTCAGCGCGGCAGGCGCTGCGCAGCGGCCAGGCCGTCCAGGGCGGCTCGGTTGCCCGGGGAGGTCTTCAGGTCTGCCTCGAAGGCGGCGAGGGCGCCGGCACGATCCTGCGCCCGCAACAGCATCTGAGCCAGCCAGCGCTGGGCGCTGGCGGCCCAGAGCGGCGGCTCGCTGGGGCTCAACTCGGCCTCTCGGTCCACCGCCTCTTTCAGGGTGGACAGGGCGGCGGCGCGATCGCCTCGAGCCCAGGCCAGCTCGGCCTGCAGCGGCGCCAACAGCAGGCGGGCCCAGGCGATGCGCGCGGGCTTGCGTGGGTTGTCGCTGGCTGTTTGTGCGGCCAGATGGCCTTGCAGTACCGCCAGATCGGATTGCGCATCCTGGATCAGGCCCAGGCGCAGCCGTGCCAAGCCGCGAGCATGGGCCAGCAGCGTCGGCTCGATGCCCGCGGAAGTCGAGCGCGCGAGGATGTCGCGCCAGCGCTCGAAATGCACCAGGGTCAGCCAGGGCAGGCCGCGCAGGAAATCGCCCCATTCGCCGGCCGGGGCTTCGGCCGCCAGCTGCTCGGCCATGGCCATGGCGGTGTTGAAATCGCCACCGAGCTGCGCGGCGATCCACAGAAAGCGCTGGTTGTGCGGGTTCCAGTTGATGCCCGGGCTGAAACCCTGGGCTTGCAGCTGGCGGTCCAGCGCCGCCTGTGCCGCCAGGCCGCGCTGGTTGGCCTGCACGGCTTCGCCATAACGGCCCAGCTTGACGAGCAGATGCGAGCTCATGTGCTGCAGATGCGGCGAGGCGGGGGCCAGGTGTTGCAAGTTCTGCACCGCGTTGATGGCTCGCGGCGCATCTTCGACGGTGTCGGCCGCATGGCGCAGGTAGTGGATCACGCCGGTGTGCTGCGGGTGCTGGCTCAGGGCCTCCAGCAGGCGGCTGCTCAGGCCGGCCCACAGGATCTCCAGGCCCGAGGGGTCGGGGTGGACGACGAACAAGGCCTCGGCCCACCAGGCCAGCAGATCGGGGTCCTGCGGGAACATCTCGCTGAGGATGCGCATGCGGCGCTCGAACACGCGGTCGAGCGGGTGGACCTGGCGGGTTTCGTCGGTGTCCGGCCCGCAGGCTTCGAGCACGGCCAGGGTGGCGGCGGGCATCTGGCTGACGTCACCGAGCTGCAGCCGCTCCAGCATGGCCTCGGCCAGTGCGCGCTCCAGCGGCGCTTCGCGATTGGCCAGGGACAGGCGCTGGGCCAGGCGAGCGTAGTGGCGGGCCTGCGCCAGATCGTTGCGCGGGTCCTCGCGCAGCCGGGCGTTGTAGCTGGGGGCGTATTGCCAGGCCAGGCCCCAGGCGCACAGGGTGCAGCGCGGGTCGGCCGCCAGGGCTGCGCGAAAAGCGCGCCGGGCCTGAATCTCATCGAAGGCATAGGCCAGCTGAAGGCCCTGGTTGAACCAGGCTTGCGCCTCGGGCGAGCGGCTGACGATGCGGCGCTGGGTGGCCTCGCCAAAGCCGGCCAGGCGCGGCGCCCGTGCGGCCTGCAGCGCCTCCGGCCCGGGCCCCGTGTTGGCGGCCAGATGCAGACCGAGCCCCAGGCCCAGCCCCAAGCCCAGGCAGGCCGACAGCACCCGGCGCCAGCGCGCACGCGCTAGGCGTGGGGCTGGCCTCGGGGCCACGGAGGCCGCAAGCGCGGGGGCGGGCAGGGCAGACATGGCCGGGAGTATCGCGTGAACTCGACGGTATCGCGGCCCGCGCCGGGCCGCGCCAGTTCCTGCTGTGGGGCAGGGCGCTGCGGCTGGCTGCAGGCCTGCTGGCTATGATGCCGGCCTGAGGCGCGGGGTCGAATCACGGCCGTCCGCGCTTGCTGTTTTTGTGTGCCTCACCGTTTCAGGATTGCCGCCATGTGGGTTCATCCCCAGTTTGACCCGATTGCCCTTCGTCTCGGCCCTGTGGCCATCCATTGGTACGGGCTGATGTACCTGGCCGCCTTCGGCATGTTTCTGTTCCTGGCCGGCCGCCGGGTGCAGCAGGCGCCCTACGCGCAGAACGGCTGGACGCGCCGTGATGTCGATGACCTGCTGTTCTTCGGCGTGCTGGGCGTGGTGCTGGGCGGGCGCCTGGGCTATGTGCTCTTTTACAAGCCCGATTACTACATCGACCACCTGCTGGAGGTGTTTGCGGTCTGGAAGGGCGGCATGGCTTTTCACGGCGGTCTGCTGGGCGTGATCGTGGCGATGGCGCTGTTTGCCAAGCTGCGCGGCCGCCGCTTCTTCGAGGTGACCGATCTGATCGCGCCCTGTGTGCCCACCGGCCTGGCCGCGGGGCGCCTCGGCAACTTCATCAATGGGGAACTCTGGGGCCGCTTTGCCGATCCCAGCCTGCCCTGGGCCATGGTGTTTCCGCAATCGGGCTCGCCCGAGCCGCGCCACCCCTCACAGCTGTACCAGTTCCTGGGCGAGGGCTTGTTCCTGTTCACCTTGCTGTGGCTCTACACCCGCCGGCCGCGCCTGACCGGCCAGGTTTCCGGCCTGTTCCTGATCGGCTACGGCGCGCAGCGTTTTGTCACCGAGTTCTTCCGCCAGCCCGATGATTTCCTGGGCCTGCGGGCCCTGCAGCTGAGTCAGGGACAATGGCTGAGCCTGCCCATGATCGCGGCCGGCCTGGCCATCTGGCTCTGGGCCAGCCGCCGCCGCGCGGCCTGATTGGAGCAGTGGTGCAGCGGGCCGGCCCCTGCGCCCGTCCTTGACCCCACCGAACGACTGACAGAACGAGTGACCGACTGACCCATGCGTCAAATTTTCTTCGACACCGAAACCACCGGCCTGCTGGCCGAGGGCGGTGACCGCATCATTGAAATCGGCTGCGTTGAGATGATCAACCGGCAGCTGACCGGCAACAACCTGCACCTCTACATCAACCCCGAGCGGGCCAGCCATGAAGACGCGCTGCGGGTGCACGGTCTGACCGAGGCCTTTTTGGCCGACAAGCCCAAGTTCGCCGAGATCGTCGAGGAGTTGCTCGAGTTCCTGGCCGGCGCCGAGCTGGTCATTCACAACGCGCCTTTTGACATTGGCTTCGTCAACGCCGAGCTGAAGCGCCTGCGCAAGCCGCCCATCACCGACGTGGTCGGCAGCGTGCGCGACACGTTGCTGATGGCTCGCGAGATGTTCCCGGGCAAGGCCAATTCCCTGGACGCGCTGTGCCGCCGCCTGGAAGTGGACAACTCGGGCCGGACGCTGCACGGCGCTTTGCTCGATGCGGAGCTGCTGGCCGACGTCTACATCAATATGACGCGCGGCCAGGACGCGCTCTTGATTGACGACGCCGGTGGGGACAGCGATTCGGCCGAGTTCAAGCTCGCCGCGGTGGACCTGCGCAGCTTCGAGCTGCCCGTGCTGCGCGCCGACGAGGCCGAGCTGGCCGCACACACCAAGGTGCTGGGCGAGCTGGACAAGAGCAGCGGCGGCAAGCGGGTTTGGCAAGACGGCATCTGAGCCGCTTCTCAGCCGCCTTTTTGAAGTTTTTCAGCGCAAGGCTTGTCGAGCTCTAAAAACACGTGGCATAATAGAGGGCTTCCCGGTTAGCGAAGATCGAGCCCACCCAAGAATCCTGATCGTCGTCGCCCGCCTCAGATTACCGGGCGGTTAGCTCAGCGGTAGAGCACTGCCTTCACACGGCAGGGGTCGCAGGTTCGAACCCTGCACCGCCCACCAGATCAAGCCCAGTGAACGAAAGTTCGCTGGGCTTTTTTCTTGCCCGCGTGCGCCAGGGCCTACACCCGCTGTTGCGCCCATGCCGACAGTTAGGCCGCCAGGCCCGTCAAGCGGGGCTGGGCAAGCCTGTCGCAGTGGACAGCGCCAGAGTGGCTTGGCATGCTGCCAAGGCCCCAGCACTTTGAGGATTCCTCCATGCTTCGACGCAGCGCCGAATGGTTCGATGCCCAGTACAACAACCGGGCGCGTGTGCCCGACAGTGCGGTGCTGCTCGATCGTTGGACGCGCGCCTCGCAGCTGGTGCGGGATCAGGCGCCTTGCGTGCTGGACATTGCCTACGGCGCCGCGCCTAGCGAGCGGCTCGATGTGTTTCCGACCGAAGCGGCGCAAGCGCCGGTGCTGATGTTTCTGCACGGCGGCTACTGGCGTGCCCTCGACAAATCGGACCATTCCTTCGTCGCCAGTGCCTTCACCGACGAGGGCGCGATGGTGGTGGTGCCCAATTACGCGCTCTGCCCCTCGGTCAGCATGGAGCGCATTCCGCTGCAGCTGGTGCACAGCCTGGCCTGGGTCTGGCGACATGCTGCCCAGCATGGGGGCGATCCCAACCGCATCGTGCTGGTCGGGCATTCGGCCGGGGCGCATCTGGCCGCCATGCTGAGCTGCTGCGACTGGAAATCGGTGGCGCCCGATCTGCCGCGCCATCTGGTCAAGGGTGTGCTCTCGATCTCGGGTCTGCATGACCTGGCCCCGATCCGGCAGACGCCGTTTCTGCAGGGCGATCTGAAGCTCGATGCCGACAGCGTGCGCCGCCTCAGCCCGGTGCATTTCCCTGCGCCCGACACGCCGCTGTATGCGGTCTGCGGCAGCGAGGAGAGCGAGGAGTTCCGGCGCCAGAACCGCCTGATCCGCCAGGCCTGGGGCCGGCGCGCCGTGCCCATCTGCGAGGAGATTGCCGGCTGCAACCATTTCGACATCCTGCACAACCTGGCCGACCCGCAAGGCCGCAGCCACCAGCTGGCGCGCAAGCTGCTCGATCTGCGCTGGTACAGCGCCTTGCTCTGAGTTCAAGCTCCGCCGGGCCGCTGGATTGGCGCGCTACCATGCAGACGCGCCCAGAGATGGTGGAGCGCGAAGGAGATTCATGAGCATCAGCGCAGACAGCGTGTTGAGCCTCGAGGCCTACAGCGACTACCGGCGAGCCCACCACGAGGACATCCTGGAGCACCGGCAGCGCCGTTCGGTGCTGCTGGGCGAGCACATGCGCCTGCAGTTCGAGAGCGAGCAGACCCTGCGCTACCAGCTGCAGGAGGTCTTGCTGGCCGAGCGCCTGGTCGACCCTGAGGATGTGGAACGCGAGCGCGTGCTCTACGCGGCCTTGGCACCGCGCGGTAGCGACTGGCGTGCCACGCTGATGATCGAGTTTGCCGACGCCCGCCAGCGCGAGCAGGAGCTGCCCCAGCTCGCCGGCGTGGAGCAGCGCTTTTTTGTGGAGATCCAAGGCCTGGGCCGGGTCTATGCCGTGGCCAATGAGGACATGCCGCCGGAGCCCCAAGCTGGCTCGCCCACCGGTGCTGCGCCAGCCACGCCGGCGGCGGTCGGCACGATTCATTTCCTGCGCTTCGATTTCAGCCCCGAGCAGCGCGACGCCTTGCGCACCGGCGCCTCGGCCACCGTGGGCTGTGAGCATCCGGCCTATCCGGTCGATGCCGAGATTCCTGCCGCCACTTTGAGCAGCCTGCTGGGCGACTTCGGCGCCTGAGCCGGCGCGGCAGCCGCCGCTTCAGAACACGGCGTGGTCGCCGCGCTCCGGCAGCGCGACAGCGCCACGGGCCAGGTCGGCAAAGAAAGCTCCCAGGGTCTGCGTGCCAGTCGAGGGGGTGGCCGCCGCGTCGTAGCGGCCGGTGCCGGGGTTCAGCACCAGCATGGATTCGGTCGCGTAGTAGCGGCCGATGCGGGCCAGCTCGGCCTTGGCGGCTAGCGAAGGCAGGGCATGGCCCAGGGTGGCGAGCACGCCAATGATGGCATCCATCAAGGCCACGGGGACCTGGCGGAATATGGGCGTCAAGCCGAAGGCTGCAAACAAGAGCTCGCCCTGTTGGCGCGGCGTCAGCGCCGGGCCCGGGCCGCCGATGGGCAGGATGCGCCGGCTGCGCTCGCGCAGGTCGATGCAATCGGCCAGGTAGTCGGCCAGATCGGTGTCGCTGATCGGCTTGCAAGCGGTCAGCGCGCCATCGCCAAACAGCAGATAGGGCTGGCCGCGCCGCACCCGCTCGACCTGACCCGACAGTGATTTGAAGAAGGCCGTGGGGCGGACGATGCTGTAGTCCAGGTCTGACTTGATCAAGGCCTGTTCAAAGCGCAGCTTGGCCTGCTGGAAAGCCAGCTGCGGTTTTTGCACGCAGATGGCCGACAGCAACACGACTTTTTTGACACCGGCCCGCTGCACCTCGGCCAGGGCCTGGACATGGGCGCGGTGGTCGATGGCCCAGGCGTCGGCCGGCGTGCCGCTGCGTGAGGCCAGGCAGGACACCCAGGCGTCAAAGCGCTCGCCGCGAAAGCCCTCCTGGGCCAGCGAAGCCGCGTCGCAGACCTCGCCAAAGCGCAGCTGGGCGCCCGGCAGGAGCCGTTCGCAGGCGAGGGCATCCATGCGCGCGCCGACGCCGGAGCGCGGCCGCACGAAACACACGACCTCATGCCCACGCTTCAGCAGGGCGCGCACGGTGGCCTGGCCAATGGTGCCGGTGGCGCCCAGCATGAAGATGCGCTGCGCGCTCATGCCCACGCTCCGCTGGAGCGGCGTGGCATGCGAAAGGGCAGCAGGGCTTGTACCCAGGGCTGGCGAAAACGTTGCAGCGAGAGGCTCTCATGCACGGCCAGGCTGCCGTCGATCGGATCGCGCAGCAAGGAGCGGCTGTAGAAGGGGCCACTTTCCAGCGTGCTGGCCAGCACCGGCGTACGGTCGGCGCGCGTGCTGCGCGCCAGGCCCCAGGCCGTGCCGGGCAGTCCGCATTCGGGCGGTGCAGGCCGGGTCTGGATGCCGCCGTGTTCGTCGAAATCTAGGGCCAGAGTCTGCCTGGCACCCACGCAGGCTTGAACGTCGTACAGCACCCGGCTGCCCTGCGCGCCCAGATCTCGGCGCGACCATTGCCAGCTGAGGAAATCGTCCTCCAGCGGCCGCTCGCCGCGGTTGCTGTCGAGGTAGGCCTGGCCTTGCCAGCGCAGGCCGCGCGGCGCCTCGAAGTCCAGCGCCAGATCGGCGCGCGGACTGATGGGCTGCCAGTGGTGGCGGCCGGCGGCATCGAGCGCAAAGGCCTGGCCCGGCAGCACGCGTGGCCGCAGCTGGATCTCGCCGCGCAGGCGCTGCGGCCAGGGCGCGGTCCACTCATCGACGGAGATCTGCAGCGAGCCGTCCTGTGCCCAGCGCAGGCGGCTGGGGCCGATCTGCAGCGAATCGGCGCGGCGCCGCAGCTGGGCTTCGCTGCGCTCGGTCATGGCCCAGAGTCTTCGGTAAGCCTTGCGGCCCGCGGGGCGGTGGTAGAGCGAGACGTTCAGCGCGCAATGGGCGGCCGGCCGCACAGCCGCACCTTGACGCTGGCGTGCCCAGGCGTAGTAGGGCGAGAACACGCTGCCGATGAAGGCGATCAGGCTCAGGGCGTAGTGGCTGCCGTCGGCTTGTGGCTCACTCAAGGCGTCGACATACCACCAGGCGTAAGCCGGCCCGGTGCCGTCCAGCGAGCCCAGCGGCGCGTCGAATGCAGGGCCGCGCCGATCAGCTCGGCGGCCCGCTGGCCCGATAGGGCTGCCATCGGTATGCCCGGCCCAGGGTGCACCGAGCCCCCCGCCAGGAACAGGCCCGGAACTCGGCTGCAGCCATCCGGCCGCGCCTGAAAGCTGGCCCGCCAGCCCTGGCTGGCCGGGCCATAGAGCGCCCCGCCGGTCCCCGGAAACAGCTGTGCAAAGTCCTCCGGCCGGGTGCACAGCGGCGGCGCCTCGCTGAATCGATTCAGGCGCAGGCCGGCCTGGCTCAGCTGAGCCCACATCTGTTCTTGGCATCGCGCAATCTCCGATTCGTTCAGGTGCCGCGGGGCGGCGCGGCCCGGGGCCATGGCCGGGGCATTGACCAGGCACATCAGTCGCTCGGTCTGGCCCTTGGGCCGTGGCTTGCCCAGGGCAGCGCCGGAGCGGTCCTGGGCACAGACGTAGACGGTGGGTGACTCGGGCAGGCGGCCTGCCGCCACCGCCTCGAATTCGGCGCGGTAGTGCTCGGGGCGGCCGAAAAAGACATTGTGGTGAGACAGCTCGAAGCCGCCGGGCGCGGCCTCGACTTCGGCCTGGCCATGCCAGGTCAGGGCCGACAGAGAGGCCGCGGCCGGCGTGGCTGGCAGCCCCAAGGCCTGCTGCACCGGCCGGCCCAGAAGACCGCTGGACAGAGCTTGGGCGTCGCCATTGAAGAGCACGGCATCGGCGTGCAATCGCTCGCCACTGGCCAGCTCGACACCGGCCACGCGGCCATCGCTGTGCAGCAGCACTTCGCGCACCTCGCAGCCATAGCGGTAGCTCGCCCCGTGCTGGCGGCCAGCCGCCGCCAACGCCTGCGCCAGGCGGTACATGCCGCCCTCGATCTGCCAGACCGCCTCGCGCTCGACATGGGCCACCAGCATCAGCGTGGCCGGCGCCTCGAACGGGGAGGAGCCGCAATACGTGGCATAGCGCCCGAACAGCTGGCGCAGGCGGGGATCGTGGAAGTAGCGCCCCAGTTCCTGCCACAGTGTCGTGAAGGGAGAGATGCGCAGCAGCTGCAGCAGGCCAGCCGGGCCTTGCTGCCGCAGCACCCGCCAGGCCAGGGAGCCCGGTGTCGGCAGGCTGCTCTGCATGAAGGGCCGGTCCAGGGTTTGGTAGACCGCCTGGGCGCGAGCGCAAAACGCCCGGTAGCGCTGCGCTTCGGCGGCGCCGCTGAACTCACGAATGGCGGCGACGCTGGACTCCAGATCGGCCAGCAGGTCCAGGCGCTCCCCGGCACCCCAGGCGTGGCGGGCCAGCACGCTGCAGCGCTGCAGTCCCAGGTGTTCGTCCAGGCTCAGGCCCAGGCGCTCAAACACCGCATCAAACACCCAGCGCATGGTCAAGACCGTGGGCCCGCCGTCCAGATGCTCGCCGCCGTGTGCGACCTGGCGCATCTTGCCGCCGGGCGAGGCTGCACGCTCCAGCACCTGCACGGCCAGGCCCTGCTGCGCCAGCAGGGCGGCAGCCGTCAGCCCGCCAATGCCGGCGCCCACCACCAGCACCTGTGGCGTGCGCGCTGCGCTGCCGAAGGCTCGGAAAGAGGGGGAGGGCAGAGGGGGAGGCGAAGCGGCTGCGGGTGGGACAGGCAAGTTCATTGACGCCGCCAGTTTGTGTGTCTATGCTAATTGACACATATTAATGTAAATTTAGTATGACGAGCGCTGATCCAGCGAATTCCCACTCCACCAGGGTTTTGTCCATGCCTCACCAAGACCGAATCGAGCGTGCCTTGCGCGCCAGTCTGGCGCCCAGTCTGCAAGCCGGGCATCCACCGGCCTTGGGTGCGGCCATGCAGCACGCCGTCTTTCCCGGTGGCGCGCGGATCCGGCCGACCCTGTGCTTGGCCGTGTCCCAGGCCTGCGGTGAAGACGACAGCGCTCTCAGCGAAGGGGCGGCGGCAGCGATTGAGCTGCTGCACTGCGCATCCCTGGTCCACGACGATCTGCCTTGCTTTGATGCGGCCGATCTGCGGCGCGGCCTGCCTTCGGTGCAGCGCCTCTTTGGTGAACGGCTGGCCGTGCTGGCGGGTGATGCGCTGATCGTTGCTGCTTTTGAGGTGCTGGGCAGCCGCGCGCGGCGCCATTTGTCGCGTTTGCCGCAGCTCCTGCAAACTGTCTGCCGAGGGGTTGGTATGCCCCTGGGCATCGTGGCCGGCCAGGCCTGGGAGTGCGAACCGCAGCTCTCGCTGCGCGACTACCAGCAGGCCAAGACCGGCGCCTTGTTTGCGGCCGCCACCATGGCCGGCGCACAAGCGGCCGGCGCCGATGGCACGCCTTGGCGCGCCCTCGGCGAGCAACTGGGCATGGCTTACCAGGTGGCCGATGACATCCGCGATGTGGCCCTGGACTCCAGCGCCACCGGCAAGCCCGGTGGGCAAGACCTGGCCCTGGGGCGGCCCAGCATGGCGCATGAGCTGGGTCTGGAAGGCGCACTGGCCGAGTTCCACCGCCTGATTCAGCTCACGCTGCAGACCGTGCCCGCCTGCCCGGGCGCGGCGCAGTTTCGCCAGATGATCCGTCATGAAGCGCAGCGTTTGCTGCCGCAGCAGCTGATGGAGCGTGTGGCCGCGGCGGCCTGATGAAGGACATGGCCGCCAGCCTGACGCATTGGAGCGACGCGCCCTTGGCCTGGCGCGACCGCCTGCTCAGCAGCGCGGGCTTTCGCCGCTGGGCCGAGGCCTTCGTGCCGACCCGCTGGATCGCACGGCGGCGGGCCACGCAACTCTTCGATCTGCTGGCCGGTTTCGTCTATTCGCAGGTGCTGCAGGCTTGCGTGCAACTGCGGCTCTTTGACCTGCTGGCAGAGCAGGGGCCGCAGACGGCGCTTGAGTTGGCGCCGCGTTTGAAACTCAGTGCAGAGGCTGCCGAGCGCTTGCTGCTGGCTGCCGTGTCCTTGCGCTTGTTGGAGCTTCGCCCACAGGGTCGCTTTGGCCTCGGGGCTTTGGGCGCGCCCATGGTGGGCAATGCCGGGCTGGCAGCCATGGTCGAACACCACGCTGCGCTGTACCGCGATCTGGCCGATCCATTGGCCTTACTGCGCGGGCTGCCGTCGAAGGCGCATCTGGCCGGTTACTGGCCCTATTCAGGCGCTGCGGCGCCCGGGGATTTGCCGCGAACGGAGGTGGCGGCCTATTCGGCGCTGATGGCCGCCTCCCAGCCCTTGGTGGCCGAGCAGGTCTTGCAGGCTTACCCCATGCATCGGCATCGGCGCTTGCTTGACGTCGGCGGCGGTGACGGCGCCTTTGCCTGTGCAGCGGCGACCCATGCGCCGGCTTTGCAGGTTCAGATTTTCGACCTGCCCGGTGTGATTCAAGGCGCCGGGCCGCGTTTCGAACGCGCCGCCCTGAGCGGGCGCTGCAGCGCGGTGGGGGGCGATTTTTTTCGCGATGCCTTGCCGACCGGGGCTGATCTCATCACCTTGCTGCGGGTGGTTCATGACCATGAGGACGCGCAGGTCTTGCGGCTGCTGAGGGCGGTGTGCCAGGCCTTGCCTTCAGGCGGGCGTTTGCTGCTGGCCGAGCCCTTGGCCGAGACCCCCGGTGCCGAGGCCATGGGCCACGCCTATTTTGGCTTCTACCTCATGGCCATGGGGCAGGGCCGGCCGCGCAGTGAGGCGCAGCTGCGCGAGCTGCTGCTGCAAGCCGGTTTTGCCCGCGTGCGTCGCCTGCCGACCCGCATGCCTTTGCAGGCCGCCGTCCTGATTGCCGATCTCAGCTGACAAAACCAAGTGTAAATATTAGTTGACGTTTTGCTGTGTCTATCTAAGATGACTCCATGAGTTCAAGAAATCACCTGTTTCAGGCCCGGGTCACACGCAGACCGCCGACCCAGCTCTTGGAGAACTGAGCATGAATACCTTGGCCGTGGTGATTGACCGTCCCGAGCACCTGAGCCTGTCGCAGCTCCGCCTGCCGGCCCTGGAGGATGAGGACGTGGTGGTCGAGGTCGAGTGGAGCGGCATCAGCACTGGCACCGAGCGCCTGATCTGGACCGGCACCATGCCCATGTTCCCGGGCATGGGGTATCCGCTGGTGCCGGGTTATGAGGCGGTCGGCCGGGTGATTGCGGTCGGCCCGGCCAGCCTGCAGTGGATCGGTCAGCGGGTCTTTGTGCCAGGCGCACGCTGCTTCGGCGAGGTCAAGGGTTTGTTCGGTGGCTCTGCCTCGCGCCTGGTTGTGCCCAGTGGCAAGGTGGTGCCGGTGGATGAAAAGTTAGGCGAGAAGGCCGTGCTGCTGGCCCTGGCCGCCACGGCCTACCACAGCGTCGCCGGCGGCGGCCAGGCCCAGCCCTTCACCCCGCCCGATCTGATCGTCGGTCACGGCGTGCTCGGCCGCCTGCTGGCGCGCATGAATGTGGCGGCTGGTATCCAGGACTTCACCGTCTGGGAAACCAACCCGCAGCGCGCCGACGGCGCCGTGGGTTACCAGGTGATGCACCCGAACGATGACAAGCGCCGTGACTACAAGGCCATCTACGACGTCAGCGGTGATGCAGGCCTGCTCGACAGCCTGATCGGCCGCTTGGCTTTCGGCGGTGAGGTGGTGCTGGCCGGGTTCTATTCCCAGCCGCTGTCGCTGAACTTCCCGCCCGCCTTCATGCGCGAAGCGCGCATCCGCGTGGCTGCCGAATGGAAGCGGCCGGACATGCTGGCGGTCAACGCCTTGCTGCACGCTGGCCGGCTCTCGCTGGACGGCTTGTTGACGCACAGCGAACCGGCGCAGAACGCCGGCGCTGCCTACAGCCAGGCATTCAACGATGCCAGCTGCCTGAAGATGGTTTTGGACTGGAGACACCACGCATGAGCACGTCGAGCATCCCGGCAGTCGCGCCGATGGTTTTTCAGCCCCGAGCCAGCCAGGCCGAGGGCTTGCGCGATGAACTGCGCAAGGAGGCCGCCATCGAGCCCGATGCGCCCGCCACCGGCCCGGTCACCAAGACCACCCAGATCATTGCGATCTACGGCAAGGGCGGCATCGGCAAGAGCTTCACCCTGGCCAACCTCAGCTACATGATGGCCCAGCAGGGCAAGAAGGTGCTGCTGATCGGCTGCGACCCCAAGAGCGACACCACCAGCCTGCTCTTCGGTGGCAAGGCCTGCCCCACCATCATCGAGACCAGCAGCAAGAAGAAGCTGGCCGGCGAGGCGGTGGCCATCGGTGACGTCTGCTTCAAGCGCGACGGTGTCTACGCGATGGAACTCGGTGGCCCCGAGGTCGGCCGCGGCTGCGGCGGGCGCGGCATCATCCACGGCTTCGAGACCCTGGAAAAACTGGGCTTCCACGACTGGGGTTTTGACTACGTGCTGCTCGATTTTCTCGGCGATGTGGTCTGCGGCGGCTTCGGCCTGCCGATTGCGCGCGATATGTGCCAGAAGGTCATCGTCGTCGGCTCCAACGACCTGCAAAGCCTGTACGTGGCCAACAACGTGTGCAGCGCGGTCGAATACTTCCGCAAGCTGGGCGGCAATGTCGGTGTGGCCGGCATGGTGATCAACAAGGACGACGGCACCGGCGAGGCCGCCGCCTTCGCCGCCAACGCCGGCATCCCGGTGCTGGCCGCCATCCCCGCGCATGAAGACATCCGCCGCAAAAGCGCCAGCTACGAAATCATCGGCCGGCCCGGCACGCAGTGGGCCTCGCTGTTCGAGACCCTGGCCACCAATGTCGGCGAGGCGCCGCCGGTGCGCCCCAAGCCGCAGACGCAGGACCAACTGCTGGGCCTGTTCTCGGCCGAGGTGACCGGGCGCGATTTCAAGATGGAGCCGGCCACCTTGTTCGACATGGTGGGCAAGACCGAGCTGATCAAGCCCACGCTCGAAGTCGTTTACGACGCCGCCTGAGCTTATGTGCCCCCACGCTCACATTCGTTCGCTGCCCCCCGAGGGGGCGCTAGCCTCCCTTGGGGCGGCCCGGCGGGAGTCCTGATCATGTCCAACTGCCACGCCACGCCTGAAATGGTACTGGCCCAAAGCCAGAGCCAGAGTGAAGCGACCCGCGAGACGCTGGAGCGCTACGCGGCCGACTATCCCAAAGGCCCGCACGACCAGCCGCAAAGCATGTGCCCGGCCTTCGGTGCGCTGCGCGTGGGCCTGCGCATGCGCCGCACCGCCACCATCCTCAGCGGCTCCGCCTGCTGCGTCTACGGTCTGACCTTCACCTCGCATTTCTACGGTGCCAAACGCAGCGTCGGCTATGTGCCTTTCAACTCCGAGACCCTGGTGACGGGCAAGCTGTTCGAGGACATCCGCGAGGCGGTGCACCTGCAAGCCGATCCGGACAAGCTCGACGCCCTGGTCATCATCAACCTCTGCGTGCCCACGGCCAGCGGCGTGCCCCTGCAGCTCTTGCCCAAGCAGATCAACGGGGTGCGCATCATCGGCATCGATGTGCCGGGCTTTGGCGTGCCCACCCATGCGGAAGCCAAGGACGTGCTGGCCGGTGCGATGCTCAAGTACGCCCGCAGCGAAGCCGAGGCGGGGCCGGTCAGTGCGCCGACCGGCTGGCGCGAGAAAAAGCTGGCGGAGAAGCCGACGGTGAGCCTGCTCGGCGAGATGTTCCCGGCCGACCCGGTGGTGCTGGGCATGTTGCTCGAACCCATGGGCCTGGCGGCAGGGCCGGTGGTGCCCACGCGCGAATGGCGCGAGCTCTATGCCGCGCTGGACTGCTCGGTGGTGGCGGCCATCCATCCTTTCTACACCGCCTGCGTGCGGGAGTTCGAGGCCGCCGGGCGGCCGGTGATCGGCTCGGCGCCCGTGGGCCACGACGGTACCGAGGCCTGGTTGCAGGCCATCGGCGCTGCGGCGAATGTGCCGCAGGCGCTGATCGATGCGGCCAAGCAGAAGTTCCTCCCTGCGATCAAGGGCGCGCTGGCGCGTTCACCGATCCAGGGCCGAGTGACGGTCAGCGGCTACGAGGGCTCGGAGCTGCTGGTGGCCCGGCTGCTGATCGAGAGCGGCGCCCAGGTGCCCTATGTGGGCACCGCCTGCCCACGCACCCGCTGGAGCGATCCGGACCGCGAATGGCTGCAGGCGCGCGGCGTCCATGTGCAGTACCGCGCCTCGCTGGAGCAGGACTTGGCGGCGGTGGCCGAGTTCAAGCCCGATCTGGCCATCGGCACCACGCCGGTGGTGCAAAAGGCCAAGCAGATGTCGCTGCCGGCCCTGTACTTCACCAACCTGATCTCGGCCCGGCCGCTGATGGGCCCGGCCGGGGCGGGCTCGCTGGCCCAGGTGGTCAATGCCGCCATCGCCAACAAGCACCGCTTCAGCCAGATGCAGGAATTTTTCGGCGAGGCGGGCGCCGGCCATGCCGCCGGCATCTGGGAACAGCTGCCGCAGGACCGGCCCGAGTTCAAGGCCGAGACGCGACGCCAAGTCATCAAGCTGATCAAGCGCCGCAAGGCCGAGGAGATGATCTGATGAGCGAGCATCCGAATCCCGTGTGCGGCCGCCTGGTCTGCCTGGCCGCCGTGCTGCCCAAGGCGCGTCGCAAGTCCGGCCGTCCCCACAGCATCCCTTCGCTCTCGGCACGCCATCGCGGTTTCCGCCGCTGTGTCGAATGGGGGAGTCGCCCATGCTAGTACTCGATCACGACCGGGCCGGCGGCTACTGGGGGGCCGTCTACGTCTTCACGGCCATCAAGGGTTTGCAGGTGGTGATCGACGGGCCGGTGGGCTGCGAGAACCTGCCGGTGACCTCGGTGCTGCATTACACCGACGCGCTGCCGCCCCATGAGCTGCCCATCGTCGTGACCGGCCTGGCCGAAGAGCAGCTGGGCCGCGAGGGCACCGAGGGCGCCATGAAACGCGCCCATGCCGCCCTGGATCCCGACCTGCCCAGTGTGGTTGTCACCGGCTCCATCGCCGAGATGATCGGCGGCGGCGTGACGCCCGAGGGCACGACCATCCAGCGCTTTCTGCCGCGCACCATTGACGAAGACCAGTGGCAGTGCGCCGACCGGGCCATGTTCTGGCTCTGGACCGAGTACGGCGTCAAGAAGGTGCCGGCGCGCAGGCCTTTTGCCGAACGTCCCACCGGCGAGAAGCCACGCGTCAACATCATCGGCCCCTGCTACGGCCAGTTCAACAGCGCCAGTGATCTGCACGAGATCCGCCGCCTGATCGAAGGCATCGGTGCTGAAGTGAATATGGTGTTCCCCCTGACCAGCCACCTGGCCGATGTGGCCAAGCTGGTGGATGCCGATGTCAACGTCTGCATGTACCGCGAGTTCGGTCGCATGCTCTGCGAGGCGCTGGATCGGCCCTATCTGCAAGCCCCCATCGGCCTGCACAGCACCACCGCCTTTCTGCGTCAGCTCGGCGCGCTGCTGCAGCTGGACCCCGAGCCCTTCATCGAGCGCGAGAAGCACACCACGATCAAGCCGATCTGGGATCTGTGGCGCTCGGTCACGCAGGACTTCTTTGGCACGGCCAGCTTTGCCGTCGTCGCCAGCGAGACCTATGCGCGCGGCCTGCGCCACTTCTTCGAAGACGAGCTGGGCCTGCCCTGCAACTTCGCCGTCTCGCGCAAGCCGGGCGAGAAAACCGACAACGCCGCCATCCGCGCCCTGGTCCATGAGAAGGCACCGCTGGTGATGTACGGCAGCTTCAACGAGCGCATGTACCTGGCCGAGGCGGGCAGCAAGAGTCCGATGAAGCCGGCCTTCATCCCGGCCTCCTTTCCCGGCGCCCTGATCCGGCGCGCCACCGGCACCCCCTTCATGGGCTATGCCGGCGCCACCTACCTGGTGCAGGAGTTCTGCAACGCCTTGTTCGATGCCTTGTTCCACATCCTGCCCCTGGGCACCGAGCTGGACAAGGTCGAGGCCACGCCCGCTCGCGCCTTGCCCGAGATGGGCTGGACCCAGGACGCGAAAGAGCTGCTGGATGAATTGCTGGAGGCCCAGCCTGTGCTGGTGCGCATCTCGGCCGCCAAGCGCTTGCGCGACCAGGCCGAGGCGGCCGCCCGTGCGCGTGGCGCAGCGGCGGTGGATTTGCAAGACCTTGAGGGCCGCACCCGCCAGCTCGCTGCTGCAGCCCTGGGAGCGCTGACATGAACTGCATCAAGAAGAACAACGACACCGCCCTCGGCGCTGCTGCTGTGATTTCAAGTCTTGCCGTGGGTGATCGACCCGTGGAAGTCCTTGCCGCGCGGGAGCTGCGCGGTACTGGCCGCAAGGCCGTTTCTCTGAGGAGCTATCGATATGGCTGACAACAGAACAGGCTCGTTATCCGGGCTGACTGAGAACGAAGCCCGGGAATTCCACGGCATCTTCATGACCAGCTTCATTGGCTTCACGGCAATCGCCGTGGTCGCCCATGTGCTGGTGTGGATGTGGCGTCCCTGGCTGTAAACGCTTGAAGGAACACCGCCATGGCTAATTTCACAACCGTCCCTGTGGCCGCTGCGGCGCTGCAAGACTCCAAGACCTACGAAGCGCTGTTTTTCGTGAGTTTTGTTTTCGTGCTCTTGATCGCGCTTGCCGCGCAATTGCTGTTTCTGCAGTGGCGAGCGTGGTTGCCGGGCGCTGAAGGCGAGAAATCGCTGATCAAGGGTGTGCGTACCGGGGTCTATACCTTCATGTCGCACCTCAACTAGGAGTAAGAAGCATGTGGAGAATTTGGTTGCTGTTCGATCCGCGCCGTGCGCTGGTCGCTTTGTTCGCCTTCTTGTTCGTACTGGCACTGGTGATTCACTTTGTGCTGCTCAGTACCAACAAGTTCAACTGGCTCGACGGGCCCCGGACGCAGGCGGTGAGTCAAAACTCATCGATCCCCGCGCCCGCGCCGAAGTAGTCGTCGCGTCATCGCATGCACGGCGCGGGCTTCGGCTCGCGCCGTGTCCGGACTGCCCAGGGCCCCGCTCAGCGCGGGTGCCCTATTTGCTGAGGTGGCAAGCATGGCCATGCTGAACTTCGAGAGAAAGTACCGCGTTCGCGGTGGAACCCTGGTTGGCGGTGATCTGTTCGACTTCTGGGTCGGGCCCTTCTACGTCGGCTTCTTTGGCGTGACCACGGCGTTCTTTTCCCTGGTCGGTACCCTGATGATCGTCTGGGGCGCCTCGCAGGGCGGAACCTGGAATCTCTGGCAGATCAATATCGCGCCACCCGACCTCAAATACGGCCTGGGTCTCGCGCCCCTGATGGACGGCGGCCTGTGGCAGCTGATCACCATCTGCGCGATCGGCGCCTTTGTGTCCTGGGCCCTGCGTGAAGTCGAGATCTGCCGCAAGCTCGGCATCGGCTACCACGTGCCCTTTGCCTTCTCGGTCGCCATCCTGGCCTACATCACCCTGACGGTGATCCGCCCGGTGCTGATGGGCGCCTGGGGGCATGGCTTCCCCTACGGGATCATGAGCCATCTGGACTGGGTGTCCAACACCGGCTACCAGTACCTGCACTTCCACTACAACCCGGCGCACATGCTGGCGGTGAGCTTCTTCTTCGCCACCACCTTCGCGCTGAGCCTGCACGGTGCCCTGATCCTGTCCGCCACCAATCCGGCGCCGGGCGAGGTGGTCAAGACGGCCGAGCACGAGAACACCTTCTTCCGCGATGCCATCGGCTACTCGATCGGCACCCTGGGCATCCACCGCCTGGGCCTGTTCCTGGCCCTGTCGGCCGGCTTCTGGAGCGCGGTCTGCATCGTCATCAGCGGCCCGTTCTGGACACGCGGCTGGCCCGAGTGGTGGAGCTGGTGGTTGAACTTGCCGGTGTGGCACTGAAGCCCCGAGTCGCACGAGTCCGGAACAAGCCGAGGAGACAAGATCATGGCTGCGGAATATCAGAACCTTTTCACCAGCGTCCAGGTTGCGGCGCCGTCCTACCCGGGTGTGCCCCTGGGCCGCGATGAATACCAGCGCGAGGGCAAGGGCGTGCACTGGCATTGGCTGGGGCGCTTGGGCGATGCCCAGCTCGGGCCCATCTACCTGGGCTGGCTGGGCATCTGCTCCCTGATCTGCGGCTTCATTGCCATCGAGATCATCGGCCTGAATATGTGGGCCTCGGTCGGCTGGGACCCCGTGCAGTTTGCCCGTCAGCTGTTCTGGCTGGCCCTGGAGCCACCGCCGCCGGCCTATGGCCTGTCCCTGCCGCCGCTCAATCAGGGGGGCTGGTGGCTGCTGGCCGGCTTCTTCCTAACCATGGCCATCCTGCTCTGGTGGGTGCGCATGTACCGGCGTGCCCGGAAGCTGGGGATGGGCACGCATGTGGCCTGGGCCTTTGCCGCCGCCATCTGGCTCTATCTGGTGCTGGGCTTCATCCGCCCCATCCTGATGGGCAGCTGGGGTGAGGCCGTGCCCTTCGGCATCTTCCCGCACCTGGACTGGACGGCCGCGTTCTCCCTGCGCTACGGCAATCTGTTCTACAACCCCTTCCACATGCTGTCGATCGCCTTCCTGTACGGCTCGACCCTGCTGTTCGCCATGCACGGCGCCACCATCCTGGCGGTCAGCCGCTTCGGCGGCGAGCGTGAAATCGAGCAGATCACCGACCGCGGCACGGCCAGCGAGCGGGCGGCGCTGTTCTGGCGCTGGACCATGGGCTTCAACGCCACCATGGAATCCATCCACCGCTGGGCCTGGTGGTTCGCCGTGCTCTGCCCCTTGACTGGCGGCATCGGCATCCTGCTGACCGGCACGGTGGTGGACAACTGGTACCTCTGGGGCGTCAAGCACGGCCTGGCGCCGATGTATCCGGCGGTGTTCCCGCCCATTGTCGACCCCGCGCTGCAACTGCTGGGTGTCAAGCCATGAGCGCCGGCCACCCTGTGTTTGAAGCGCCGCAGCAGCTGCTGCGCTGGGCTGCGGCTCGCCTGGTCGAGCTTGGTGCCGGCCTGCGCGAGGGCTGTGCCGGGCCGGCCATCGGCCTGGCCATCCAGTCCCAGCTGCCGGCACACAGCGCCGCTGCGGCCTGGGCCGAACCCTTGAATGGCAACACGCGTGCAAGCAGGGCGGCGTCCCTGATGGGAGTGCAAGCATGATGATGAAACGAATCCACATCGCCAGCTTGAGCTTGGGCCTGCTGGTCTTGCTCAGTGGCTGCGAGCGGCCGCCGGTCGAGACCGTGCAGCGCGGTTACCGCGGCACCGGCATGGAGCAGGTCTACAACCCGCGCCTGCTGGCCGAGCAGGCCGCCAACAACCAGGCGCCCGAGCCGCTCGAAGCCGCCTCGCCCGATGGCCCCAAGGCAGGCCAGATCTACCAGAACGTCAAGGTCCTCGGCCACCTGAGCGTGGGCGAGTTCAGCCGCACCATGGTGGCGATGACCAACTGGGTGGCGCCCAAGCAGGGCTGTGTGCATTGCCACAATGTGCAGAACTTCGCCGACGACTCGCTCTACACCAAGGTGGTGGCGCGGCGCATGCTGGTGATGACGCAAAGCGTCAACAGCAACTGGCAGACCCATGTGGGCAAGACCGGCGTGACCTGCTTCACCTGCCACCGCGGCGAGCCGGTGCCCAAGGAGGTCTGGTTCAAGCCGCTGGAGCCCAAGGGTGCCAACAATTTTGCCGGCGACAAGGCCGGCCAGAATGAGCCCGCGGTCCAGGTCGGCCTGAGCTCGTTGCCCAACGATCCCTTCAGCAGCTTCCTGCTCGGCGCCGATCCGATCCGGGTGGCAGGCACCGAGGCCTTGCCGGCTGGCAACCAGCACTCGACCAAGCAGGCTGAGTGGACTTATGGCCTGATGGTCCACATGTCCAAGTCGCTGGGCGTCAACTGCACCCAGTGCCACAACACGCGCAGCTTCGGCGACTGGAACAACAGCTCGCCGCCGCGCCTGACGGCCTGGCATGGCCTCCGCATGACGCGTGAGCTGAACCAGCAGCACCTGCTGCCGCTGACCGACACCTTTCCGGTCCAGCGCCTGGGCCCGGGCGGTGATGTCGCCAAGGTCAACTGCGCCACCTGCCACCAGGGCGCGCACAAGCCGCTGTACGGCGCCGAGATGGCCAAGCATCACCCCGAGTTGCTGAAGCTCTCGCCGGTGCCAGTGCCCGCCATGGTGTCCGGTGCCGCAGCGCTGCCGCCCGGCACGGCGGCGCTGACGCCCGAGGAGTTGAAGGTGCTGGACGGCTTGCCGGTCACTTCGCCCAAGCTGGCCAATCCGGGCTGAGGTCCGGCTCGGCCCGTCTCACCGCTTCGCCCTGTCGAGGCACAGGCTTCGCCGCGCGCACGCCCGGGTATCTGCCGGGGTGCTTCGGAGCGAAGCCCGGGCTGTTTGTGATAAGTTCCGGCGGGTTTGCCGGTGGCTGCGTCAGCAGCACCGGCCATACTCACCCGATTGAGAACCTTCGCCGTGCCCACCCAGTCCGAAACTGATCCTGAGCTGAGCGCTCTGTCGCCTCTGGCGGCGCAGCTGGCCAGCACCATCGCCCGCGTGGCCAGCGATATCGCCTTGGTCATCGACAAGGATGGCGTGATCTCCTCGGTGGCCGAGGGCCAGGCGGTGCGCGCGCAAGGCTGCGGCGATTGGGTCGGCCAGCGCTGGATCGACACGGTCAGCGCCGCCACCCGGCCCAAGATTCAATCCCTGCTGGACGAGGTCAGCCGCCAGGGCGTGGTGTCACGCCGGCGCGAGGTCAACCACCCGGCCCAGGGCGGCGAAGAGCTGCCCCTGACCTGGGCGGCCATCCGTCTCGGTGCCGGCGGGCCGGTGCTGGCGGTCGGCCGCGATCTGCGTGCGGTGGCCGCCATTCAGCAGCGTTTTGTCGAGGCGCAGCAGGATCTGGAGCGCCATTTCTGGAACCGTCGCCAGGCCGAGAGCCGCTACCAGCTCTTGTTCCAGGCGGCGCACGATGGCGTGCTGGTGCTCGACGCACGCGATCTGCAGGTGCAGGACGCCAACGAGGCCGCCGTCGCCTTGCTGGGCTTGCCCTTCAACTTGATTCAAGGCCGGCGCCTCAGCGACAGCCTGCCGCCACTGGTGCGGCCCGCGCTGACCGAGCTGCTCTCGCAAGCCCGCAGCAGCGGCCGGGCGGGTGAGATCCGTGTGCGAGGCTTGGGGAGCGCGGCCCCGCTGGGCAAGCCAGCCCCGGCGCTCGACATCAGCGCCACGCCCTTCCGGGCCGATGAACAAGAGCTCTTGCTGGTGCGCATGCGCCGTGATGAGTTCGCCGGCGCCGACGCCAGCTTGCTGGCCCGTGTCTCGGCCTTTGTGGAAAGCACCCCCGATGCGGTGGTCATCACCGATGCCTCGGGCGCGGTGCAGATGGCCAACCCGGCGTTTTTGCGTCTGAGCGGCAGTGCCAGCACCGAAGCCCCAGTGCGCGGCCGCAGGGTGTCCGAGCTGCTGCTGGCGGCCGAAGGTGCCTGGGCCCGCTTGATGGCCCGCGTCAACCGCCACGGCGTGCTGGCCGGCGCCGAGCTGAGGGTGGGTTCGCCCGACGGCCGGCCGCAGACGGTGCAGGTCAGTGCGGCCTTGATGAGCGAGGGCGAGCAGACCAGCCTCGGTTGGATCTTGCGCCTGGTGCCCACGGCGCCCGAGCCGGTGCAAGTTGCGGGTGCGGGTGGCCCCGGCGAGGATGTGCTGGCCGGTTTGTTCGACCAGGTCGGCCGTGTGCCCCTTCAGGACCTGATGGTCCAGGTGGCGCAAAGGGCCGAGCGCCAGCTGATCGCCAATGCCTTGTTGCGCACCGGTGGCCAGATCGAGACCGCCGCCACCGCCCTGGGCCTGAGTGTGGAGGCGCTGCAGCAGCGCATGCAGGTGCATGGCCTGGCCGGGCCTGAGACGGGTACGCCCGGCATGGCCACGGCGCATCCGATCAATTGAAACCGTCCATGAGTTCCCACGTCCCGTCGTCGGCAGCGCCGGCTTTCGGCCAGGCCGACCTCAGCAACTGCGAGCGCGAGCTGATCCATCTGGCCGGCTCCGTGCAGGCGCATGGCGCCTTGCTGGTGCTGCGTGAGCGCGATCTGCAGGTGCTGCAATGCAGCGGCAATGTCGCCCGCCTGCTGGGCCTGCCGACCGAAGCGCTGCTGCAGCGGCCCTTGCAAGACCTGGGTGGCGATGCCGCCGATTGGGTGCTTCCGCTGCGCGCCCATGCCGAGTTGCGCGAGCCTCAGTCCTTCCAGTGCAGCCTGGGGCCGCGGCCCGGGCGCTTCGACGCGGCCTTGCATCGGCCATCCGAGGGCCTGCTGGTGCTGGAGCTGGAACCGGCTGGCGCCTGGGCCAGCGAGCTGGGCGGTCCGGTCCCGGAGGACCTGCCGCCCGAGGTCATGGCCTCGACGCTGACCGAGGCCTTGCAGCGCTTCGGCGCTGCGCCCTCGGTCGGGGTGCTGGCCGATGCAGTCGTCGAGGTGCTGCGCCACCTGACCGGCTATGACCGAGTCATGGTCTACAAGTTCGACCCGGACGGCCATGGCAAGGTGATCGCCGAGGCGCGCCATCCCAAGCTGGAATCCCTGCTCGGCCACCACTACCCAGCCAGCGACATCCCGCAGCGCGCACGCGCCCTCTACCTGCTGAATCGGGTGCGCATGCTGGTTGATGTCAACGCCAGCCCGTCGCCGCTGATCCCGGAACTGCTGCCGGAGACGCAAGAGCCGCTGGACATGTCGATGTGCCAGCTGCGCAGCATGTCGCCCATCCATCTGCAGTACCTGCGCAATATGGGCGTCACGGCCACCTTGACGGCCTCGCTGGTGCGGGAGGGCCAGCTCTGGGGCCTGATCGCCGCCCACCACTACACGCCGCGCCATCTGCGCTCCACGGTGCGGGCGGCGGCGGACCTGCTGGCCGAGGTGGCCTCCACCCGCATCTCGGCCATCGAGAACTATGCCCATGCCCAGGTGGCACTGATGGTGCGCCGCCTGGAGCAACGCCTGGTCGAGGCCACCTCGGCCGAGGGCGATTGGCGTTATGCCTTGATGCGCAATTCGCGCACCTTGCTGCAGCCGCTCGATGCCACCGGCGCCGCCTTGTTTAGCGAGGGCGAGGTGATCGTCTCGGGTGAAACGCCGTCGACGCCGGAGCTGCGCGCCTTGCTGAGCTGGGTGCAGTCCCAGGCGCAAGTCCAGGTGCAGGATCAGGTTCAGTTCCTGTCGGATGGCTCCCTGTTTGCCTGCTCCTCGGTCAGCCAGGCCCAGCCCAGCCTGAGCAGCCTGACGCCGACCGCCAGCGGTGTGCTGGCCGTGCGCCTGTCGACCAACAGCCCCGATTGGCTGATGTGGTTCCGCAAGGAGCAGCTGCACAGCATCACCTGGGCCGGCGATCCGGCCAAGCCCATGGTGGCCAACAACCCGCTGGAGTTGTCGCCGCGGCGCTCGTTCGCGGCTTGGTCAGAGATCGTGCGGGGCACGGCCGTGCCCTGGTCGAACACCGAGCTGGCCCTGGCGCGCGGCATCGGCGTGGCCCTGGTGGACATCATCGTGCAGGTGCAGGCCGTGCGCCTGCTGATCGCCGAGCATCAGCTGGGCAAGATCCGCGGCGCCGTGGCAGGTTCGCGCGAGCCGGTGCTGGTGGCCGATGCCCAGGGCCGTCTGGTCTTTGCCAACGAGGCCTTGGTGGCCTTGCGCGGTGCGCCGCTGGACAAGGGCTGCGACATCGCCTGCCTGTTTGCGGCTGCGCCGGCCGTGGATCAGGCTTTGGCGCAGATGCGCCAGTCCCAGCATGGCTGGCGGCGCGAGCTGGAGCTGATCGGCCTGGACGGCGAGCCGGTGCCCATGGCTGTGCATGCCGAGCCGGTGTCCAGCCGCGAGGGCCTGGCCCTCGGTTCGGTGCTGACCCTGATCGATCTGCGCGAGGCGCGCCGCAGTGACAGCGCACGCCTCAACCTCGAAGCGACCTTGCGCCAGGTGGCGCATGACGCCTCGGGCGCGGTTGGGGCAGCGGCTGGAACGGCCGGTTCAGCAACCGATTCAGCCGCCACCTCTGGCGAAGCCGATCAGGTGATCTCGGCCATCCTGACCAATGCCAGCCTGGCGGCCATGGACATTGCCGATGCACGCGGTGGCCCGCCGGTGGCGCCGCTCTTGCAGGAGCTGGAAGTGTCGACCCGGCGGGCAACGCGGCTGTACGGTCAGATCCGCAAGCTGCTGTCCCGGGAGTAGGCTCGCGGGGGCAGCCTCGCGGAAGCAGTCAGGGCCGCTGCCCGGGCCTGTTCAGGATCAGGCCGCCAGCTGCAGTTCCTCGAACAGCTGCTGGTGCCTTTGAAACGCCTCGCAGGCCTCGGCCACCACGGCATCGGCCTGCTCGGCGTTCAGGTTCAGCGCATCAAGGCCGGCGCGAAACTGCTGTTTCAAACGCTCCACTTCGGCGGCTTCGCCGAAGGCATAGAACGCCGTGCCCTCGCCGCCCGACAGGCCGTAGTGCTGGCGGACCAGGCGGGCCATCATCTGCCCGCCGTAGAGGTCGCCGAGGTAGCGCAGATAGGCATGGGCCAGCAGCAGCAGGGGCTGTTCTTGCGCCAGCTGTTCCAGGCGGGCGGCATAGGCCTGGCTGGCCGGCATCAAGGCCAGCTCGGCTCGCCAGTCGCCTTCGTGCAGGCGCTCCAGATCTTGAATCAGGGCCGGTAGGCGGCGCAGTTCGGGCTGCCAGAGCCGGCTCAGCCGCGCATCGGCCCGGTGTTGATCGAGCCCTTGTTCCAGGGCCGCGTAGATGGCTTGAAGATTGCGCAAGAGGGCGCAGTAGTCGGCCAGCGCCAGGCGGCCGCGCAAGAGATCGGCCATCACGCCGCTGCGCTCGGCCTGGGTGTGCAGGCTGCGCGTGTCGTGCTTGAGGCGGGCGGCCAGTCCGAGGGTGTTTGTCATGGCCCGCATGATGCCTGACTCACGGCATGATGCCTGGCTCGCGGGGCGGTGAGCCGGCGCGCGCCCACCGCGTGCCCACCGCGCATCGCCTCAGGCGTGTGGCGCTCGCGAACGCATGCCCCAGTCCCAGAGCTTCTCGCTCGGCAGGGGCAGCACCATGAACCAATGCTCCAGCAGGGCCAGGCTCAGCAGCATGGCGACAAAGCTGCAGGCGCTGGTCTCGAAGGCGCCCAGCTGATTGGCCACGGCGCTGTGCCAGGCCAGGCCGGTCAGGGCGCTGATGGCGATCACGCAGACCGGGAACAAGCCATTGCCCGGCCGCTGGCGGAAGTAGCTGTGCATGTAACGCAGATGCTCGGGCAGGAACTGCTCGTTGAGATTGCGAACACCCAGGAAGACATTGAGCTTGGCCGACAGCCGCATCAGCCAGAGCACGGCAAAGGTCCAGAGCGCCAGCTGGTTGGGCTGGCCCCAGCTCAGCGCCGCGATGGCGCCGCCCAGCACGAGCAGGGCCAGCTCGTGGTACAGGATGGCCATCACCGCATGGCCCACCCGGCGCCAGCCGCGTGAACTCGGCGGGCAGGCGATGCGCCGCGGGCCGGTGACATAGCCGAGCAGAAAGCCGACCTCCTGCCAGGCCCAGACCGTCAGGGCCGAGGTGAAGGCCAGGTAAGCGCCGCTGACCCGGGTGTCATCGGCCGAAGCCGCCACGCCCAGCAAGGCCACGCCCAGCAGCACGGTCGCGGCGCCAAAGGTCCACTTGTGGGTGGCGCGCGGCAAGCCGTTCAGATAAAGGATCACGCCTGTGCTGAACCACCACAGCAGCAGGGTGTAGAGCGCGGGCCCGCCGTGCTGCATGGTGCTGACTCCAAGTTCCTGCGGGTTCACCAGCTCGGCGCCACGCGCATCTCGCGGGGCAGCTCGTGCTTGAGGGTGGGCAGCAGGTAGAGGCGGCCGAAGCACAGGGCGGCGCGTGCGGCGCACAGGCCTTGCTGCAGGCGACCGATCAAGCCGCCGCGCTGCTTGGCGCGCTCGCTGGCGGCTGAGAGCACGCAGAGGCGGTCCATGCCGGCGCGGAAGGCCGGGTTGTCGGTGTCCAGGCTGAGCGGGAAGACCTGGCGGCTGATCTCGGTGGTGATCTCGAACACCCGGTAGTCGTACTCCGTGGGGTCCATGCCCAGGGCCTCGGACAACCAGGGCCGCGTGTGGTCGCGCACATACATGGTGGCGTAGACGGCGAGCAGAAAAAAGCGGATCCATAGCGTGTTGGCGCCGCGCAGCAGCTCGGGCTGGGCGCGCATCAGCAGAGCGAAAGACTCGCCATGGCGGAACTCGTCATTGCACCAGCGTTCGAACCAGCGAAAGATCGGATGGAAGCGCAGCTCCGGGTGGCGCTCGAGCTGGCGGTAGATGGTGATGTAGCGCGCATAGCCGATCTTCTCGGACAGATAGGTCGCGTAGAAGATGTACTTGGGCTTGAAGTAGGTGTAGGCCTTGGTTTGCTTCAGATTGAGCAGGTCCACGCCCAGGCCGAAGTCCTTGAGCGACTGGTTGATGAAGCTGGCATGGCGCGATTCATCGCGGGTCATGTAGCGCATCAGCTGCTTGATCTCGGGGTTGCTGATGTTTTTCTGGATCTCGTTGTAGAGCACGCAGCCGGAGTATTCGCTGGTCAAGGAGCTGACCAGGAACTCCTGGAAATCGCGGCGCAGCTGCGGCGTCCAGCGCGCCGACGACGCGGCCACCTCGGCCGCGAACTCGGGCGTGCGCTGAAAATGGTCGTGGTTGTTGTCGCCCTCGTACTCGGCCATCATCACGTCCCACTCGGCACGGATGGAGCTGATGTCCAGCCGGTCCATGGCCGCGTAGTCGGTGGTGTAGAAGCGCGGCGTCAGCACCGTCTGCGCCTTGGCCAGGCGGGCGGCATCTTCGGGGCTTTGCAGCAAGGTGTTTTCAGCGCTGTGCGACATGGGCGTCTCCAGTGGCAGGGGGCAGCAAGCTGGCGAACACCGCCGAGTTGCTGGGACCGAAGGATTCAAGATCAATGCGCCGGCCGGTGCCGGGGTCGAGCAGGGTCAGGCGGCCATCCACCCGGCCCAGCAACTCAAACGGGGTTTCGGGGCCCAGGCCCTGGCGCTTGCGTTCGCGCACCAGGCCGCGCATGGTGCTGCGCAGAAAGCCGTTGCTGCCCGGCGCTACCGTGCTGAGCAGGACATCGCTGCGGGCATCGAGCACATCGATGCCACCGTCGCTGCGGTCCTGGAAGCGTAAAAGGCGGCTGGCATAGGTGGCCGCGTCGGCCTGCTGCACGGTGCTGATGCCGGCCACGCGCACCAGGCCGACGCCCAGCAGGCTGCTCAGCACCAGGGCGGCCATGGCTGCCACGGGCAGGATGGGGAGTTTGGACTTCAGGCTCGGGCTCAACATGGTGTTCAAACTCCTGGCCTGCTCAGGCGAGCTGGGCCTCTGGATTGGCGATCAGGGTGGGCACACCGCCCCGTGCGCTGACGGCGCCCACGGCCCGCAGTGGCAGGGCGCTGCGTGCGGCTTCAGCCTCCTGCAAGGCCGTGGCCAGGGTCTGGGCCACCGCTTTGGCATCGCTCAGGGCACGCAGCATGGGCTGGGTGCGCTTGAGCTGCCAGGGCCGCACATGCGGCCACAGATGCAGATAGGCGATGCGGTCCTCGCCGCCCAGGCTGAGCACGATGTCGCCGCCCTGGCCACGGCCGCGCTCGCGGAAGCCGGCCGAGGCGATCTGCGCAAACGGCAGGTTGAAGGTGATGCTGAGCACCACACCGACGCGCATCACGACGCGGCGGTCGGTGATGGTGTAGACGGTGCTGCGCGCCATCAGCCAGGCCAGGCCGCCGATCAGCAGCACGGCCAGCGAGATCGGTGCCAGCATGCGGGTCAGGGCCCAGAGGGTCTGCGCCAGGGTCTCGCCGTCGTACCAGCTGCCCACGCCGCGCCAGAGCAGCAGGGCGCCGAAATAGACCAGAACCAGGTCCAGATGCAGGGCCTGACGGGCCATCAGCACGGCGCTGGGGCTGCCTTGCCAGAGCTGGGTCTCACCCCGGGGCAGGGCTTCCGGCAGGCCATGGGTGGCCTCGAACTCATGCTCGTGCGCCGGCGTGAGCAGGTTGACCACGGCCCTCACAGCAGCGGCTCCTGACGCTGCGGCGCGGCGTACAAAGTGCCGGCGCCGTAGTAGGCCATGATTTTTTCCTCCTCCAGCAAGGTCACCTGCATGGGCTGGCGGGTCTTGGGCACGGCCTGGAATTGGCTGCCGAGGATGGACTTGACGCGGATGCGTCGCTGCTCCACCCGGGCGAAGTTCATGGGCAGCAGGACGCGGTCACCGCTGGCCACTTCCAGCTCCAGGTAGCGGAACAGCATCTCGGAGCGGTCCACCCACAGGTCGACCACACGGCCGCCTTCCACGCCGTCATCGCCGAGCACCGGCAGGCCGCGCGGGTCGACGTCCTGGTGGGCCACGCCAAAGCCGGTGGCGGCGCGCAAGGGCACGATCTTGGGCAGGCCTTCGAAGGTGAGGTCGGCCACATCGGCGCGGTCGTTCCAGCTGCCCGGCCCGACGCCGGCCAGCAGCAACTCGGCCGTGCTGCCCTGCGGCTGCAGCGGTGCGCCGCGGTAGACGCCCTCATGCAGCGGCGGCTGGTTGGCGGCCTTCTGGTTGGGCACGCTGACCGTGTCGCCATTGGCCAGCAGATAGGTCTTGGGCTCGGGCACCGAGGGCCAGCCCTGGACGGTGATGTGGGCCGAGCGGTCGGACTCCAGCGGGTAGCCCTCGCGCTTGTTCTCGCGGTGCAAGTAGTAGATCAAGCCCGCGAAAAACACCCAGAAGGCGTAGAGCACCAGTTGTGCGACGTCGATATAGCCTGTGATTGCACCCGTTTGCATAAAAGCCTCCTAGCCCGGAAATTCAGCCATGCCGAAGCGCTGGCGAGATGGTTGAGGTGCGCCGGCACGGCGCACCAGGGGACCGATGGCGATCAGCGTCCCGAACAGCAGCGCGATCTCCAGGTGATAGACGACGCTGTAAGCCACTTGCGGCTCCGACATCGCCGTGCCCAGCCAGCCGGTGGCTGCCAGGGTTTCAAAACCGTCGCGCAGGGCGCCGCCCAGGCCCACGGCCAGGCCGCCAGCCGTGGCCTGCATGGCGCCCCAGGCGCCCAGGGCCAGGCCGCTGCCTGCGACCGTGCTCTGGCTTTCCAGGCCCATGGCCACCACCAGGGTGCTGACGGCAAACAGGCCGCCACCCAGGCCAATGCCCACATTGCCGAAGCGAAACAGCAGGCTGGAATCCAGCGGCGCGGCGAAGATGACGGCCGAGAAGGCGCAGATTCCGATCAGGAGGCCGATGGCGGCCAGGCGGTAGGCATCGAAGCCCCGCTGCAGCAGGCGCGCCGCGATGGCAAAGGCGGCGAAGGAGCCCAGCGCCATACCGGCGGTGAGCAGGCTGGTGGCCGAGACCGAGAGCTTGAGGATGGCGCCGCCATAAGGCTCCAGCACGATGTCCTGCATATTGAAGGCGGCCGTGCCCAGGGCCACCGCGACCAGGAAGCGGCGCGTCTTAGGCTGGGCCGCAAAGCGCCGCCAGACCGTGGCGAAGGGCTCTTGCGGCTCGCGCTCGGCCGGCCGGCTGGCGCTGCCGCGCGCCTCTTGCTTCCACAGCGCCACGGTGTTGAACAGCATGGTCATGATGGCTGCGCCCTGCACCACGCCGACCAGCCGGGTGGGCGTGAAGCTCTGCAGCACCAGGCTGAACACCACGCTGGCCAGCACCATGCCCAGCAGCAGCATCACATACATCAGCGCCACCACGCGCGGCCGGGTGTCAGGTCTTGCTTGGTCGGTGGCCAGGGCCAGGCCCGCTGTCTGCGTGGTCTGCATGCCGGCGCCCACCATCACAAAGGCCAGGCCGGCGGCCAGGTGGCCGATCAGGGCGCCGCCGGGTTGGGTGTCGGCGCCTGGCTGCAGCAGGATCAGCGCAAAAGGCATGATGGCCAGGCCGCCGAACTGCAGCAGCGAGCCGAACCACAGATAGGGCACACGGCGCCAGCCGAGTGCGGAGAAATGGGTGTCCGAGCGGTAGCCGATCAGGGCCCGGAACGGCGCGGCCAGCAGCGGCAGCGCCACCATCAGCGAGACCAGCCAGGTCGACACGCCCAGCTCCACAATCATCACGCGGTTCAGCGTACCCACCAACAGCGCGTAGGCCATGCCGACCGAGACCTGGAACAGGGCCAGGCGCAGCAGGCGGCGCAGCGGCAACTCCTCGGTGGCGACATCGGCAAAAGGCAGGAACTCCGGGCCCAGCCGCGCCCATTTCAGCGCTAGGCGCTGGTTCAGGCCCACGAGGCTGCGGCGCTTGTTCATGAGCGCACGAGCTCCATCGCGTGCGAGGTGTAGAAGCCGCTGGAAATGCGCTGGCTGCGGCCCTGATCCCAGGCCAGCAGATGGGGGTGCTCGTCCAGCCGGCGGCGCAGCTGGCGCTCGGCCACGGGCACGATGGCGGGCGAGCGGTCGCCGCGCGGGAACAGCTTGCCGGCCGCCTTGAACAGCTCCAGCGCCGGGCTGCTGGGCGCGAAGGTGAAGAGCAGGGCCTGGCGGGTGCGCTGGGCCAGGCCGGCGATCACCTCGACCGCATCGCCGGGCTCGTAGTGGATCAGCGAATCCATGCCGATCACATAGTCGAAGCTGCCCAGCGCCGGGTCCAGCATGTCGCCGGAGCGGAAGTCGATGCGGCCGCCGCTGTCGAACATCGGCTGGCGTTCACGCGCCAGATCGACCAGGGTGGGCGAAAGGTCGATGGCCAGCACCTGAGCGCCGCGCAGGGCTGCTTCCACCGCCAGGGCACCGGTGCCGCAGCCAGCGTCCAGCACCTGCTGGCCGCGCAGATCCTCGGGCAGCCAGGACAGCAGAGTCTGGCGCATGCGATCGCGCCCGGCCCGCACGGTGGCCCGCACGCGGCCCACGGGCGCGTCCGAGGTCAGCCGGGCCCAGGCGTCTGCGGCCGTGCGGTCGAAATAGGTTTCGATCTGCGAGCGGCGTTCGGTGTACGTATTCATATCAATCCCCCGGTTCATGAGACTTGCGGGCCGAGCGCCGGGCCGCCCCAAGCCGGCCCGCGCGTGGCGATGTGCATGCCGGTCGAACCGGCATGCATCGCCGTCCCCTCGGGGGACCGGCCAACGTCAGCGTTGGACGAGGGGCGCATCAGTCAAAGCCCAGAAGGTCGAAGATGTCCCGGTCCTTCATGGGAACGCAGGTGTAGGGCTCGCCGCCCAGCCAGAGCGCTGCGGCCAGGCGCAGATACTCCTGCTGCACGCGTTCCAACTCGGGCGAGTACTCCATCTCGAACAGCGTCGATTTCTTCAGCCGGCTGCGGCGGATCACGTCCAGGTCCGGGAAATGGGCCGCGAGCTTGAGGCCGATCTTGTCGTTGTACTTGTCGATCTGGTCGGTGGCGGCGCTGCGGTTGGCGATCACGCCGCCCAGGCGCACCTTGTAGTTCTTGGCCTTGGCACCGATCGCTTGCACGATGCGGTTCATCGCGAAGATGGAATCGAAGTCGTTGGCGGTGACGATCAGCGCCCGGTCGGCATGCTGCAGGGGCGCGGCAAAGCCACCGCAGACCACATCGCCAAGCACATCGAAGATCACCACATCGGTGTCTTCCAGCAGATGGTGTTCCTTCAGCAGCTTGACCGTCTGGCCGACCACATAGCCACCGCAGCCGGTGCCGGCCGGCGGGCCGCCGGCCTCCACGCACATCACGCCGTTGTAGCCCTCGAAGACAAAGTCTTCGACGCGCAGCTCCTCGGCATGGAAGTTGACCGTCTCCAGCACGTCGATGACGGTGGGCAGCATCTTCTTGGTCAGTGTGAAGGTCGAGTCATGCTTGGGGTCGCAGCCGATCTGCAGCACGCGTTTGCCCAGCTTGGAGAAGGCGGCCGAGAGGTTGCTGGAGGTCGTGCTCTTGCCGATGCCGCCCTTGCCGTAGATGGCAAAGCATTTGGCCGTGCCGATCTGCACGGTGGGGTCCATCTGCACCTGCACGCTGCCGGCACCATCGGGGCGGCGGTTGCCGATCTCGCTGATGGGGACTGCGGTCATCGTCGTGTTCATGGTCATGCGGCTGCCTTTTCCTTTGCAGGGATCACGCCTTCGAGGCGGTCTTCCAATTCGTCGCCGGCCTGGCGCAGGGCTTCGAGCGTGTCGGCATCGGGCTGCCAGTAGTCGCGTTCATAGGCTTCCAGCAGCCGGTTGGCGACGCGGGCAGAGGCCGTGGGGTTCAGTTGCGCCAGGCGTTCGCGCATGGCGGGGTCGAGCATGAAGGTGGCGCTGAGCTGCTCGTAGACCCAGGGCTGAACCTGGCCGGTGGTGGCCGACCAGCCCATGGTGTTGGTGACATGCACCTCGATCTGACGCACGCCCTCATAACCGTGTTCCAGCATGGATTCGTACCACTTGGGGTTGAGCATGCGGGTGCGGGTCTCCAGCGCCACCTGCTCGGACAGGGTGCGCACGGTGCCGCCGCCAAAGCTGTCGCGGGTCTGGTCGCCGATGTAGACCGGCGCCACGGCGGCGCTGGCGCCGTCCTTGCTCACCTTGGCCCGCTTGATCGCGCGGCTGACGCCGCCCAGGGTGTCGAAGTAGGTGTCCACCGTGGTGATGCCCAACTCCACCGAATCCAGGTTCTGGTAGGCCAGCTGCACATCGGCCAGCACGCTTTGCAGCAAGGCCGTCTGCTGCACCGGGCGGCCTTTGCGCCCGTAGGCAAAGCCCTTGCGGCGGCTGTAGGTCTCGGCCAGCTCGTCGCCGTCTTCCCAGCGGCTGTTGTCGACCAGGCTGTTGATGTTGGCGCCGTAAGCGCCTTCGGCATTGCCGAACACCCGCAAGGCTGCGGTCTCCAGATCGCCGCCGTGGGCGGCCTGGAAGGCCAGGGCATGCTGGCGGATGAAGTTCTGCTCGGGCGGCTCGTCCGCCTGCGCGGCCAGGAAAGCGGCCTCGGCCAGCAGCTTGATCTGCAGCGGCAGCAGGTCGCGGAAGATGCCCGACAGGGTGATGACCACATCGATGCGCGGCCGGCCCAGCTCGCTCAGCGGAACCAGCTCGGCGCCGGCCAGGCGGCCGTAGCTGTCGAAGCGGGGGCGGGCGCCCATCAAGGCCAGGGCCTGGGCGATGGGGCCGCCTTCGCTCTTCAGGTTGTCGGTGCCCCAGAGCACCATGGCGATGGACTCGGGCAGCGGGTGGCCGGCGCCCATGTGCTTGGCCAGCAGTCGCTCGGCCTGCTTGGCGCCGTCCTTGACCGCATAAGCGCTGGGGATGCGGAAGGGATCGAAGCCGTGCAGATTGCGGCCGGTGGGCAGCACGGCGGGCGTGCGCAGCAGATCGCCACCGGGGGCTGGGCGCAGGAAGCGGCCATCGAGTGCGTGCAGGATGCCGTCGATCTCGCGGTCCTCGGCCAAGAGCTGGTCCAGCGCGTGCAGGCTTTGCAGCAGGGGCTGATCGCTGGCTGCGCTGCCGGCCACCGGCAGACCCTGGGCCACCAGGCGCTCGATCAGCGCGCGCTCCGGCTTCAGGCCCTGCGAAGCCTCGGCGCAGGACAGCAGCAGATCCACCCGCTCGGCGGGGCTGGGCGCGCGGCCGACCACATGCAGGCCGTAGGGGATCAAGGTGTATTCGAGCTCGAGCACCGCATCCTTGAGCTGGCTCATCGCGCGCTCGGCATCGTTGCCCCAGGCCGGCTCGGCCGCGCTCAGGTTCAGCGACGCGGCTTGGGCTTGCGCCATCACGGCCAGCTCGTCCCGCTCGGCCTGCGCCTCGGGCTCCAGGCTGCGCACGCGCTCCAGCAGGTCCTTCAGGTCCACCAGGCCTTTGTACAAGCCGGCTTCAGCCACCGGCGGCGTCAGATAGCTGATCAGCGTCGCGGCGGCGCGGCGCTTGGCGATGGTGCCTTCGGACGGGTTGTTGGAGGCATAGAGGTAGAAGTTGGGCAGGTCGCCGATCAGGCGGTCGGGCCAGCAGCGGCCCGACATGCCGGCCTGCTTGCCCGGCATGAACTCGAGCGCGCCGTGGGTGCCGAAGTGCAGCACCGCATGGGCGCCGAAGTCCTCGCGCAGCCAGCGGTAAAAGGCCGAGAAGGCGTGCGTGGGCGCAAAGCCCTGCTCGAAGAGCAGGCGCATCGGGTCGCCCTCGTAACCAAAGGCGGGCTGGATGCCCACGAAGACATTGCCGAAGCGCTCACCGAGCACAAAGATATGGCTGCCATCGCTTTGCTGCTTGCCGGGCGAGGGCCCCCAGTGTGCCTCGATCTCCTTCAGATACTTCTCGCGCCGCAGGTGCTCGTTGGCCGGGATGCGGTGGTGCACGTTCGCCATGGCGCCATAACGCGCCGCATTGCCGGTGATGAGGCGCTCGCGCAACGCGTCCACCGAGGCGGGCAGCTCCACTGTGTAGCCCTCGCGCGCCATGGCCGCCAGGGTGTTGTAGAGCGACTCGAACACCGACAAAAAGGCCGCCGTGCCGGTCGCGCCGGCATTGGGCGGGAAGTTGAAGATCACCGCAGCCACGCGGCGCTCGGCGCGCTCGCTGCGGCGCAGGTCCACCAGCTTGCCCACCCGGGTGGCCAGTGCATCGGCGCGCTCGATGCAGCTGTGCATGTCGTGCGCATCGACCACGTTCTCAAAACGGCAGGCGTGGCTGCAGCCGGTGCAGGCGATGTGGCTGGCGTTGGCCCGCCCGCCAAACACCATGGCGCCGGTGGCGCCGTCCAGCTCGGGGATGGCCACCATGATGGTGCTCTCCACCGGCATCAGGCCGCGCGAAGAGCCGCCCCATTGGTCCAGGGTTTGAAACTCCACCGGGTGCACGGCGAGGTAGGGCACGTCCAGACTGGCCAGCACATCCTCGGCGGCCTTGGCATCGTTGTAGGCCGGGCCGCCGACCAGGGAGAAGCCGGTCAGCGACACCAGGGCGTCAATCAGGGGGCGGCCCTCCGGCGTCTGGAAGTAGGCGGCGATGGCCGGGCGCTGGTCCAGGCCGGTGGCAAAGGCCGGGATCACGCGCAGGCCGCGCGCCTCCAGCGCCGTGATGACACCGTTGTAGTGGTCGGCATTGCCGGCCAGCACATAGGAGCGCATCAGCAGCAGGCCCACGGTGCCGCGGCTGCCGGTGCTGGCCACCTTGGGCAGGGCCGCGGCCGTGGTGGCCATCAGGCCCACGGCGCTCGGGTGGCTCATCTTCGGGTGGTAGAGGCCCACCTCGGGGTAGTCGATCGGCTGCTCGGGCCGGGCCTGGCCGCGCAGGGCCTTGCGCGGGCCGTCGGCATAACGGTCCACCAGCAGGCGCACCATATTGCCGATATTGTCCTGAGAGCCGGCCAGCCAGTACTGCAGGGTCAGGAAGTAGGCCCGCACGTCCTGGGCCGTGCCGGGGATGAAGCGCAGGATCTTGGGCAGCATGCGCAGCGTTTTCATCTGCTGGGCTCCCGCTGTTCCCTGTCCCTTGCTCTTGTTGCCATCGTCCTTGCCCGGCGGCTTGCCGCGCAGTCGCTTCAGGAACGCCATGGCCCCGGTGGCCGGTGCGGACATGTCGAACTTGCCCATGCGGGTCAGCTTGGTCACTTCGGCCGCGGACATGGCGCAGACCATGGCATCGCAGTGCTCGCGCCGGGCCTGAAGGTCGGGCAGGATGGGCAGGAAATGATCCTCCAGGAACAGCATGGTGGCGATCACGATGTGCGCCCGCGCAATGGCGTTCTGGCAGCGGGCCAGCGCGTGCGGGTTGTCACCCCATTCCGCGGCGGCATGCACGGTCAGACGCAGGCCCGGCAGGGACTGGGCCAGCAAGGCGCTGGCCCGCTCGGCAGCGCTGGCCAGATGGCTGTCCATGGTCACCAGCACCACATTCATGGGGCTCGCGCCGGCGTCGCGCTCAGCGACTGAAATGCGCTTTGGCGTCATACAAGGTCTCGATGGTGATCACCGGCACGCTCTTGCTCAGGGCATAGGCCTCGGTGTTGCGGCGTGCTTTGCCGCGCACGAAGAAGGGGATCTTGCGAAGCTCCTTCTCGGCATCCGGGGCCCAGGCGGCCGCCAACCGGGGCAAGTCGGCGGCTGCGGGACCTACTTGCTTGTCTGTGCTGTCCGCAGGGGGCAGCTCGATCAGCGCTGGCGCCACGGCCGGCTGGGCCGCTCGGGCCGGGCCGCCGAGGTGCGAGGGCGCTGCGTCCTCATGGAATTCAAAGTCACCGCGGAACATGCCGATCAGGTGTTCCTCCAGCCCCATCATCAGCGGATGGACCCAGGTGTCGAACAGCACATTGGCGCCTTCGAAACCCATCTGCGGTGAGTAGCGCGCCGGGAAGTCCTGCACATGGACCGGGGCCGAGATCACCGCGCAGGGCAGGCCCAGGCGTTTGGCGATATGGCGCTCCATCTGCGTGCCCAGCACCAGCTCGGGGCCGGCGGCAGAGATTGCGGCTTCGACCTCCAGGTAGTCGTCGCTGATCAGGGCCTCGATGCCGTACTGCGTGGCCGCTTCGCGCACCTCGCGGGCAAACTCGCGGCTGTACGTGCCCAGGCCAACGACCTTGAAGCCAAGCTCAATGGCGGCCACGCGGGCGGCGGCAATTGCATGGCTGGCGTCACCGAACACAAAGACGCGCTTGCCGGTCAGGTAGTTGGCATCCACAGAGCGCGAATACCAGGGCGAGCGTGATTGCGCTTGGGCCGCTGCCAGGACCGGGTCCAGCCCGGCCAGGGCCGCCACTTCGCGGATGAACTCGCGCGTGGCCACCGCACCAATCGGAATCGTCTTGGTGGCCGGCTGGCGGAAGTTGCGGCTCAGCCAGCTCGCGGCTTGATGCGCGACCTCGGGGTAGAGCACGACATTGAAATCGGCATCGGCCAAGCGCGCCAGATCCGCCGGCGTGGCGTCCAGCGGCGCCACCACATTGATCTCGACGCCGATCTGCTCCAGCAGCTGGCGAATCTCGCGCACATCGTCGCGGTGGCGAAAGCCCAGAGCGGTGGGGCCGAGGAGGTTGCAGCGGGGCTTGCTTTCACCCTTGACGCGCGCTTGCGTCGGCTTGACGGCCAGCGTGCGCACCAGCTGGTACAAGGTTTCGGCAGCGCCCCAGTTTTCCTTGCGCTGGTAGGCCGGCAGCTCCAGCGGGATCACTGGGATGGGCAGGTTCAAGGCTTGCGTCAGACCACCGGGGTCGTCCTGAATCAGCTCGGCGGTGCAGGAGGCACCGACCAGCAGGGCCTGCGGCTTGAAGCGCGCATAGGCCTCACGGGCGGCATCCTTGAACAGCTGGGCGGTGTCGCCGCCCAGGTCGCGCGCTTGAAACGTGGTGTAGGTCACCGGCGGGCGCTCGGCGCGCCGCTCGATCATGGTGAACAGCAGGTCGGCATAGGTATCGCCCTGAGGCGCATGCAGCACATAGTGCACCTCGCGCATGGCGGTGGCGATGCGCATGGCGCCGACGTGGGGCGGGCCTTCGTACGTCCAGAGCGTCAGTTGCATGGTGTGGGCGCTTTGTTTGCGGTTCAGGCGGCCAACAGCTGCCGGCGGGTGAGGGGGCGGGTGAAGAGGCCGGCCAGATCGCCGGCCTGCTCGAAACCCTGGATGGGCGTGAACACCAGCTCGATCGACCATTTGGTGGTGAAGCCTTCGGCCTCCAGCGGATTCGCCAGGCCCAGGCCGCAGACCACCACATCGGGCCGCGCGGCGCGGCAGCGGTCCAGCTGCTTTTCCACGTCCTGACCTTCGGACAGTTGCGTGCCGGCGGGCAGCCAGGCCAGCTCCTCGGCCAGGTGCTGGCGGTGCAGATAGGGCGTGCCGACCTCGCTGAGCTCCATGCCCAGCTCGCGTGCCAGAAAGCGGGCCAGGGGCAGCTCCAGCTGCGAATCGGGGAAGAAGAAAATGCGCTTGCCGACCAGCGTCACCCGATGTGCGGCCAAGGCGGTCTCTGCGCGCTGGCGCGCGGGCGCAATGGCCTGGTCTACGGCCACAGCGCTCAGTCCCATGGCCGCGCCAGCCGCATGCATCCAGGCTGCGCTGCCCTCGGCGCCCAGAGGGAAAGGGCTGGCGACGCGGCGCGCACCGCGCGACTCCAGCGCCTTGGCGGTGTCGCCGAGGAAGGGCTGGGCCAGCAGGTAGCGCGTCTGCGGGCCGACGGCGGGCAGGGCGCTGGCATTGCGTGCCGGGAAGAAGGCATAACGCTTCAAGCCCATGGCCTGGAACAGGCGGCTGAACTGGTCTTCCACCACATCGGCCAGGGCGCCAACGATCAGCAGCTCGGGTTCGGCCTGCGGCGGCTGCACCGGCAGCACCGGAACCAGAGCGGCCAGGCAAGCGTCCTCACCCTGGGTGAAGGTGGTTTCGATGCCGCTGCCCGAGTAGTTCAGCACCCGCACCTGGGGCATGAAGCGCTGGTTGAGCCGGCTGGCGGCGCGCGAGAGGTCGAGCTTGATGACCTCGGAAGGGCAGGAGCCGACCAGGAAGAGCATGCGGATGTCGGGCCGGCGCTCCAGCAGGCGCTGCACCACACGGTCCAGCTCGTCCTGCGCATCGGCCAGGCCGGCCAGATCGCGCTCGTCGAGGATGGCCGTGGCAAAGCGCGGTTCCGCAAAAATCATCACACCGGCGGCCGACTGAATCAGGTGGGCGCAGGTGCGCGAACCGACGACCAGGAAGAAGGCGTCCTGCATCTTGCGGTGCAGCCAGATGATGCCGGTCAGGCCGCAGAAGACCTCGCGCTGGCCGCGTTCTCGCAGCACGGGCGCATCGCCGCAGCCGCCATCCAGCTGGATGGGGATCACCGGGCTCATGCGCACACTCCCGCGGTGGTGGTGGCGCTGGCGCTGGCGAGGCTGGCCGCGTGGTCCAGCCGTGCCATGCGCAGTTTCCAGATGAACTGGGCCGCGTTGATCAGGTAGGCGCTGTAGGCCGCCAGGGCCAGCCACATCTGCTGGGGGCTGCTGAGCGCGCCGGTGGTCCACGCGTAGACATAGGCCGTGTGCAGGGCCAGCACCCCCATGCTGAACATGTCTTCCCAGTAGAAAGCCGGGGCGAACAACCAGCGGTCGAACACCACCTTCTCCCAGATGCAGCCGGTGATCATGATGGTGTAGAGCGTCAGGGTCTTGACCAGCACCGATAGGGCGGCGGCTTGTTCACCCTGGCCGGTCCACAAATAGCGCAGCACCAGGCCCAAGCTGATCAGGAACACCAAAAACTGAATCGGTGCCAGCAGGCCCTGAACCAGGGTCCAAACGCTGGCATCGCGGCGGGCGCGTTCCTGCGGGGTGTACAGAGGTGGGCGGGCGCCAGCGGGGCGCAGGCTGTCACTCCGAGCGGCGGTTGAAGCGACTTGATTCAGCATGTGAGCGAATCTAGGCCCCGGCTTTGCATCTGTCAATCAGAATTGACGTCAACAAAACTAGACATTTTTTCCGGGCAGGGGAAAATCATCTTGACGATTCTCAAAAGCGCGGGGAAAGTCGGACGCACTGTTTATGTCAACACGAGCTGACTGAGCGGCACACCAATAACTCGAACGCAGTACAACAGACCGAAATGGTTAGCAGTCACGAGTTCTGACGCTGTCCAGCGCCGAGATCCGGAGCCAATGTCCTCCGGCCGCTCAAACGAAATCTTGCTGCCAATCCGCCCCCGAGGAGACACGTGGTGGCTGGATGGACGATCAATCGACTGGCCAAGCGCCAGCAAGCGCCCCTGCCCATGGCAGACGGGGCAGGCCTTTGCACGGACGGCGACGCTTTGCGTCACGCCGAGCCATTGAACCTGACCCTCACCGAAACCTTGTCCCGCCGTGGCGCGGACCAGCCGGGCAAAGCTCGGCAATTGAGTTTTGACGAAGACCGCTTGCGACCGGCGCCGCCGCGCCTGGTGTCTTGCAATGCGGCGCAGGACCATCTGTCGCGCATCGTCGAGCTGGAAATCATCCCGCGCCTGATGCTGATGCACAGCGCCCAGCCGCTGGTCGATCGGCCGCCACTGCCCAGCCTGGTCCTGACGGTCGAGCATGTCGACACCCTGGCCCATATGGCGGCCGAAGGCGAAGCGGACGCGGCCTGTGCTTATGTCCGGACGCTGCTGGACGCCGGGGCCTCGCAAGAACAGGTCTTTCTCGACCTGCTCGCGCCTTGCGCACGCCAGCTTGGCCAAATGTGGAACGAGGATGTCTACGATTTTTCGCAGGTGACCGTGGCCTTGTGGCGCTTGCAGCGCGTCTTGCATGAGCAGAGCCAGCGCTTCCAGCAGATCAGCCGGCCCGACGGTGACAGCCACCGGGCCCTCCTGGCCGCGGTGCCGGGCGCGCAGCACACCTTCGGAGTGGTGATGGCCGCCGAGTTCTTCAGTCGCGCCGGCTGGGATGTGGTGTGCGAGCCCAAAGCCTCTTGGTCGGACCTGCAGGACCGCTTGAGTTTGGGCTGGTTTGACATGTTTGGACTGTCAATCGCCACAGGCGACAGCATTCCACAGGTGGCGTCTGCTATCCTGAAATTGCGAGAGGCCTCGGCAAATCCCCAGGTGTTTGTGATGGTGGGCGGGCCGATGGCGTTGGAACTGCCCGAATTGGCGGCGCTGTGCGGTGCCGATGCGATGGCGTGCGAGGCCTGTGCGGCCGTGGACACCGCCAACGCGGGGGTGGCCCAACGACTCAAGCAAGCTTGACGTCAATTCAGTGTCAGATAATCACACCTAAGCGCTGCGTCATCCTTGCCCTCAGCTCAGTGACCTTGGCGGCTTGGCGCTGTTTCCACCCATCCACACAGGCAATTCAGGGAGCTCGATGCACAACCTTGGCACATCGGCCGATCAGCGTTTTGAAGCCCCGGAGCTTTACTTCACTGACCTGAACGCCGACGTCTTGTCCTCTGCCATCTCCGCCGCGGCCGATTTGGCCCTGGTGCTGGACAGTCAAGGCGTGGTCCGCGACATCTCGATCGGCGGCGCTCACACCCAGGAACTGGCCGAATTGCGCCAATGGGTCGGGCGGCGTTGGGCGGAGACGGTCACAGTCGAGAGCCGCAGCAAGATCGCTGCCATGTTGGCCGCGGCCGGAGGCGGTTCTGCCAGCGCGGCCGCCGCCGCCGCAGGACAAGGATCAGGCCCAGGGCAGGGCGCTGCACGCCAGGTCAACCATCCGCTCCACGGCGGGCTGGAGCTGCCCGTCAGCTACACCGTCGTGCCCATCGGCCAACAGGGCCGCGTGCTGGCCCTGGGCCGCGATCTGCGCGAAGTGGCCGCGGTGCAGCAGCGCCTGGTCGACGCCCAGCAGTCGATGGAGCGCGATTACCTGCGCCTGCGCCACACCGAGGCGCGTTACCGCCTGCTCTTCGAGGCGGTGGACGAAGCGGTGCTGGTGCTTGATGCCAGCTCCCTGGTCGTGTTTGAACACAATGCCGCGGCAGCCCGCCTGCTGGGTGATTCGGGCAAGCGCATCATCGGCCGCAATTTCATGGATCTGCTGGCCTCGGAGAGCCAGGCCGAATCGGCGGTCGGCTTTGCCCAGGCGCGCAGCGCCGGTCGCAGCGACGAGCTGAAGGTGCGCCTGGCTGGCGGCCAGGCCGAGCTGCGCCTGGCGGCCACCCTGTTCAAGCAGGACAGCAGCAGCTCCTTGCTGCTGCGCCTGTCGCCGACTTCGGCCGCCGGCGCCGAGCGGGCCGCCAGCCGTTCGGCCGAAGCGCCGACCTTGGGCCATGTCGTCAATGCCATGCCGGACGCCTTTGTGCTGACCGATATGCAGGGCCGCATCATCAGCGCCAACGACGCCTTTGGCGAGATGGTGCAGCTGCCGGCCGGCGAGTCGGTGCAGGGGCAATCGCTGGATCGCTGGCTGGGCCGCTCCTCGGTGGACCTCAATGTGCTGATCGGCAATTTGCGCCAGCACGGCGTGCTGCGCCTCTTCCCCACCACCTTGCGCAGCGGTTACGGTGAGCCCGGTGCGGTGGAGATCTCGGCCGTGGCCGTGGCCGATGGCCCGCAGCCCTGCCTGGGTTTCTCGATCCGCGATGTGGCCCGTCGCCTGCCCACCGAGCACCGCGCCAGCCGCCAGCTGCCGCGCTCGGCCGATCAGCTGACCGGCCTGGTGGGGCGCTTGCCGCTCAAGGACATCGTCGGTGAAACCACCGATCTGATCGAGCGCCTGTGCATCGAAGCTGCGCTGGAGCTGACCCGCGACAACCGCGCCTCCGCCGCCGAGATGCTGGGCCTCTCGCGCCAGAGCCTGTACGTCAAGCTGCGGCGTTACGGCATCCAGGACATGGGCGCGCCGAACGGCGACTGATGTTCCCGGCAGGCTCCTCTCGGCCTGCCATCCTTCCCCCTCGCTTTTTGAGACGGCGCCCTGCACAAGGGGGCGCCGCTGAGCGTCTGTGCGTCTGCGCGCGCCACCGCGCTGTGGCCGCAGGCTGGGCGGCTCTCACTTGGCACCGGCAGGCGGCCTGAAGCCCGAAAACGATGGGTGAAAACGATGCCTGAGAAAAGTGTAAATTAAACTTGACAATGTATTGCGTCAGCCCAGAATAGGGCTATGCAGCGCCCCGCACTGTCCGCCGTCACCGAACTGCTCAAACCCATCACCTGGTTTCCGCCGATGTGGGCGTTTTCCTGTGGGGTGGTGGCCTCCGGCATGCCGGTTCAAGGGCGTTGGCCTCTGGTGGCCGCCGGGGTCTTGCTGGCCGGGCCCTTCGTCTGCGCCACCAGCCAGGCGGTCAATGACTGGTTCGATCGCCATGTCGATGCGATCAATGAACCCCAGCGCCCCATCCCCTCGGGCCGCATGCCCGGCAGCTGGGGCCTGTACATCGCGGTGATCTGGACCCTGCTGTCCCTGCTGCTGGCCTGGCAGCTGGGTGAGGCCGGCTTTCTCGCCGCCGTGCTCGGCTTGCTGCTGGCCTGGGCCTACAGCGCGCCGCCGCTGCGCCTCAAGCGCAATGGCTGGTGGGGCAATGCGGCCTGCGGCCTGTGCTACGAAGGCCTGGCCTGGATCACCGGCGCCGCCGTGATGAGCATGGGTGAGTGGCCGGGCGCCCGTTCCCTGGCCCTGGCCTTGCTCTACAGCGCGGGGGCGCACGGCATCATGACCTTGAACGACTTCAAATCCATGCAGGGCGATCGCCAGATGGGCATCGATTCCCTGCCGGTCTTGCTCGGTGCAAGCGGCGCTGCCCGCGTGGCTTCCATGGTCATGGCGCTGCCGCAGCTCATCGTCGCTGGCCTGCTCTGGCGCTGGGGCCAGGGCTGGCATGGTCTGGCTGTGCTGGGCCTGCTGCTGGTGCAGCTCCTCATGATGCGGCGCTTCATCGCGCAGCCGATCGAGCGGGCCGTTTGGTACAGCGGTTTCGGCGTGCCCTTGTTTGTGTCGGGCATGATGGTCAGCGCCTTTGCCCTGCGGGGAGTGGTCGCATGAGCGCCCAGCCCTTCGGCGCTCTGGCCGTGCTGCGCCTGGGTCTGGTGCAGGCCAGCCTGGGCGCCATGGTGGTGCTCAGCACCTCGACCCTGAACCGGGTGATGGTGGTCGAGATGGCCTTGCCCGCCTTCATTCCCGGCCTGCTGCTGGCCTTGCACTATGTCGTGCAGATCAGCCGCCCGCGCATGGGCCATGGTTCCGATTTGGGTCAGCGCCGCAGTCCGTGGATTCTTGGCGGCATGGTGGTGCTGGGCGCGGGCAGCTGGCTGGCGGCCCTGGCCACCGTGCTGATGGGTCAGCCCAACCCGGCCGCCGGCATGGTTTTGGCCTTGCTCGCTTACAGCCTGATCGGCTTGGGCGTGGCGGCCTCTGGCACCTCGCTGCTGGCCTTGCTGGCCAAGCGGGTGCCGGCGCCGCGCCGGGCGGCCGCGGCCACCACGGTGTGGATCCTGATGATTGCCGGCTTTGTGCTCACCGCCGTCGTGTCCGGCCATTTCCTGGACCCCTTCTCGCCCGAGCGTTTGTTGCGGGTCAGTGCGGGTGTGGCCTTGGCGGCGATTGTGCTGACGGCGCTGGCCCTGCTGGGCCTGGAGGGGCCGGGCCATGCGGCGCAAGCCCATGCCGATGCGTCGGGCACGCATGCGCCGCCAGCGGCCGCAGCCGCGAGCTTCAAGCAAGCCCTGGCCGAAGCCTGGGCCGAGCCGCGCGCGCGCCGCTTCACCGTCTTCGTTTTCGTCTCCATGCTGGCCTTCAGCATGCAGGACCTGATCCTCGAACCCTTTGCCGGCCTCGTCTTTGGCCTCAGCCCCGGTGCCACCACCCAGCTCTCCGGCACCCAGCACGGCGGCGCCTTGCTGGGCATGCTGGCCGCCGCCGCGGCGGGCAGCCGCTGGGCCGGTCGCCACTGGGGCAGCGTGCGCAGCTGGACGGTCTGGGGCTGCGTGGCCTCGTCGCTGGCCTTGCTCGGCCTGTTCAGCGCTGGTTTGCAGGGCCCGGGCTGGCCGCTGCAGGCCAATGTCTTCCTACTGGGCCTGTCCACCGGTGCTTTTTCGATCGCGGCCATCGCCTCCATGATGGGCCTGGCGGGTGGCCAAGCGGGCGCCGATGCTGATGCTGACACCGAAGGGGGGGGCGCCGCCGCCGGTGGCCAGGAAGGCGTGCGCATGGGCTTGTGGGGTGCCGCTCAGGCGCTGGCCTTTGCCTTCGGCGGCCTGCTCGGCACCTCGGCCAGCGATCTGCTGCGCTGGGGCCTCGGCGATATCGGCCTGGCCTACGGTTTGGTGTTCCTGCTCGATGCGGGCCTGTTCCTCTGGGCTGCCCGCCTTGCTGCCGGCGTGGCCTCGCAGCCGGCGGCCTTGAGCCCGGCAGCGCCGCCGGCGCTGTTCCCGACCCAACTTGAAAGTGCGCCATGAGCCAGCTGCCGAACTCGCTCCCTGACCCGGCTTCGCAGCGCACCCCCGGGGCCCCCGCGGCGCAGGCGGTCGATTACGACGTGGTGGTGGTCGGAGGCGGCCCGGCCGGCGCCACCGCGGCCCGCGAGCTCGCCAGCCAGGGCCAGCGCGTGCTGCTGCTGGACCGGGCCGGCCGCATCAAGCCCTGCGGCGGCGCGATTCCGCCGCGCCTGATCAAGGATTTCGCCATCCCCGATGAGCTGCTGGTGGCCCGCGCCACGGCTGCCCGCATGGTCTCGCCGCGGGCGGTGCAGGTGGACATTCCCATCGAGGGCGGTTTCGTCGGCATGGTGGATCGCCAGCAGTTCGATGAGTGGCTGCGCCAGCGTGCGGCGGCCAGCGGCGCCGAGCGGCGCGACGGCAGCTTCGAGCGACTGAGCCGCGATGCCGATGACATCAGCGTCGTCCACTTCAGCCAGCAAGGCCAGCTGCAGCGCGTGCGCACCCGGGCCGTCATCGGTGCCGATGGCGCCCATTCGCGGGTGGCCCAGCAGGCGATTCCGGGAGCTGAGCGTGGCCGCTTTGTGTTCGCGTACCACGAGATCGTGGCCGTGCCGCAGGAGCTGCCGGCCGGTTATCTGGGCAGCCGCTGCGAGGTCCATTACCAGGGCAGCCTGTCGCCTGATTTCTACGGCTGGGTGTTCCCGCATGGCGCCAGCGTCAGCATCGGCACCGGCAGCGCCGACAAAGGCTTTTCCCTGCGTGGCGCTGTCAAGCAGCTGCGCGCTCAGGCCGGCCTGGACGGCGCGCGCACCCTGCGCCGCGAGGGCGCCCCCATTCCCATGAAACCCCTGCCGCGCTGGGACAACGGCCGCGATGTGCTGCTGGCTGGCGATGCCGCCGGTGTGGTGGCGCCGGCCTCGGGCGAGGGCATCTATTACGCCATGTTGGGCGGCCAGCTGGCGGCCGAGGCCGTGCTGCAGCTGCTGCGCACGGGCGCGGCCAGTGCCTTGCGCCAAGCCCGCAAGCGCTTCATGCGCGAGCATGGCCGGGTGTTCTGGGTTCTGGGCATCATGCAGCGCTTCTGGTACTCCAGCGACAAGCGCCGCGAGCGGTTTGTGAGCATCTGCCGCGACCGCGATGTGCAGCAGCTGACCTTCGACGCCTACATGCACAAGCGTCTGGTGCGCGCCCGGCCCCTGGCCCATGCCCGCATCTTCTTCAAAGACATGGCCCATTTGCTGGGCCTGGCCCGCGTGTGATGAGCGCCGAGCCCGGCAATTTGTTCACCTTGTTTGGCCTGTCGGAGCCGGCCTTGCTGCTGCGCATGGTTGAGCTGGTGCTGGCCGTCAGCCTGCTGGAGCTGCTGTGGTTTGTGCTGCGCAGCGGGCCGCTGGCGCGGCGCCAGGGCCTGCCCAATCTGCTGGCCGGACTCAGCCTGATCCTGGCCCTGCGCCTGGGGTTGGGCGGCGCCGGCTTCGCCTGGGTTGCGGCCTGCCTGCTGGCCGCCGGTGTGTCCCACCTGCTTGACCTGCAGGCGCGTCAGCGCATCATGCAAGAGCCCGAGGCCACTCATCGTTCCCCCCACCACCCACCCAAGCCCCTCGGGCCAGGAAGGCAGTCACCATGAGCACACGTCGCCACTTCATCACTTGGATTCCTCTGGCCGGAGGCAGCCTGATCGCCGGCAGCGCCCTGGCCCAGCCCATGGTCGAAGAGAAAGACCCGGTCGCGGCTTCACTCGGCTACGCGGCCGATGCCAGCAAGGTCGACAAAGCCAAGTTCCCCAAGTACGCCGCCGGCCAGGCTTGCAGCAACTGCGCCGTGTACCAGGGCAAGGCTGGCGCCGCCGCCGGCCCTTGCCCGATCTTCTCCGGCAAGCAGGTCTCGGCCAAAGGCTGGTGCAGTGCGTATGCCAAGAAGGCCTGAGGGTGAGAGCCCCCCGTCCAAGACTGCACTTGGCCGGACCTGCGATGGCGCAGCCCGGCGCTCGGCCCGATTGCTTCACGGCTGATTGAGATGCGCCTGCTCCCCGCCGATCTGCCCGAGCGTGTGCTGCTCTCGCAAGAGGTGCATGCGCGCCCCTCGGAGCCGCTGGCATCGCCCGGCCGCGTCAGCTATGTGGCGGTGCTGGTCGATGCCGATGAGCGGGACCGCGAGCTGGCCCATCTGGCGCGGCTGTGCCGCAGCCATGGCCAGCTGGTGCCGGCGAATGACGCCGTGCACTGGAGCGGCCTGATTGGCGGCCTGCGCCTGAAGTGGGAGCGCCACGGCGAGTTCTCCAGCTACACCGCGCTGCAGGTCTCGGGCTCGCCCTCGGGCGCTGGCGGGGCCTCAGGCGTCAGCGAGCCGTTTGCCGAAACCGCCGCCTCGCATCTGCCGCCGGGCTGGCTGGCCAGTGTGCCCGGCCTTACGGTCTACGCCGGCCATGCCGAGCTGCTCAGCGCCGCGCAAGCTCCCGAGCTGGCCGAGCTGCAGCAGCGCTGCTTCGGCGGCGCCGCGCTGATCGGCAGCACGGTGGGCGAGGGCAGTGGCCGCGTCTACTCCGACTTCCTGATCCATGCCGATGGTTTCAGCCGCTTGCTGGTGGTCGATCAGGGCAACTCGCCCGTCGCAGCCGGCCGCCTGCTGCAGCGCCTGTTTGAGCTGGAGGCCTACCGCATGATGGCCTTGCTGGCCTTCCCGGTGGCGCGCCGCCTGTCGCCACGCATCCTCGCCATCGAGCGCGCGCTGGCTGGCCTGACGGACGACATCGCCCGCGACGGTGGCCGCGATGAAACCCTTTTGCAGGAGCTGACCCGCCTGGCGGCCGAGGTGGAAAGCGGCCTGTCCGCCAGCCAGTTCCGCTTCGGCGCCTGCCGCGCTTACGCCGAACTGGTGCGCACCCGCATCGCCGAGTTGCGCGAGCAGCGCATCAACGGCCTGCCCACGATTGATGAATTCATGTCCCGCCGCTTCACCCCGGCCGTGGCCACCTGCGCCACGGTCTCGCAGCGCATGCACGACCTGTCCGAGCGCGTGGCCCAGGCCAGCCATCTGCTGTCCACCCGGGTCGACATCGCGCGCGAGCGCCAGAACCACGCCTTGCTCGCCTCCATGGACCGGCGCGCCAAGCTGCAGCTGCGCCTGCAGCAAACGGTGGAGGGCTTGTCGATCGCGGCTATCGTCTACTACATGGCCGGCGTGGTCGGCTATGTGTTCAAGGGCGGGCGCTCCTTGGGCCTGCCCGTCGATGTGGATTTGTTCGTGGGCCTCAGCGTGCCGTTGCTGGCCTTGTTGGCCTTCAGCGCCGTGCGGCGCGCCCGGCGGCGTGCCGCTGAAACCGATGAAATGAGCTGAGCCCGGATGAGCATGCCTTTCCCTTTTTCCGCCATCGTGGCCCAGGACGAGATGAAGCTGGCGATCCTGATCGCCGCGGTCGAGCCGGCCATCGGCGGCATCCTGGTGCTCGGTGATCGCGGCACCGGCAAGTCCACCGCGGTGCGCGGCCTGGCCGCGCTCTTGCCCAAGATGCGTGCCGTTCAGGGTTGTCGTTATCACTGCGACCCGATGGCCACGTCCCGCTGTGAAGACTGCGCCCGCCTCAAGGCCGGCCCCCGGCTCAAGACCGAGGAGCTGCCGGTGCCCGTGGTCGACCTGCCGCTCGGCGCCAGCGAAGACCGGGTGCTGGGCGCGCTCGACCTGGAACGCGCGCTCTCGCAAGGCATCAAGGTCTTCGAGCCGGGTTTGCTGGCGCGCGCCCATCGCGGCTTTCTCTACATCGACGAGGTCAATTTGCTCGAAGACCATCTGGTCGACCTGCTGATCGATGTGGCCGCCTCGGGCGAGAACGTGATCGAACGCGAAGGCCTGAGCGTGCGCCACCCGGCGCGCTTTGTGCTGGTGGGCAGCGGCAACCCGGAAGAGGGCGAGCTGCGGCCCCAGCTGCTGGACCGCTTCGGCCTCTCGGTCGAGGTGCGCACGCCCACCGAGATTGCCCAGCGCGTCGAGGTGGTGCGCCGCCGCGATGCCTACGAGCGCGACCCGGCGGCCTTCAGCGCGCTCTGGGCCAAGCAAGACGCCAAGGTGCGCAAGCAGATCCTGCAAGCCCGCGAGCGCCTGCCCGAGGTGCAGGTGGACGATGCCGTCCTGTACCGCGCCTCCGAGCTGTGCGTGGCCGTCAACAGCGACGGCCTGCGCGGCGAACTCACGCTGATGCGCGCCGCCCGGGCTCTGGCTGCGCTGCAGGCTGCGCCGGCTGTGACTCTGGCCCATCTGCGCCAGATCGCGGTGCCGGCGCTGCGCCACCGCTTGCGCCGCAACCCGTTGGACGACACGGGCTCCGGCGAACGCATTGACCGCGCCGTGGCCGAACTGTGGACCTGAACGACGTCGATCTGGCTCTGCAAGCCGCATGGCTGCTGGCCGTCGATCCAGAAGGTTTGGGCGGGATCTGCCTGCGCGGCCCGGCCGGCCCGGCGCGTGACGCGCTGCTGGCCAGCTTGCGCCGCGCCTTGCCGCCTGGCACGCCCTGGCGCCGCTTGCCCTTGCAGATCGATGACGAGGCCTTGTACGGCGGCCTCGATCTGGGCCTGAGCCTGGCCGCAGGCCGGCCGGTGGCCCGTGCGGGCCTGCTGGCCGAGGCGGAGCAGGGCGTGATCCTTTTGCCCATGGCCGAGCGCATCGAGCTCGGCCTGGCGGCCCGGTTGGCGGCGGCGCTGGAGCAAGGCCCAAATGGCGCGCGGTTTTGCCTCGTGGCCCTGGACGAAGGTCAGTCGCCCGATGAACAGCTGCCCGCCAGCCTGCTGGAGCGCCTGGCCTTGATCGCCAGCCCGGCGGAAGGCGAGGGGGCTTTGCGCAGCAACATCGGCAGCAGCAGCCTGGATGCAAATGCAGCGCAGGGCCAGGAGCCGCCCTTCGATCTGGCCGCAGCGCGCCAGCGCCTGCGCGAGCTGCCTTACGACGAGGCCATCGTGCAGGCCTTGTGCGGCACGGCCGCGGCCTTGGGCCTGATTTCCCTGCGCCCGCCCTTGCAAGCCTGGCGCGCGGCCTGCGCGGCAGCGGCCATCGCCGGGCGCGATCAGGTGAATCAGGCCGATGCCGAATTGGCTGCGCGCCTGGTGCTGGCGCCGCGCGCCCGGGCACTGCCCCAGGGCGCAGAGGCCGAGGAAGAAAAGGAAGAAGACGACGGTGCTGCTGAAACTGAGCGGCAGGAGCAAGCGGAGCCGCTCCAGGCGCCAAGGCAAGAGGCCGCGCAGCCCGACGATGCGGGTGAGCCCGACTCGCCGCAGCCTGACCACGACTTGGATCAAGACCAAGATCAAGCGCAACAGCAACAGCAACAGCAACAACAACAACAGCAACAGCAAGCGCTGCAAGACCACATGACCGCCGCCGCCCAGGCCGCCATCCCCGCCGGTCTGCTGGCCAGCCTGGCGGGTGGTGCTTTCTTCTCCAAAGGCGGCGGTGCAGGTGGCCGTCGCGGCGCGGCTGGCAGGCCGGCGCAGAGCGGCCGGCCCCTGAGTTCACGGCGCGGCAGCCTGCGCAGCGGCAGCCGGCTCGACTTGTTGGCCACGATGCGCGCCGCCATCCCCTGGCAGCGCCTGCGCCTGGCCGAGCGCGAGCAGCGTGGCCTCGAGCCAGCCGCTGCCCGATTGCTGCTGCGCCGCGACGATTTCCACATCAAGCGCTACCGCCGCCCGAACGAGACCACCACGGTCTTCGTCGTCGACGCCTCCGGCTCGCAGGCCTTGAACCGCCTGGCCGAAGCCAAAGGCGCGGTCGAGCTGCTGCTGGCCGATTGCTATGTGCGCCGCGACCGCGTGGCCCTGATTGCCTTCCGCGGCGAGGGCGCCGAGCTTCTGCTGGCGCCGACCCGCTCCCTGGTGCGCGCGCGCCGCAGCCTCTCGGGCCTGCCCGGCGGCGGCGGCACGCCCCTGGCCGCCGGCATCGAAGCCGCCGGCCGCCTGGCCCTCAGCGTGCAATCACAGCGCGAGGGCAACCAGGCCTTGCTGGTCTTCCTCACCGATGCCCGCGCCAACATCGCCCGCGACGGCAGCCCCGGCCGCCCCCAAGCCATGCAAGACGCGCTCGCCGCCGCCGCGCAACTGCGCGCCGCCGGCCTGCGCAGCGTCTTGATCGACAGCTCACCGCGACCGCAGCCGCAGGCCATGGTGCTCGCTCAGGCCATGGCCGCGCGTTATGTGCCGCTGCCGCAGGGGCAGGCGAAGGGTGTGCATGAGGCGGTGGCGGGGAGACGGTGAGAGCGCGGAGGGCAGCTGTGCAGCGGTCGCGGTCAGCCTAGCTGGGGTGGTAGGGTGACGGCTATCGGTCATGGGCTGCCGGTTGCTAGCTTCTGGTCTTTGGCAATTCAAGTTCTGCCTACCGATGCCATGGGTTTTGTAACAAGTGGTCGGATGATGCGCCGTGCCCCTCGTAAGGTTTCAGTGGCATGTGCGATTGAAAGGTGCACGGCCGTAAAAACTTCGAGCACAAGCAAGGTTCCGAGCAGTTAGAGTTGCGTGAGGATAAGCATCTACCTGTACATACTGGACCGAATCGTGAATCTGCATGAAGCCCGCATTCGAGACTATCTCTGCCTGCACCTTGAGCTCGTTGAGCCGGGACTGTGCCTGATTGAAAAGGAGTTCAAGGTCCAAAGCGGAATGGGCGCAGGCGGCTCCATCGACATTCTTGCGAGGGACGCTTTTGGTCACCTAGTTGTAATTGAAATTAAGAGAAGTGATCAAGCCGCAAGAGCTGCGCTTCACGAGCTGACCAAGTATGTTGCTCTGCTCAAGTCATCACAAGGCTTGCAATTGGACAGAATCCGCGTGCTGCTGCTTTCGACTGAATGGCATGAACTGACAGTGCCATTTTCGGAGTACCTGAAGAGCGTCGAAGTTCCCACGGAAGGCTTCATAGTGGACGCTGATGCGGATGGTTGCGTTAGCGGTATGCGTCGCTTTGAGCCAGTGACTCTCGACCAGCCGCTGCGGCTGGAAAGAGCTCAGGAGATCCACTTTTACAGGCTGGCTGAACGTCGGGACGGAGCAGTGAGCGCGCTTGCAGCAGCCGCTAGTCGGGCATCCATCTCAGACTTTGTCGTACTGTCTGTTGACTACGAAGGGCCTAATAAGGAGGTCATCTATCCGCATGGCGCGTATTTCGTTTTTTCCTCGCCGGTTGTACTTGACGACGCGGCGTGCTTGCAAAAGTTCATTAGCGAAACCGGAATTTCCTGGGAAGACCTAGAGGAGCCGGGTGAGAACTTTTTGTGCTGGCTAGGGGAGTTCGCAACGTTCGAACATGACGACCTTGAGATCGGCTATCCGGAGAAGCTTGCGTCGATGACTTCTGACGGGTGGAAAGCCCGTGTGTCCCACCGTGCTGGACGCTATGCGACCAATATCGAAGTTCTGCCAGACTCAGCTTTGATTGCCGAAGCTATGCGTATCGAAGGAGGAGCGGCTTACTACTTGTACCGAACATCCTCGCCGAAATTTAAGCCTAGCTGGACAACGCTGAAGAAGGATATCGAACGCGTTGTTCACGGCTGTTCTGCCTGGGAGCACATTCTGAAGGGCATAGTTAATCGCGCGGAGTCCGATAGGACCCAGTCAACGATCTCCATTGAGTTGTACAACCCAGCGGACCTTGTCGTTGCCATGACGAAGGCGTTTGGCGCAAAAGATCTTCGCTACTTTTCCTCTTTCCAAGTGGTGGAAAACTCGTCAGAGGGAGTCTGTCTGTACTTGGGGGCCATCCATTGGTCAGGGGTGCCAGTGAAGATGCCTGGCGATGAGTTCGTTACCAAGATCTTCGGAAGTACGGAACATTACATGTTCGTTCGGCACTTCGGAAATCAGCACCAGTTCTACGATGCATCTTGTGTGGCGCTCGGTCTCGAGAGCGTAGTCTTTGAAGTGCGAAGCCCTGGCTCGTCATCAGAAGTTGTACGAGTAATTCGAGGCCCTGATGCTTTGAACACTCAGCCACCGTCGTCATCACTGGCTGACTTTCTCGCATCAAACGAGTCTTTTGGCGCAGCCTTGGTTAGGACAATGAGATCGTTCACGGCTGGACTGGTTTGAACGGGGTAGTTGTTTTACCAGGCACCTGTCGACTGAGTGCTCGTATGACTGCTTCGAGGCAACAAGACCGGGGCGATCCAGTGTCCGCACAGGGTCGATAGCGCCCTCTCGCGCGGTCGTTCATCAAGGTCGCCTCCTAGTCTTTTGCTGACGCTTGAACTACATGGCAACCTAAATTCATCTGGCAGCGTAAGTTTTTTATGTGCTCTCTCATGACTTAAGGATGCTGTAGTGATGCTGATCGCAATGCGGGCCGCGCGCGAGTGTGCGGCGCTGGTGCAGATAATCCACCTAAGGTGAGTTCAAGCTTTTTCTCTTAGTCCCGATCCGCATCCCGCATCGCCACCAACAACTCAATCACCCGCTCCGGCGCCTCCTCATGCGCCAAATGCCCCAGCCCCTGCAACGGATGAAAACTGGCCATGGGCAGCCGCCGCGCCAGCTCCAGCGACTGCACTGGCGCGACCGTGCGGTCGGCCAGGCCGGCGGCCAGCCACAGGGGCGTGCGCAGCTCGGGCAGGCGGGCTTGTAGGTTTTCAAGCCGCCAGCTGGCCAGCATGTCCAGCACGCCGCGCACATGCTCGGGCTGCGCGAGCAGGCTGCGGTAGTGCTGCACACCGGACTCATGCAGGCGTGAGCCGGTGGAGGCGATCAGGTTCTTCAGCGCGCGGGGCTGTCCGGCGTGGCGGGTCACCCAGTTGGGCAGCCAGTCGCTGCGGGCGGCGAGCTTGGCCACGGCAGGCGCCAGCACGCCCATCACTCCGGGCAGGGGTTGCAAGGCGCCGTTGACGGCCAGCAGGCCGCGCGCCTGCGGCAGATGGCCGTCCAGGCTCAGCTGCACCATCACGGCGGCGCCGGCCGAATGCCCGGCCACCCATTGCGGTTGAAGGTCCAGCTCGGCCAGCAGGGCGGCGAGCGCTTGGGCCATGCGGGGCAGGCTGGCCTCGCGATCGGGGAAGGCGGAGCTGCCGCCATGGCCGGGCAGGTCGGGCACCAGCAGGCTGAAATGCGGCAGCAAGCCGGGCAGGCAGGCCTGCCAGCTTTGCAAGGAGGAGCCGGTGCCATGCAGCAGCAGCAACAAAGGCCGGGGCTCGCTGCCGGCGCGCTGCTGTTGCTGGTGCTGGTGTTGCAGCAACAGCCGCCAGCGCAGGCCGCCGGCTTGCACGCTGCGGATCTCCACCGGCGCGGCGGGCTCAGATGGGGTCATGGCTCATCCATCGTGTGATGGCCATCGCGTCAGCGCCATCTCGTCAACGTCGTCGTCATCGTCTTGGGCATCATGGTAAAACCAGTTGTCAATCAAACTAGACATGAATACTATCAACTTATGTTGACACATGAGCTCTTGATGAACGGCATGGCCAAAGCGGGTGACGCCGCCGCCTTGAACCCAGCCGCTGGCGCCACCGAGGCGCCGGTGCGGCGAGGGGCTCAAGTGCAGCAGCCACAGCCGCAGAATCAGCAACCGTCGCCGCAGGGCAAACCCCAGGCCCTGGTGATTGGCAGCGGTTTTGGCGGGCTGGCCGCTGCGGTGCGGCTCGGTGCCCGCGGCTACCAGGTCACGGTACTCGAAAAACTCGATGCGCCCGGTGGCCGCGCCTATGTGCATCGCCAGGACGGCTTCACCTTTGATGCCGGCCCGACGGTGATCACCGCGCCGTTTCTCTTCGAGGAGCTGTGGGCCTTGTGCGGCCGCCGCCTGGCCGACGATGTGGAGCTGCGCCCGGTGGCGCCGTTCTACCGCGTGCGCTTTGACGATGGCACGGTGTTCGATTACAGCGGCGATGCCGAGGCCATGCGGGCCGAGGTGGCGCGCCTGGCGCCCGCCGATGTGGCTGGTTATGAGAGTTTTCTGGCCGCCAGTGAGGCCATCTACAAGGTCGGCTTCGAGCAGCTGGGCCATGTGTCTTTCGAGCACTGGACGGACATGGCCCGCGTGCTGCCCGATCTGCTCAAGCTCGAGGGCTACCGCACGGTCTACGGCCTGGCTTGCAAGCATGTGCAGGACGAAAAGCTGCGCGTGGTGCTGACGTTTCAATCGCTGCTGGTGGGCGGCAACCCTTTCACCACAACCTCGGTCTACTGCCTGATTGCCTTTCTGGAGCGGCGCTTCGGCGTGCACTTTGCGATGGGCGGCACGGGCAGCCTGGTGCGCGGTCTGGTGGGCCTGATCGAAGGGCAGGGCGGGCAGGTGCGGTGCGGCCAGGGTGTGGAAGAAATTCTGGTGGAAAAGGGCCGGGCCAGCGGCGTGCGCCTGGCCTCGGGCCAGTGTTTGGCGGCCGATGTGGTCGTCTCCAATGCCGATTCGGCCTGGACCTACAAACACCTGCTGCCGGCCCGCTACCGCCGCCGCTGGACCGACCGGCGCATCGAGAAAGCGCGTTATTCGATGAGCCTCTTCGTCTGGTATTTCGGCACCCAGCGCCAGTACCCGGATGTGGCTCACCACACCATCTCGCTGGGCCCGCGCTACCGCGGCCTGCTGGACGACATCTTCACCCACAAGCATCTGGCCGACGACTTCAGCCTGTATTTGCACCGGCCCACCGCCACCGACCCCAGCCTGGCGCCGCCCGGCTGCGACACCTTTTACGTGCTGGCCCCGGTGCCGCATCTGGAGGCCGGGGTGGACTGGCGCGAGCGGGCCGAGCCCTACCGCGCCGCGATTGCCAAGCGCTTGTCCGAGACCTTGCTGCCGGGGCTGGAGCAGGAGGTGGTCAGCTCCCTGATGCTGACGCCGCAGGATTTTCAGGACCGGCTCAGTTCCTACAAGGGCGCGGCCTTTGCACTGGAGCCGGTGCTGACGCAAAGCGCCTGGTTCCGCCCGCACAACCGCAGCGAAGAGGTCGAGGGCCTGTACCTGGTCGGCGCCGGCACGCACCCGGGCGCGGGCCTGCCGGGCGTGCTGTCCTCGGCGCGGGTGCTTGATGCCATCGTGCCGCATGGCCACGAGATTGCCCGGAGCCAAGACGGCGGGCTTCAGCAAGGAGGAGATGTCCATGTCCAGCATCCATCCCGCGCCCTGGTCTGAGCCAGTGCAGCGGCCGCCCGAGGCTGTGGCCGCCCGGTCCGCTATGGCCTCCACGCCTGCCATGGCGGCCCCGCAGGCATCCAGCGAGCTGCCGCCGCTTTTGGAGGCCGATCTGGCCGCCTGCCGCGCCAGCCTGGCCAAGAATTCCAAGACTTTTCATGCTGCCTCTCTGCTGCTGCCGCTCAGCGTGCGTGCGCCGGCCACGGTGCTCTACGGCTTTTGCCGCCTGGCCGACGATGCGGTCGATGTGGAAGGCGGGCGGCGCCTGGCCATCACCCAGCTGCGCCGGCGCCTGGACCGGGTCTTTGAGGGCCGGCCTCAGCCGGTGGCCGCAGACCGGGCCCTGGCCGCTGTGGTGGCTCGTTATGCCATTCCGCGCGGGTTGATGAATCTCTTGCTTGAGGGCCTGTCCTGGGATGTGGAGGGCCGCAGCTACGAGACCCTGGACGAGTTGCAGGACTATGCGGCGCGGGTGGCGGGCACGGTGGGCGCGATGATGAGCCTCTTGATGGGGGTGCGCGAGGCGCCGGCCCTGGCCCGGGCTTGCGATCTGGGCGTGGCCATGCAGCTGTCCAATATCGCCCGCGATGTGGGTGAGGATGCCCGCATGGGCCGGCTCTACCTGCCGCGCCAGTGGCTGCGCGAGGCCGGCATCGACCCCGAGGCCTGGTTGGCCGCGCCGCGGTTTGAGCCGGCGCTGGCTGGTGTGGTGCAGCGCCTTCTGGATGCGGCCGATGATTTGTATGCGCGTGCCGCGGCTGGCGTCTCCAGCCTGCCGCTGGACTGCCGGCCGGGCATCAATGCCGCGCGCCTGCTCTACGCCGAGATCGGCCATGAGGTGGCGCGCGCCGGCGGTGATTCGGTCAACCGGCGTGCCGTGGTGTCGGGCCCGCGCAAGACGGCCTTGCTGCTGCAGGCCGGCCTGGGCTTGTGGCCCAGCTGTGCGCGCCTGAGCGAGGCGCCGCTGCCGGCCACGCTGCCGCTGCTGGAGGCGGTGGCCCGCACCACGCCGCCCTCGGTGGCGGCGAGCAAGGCCGAGTTTGTGGTGGACCTGTTCGCGCGGCTGGAGCGCAGCGAGCGAGCGTCCAGCTGGGGGAGGCGCGCCGCATGAGCATCCTGGCCCTGGGCTTGAACCACGGCAGCGCGCCGCTCGATCTGCGCGGCCGCTTTGCCATCCCGCTGGAGGCGCTGGGGCGCAGTGTGCAGGGCTTGCGCAACCACCTGTCGCGGGCCCAGCCCGAGGTGGCGATTCTGTCCACCTGCAACCGCACCGAGCTGTATGTCGGCCTGCCCAGCGCATCGGCCTGCCCGCGCCATGCCATGGAGCTGGCCGAGCCGGCGATTGAATGGCTGGCCGCGCATGGCAGCACCAGCGCCGCCAGCCTGCGCGAGCACAGCTATCTCTTGCAGGGGCCGGAGGCCGCGCGCCATGCCTTCCGTGTGGCCTCGGGCCTGGATTCCATGGTGCTGGGCGAGCCGCAGATCTTGGGCCAGATGAAGGCGGCGGTGCGCGAGGCCGACAGCGCCGGTGCGCTGGGCGTGACCTTGCACCAGCTCTTCCAGCGCAGCTTTGCCGTGGCCAAGGAGGTGCGCAGCAACACCGAGATCGGCGCCCATGCGGTGAGCATGGCGGCGGCCGCGGTGCGCCTGGCCTTGCAGCTCTTCGAAGCCTTGCACGACACGCGCGTGCTCTTCGTCGGCGCCGGTGAAATGATCGAGCTGGTCGCCACCCATGTGGCGGCGCAGAAGCCGCGCAGCATCACGGTGGCCAACCGCAGCCGCGAGCGGGGTCAGGTCTTGTGCGAGCGCCTGGGGGCGGAGTCCATGCCGCTTGCCGATCTGGGCCGGCGCTTGCATGAGTTCGATGTGGTGATCAGCTGCACCGCCAGCAGCCTGCCCTTGATCGGGCTGGGCGCGGTGGAGCGGGCGCTGAAGTCGCGCAAGCGCCGGCCGCTCTTGATGCTGGACCTGGCCGTGCCACGCGACATCGAGCCCGAGGTGGCGGCGCTGGATGATGTCTACCTCTACACCGTCGATGACCTGGCCCAGCTGGTGCAGGGCAATGGCCAGCGCCGGCAGGCCGCCGTGCAGCAGGCCGAGGCCATCGTCGACCAGGGCGTCAGCAGCTTCGCGCAGTGGCTGGAGCAGCGGGCCAGCGTGCCCCTGATCCAGGCCCTGCAACGCCGCACCGAAGACTGGCGCCAGACCGAGCTGGCCAAGGCCCGCCGCGCGCTGGCCAAGGGGCAGGATGTGGAGGCGGTGATGGATGCCTTGTCCGGCGCCCTGACGCGCAAGATGCTGCATGGTGCGCTCAGTGAGCTGCACAGCAGCGCGGGCGAGGCACACCGGCATTGGGCCGATTCGGTGCAGCGCCTGTTTCTGCGCGACGCGGGCTGAGGCGCGGCGATGAGCGAGCGCTGGTTCAGCCTGGCCGAGCTGCTGCTGGTGTTCGGCCTGGTGCTGGTGTGGGCGCTCTGGCAGGTCTACGACTGGCGGCGTTGGCGCCGGCAGCAGCGAGATCAGAAACCTTCGCCACCCCAGAGCGACGAGGAACCGCGCTGAGCCCCAAGGACCTCAGGACATGCCGACGTAGCGTCCGGGTCGGTGGTTGATGGCCAGGGCGGCGTTGATGGCCACCATGCCGACCAAGGACAAGCCCACGCGCTCGGGGGCGACAAAGGCCAGGGCGCTGAGCAGGATCAGGCCATCGAGGCCGGCCTGCACATAGCCGGCGCGCCAGCCGCGCTTTTCCTGCAGATAGAGCACCAGCACATTGAGCCCGCCCAGCGAGGCGCGGTGGCGAAACAGGATCAGCATGCCGGCGCCGATCAAGAGGCCGCCGGTGATGGCGGCGAACCAGATGTTGAGCTCGGCGAACTTCAGCCAGTGCGGCAGCACCTCGGCCAGCACGGCCATCAGGCTGACGGCCGCGATGGTGCGCAGGGTGAAGGGCAGGCCCATGCGCCGGTAGGCCAGCCAGTAAAACGGCAGGTTGATGCAGAAGAACAGGGCGCCGAAGGGCAGGCCCGAGGCGTAGTGCAGCAAGAAGGCGATGCCCACCGTGCCGCCGGTCAGCATGCCAGCCTGCTTGAACAGCGCCACGCCCAGGGCCACGAACAAGGTGCCGGTGACAATGGCCTGCACATCCTCCAGCGGCGAGTGGCGGAAGCTGCGGCTCAGGGGCTCACGCAAGCTCATCCGGTGATGCCCGACATGAAGTACTTGATCACGCCCTTGGCCAGAAAACCGACCAGGCCGAAGCCCAGGCCCAGCAGCAGGATGAAGGTGCCGAAGCGGCCGGCCTTGGACTCGCGGGCCAGCTGCAGGATGATGAATACCATATAGGCCATGAAGCCGCCCACGCCCCAGGTGAGGCAAAACTGGGCGAGTTCCTGTTCGCTGTATCCAAACATCCTGCTGTCTTTCGGTCCGGTCCGGTCTTGGCGTCTGTGGTTTGGCGTTCGTTCAGTCGTGCACGCTGACCAGGTCGCGGTAGGCATGCCAGCTGGCATGGCCCAGGAGAGGCACGACCAGCACCAGGCCGACCATGAAGCTGGCCATGCCCAGCAGGGTCAGCAGCATGATGATGGCGGCCCACAAGGCCACCGGCGCCGGGTACTCCATGACCACGCGCCAGCTGGTGAAGACGGCGCCGAGCACGCCGATGTCGCGGTCCAGCAGCAGGGGCACGGCGACCAGGGTGGAGGCAAACACCGGCGCGGCCAGCAAGGCGCCAAGGGCCAGCCAGGCTTCGAAGAGGTGCGAGTCTTCGTTCAGCACCACATGGCGGATGAAATCAATCGGCTCGCGGATGGCATGGCCGCTGAAGCCGGTGATCAGCGAGGCGGAGGTCATCACCCAGCCGGTGCCGGCAAAGGCCAGCAGCACGCCGAACACCACCAGCCGCCCATCGCGCGGCCACCAGGTGTGCAGCACGGTGTGCAGGTTGGGCGAGCGGCCCAGCTCCAGATCGCGGCTGATCACGTAGAGGCCCGTGGCCAGGATGGGGGCCACCAGCAAGAAGCCGCTGAAGGCACCGGCCAGCAGCCAGAAATGATGGCGCGCCAGCAGCACGATCACCGCGCCGGCGATGGCCATGGCCAAGCCATGGGCCAGCGAGGCACCCGGGCAGCGCCACATATCGCGCCAGCCACGGGCCAGCCAGCCCAGGGGGCGCAGGGCGGGGATGGGCTTCACGCCAAATTTGCGTGACTGCGCCAGGGCTTTTTCGGTGTCCAGAAAGGGCATGGGGTGCGGGGCGAGCTCGGAGAAGATGATGACATGCTCGCATGTCTCGGACCTTGATGCCCATCAAGACAAACACGGGTGCATGTCTGCAAGCACGAGGCGCGGCAGCCGTGCGCCGGGCTTCAGGCGGGCAGGCTCACCGCGTCGAGCAGCTCGCTTTCGATCTGCAGCTGCGCCCGGTTGTGCTGCAGGGCCGGGCCATCGACGAGGAAGGTGTCTTCCACCCGCTCGCCCAGGGTCGAGATCTTGGCCAGCTGCAGATTGATGCCGTGCTGGGCCAGCACGCGGGCGATGGCGTAGAGCAGGCCGGCGCGGTCGCTGGTGCTGATGGACAGCAGCCAGGCCTGGCCGCGTTCGTCGGGCCGCAGGGCGATGCGCGGGGTGTAGGGGAAGCTCTTGACCCGGCGCGAGAGCCGGCCGCGGCGCGGCTCGGGTAGCGGGCCCTCGGCCTTGAGGGCCTGGCTCAGCTTGTTCTCGACCAGGGGCACGAGGTCACGGTGGTTGAGCTCCAGATCGGGGCTGATGACCTGGAAGGTGTCGAGGGCGAAGCCGCGCCGGGTGGTGTGCACCTTGGCATCGAGGATGTTGAAGCCGGCGCCGTCGAAATAGCCGCAGATGCGGGCAAACAGGTCCTGGCGGTCGGGCGCGTAGACCAGCACCTGCAGGCCTTCGCCAATCGGCGAGGGCCGGGCCTGCACCACCGGCGTGGCGGTCTGCACATGGCGCCAGAGCGAGCGCGCATGCCAGGCCAGCTCGCCCGCCTCGTGGCGCGCGAAATAGCTGATGGCCAGGGTCTCCCAGAGCGCGGTCTCGGTGCCGGGCAGCATGGAGTGCAGGGCCAGGCTGTGGCGGGCCTCGTTCTTGCGCGCTTCGATCTCGGCGGCCAGATTGGGCTGAGCGCCGCCGAGCGCGCGCAGGGCGAGGCGGTAGAGGTCTTCCAGCAGCTTGCCCTTCCAGGCATTCCAGACCTTGGGGCTGGTGCCGCGGATGTCGGCCACGGTCAGCAGGTAAAGGGCGGTCAGGTGGCGGGCGTCGCCGACCTTGGCCACATAACTCTGGATCACCTCGGGGTCGGAGAGGTCTTCTTTTTGCGCCACGCGCGAGTGGGTCAGGTGGTGGCGCACCAGGAAGACCACCAGCTCGCTGTCTTCCTTGCTCAGGCCGTGGTCGCGGCAGAAGCGGCGAGCGTCGTCGGCGCCGAGGTCGGAGTGATCCCCGCCGCGGCCCTTGGCCACATCGTGGAAGAGGGCGGCGATGTAGAGCAGCTCGGGCTTGTCCCACTGCGAGGCCAGCTGCGAGCAGAAGGCGTACTCGTGTGCATGCTCGGGGATGAAGAAGCGGCGCACATTGCGCAGCACCATCAGGATGTGCTGGTCCACGGTGTAGACGTGGAACAGGTCGTGCTGCATCTGGCCGACGATGCCGCGGAACACCCAGAGGTAGCGGCCCAGCACCGAGGTCTGGTTCATCAGCCGGAAGGCGTGCGTCTGCCCCTCGGGCTGGCGCAGGATCTGCATGAAGGTGGCGCGGTTGACCGGGTCGCGGCGGAAGGCCGCGTCCATCTGCTCGCGGGCGTTGTAGAGCGCGCGCAGGGTGCGGGCCGACAAGCCCTTGATGCCGGGCGTCTGCTGGTAGACCAGAAAGGTGCGCAGGATGGCATGGGGCTCGCGCTGGTAGAGCTCGTCGCTGGCCACCTCGAGCATGCCGGCCCGGTCCAGGAATTGCGCCTCGTGGCCGGGGATGGGGCGCATCAGCCCTTGTTGCGAGCCGTTGATCTGCTCCTCCAGATTGAGCAGCAGGATCTGGTTCAGCTGGGTCACGGCCTTGGCCGCCCAGTAGAAGCGCCGCATCAGCACCTCGGAGGCACGCTGTTCCTTGGTGGACTGATAGCCAAAGCTCTCGGCCACGGCGGTTTGCAGATCGAAGACCAGGCGGTCCTCGCGCCGGCCCGCCACGGCATGCAGGCGCGCGCGGATCAGCTTGAGCAGGCCTTCGTTGCGCTGCAGCTGGCGGCTCTCAAAGGCCGTGATCAGGCCGCGCGTGGCCAGGGCCTTCCAGGTGTGGCCCAGGCCGGCGGCGCGGGCGATCCAGATCAGCACCTGCAGATCGCGCAGGCCGCCCGGGCTTTCCTTGCAGTTGGGCTCCAGCGAATAGGGCGTGTCGTCGAACTTGGTGTGGCGCTGACGCATTTCCAGCGTCTTGGCGCGCAAAAAGGCGCTGACGTCCAGATGCTCGTGTTGGCGCTGCACCAGCTGCTTGAACAGCGGCCGCGCGCCGGCCAGGGGGCGTGCTTCCAGCAGGGCGGTTTGCACCGTCACATCGCCGGCGGCCTCTTGCAGGCATTCACCCAGGGTGCGCACCGAGGAGCCCAGCTCCAGACCGATGTCCCAGCAGGCGGTGATGAAGGCCTCGATGCTGTGCTTGACGGCGCCGGGCTGGTGGGCTTCAACGCCGTCGGGCAGCAGCAGCAGCACATCGACATCGGAGAAGGGGAAGAGCTCGCCGCGGCCGTAGCCGCCCACGGCCACCAGGCAAAACTCGGGCGGCATGGCCGCCTGGGCCCAGAGCTGCTGCAGGATGCCGTCGACATGGCGCGCCAGCTGGCGCAGCAGGCGCTCGGCGGCTCGCTGGGTGGGCGGTGCCGCGCGGAAGGCGTCGATCAGCGCCTGCTTGCCGCTCTTGAGCTGCTGGCGCAGCTCGACCACAGGGTTGGCGCTGCTGCTGCTGGCCATGGCGGCGCCCTCAGGTGCTGGTGCTGCTGATGAAGGCGGGCAGGGCTGGGCTGCCCTCGGACAGGGTGAAGACCTCGTAGCCGGTCTCGGTCACCATCAGCGTATGTTCCCACTGGGCGGACAGGGAGCGGTCCTTGGTGACGATGGTCCAGCCATCGCCGGTTTCCTTGATCTCGCGGCGGCCGGCGTTGATCATGGGCTCGATGGTGAAGACCATGCCGGGCACCAGCTCTTCCAGCGTGCCAGGGCGGCCGTAGTGCAGGACCTGCGGTTCTTCGTGGAAGACCTGGCCGATGCCGTGGCCGCAGAACTCGCGCACGATGGAAAAGCCATTGCTCTCGGCAAAGCTCTGGATGGCATGGCCGATGTCGCCCAGGCGCGCACCCGGCTTGACCTTGGCGATGCCCTTCCACATGGCCTCGTAGGTGAAGGCGCACAGGCGCTTCGCGGCGATGGAGCCCTCGCCGACCACAAACATGCGGCTGGTGTCGCCATGCCAGCCATCTTTGATGACGGTGACGTCGATGTTGACGATGTCGCCGTTCTTCAGCGCCCGGTCATTGGGGATGCCGTGGCAGACCTGGTGGTTGACCGAGGTGCAGATGGACTTGGGGTAGGGGATGTAGCCGGCCGGCGTGTAGTTCAGCGGCGCGGGGATCGCCTGCTGGACATTGACGATGTAGTCATGCGCCAGCTTGTCGAGTTGTTCGGTGGTGATGCCCGGTTTGACATGCGGGGTCAGCATGTCCAGCACCTCGGAGGCCAGGCGCCCGGCAATGCGCAAGGCCGGGATGTCGGCGCCGGATTTGATCGTGATCGTCATGGGGCGGGATTTTACGTGCTGCGCCGCCGGCTTGCCCTGCCTACCATCGCGGCTTCTTGGTTCTGGGCTCTCGGGTCCGGGCTCTCGGTTCTGGGTTGGGCCTGCGGCGACGGGCGGGAGGGGCAGCAGGGATGACACAGGCAAGCGAAGCGGGCTCGGGCGGCGCAGGATCAGACCCCCTGGAGCGGAGTGCCCGCCCCTCGGCCCACCGGCTCGGCGCCATCGATCTCTTGCGCGGCCTGGTGGTGGCGCTGATGGCGCTGGACCATACGCGCGACTTCTTCGCGCCCATGAATTTCAACCCGCTTGATCTGAGCCAGAGCAGCCCGGCTTGGTTTTTGACGCGCTGGATCACGCATCTGTGCGCGCCGACCTTTGTGCTGCTGGCGGGGCTGTCGGCCTGGCTGCGCGGCCAGCGGCACAGCCGCACTGACATGAGCCGCTACCTGCTGAGCCGCGGCGCCATGCTCGTGCTGCTGGAGCTGAGCTGGGTCAGCTTCAGCTGGCAGTTTGGTTTTGAAACCCTGATCTTGCAGGTGATCTGGGCCATCGGCGTGGCCATGATGGCGCTGGGCCTGCTGATCTGGCTGCCGCGCTGGGCCGTGATCGCCGTGGCCGCCGGCCTGATCCTGCCGCACAACCTGCTCGATGCCTGGCACGGCGAGGGCGCCAGCTGGGCCTTCATGCTCTGGCACCAGGGCGGCTTCTTCAAGCCGGCCGCCGCCGGGCCGGGGGTGATGGTGGTGTATCCGCTGATGCCCTGGATCGGCTGGATGGCGGCCGGCTATGCGCTCGGGCCGCTGCTTCGCGGGCCGGCGGCGCAGCGTCAACGCTTCCTGCTGCGGGCGGCCCTGGGCTTGCTGCTGGGCTTTGTGCTGCTGCGCGCTTCAGGCCTCTACGGCGACCCGCATCCCTGGGTGGCCCAGGGGCGGCCGCTCTGGCACGAGGCCCTGGCCTTCATCGACGTGCACAAATACCCGCCCTCGCTGCTCTACCTGGCCATCACTGGGGCCTTCACCCTGGCCGCGCTGGCCCTGCTGGAGCGCGCGATGGAGGGCGGGGGCTTGCAAGCGCCCGCGCCGCTGATGCTGTTCGGCCGCCACGCGCAGTTTTTCTACCTGCTGCACATCGCCCTGATCCATGGGCTGGCGGGCGCCTGGTACTGGCTGCGCTACGGCGCCTTGCCCAGCGACGAGGCGCACATGCCGGCCGGCTATGCGCCCTCGCTGTGGGTGTGTTACGGCGCCTGGCTGGGCGTGCTGAGTCTGATGTGGGCGCTGTGTCGCGCTTGGAGCCGCTGGCAGCGGGGACTTCGAGCTTGAGAGTTTTCGTCGCGAGCGGCCGTCAGGCGAGGCGGACGGAGCGCAGGAACCGGAACGTACTTCCGGTACGTGAGGATTCCGAGCACCGGACCAACGACGCATGGCGGCCGCGCAGTAGAAAACTCACGAGCGATCAGTCCTTCCAGACGATGATGCCGAAGTAGGACGTCACCAGCACGATCACGCCGAAGACGATGCGGTAGTAGGCGAAGGGCACAAAGCTGTGGCTGGAGATGTAGCGCAGGAGCCAGCGCACGCAGATCCAGGCGCTGATGAAGGAGAACAGCAGGCCGACCGCGAACATGGGCACATCGTCCATGCTGAGCAGGGCGCGCTCCTTGAGCAGGCTGTAGGCGCCGGCGCCGATCAGGGTCGGGATGGCCAGGAAGAAGGAGAAATCGGTCGCGGCCTTGCGCGACAGACCCATCAGCATGCCGCCGATGATGGTGGAGCCCGAGCGGCTGGTGCCCGGCACCATGGCCAGACACTGGATCAGGCCGACCTTGAGCGCGTCCAGCGGCGTCATATCGTCCACATGGGCGATGCGCACGGCGGCCTGTTGGCGGCGCTCGGCCCAGAGGATGATGAAGCCGCCGATGATGAAGGTGCTGGCCACCACGGTGGGGGTGAACAGATGGGCCTTGATGGCCTTGCCGAACAGCAGGCCCAGAATCACCGCGGGCAGAAAGCCGATGGCCACATTGAGGGTGAAGCGGCGCGCGCGGGCGTCCGAACCCAGGCCCGTGGCCACTTCGCGCAGGCGCTGCCAGTACACCAGGATGACGGCGAAGATGGCGCCGGTCTGGATGGCGATGTCGAAGACCTTGCTCTTGGCGTCATCGAAGCCGAGCAGGGCGCCGGTCAGGATCAGGTGTCCCGTGGACGAGATGGGCAGGAACTCGGTCAGCCCCTCGACGATGCCCATGATGGCGGCCTTGATCAGCAAAACGATGTCCACGCAGGGCACTCCCTCTGTCGCTAAAAGTCTTAAAAATGTCGGAAAAACGGGCCGGATGATAGCCGGTGGGTCATGACGGCCCGCCGGGCGCGCTGCTCGCCGGCCCCGATTGACCCGGCTCGGCGCCGCCACCTATATTGCTGACTCATTGGTCAGTAACGCTCTGTTTGCACCCCATGGCCGTGCCATCTTTGCCTCCTGTTTCGCGTTCCGAGCCAGCCGCGGTGAGCCCGGCTGCGCGCCAGCGCCGCAAGCAATCGCGCCCGCAGGAACTGCTGGCCGCGGCCCTCGAGCTGTTCGTGGAGAAGGGCTTTGCCGCGACCCGCACCGAGGAGGTGGCGGCACGCGCGGGCGTCTCCAAGGGCACGCTGTATCTCTACTACCCGAGCAAGCAGGACTTGTTCAAGGCCGTGGTGCGCGAGAGCCTGGTGGCTCAGATCCACGAGGCCGCCGCGCTGAGTGCTCAGCACCAGGGCCCGGTGGCGGAGCTTTTGGGCCAGGTGCTGCAGGCCTGGTGGCAGCGGGTGGGGCAGAGCACGGCCGGCGGCATCGCCAAGATCATGGTGGCCGAGGCTCGCAACTTCCCGGAGCTGGCAGCCTTCTACACCGAGGAGGTGATCCTGCCCATCCAGGCCCTGCTGGTGGGGCTGATCGAGCGCGGCGTGGCGCGCGGCGAGTTCCGCCCGGTGCCGGTGGAAGCGACGGTGCATGTGCTGATCGGGCCCATTCTGCACATGATTCTTTACCAACACTCCTTCGCGGCCTGTGCCTGTGGCGGGCCCACAATCGAGCCCGCCGCGGTCCTGGAGGTGCAGCTCGATCTGATGCTGCGCGGGCTCCTGGCGCCGGCTGTGGCTTGCCTGAAATGAGTGGGTGTGCGGGCAGGGTGGCTTCGGGCCCGCTGTGTTTGCGCACGACGCTTGTTGTGTTCATCCCCTGGCGCGGCCTGGCCGCATCACGTCTGAAAAGAAGAGTGTTCATCGCATGAAGCCTTGGTTGAAGATCGCCGTTCCCGTGCTGGGTGTCTTGGTGTTGCTGGGCCTGGCTGGCTCCTGGATGAAGGGACGTGGGCCCGCTGGGTCCTCCACTTCAGCGTCTGCCCCGGCTGCGGCCAGCAAGGCGCCGGTCGCCCTGGCCCTGGCCGAGATCGACGTGGCGCGGGTGCAGCGCCTGCGTTTTGCGCAAACCCTGGAACTCAGCGGCAGCTTGAAAGCCCGGGAGTCGGTGGTGATCAAGGCCAAAGTCGCCGGTGAGCTGCAGCGCCTGGATGTGCGCGAGGGCGACAGCGTGCGCGCCGGCCAGGCCCTGGGCCAGATCGACCCGGTCGAAGTGGACCTGCGCCTGCGACAGGCCCAGGAGAACGCCGCCGCGGCCAAATCGCAGCTGGACATCGCGCAGCGCAACCTCGACAACAACCGCGCCCTGGTGGCCCAGGGCTTTATTTCGTCTACCGCCATGGAGACCGCCAGTGCCAGTGCGGCCGGTGCCCGTGCCACCCTGCAAGCGGCCGAGGCCGCTGTGGGCCTGGCGCGCAAGGCCCGGGCGGACGCCCAGCTGGTCTCGCCGATTGCCGGCCAGGTGGCGCAGCGCCTGGCCCAGCCGGGCGAGCGCCTGCCTCTGGACGCGCGGGTGCTGGAAATCGTCAACCTGAGCCAGCTGGAGCTGGAAGCGGCCGTGGCGCCCGAGCTCAGCGTCGGCCTCAAGCCAGGCGCGGCGGCCCAGCTGCAGGTGGAGGGCCTGGCCGAGCCGGTGCCGGCCACGGTGGCGCGCATCAACCCGGCCACGCAGAGCGGCTCGCGCTCGGTCATGGTCTACCTGCGCCTGGAGGGCCGGTCGGGCTTGCGCCAGGGCATGTTTGCCCGCGGCCGCATCTTGCTGGACGAGCGTGAGGCCCTGGTTGCCCCGGCCTCCAGCCTGCGTCTGGACAATGCCAAGCCCTATGTGCTGCAGATTGCTGATGGCCGGGTCAAGGCCCAGACGGTGGAGCTGGGCGCCAGCGGCGAGGCGCAGATCCAGGGCCGCAGCGTGGCGGTGCAGGAGCTGCGCTCGGGCGTGGCGGACGGCGCGCTGCTGCTGTCCTTGTCGGCCGGCCAGGTGCCGGAGGGCACGGCGGTGAGCTTGGCCGCTGCGCCAGCCGTGCCGGTTGTAGCGGCTGCAGCGTCTTCAGCCGCCTCGCGCTGATCGGGCCGCCGCCATGTGGTTCACCCGCGTTTCCATCCAGAACCCCGTCATGGCCGTCATGGTCATGCTGGCTTTTGTCGTGCTGGGCTTGTTCAGCTACCAGCGCCTGTCGGTCGATCAGTTTCCCAATATCGACTTCCCCACCGTGGTGGTGCAGATGGACTATCCGGGCGCTTCGCCCGAGATCGTCGAGAGCGAGGTCACCAAGAAGGTGGAGGAGGCCGTCAACACGGTGGCCGGCATCAATGCCCTGACTTCGCGCTCGTATGAGGGCAGCTCGGTGGTCATCATCGAGTTCAACCTCGATGTCGACGGCCGCAAGGCCGCCGAGGATGTGCGCGAGAAAGTGGCCCTGATGCGGCCGCTGCTGCGCGACGAGGTCAAGGACCCGCGCATCTCGCGCTTTGACCCGCAGAGCACGCCCATCTTCAATGTGGCCATCCTCTCGGAAGACGGCAAGAAGAACACGCAGGAGCTGACCACCTGGGCCACGCAGGTGCTGCAAAAGCGCCTGGAGAATGTGCGCGGCGTGGGCTCGGTCAGCGTGGTCGGCGGCTTGCAGCGCCAGATCCAGCTGCAGCTGCGCCCGCAGGCCATGGAAGCGCTGGGCATCACCGTGGACCAGGTGCTGGCCGCCGTGCGGAGCGAGAACCAGGAGCTGCCCATGGGCAATCTGCGCTCGCTCGAGCAGGAGCGGGTGGTGCAGATCAATGCCCGGCTCAAGCGGCCCGAGGACTTCCGCGACATCGTGGTGGCGCGCAAGGGCGGCGCCTCGGTCAAGCTCTGGCAGGTGGCCGATGTGGTGGACGGCCCGCAGGAGGTGGAAAGCCTGGCGCTCTACAACGGCCAGCGCACGGTGCTGCTGAGCGTGCAGAAGAGCCAGGGCGAGAACACCATCGAGGTGGTGGACGGCCTGCAGCGCGCGCTGAAAGACGCGCAAGACCTGACCCCGCCGGGCGTCAAGGTCGAGGTCAACCGCGACAACTCGCGCGCGATTCGCGTCTCGGTGGCCAATGTCAAGCGCACGCTGTTCGAGGGCGCGGCCCTGACCATCCTGATCGTGTTCCTGTTCCTGAACAGCTGGCGTTCGACCGTCATCACCGGCCTGACCCTGCCGATCGCCTTGATCGGTACCTTTCTGTTCATGTACGCCTTCGGCTTCACCATCAACAACATCACCATGATGGCGCTCAGCCTGTGCGTGGGCTTGTTGATCGATGACGCCATCGTCGTGCGCGAGAACATCGTGCGCCATGTGCAGATGGGCGCCACGCCGCGCCAGGCGGCGCTCGATGGCACGGCCGAGATCGGCCTGGCGGTGCTGGCCACCACCTTGTCCATCGTCGCGGTGTTCCTGCCCATCGGCTTCATGGGCGGCATCGTCGGTAAGTTCTTCCATGAGTTCGGCATCACCATCGTCGCGGCGGTGTTGATTTCCATGTTCGTCAGCTTCACCCTGGACCCGATGCTGTCCAGCGTTTGGCATGACCCGCAGGCGCATGGCGTGCACCGCGGCCCACCGGTGACCTTGTACGACAAGACCCTGGGCCGCCTGACTGGCGCAGTCGATCGATTCACCAACTGGCTGTCGGCCGGCTACCAGCGCATCCTGGCCTGGTCGCTGCGCCACAAGGGCGCAACCCTGCTGATCGCGCTGGCGACCTTTTTGTCCAGCTTTGTGTTGCTGGCCGGGGTGGGCAAGGAGTTCGTGCCCAAGGCCGACCTGTCCGAGACGCAGATCAATTTCTACACGCCCGTGGGCTCGGCCCTGGAGGTGACCGAGGCGCGCGCCAAGCAGATCGACGCCTTGCTGCGCGAGCTGCCCGAGGTACGCTACACCGTGGCCACCATCAACAGCGGCTTTGCGGCCGGCAAGATCTACGGCGCCATCTATGTGCGCCTGGTCGACCGCAAGGACCGCCAGCGCAGCGTGGCCGATCTGGCCGAACCGATGCGCCAGCGTCTGGCGACCGTGCCCGGCATCACCGTCACCAACATCGGCCAGACCGATCTGGGTGGCGGCAAGAGCCTGCAGTTCTCCATCCAGGGCAGCGATCTGGGCGAGCTGGAGCGCATCTCCAAGCAGGTGGTGGCCCGGCTGCAGAAGATCCCCGGCCTGGTGGACCTGGACACCACGCTCAAGCCCAACAAGCCGACCGTCTCGGTGGAAGTGAAGCGCGATGTGGCCGCCGATGCCGGCCTCAATGTCAATGCTCTGGCGGGCACGCTGCGCACCTTGCTGGCTGGCACCACGGTGGGCAACTGGCGCGCCTCGGACGGTGAGAACTACGACGTGCTGGTCCGCCTGGGGCCGCAAAGCCGCGACTCGCTGGCCGACTTGCAGCGCATGCCCATCAATCTGCCGGCGGCCGCGGACGGCGCGCCGCGGGTGATGGCGCTGTCGCAACTGGCCGAGGTGCGACCCTCGACCGGGCCCAACCAGATCAACCGCCGCGATATGGCGCGGGAGATCACCATCGACGCCAACGCCCTGGGCCGCAGCTCGGGCGAGGTGTCGGCCGACATCAAGAAGGTGCTGGACGAGATCGCTTTCCCGCCCGGTTACCGCTACAGCTTTGGTGGCTCGACCAAGAACATGAATGAGTCTTTCCAGTATGCCGTCGGCGCCCTGGGCCTGGCCGTGGTCTTCATCTACATGATTCTGGCCAGCCAGTTCAAGAGCTTCTTGCAGCCGCTGGCGCTGATGAGCTCGCTGCCACTGACCCTGGTGGGCGTGTTCCTGGCGCTGCTGTTGTTCCGCTCCACGCTCAATATGTTCAGCGTCATCGGCATCGTCATGCTGATGGGTTTGGTGACCAAGAACGCGATTCTGCTGATCGACTTCGCCATCCGCTCGCGGGCCGGCCAGCATGGCAATGGGGTGGATCAGGAGCCCATGGAGCGCGAGGCGGCCTTGCTGCATGCGGCCCATGTGCGCCTGCGGCCGATTCTGATGACCACCCTGGCCATGGTGTTCGGCATGGTGCCCCTGGCTTTTGCGTTGACCGAGGGCTCCGAGCAGCGCGCGCCCATGGGGCAGGCGGTGATCGGCGGGGTGATCACCTCCTCGCTGCTGACCCTGGTGGTGGTGCCGGTGATCTATTGCTATCTGGACGATCTGGCCGCCTGGGCGAAACGGCGCTGGACAGGAAATAGAATTCCCGCTGTACCGGGCACGGCCGACGCCGCCGCCGCGGATTGACAGCACAACACGGAAAGACTGACTGAGATGAACATCGAACAAGCCCGCTTCAACATGATCGAACAGCAGATCCGCCCCTGGGACGTGCTGGACGCTGGCGTGCTGCAGCTGCTGGCCGTGGTCAAGCGCGAAGATTTCGTGCCGCCGGCCAGCAAGGGCCTGGCCTTTATGGACACCGAAGTGGCCCTGGCCGGCGGTCAGCGCATGCTGGCCCCGCGCGTCGAGGCCCGCCTGCTGCAAGAGCTGAAGGTGGCACGCCATGAGAAGGTGCTGGAAGTCGGCACCGGCAGTGGCTTCATGGCCGCGTTGCTCGGCCATCGTGCCCAGCGCGTGCTGAGCCTGGAAATCAACCCTGAGCTGGCCGCCCAGGCCACGCTCAACCTCAAGCGCGCTGGCGTGCTGAACGTCACGGTGCTGGAGCAGGACGGCTCGCAAGGCCTGGCCAAGGAAGCCCCGTTTGACGTGATCCTGCTCTCGGGCTCGGTGGCCGAGGTGCCGTCGGCACTGCTGGCTCAGCTCAAGGTCGGCGGCCGTCTGGCCACCATCGTCGGCGAGGAGCCGGTGATGCGCGCCCAGCTGATCACCCGCGTGGACGAAAAGAACTACCGCACGACCGAGCTCTTCGACACCGTGGCACCGCGCCTGCAGGGCTTCGCCGAGCGCAGCAGCTTCCAGTTCTGAGTGGCTGCCCTGAGATGCTGCCTTCTCTGAGCGTCACCGATCTGCGCGAGCTGTGTGCGCGCAGCGCACCCGGAGCGGCGCCAGCTTCAGCGCTGTCGGCGCCCTTGTTGCTCGATGTGCGTGAGCCCTGGGAAGCGGCGCTGGCCCGGATCGACATCGAAGGGGTGGCCAGCTGCCTGATCCCCATGGGCCAGCTGCCCGAGCGACTGGACGAGTTGGACCGCCTGCAGCCCATCGTCTGTTATTGCCATCACGGCATGAGAAGTCTGCAAGTCGTCGCATTTCTGCAGCGCCAGGGCTTCGATTCCGTCTATAACCTCGCCGGTGGCATTGATGCGTGGTCCTTGCAGGTCGACCCTGGTGTGCCCCGCTACTGATGACCAAACCCAACAAGTGCGCATCCCGCTAGGATCGCGGCTCAGGAATCAAAAAGCTAATCGCTGACAAGGAAGCTCATGCGTGACCCCCGTGCAATGAATTCGCGCCACTCCTCCTCCAACCCGGGCCGTGCCCTGAGCCGCATCGGCATGGCCCTGGCCTTGTTGATGGCCGGCGGCGCCCAGGCGCAAAGCCTGCAGGAGCTGTACGACGCGGCCCGCGCATTCGATGCCCAGTACCTGTCCGCCCGCGCTTTGGCCGATTCCGCCCAGTACAAGGCCGCCCAGGCCGACGCCCTGGCCCGCCCCAGCCTGGGCCTGGGCGTCACGGCCAAGCGTGATGAGACCGATCCGCCGAACTTCGGCCGTGTCGGCGCCACCTCGCTGAGCGCCGGCCTCCAGGGAAAGTACGCGCTCTACAACCGCAGCAACCAGCTGACCATCTCGCAGGCGCAGCTGGGCCTGACCGTGGCCCAGGCCGATCTGGAAACCGCCGAGCAGGACCTGATCGTGCGCGTGGCCCAGGCCTACTTTGATGTGCTGGGCGCGCAAGATGCGCTGGGCACCGCCCGCGCCAGCAAGGCCATGATTTCCGAGCAACTGGCCTCGGCCAAGCGCAATTTCGAAGTCGGCACCCAGACCATCACCGACACCCGCGAAGCGCAGGCCCGCTACGACCTGGCCCTGGCCACCGAGATCGCGGCCGAGAACGACCTGCGCATCAAGAGCGTGACCCTGGACCAGCTGGTCGGTCGCAACGGCGTGACGCCCAAGCCCCTGGCCGTGCCCGTGGCCCTGCCGGCCGTGACGCCGCTGACCGTGGACCCCTGGGTGGCGCAGGCCGAAGAGCAGCACCCCCTGGTGCGCAAGGCCCGCCTGGGCCTGGATTCCGCCAAGATCGAAATCGACAAGGCCCGCGCGGCCGAAGGCGTGACGGTCGATCTCAACGGCAGCCTGGGCACGCTGAATGCCCGCGGTACCGGTGCCCAGGTCAAGGGCACGACCAACAATGCCAGCCTGGGCGTGACCCTGAGCCTGCCGCTCTACACCGGCGGCGCCACGCAAAACCGCATCAAGGAAACCCTGGCCCTGGAAGAGAAGTCGCGCAACGACCTCGACTACGCCCGCCGCGCGGTGTCCGAAGGCACCAAGCGCGCCTTTTTCGGTGTGCAGTCGCTGACCGCCCAGGTCAAGGCGCTGGAAGCGGCCGAGTCCTCGTCCAAGCTGGCGCTGGAAGCCACGCAGCTGGGCTACAAGGTCGGCGTGCGGGTCAATCTGGACGTGCTCAATGCCCAGACCCAGCTCTTCAACACCCAGCAAAACCTGGCCAAGGCGCGCTACGACGTGGTCATGACCAGCCTCAAGCTGCGCCAGGCCTCGGGCCAGCTCAAGCCGGAAGATGTGTCGGCGGTGAACCAGCTGCTGGCCAAGTAAGCCAAGCGTTGCAAGGCAAGGCTTGCGCAGCCCGCCCAGGCGAGAGGCCTCGGCGGGCTTTTTCATGCCGGGCTGCCTGGCCTGTCACGATGGCTGGGCGAGAATACCGGCCATGCTTTACCTGCTCTCTCCCGCCAAGTCGCTGGACTACGAAACCCCGGTTCCCGACGCCCTGAAGCCGCTGATCAGCCAGCCCCAGTTCACCGCCCAGTCGAGTGAATTGATCCAGGTGCTGAAGACCCAGACGCCGGCGGACATCGCCCGCCTGATGGACCTGTCCGAGGCCTTGTCCGAGCTCAATGTGGCCCGTTACCAGGCCTGGCGCCCCCGCTTCACCGAGAAGAACAGCAAGCCGGCTGTGCTGGCCTTTGACGGCGATGTCTACGATGGCCTGCAGGCCAAGACCTTGAATGCCGAGCAGCTGCAATGGGCGCAAGCCCATGTGGCCATCCTCTCGGGCCTGTACGGCGTGCTGCGCCCCATGGACTTGATGCAGCCTTACCGGCTGGAGATGGGCACGCGCCTGGCCAACCCCCGCGGCAGCAATCTCTACCAGTTCTGGGGCGATCGGCTGGCCGAGCATCTGAATGCCCGCGCGGCCTCCAGCCAGGTGCCGGTGATCGTCAACCTGGCCTCGCAGGAGTACTTCAAGGCCGCCGATCGCAAGGCCTTGCAGCCGCGGGTGCTGGAGTGCGTGTTTGAGGACTGGAAGAGCGGCCAGTACAAGATCATCAGCTTCTTCGCCAAGCGTGCGCGCGGCCTGATGGCGCGCTTTGCCATCACCGAAGGCGTAGACACGCCGGCCGGCCTGCTGGACTTCAATCTCGACGGCTACCGCTACCATGCCGAAGTGTCCACGGCCGAGCGTCTGGTGTTCCGCCGTCGCCTGGTCGACTGATCGTTTTTCGCTCCTCTTCCTCTTGTCCCTCGCTTCACCATGAGTGCACAACAACTGATCACCGCCGAGCTGCGCCAATGGATCGGCGCCCAGCTGGCCCAGGGCTGCAGCCAGGAGCAATTGCTGGCTGCCATGCAAAGCAGTGGCTGGGATGCGTCGGTGGCGGCCACGGCCTTGGCGCAGACGCTGGACCCCTCGCTGGTGCAGCCCATGGCCGCCGGTCCCGCCATCAGCCAGGCGGTGCGCGACGCGGCCGCTGGCAGTGCGGTGCCTGAGCCCGATCTCAGCGGGGGGCGCCCGGTGATCCGGGTTGGTGACCGCGAGGTGCGGGTGCTGCTGAGCCTGCGGCATCCGCGCGTGGTGGTGTTCGGCGGCCTGCTGTCGGATGAAGAGTGCGATGCCATGGTGGCCCAATCCGAGGCCCGCCTGGCGCGATCGGAAACCGTGGCGGCCAAGGACAGCGGCAGCGAGGTCAACGCGGCCCGCACCAGCGAGGGCATGTTCTTCGAGCGCGGTGAGAACGAGCTGATCCGCCGCATCGAGGCGCGCCTGGCGGCACTGATCAACTGGCCGGTCGATCACGGCGAAGGCCTGCAGGTGCTGCGTTACCGCCCGGGTGCCGAGTATTTGCCGCATTACGACTATTTCGACCCCGGCATGAGCAGCACGCCGGCCATCCTCAAGCGCGGCGGTCAGCGCGTCGGCACGCTGGTGATGTACCTCAACACGCCGGCGGCGGGCGGCGCCACCATCTTCCCGGACATCGGCCTCGACGTGCTACCGGTCAAGGGCAATGCGGTGTTCTTCAGCTACGACCGCCCTCAGCCCCAAACCCTGACCCTGCACGGCGGCGCGCCGGTGCGGGAAGGGGAAAAATGGGTGGCCACCAAATGGCTGCGCCAGGGCGTCTTTGTCTGAGCTGGTCCCGCAGGAACATCGAGTCGCACAGGAACATCAAGTCATGAGCAAGAACAAGAAGCAAGCAACGATGGCCCGCCGGGCCGCAACCTTCGGCCGGTGTCTGGGCCTGGCCGCAGCGTTGGCCACGGCGCTCGGCATGAGCGCGCCCGCTCTGGCCCAGACCAGCAGCCAGGGCACGGTCATTCAGACACCCCAGCCGGTGGCGCCGGCCGTGGTGGGACTGCACCAACTGGAAGACGCGGCCAAGGCGGCACCGGCGGAAGCCGCGGCCAAAGCTGGCAAAACATCGGGCAGGGCCGCGAGCAAGGCTGCCAACAAAAAGACCAGCAAAGCCGCCGCCAAGGCGGCCCCGGCCAAGAAGGCCAAGGCGAGCAAGTCCGCCAAGCCTGCCAGCAAGGCCAGCAAATCAGGCAAAAAAGCTGCCGCCGAAGGCGCGGGCAAGGGCGCCAAGAAGCCTCAACAGGCCAGCGGCAAGCGCAAGGCGCATTGAACCCAGGCCTGCGCGCGGGATGAGTGGTGGCGCCGGGAGGCGCGCCAAGAGCCTCGGCGTTTGCAGGGTTCAGCCGCGCAGGGGCAGCTGGCTTTGCTTCAGCTGCCGCAGCACAAAGCTGGACTTGCTGTGGCGTATGCCCGGGATTTTGTACAGGCGCTCGCGCAGCAGGCGCTCGTAGTCGCGCGTGTCCGAGACGGCGATGCGCACGTAGTAGTCGTAGTCGCCCGAAACCAGAAAGGCCTCCAGCACTTCGGGGATCTGCTCCAGCGCGCGGCCGAACTCGAACAAGGCCTCGTCGGAGTGATTGTCCAGAGTGACCTGCACGATCACCGTGTCGGCCAGGCCGATCTTGGCGGCATTGAGGCGCACGGCATAGCCCTCGATCACGCCAGCTTCTTCCATGCGCTTGATGCGCGCCCAGCAGGGTGAACTGGTCAGGCCGACCTGGCCGCTCAACTCCTGCAGGCTGATGCGGGCGTCCTGCTGCAGGCAGGCCAGGATGGCGAAATCAAATTTGTCGAGCTTCATGCTGCGTGAGTTTATCTTTGCAGCAAGATTTACTTCTGTGGCTTGATTTTGAGGAAAAATTCGGCAGCCTTTGCTGCGTGTTCTTGGGCACAGTGCTGGCATGATTGCATTGCCCGAAACCTTGTTCGACGCGGCGCCGGATCTGGCTCCGGTGTGTCTTCAGCCCGCCATCCCGTGCAACGGCGCGCAGGCCTTGATCGCCAGCCTGCTGGCCCTGGGTGTGGACACCGTGTTCGGCTACCCCGGCGGTGCCGTGCTGCCGCTCTACGACGCCTTGCATGCCGAGCCGCGCCTGCGCCATGTGCTGGTGCGCCATGAGCAGGCGGCCGTGCATGCGGCCGAGGGCTATGCGCGCAGCACGGGCAAAGTGGGGGTGGTCTTCGTGACCTCGGGCCCGGGCATGAGCAACACCACCACCGGTCTGCTGGATGCCTTGTGCGACAGCATCCCGGTGCTTTGCATCAGCGGCCAGGTGGCGACCACGGCAATCGGCACCGATGCCTTTCAGGAATGCGATGCGCTCGGCATCTCTCGGCCGGTGACCCGGTGGAATGTGCAGATCCGCGCCGTCGAACAGGTGGCGGCCACGGTGGAGGAGGGCTACCGGCGCACGCGCGAGGGCCGACCGGGGCCGGTGTTGATCGATTTCCCCAAGGACATCCAGCTGCAAGGCCTGGCCGAAGACAGCTGGCAGGCGCCCGTGCCCCGCCGGCCTGCGCCCGGCCGGCCCGATGCTTCCGCGGTGGACGCAGCCCTCGATCTGCTGCAAGCTGCACAGCGCCCGGTGTTCTATGGCGGCGGCGGTCTGATCAATTCGGGCGCAGCCGCCTGCGCCAGCTTTCAGCGCCTGGTTCAGGCCACCGGTGCGCCTTGCACCTTGACGCTGATGGGCTTGGGAGCCTTCCCGGCGGCCAGCCCGCAGTGGCTGGGCATGCTGGGCATGCATGGCAGCCTGGAGGCCAATCTGGCCATGCACCATGCCGATGTGATCGTCTGTGTCGGTGCGCGCTTTGACGACCGGGTCACTGGCCGTCTCGACAACTTCTGCCCGGGCGCCAAGATCATCCACCTGGACATTGATGCGCGTTCCATCGGCAAGGTCGTGCGCGCCGATGTCGCCCTGCGCGGCGACTGTGCCGCCTCGCTGGCGGCGCTGGAGCAGGCCTGGCAGGCGCGCGGCCTGCTCCTCGACTTGCAAGCCTGGTGGTCGCGCATCGCGCGCTGGCGCGCGGCCGATAGTTTTGGCTTCGAGGACAGCGGCAGCGGGGAGATCGCGCCACAGGCCTTGATGCGCCAGCTGCAGCGGGCCATCGAGCGGCAGCGCCCGGCGCAGGGCGCCATCGTCTCGACCGATGTCGGCCAACATCAGATGTGGGCGGCCCAGCATCTGCAGTTCCAGTCGCCCGGCCGCTGGCTGACTTCCGGTGGCGCTGGAACCATGGGTTATGGCCTGCCCGCGGCCCTGGGGGCACAGATCGCGCATCCGGAGGAGCTGGTGGTCTGCGTCAGCGGTGACGCCTCGGTGCTGATGAACATCCAGGAGCTGTCCACCGCCGTGCAGCACCGCCTGCCGGTCAAGCTGGTGCTGTCCAACAATGGCCGCATGGGCATGGTGAGGCAGTGGCAGGAGCTGATCCACGGCGGCCGCTACAGCCACAGCTACACCGAGGCGCTGCCGGACTTCGTGGCCCTGGCCCAGGCTTTCGGCTGGCAAGGCTTGCGGGTCGAGCGGCGCGAAGACCTGGACGCAGCGCTGCATCAATGCCTGGCCAGCGCGGGGCCCTACTTCCTCGATGTGCAGGTGCGGGCCGAGGAGAACTGCTTCCCCATGATCCCGGCCGGTGCCGGGCACCAGGAGATCTGGTTGGGCAAGGGCCAGGCCTACGAGGAGGTCTGAGCGCCAGCCAGGCCGGCTTTCTTGGGGAGTGGCGAGCGTCGCGCGGCAATTAAAAAAGGCACCCGAGGGTGCCTTTTTGTTTGCATCGCTGGCGTGGAGCCGGAGGCTCAGACGCGCTTGCGGTACTCGTGCGTGCGGGTGTCGATTTCGATCTTGTCGCCTTGGGCCACGAAGATGGGCACGGGGATTTCGAAACCGGTGGAGATCTTGGCGGGCTTCAGGACCTTGCCCGAGGTGTCGCCCTTGACGGCCGGTTCGGTCCAGGTCACTTCACGCACCAGCGAAGTGGGCAGTTCGACCGAGATGGCCTTGCCGTCGTAGAACACCACTTCCACGGGCATGGAGTCTTCCAGGTAGGACAGGGCGTCGCCCATGTTCTCGGCTTCGACTTCGAACTGGTTGTACTCGGTGTCCATGAACACATACATCGGGTCAGCGAAGTAGGTGTAGGTGCAGTCGCGCTTTTCCAGGATGACCTGGTCCATCTTGTCGTCGGCCTTGAACACGACTTCGGTGCCGGAGTTGTTCAGCAGGCTCTTGAGCTTCATGCGCACGGTGGCTGCATTGCGGCCGCCGCGGCTGTATTCGGTCTTCAGCACGACCATCGGGTCTTTACCGTGCATGATCACGTTGCCGGCGCGGATTTCTTGAGCAATCTTCATGAGTGTTCCGATTTGGAGAGAAGTTCTGCGGGATGGCCCGGTGGATCACGCACGCTGCATGTATGCACGATCGATTCGGGGCCCAGGCCATTGTTCGAACTTCGGTCAAAGAACAAGTGCCTGCTGTCTTGAGAGCCAGGTTTTCAAGGCCAAACACGACCTCAAACGCCCGACCAGGGTGCTGCGCCCAACACTTGCGGCGCGACAAAGCCCTCAATTTTAGCCCGATTTGGCGGCCAAGCCGAGCAGCTGGCTGCACAAGTCGGGCTGCTGCAGCAATTGCGCACGCCATTCCAGGGCTTGGGCAGCGGCGGCTGCGGCCGGCGGCAGCTGCAGCGGGCCGGCCTCCAGCTCGTTCCAGCGGCGCCAGAGCTGGCGGGTCGGGCCGGCCAGCTCGGTGGGGGCGCCTCGCAAATAGAGATCGAGAAAGGCGTCGAGCTTGGGTCCATGCGCGCCGTCGTCCTGGCGGTAGATCTGCCAGACAAAAGGCTTGCCAGCCCACTGGGCCCGCACAAAAGAATCCTCACCGCGCACCAGGTTCAGGTCGGCCGCCCAGAGCAGGGCGTCGAAGTCCGGCTGGCTGAGGAAGGTCAGGGCATGCAGGCGGAGCGTGGCCGGCAGCTTTCGCTGCAGCAGCTCGGCCTGCACCGCGCCGGGGCAGACCAGCAGCAGGGTGGGCTGATCGGCCAGGGCGTCCAACAGATCGCCCAGCCGCGGGTTGGGGTAGGCGAACAGGTTGACGATGCGCTCGCCCGGCTGGCGCTGCAGGCCCTGCGCCGCCAGCCAGGCCTTCGCATCGAAGCCGGCCTGCGCCTCCAGCAAGCCCGGCTCGCGCAGCAGGCCGCCGGTGCGCAGGCTGAAGCCGGGGTAGAAAAAACGCTTGTCCAGGCAGCGGCCTGGGCCGCTGAACTGCGGTGAGCTCAGGCCATGGCTGCGCTCGACATAGGCCTCGGCGCTGAGGTATTCCAGGTTCAGCCAGAGCGGCGCCGACTGGCGCGCGGCCATGCGGCTGACAAAAGCGGGCGGCAGCTCGCAGCCAAAGGTCTCGATCACCACATCGCCGGCTTCGAGCTCCAGGCCCTCGACTTCGGCTTCGCGCCAGTCATGCACCGAGATGCCAGCCGGCCAGCCGCCCGGCGCCATCCAGCGCAGCGGCGCTGCGTCGTCAATCCACAGGCGCACGCTTTGCCCGCGTGCCGCCAGGTCGCGGGCCAGGCGCCAGCTGACGCCGACATCGCCGAAGTTGTCTATCACACGGCAGAACAGATCCCAGACCCGATTCGAACACTGACTCATGGCGGGATTATCGAGCCGGGCACAATGCGGCCCATGCCAACGCCTGACGCCCAAAAGCCCGCTGAAACCTCAGTCAACCCCGCTGCCCCTGCTTCCGCGGAAGAGGCGCGCGCCCTCGGCGAACAAGCGCAGGCTCAGTGGGCTAGCGAGCGCCGCATCGTCGAGGAGGCCGAGGCCTTGCGGGTGCAGCAGGTCGAGCAGGCCGCTCGCGAGCAGCGCGAGCGCATCCTGCAAGAGGTGGCGGCCTTGCCCGGTCTGCCCGGTGTCTACCGTTACTTCGACGCTCAGGACCAGGTGCTCTACGTCGGCAAGGCCAAGCATCTCAAGAAGCGCGTCTCCAGCTATTTCCAGAAGGACCATGGCGGCACCCGCATCGGCATGATGGTGGCGCGCATCGCGCGGCTGGAGACCACGGTGGTGCGCACCGAGTCCGAGGCGCTGCTGCTGGAAAACAATCTGATCAAGGCGCTGAACCCCAAGTTCAACATCCTGTTCCGCGATGACAAGAGCTACCCCTACCTCAAGCTCAGCGGCCATCAATTCCCGCGCATCAGCTACTACCGCGGCGCGGTGGACCGGCGCCACCGCTATTTCGGGCCCTTCCCGAGCGGCTGGGCGGTCAAGGAATCGATCCAGCTGATTCAGAAGGTCTTCAAGCTGCGCACCTGTGAGGACACGGTCTTCAACAACCGCTCGCGGCCTTGCCTGCTGTACCAGATCCGCCGCTGCTCCGGCCCTTGCGTGCCCGAAGGGCAGGGCGCGGACTACGGTCGCAATGTCAGCAACGCCGAGCGCTTTTTGCTGGGCGAGACGCAAGAGGTGATGGACGGCCTGCAGGCGCAGATGATGGCCTACTCGGATGCCTTGCAGTTCGAGCTGGCGGTCGAGGTGCGCAACCAGATCCAGGCCCTGGCGCGCGTGCTGCAGCAGCAGTCGGTGGACGAGAACAGCGCCACCGGGCGTGACCGCGATGTCGACATCCTGGCGGCCAAAGTGCAAGGCGGCCGCGCCTGCGTCAACCTGGCCATGGTGCGCGGTGGCCGCCATCTGGGGGACCGCGCCTTCTTCCCGCGCCACGTCGAGGAGGCCACCGCCGTGTCGCTCGGCGACGACGAGCAGCTCAGCGCCTACTCGCCCGAGCGCCAGGTGCTGGAGGCCTTCATGGCCCAGCACTACCTCGATGCCCATGTGCCCTCGCTGATCGTGCTCAGCGAGGCGGTGGACGAGTCCTTGTCCGAGGCCTTGAGCGAGCAGGCCGGCTACAAGGTCACGACCCAGGCCCAGCCGCGCGGTCAGCGCCGCATCTGGCAGGAGATGTGCGTCAAGGGCGCCGAGCTGGCGCTGGCGCGCTTGCTGGCCGAAGAGGGCTCGCAGCAGGCGCGCACCCGCGCCCTGGTCGAGGCGCTCGACCTGCAGGTGCAGGAGCTGGACGGCTTCCGTATCGAGTGTTTCGACATCAGCCACACGGCGGGCGAGGCGACCATGGCCTCCTGCGTGGTCTTCGATGCGCACCAGATGCAGAGCAGCCAGTACCGCCGCTACAACATCGAGGGCATCACCGGGGGCGACGATTACGCCGCCATGCGCCAGGTGCTGACGCGGCGCTACAGCAAGCTGGCCGAGGCGGCGCAGCTGGGCACCGGCCGCCTGCCGGACCTGGTGCTGGTGGACGGTGGCCGCGGCCAGGTGTCCATGGCGCGCGAGGTGTTTGAAGAGCTGGGCCTGGACCTGAGCCTGATCGTCGGCGTTGAAAAGGGCGAGGGCCGCAAGGTCGGCCTGGAAGAACTGGTGTTTGCCGATGGCCGGCCCAAGGTCTACCTGGGCCGCGATTCCGCCGCCCTGATGCTGGTGGCGCAGATCCGCGACGAGGCCCACCGCTTTGCCATCACCGGCATGCGCGCCAAGCGCGCGGCGGTGCGCACGGGCGGCTCCAAATTGGAAGATGTGGCCGGCATCGGCCCGAAAAAGCGCGCACAGCTGCTGCAACGCTTTGGTGGCGTGCGCGGCGTGGCGGCGGCGAGTGTGGATGAGATTGCCAGTGTCAAAGGCATTTCCAAGGATCTGGCAGAGGAGATTTATCGTGTCTTGCATTGAACAAAACCAAGGGGGCGCGCCGTTGTTGACGTCGCTATCGCCGTTGCCGTCGCCGTCGCCGGCCGCCAACTCCTGGGCCGGCCGCAGCGGCCTGGGCGTGATCGCCGTGCTTGCGGGCCTGATGGCCGGCTGCAGCAGCGGCCCGCGCGCGCCCGCGCCCTCCAGCAGCCAGCCCAGCACCCCTGCGGCCACGCCGGTCCAGCCGGCCTCGCCCCACACGCCGACCGAGCCCGCCAAGCCGACCGAGAGTGCCAAGCACAGCCTGCCGCCGCCGGCCCCGGTGCGCAGCCACGACGAACTGCGTAAACAGGCCGCGCAGCGCCTGGTCGCCGCCAATCCGCACATGACCTATATGGGTCAGGTGCCGCCGGTCTTGCTGGCCATCCCGGTGCTGGAGGTGGAGCTCAACCGTGACGGCCACATCAAGCGCATCCAGGTGCTTCGTCGCCCGGGGCAGGCGCTTGATACGGTGCAGTTGGCCATCGATGCGGTGCATCGCGCGGCGCCGTTCGGCAATGTCTCGCGCATGCCTGAACCCTGGAAGTTCAGCGAGACCTTTCTGTTCAACGACGATCGCCATTTCAAGCCGCGCACCTTGGACTGAGGGCCGGGGTTCGAGCTCAGCCCGCCGAGGCAATAAAGCCACAGTCGGCGGGCGCGGAGCGGCCATCTGAGCCCGATGAGGGCCGCTTTGCCCGCTCTTGGTGCAAAAGCCCTGAATTGCCCGGCGGCGCCGTACTTTGTTTGGGCACAATGCCGGCATGTTCTTCACCCTGCCAACCCTGTTCACTTGGGCCCGCATCGTCGCCATACCGCTGGTGGTCGGTGTTTTCTATCTGGACCTGAGCAAAGACAGCCAAAACTTTTTCGCAACCGCCTTGTTCATCCTGGTGGCCTTGACTGACTGGCTGGATGGCTACCTGGCCCGCAAGCTCAACCAGACCTCGGCTTTCGGCGCCTTTCTGGACCCGGTGGCGGACAAGATGCTGGTCTGTGCGGCGCTGCTGATCCTGCTGGAGCTCGGCCGCGTCAACGCCCTGGTGGCCCTGGTCATCATCGGCCGCGAGATCGCCATCTCGGCCCTGCGTGAATGGATGGCCCAGATCGGCGCCTCCGGCAGCGTGGCCGTGCACATGGTGGGCAAGCTCAAGACCACGGCGCAGATGATTGCGATTCCTTTCCTGCTCTTCGATGGTGTGTTGTTCGGCGTGCTGCCGACCCGGCCCTGGGGCACCTGGCTGCTGCTGGCCGCCGTCGTGTTGACCATCTGGTCGATGGTGTACTACCTGCAAAAAGCCCTGCCCGAGATTCGCGCCAAGGCGCGCTGATTTCGGCCGAACAGCCGGCGCCCGTTTTGCCCACTGGGGTGCGCGCTGCAGAGCGCGCCAGGTGCCCAGGCTGTCGGCAACTGATGCAGTTGTATCGGGGCTTTTCCCGGTCGGGTGGGCTCGCTGAATGCGCTTAGAATCCGCTTCCCCGCGAGTTTTAGCGTCCGCTGGGTCCGGCCAAAACGCCGGCCTGAGGCGCCAGAAGCCAGGGCCAGATTCGCTGTGCGGACGCATTTCCTTTTGAGGGGATCCAATTGAACAAGTCTGATCTGATCGAGCACATCGCTGTGCAGGCTGACATCTCCAAAGCTGCTGCCGGCCGTGCGCTGGAAGCGGTCATCGGTGGTGTCAAGGCGACGCTGAAGAAGAACGGTTCCGTTTCTCTGGTAGGCTTCGGCACCTTCAGCGTGACCAAGCGCGCTGCGCGTGCAGGCCGCAACCCCCGCACCGGCGATGCGATCAAGATCAAGTCTGCCAAAGTGCCGAAGTTCCGGCCCGGCAAGGCGCTCAAAGACGCGGTCAACTGAAGTTCGGCGTCAGCCTCGTTTGGAAGTTTTTGAATTCGTTGTAGTTGTTGGTTGATCCGGTTTCCCCGGGTGCTTAGCTCAGTTGGTAGAGCGTCGCCTTTACACGGCGCAGGTCGGCGGTTCGAGCCCGTCAGCACCCACCAGTATTGCCCCAGTCCGACACTCTGTCTGGACGTGGGCCTTGGCTAGAAGAAGGCCATCCCACGCAAAGGCGAACTCCGGTTCGCCTTTGTCGTGTCTGCATGTCTGAGGTTTCGATGTTTGATTTCGTCCGTAAGCACAACCGCCTGTTTCAGCTGCTCCTGCTGATCCTCATCCTCCCGTCATTCGCCCTGGTTGGGATTGAGGGCTATACCAGCTTCATGGATGGCGCCAACAAGAGCGTGGCCACGGTGGCTGGTCAAAAGATCACCCAGGCCGAGTGGGATGCCGCCCAGCGTGAGCAAGCCGATCGTCTGCGCCGCCAGATGCCCAATGTCGACCCCAAGCTGCTCGATTCGCCGGAAGCCCGCCGCGAGGCCCTGGATGGCCTGGTGCGCGAGCGCGTGCTGCAAGCGGCCGCCAAGGACCAGCATCTCTTCGTCAGCGACGAGCGCCTGCAGGCCTTGTTCATGAACGATCCGCAGTTCGCCTTCCTGCGCAACCCGGATGGCAGCCTCAACAAGTCCCTGCTCGCCGCGCAAGGCATGAGCTCGCAGATGTTTGTCGAGCGCCTGCGGCAAGACCTGACCCTGCGCCAGGTGTCTGCTGGTTTGATGAGTTCGGGCCTGGCCAACAGCGCCAATGCCGGCGTGGCCTTTGATGCCCTGCTGCAGCAGCGCGAGGTGCAGCTGCAGCGCTTCAAGGCCCAGGACTACGCCGCCGCCATTTCGCCCAGCGACGCGGAGCTGGAAGCTTTCTACAAAGACCCGAAGAACGCCCAGCAGTTCCAGGTGGCCGAGAACGCACAGATCCAGTACCTGGTGCTGGACCTGGAAGCGCTGAAGTCGGGCGTCAGCTTTTCGGAAGAAGACCTGCGCAAGTACTACAACGAGAACGCCTCGCGCTACACCGTGGCCGAAGAACGCCGCGCCAGTCACATCCTGATCAAGGCCGACAAGGACAGCAAGCCCGACGAGCGCGCCAAAGCCAAGGCCAAGGCGGAAGAGTTGCTGGCGCAAGCGCGCAAGAACCCGGCTCACTTCGCTGAGCTGGCACGCAAGAATTCGCAGGACGAAGGCTCGGCTGTCAATGGCGGCGACCTCGACTTCTTCGGCCGCGGCGCCATGGTCAAGCCGTTTGAAGATGCGGCTTATGCGCTCAAGCAAGGCGAGATCAGCCCCTTGGTGGAGTCTGAATTCGGTTACCACATCATTCAGCTGACTGGCCAACGTGGCGGCGAGAAGAAGAGCTTCGAGTCCCTGCGCGCCGAGATTGAAGCCGAAGTGCGCAAGCAGCTGGCACAAAAGCGCTTCACCGAAGTGGCCGAGCAGTTCAGCAACGGTGTGTACGAGCAGTCCGACAGCCTGCAGCCCGTGGCTGACAAGCTCAAGCTCAATGTGCTGAATGCCACCGTGCAGCGCAAGCCCGCACCGGGAGCGACCGGCCCGCTGGCTTCGCCCAAGCTGCTGGAAGCCGTGTTCAGCGACGACTCGCTGCGCAACAAGCGCAACACCGAAGCTGTTGAGGCAGCCCCGAATCAGTTGGTCGCTGCCCGCGTGGTGCAGCACAACCCCGCGCACCTGCTGCCGCTGGCGCAGGTGAAGGACACGGTCAAGACCCAGCTGGTTCGTCAGCTGGCCACGGCACAAGCCGTCAAGGCGGGCACGGCCCGAGTGGCCGAGCTGCAAAAGGCCGGTGCCGCGGACGCCGCCGGGCTGGAAGCGCCGGTGCTGGTGTCGCGGGCGCTGCCGCGTGATCTGACGCGCAAGGTGTTGGAAGGCATCCTGTCGGCCGATGCCAGCAAGCTGCCGGCCGTGGTCGGTGTCGATGCCGGCGATGGCAGCTTTGTGCTGGCGCGCATCAACAAGGTGTTGGCCCGCGATCCGGCGGTGGTGGATGCCAAGCGCGCCGCCACGCAGTACGCCCAGGCCTGGTCGGCCGTGGAAGCGCAAGCCTATTCCAATGCACTGAAGACCCGCTACAAAGCCGTGGTCAAGTCGCCGGCAGCCGCGGCCTCGTCCGCTGCACCGTAATCCTCAATCGACGTCGCAGCCGCCGCCTGGTCAAACCAGCCGGCAGGCTGCGAGGGCTTGGTGCCGGCGGCGAAACGTTCGCCGGGTCAACCCAGCCTGCAGCAGAAGCAGATCGGTTCGGGTTTCAGCAGTTTTTTCAATAAGACTTGCGCTGCAAGCAAAATCCGGTCTATAATCTTTGTCTCGACGGTGGTTGTAGCTCAGTTGGTAGAGTCCAGGATTGTGATTCCTGTTGTCGTGGGTTCGAGTCCCATCAGCCACCCCAAAACATGAAAACCCTCAAGCGCTACGCTTGAGGGTTTTTTCATTTCCGGCCTGCGAATTCGGCTGCAGGCGCGGCACGCCGGAGGGCGGTTCTTCAGTGGTCCGAGACCTAGCGGCGGCGCCTGCGCACCCAGCGGCGCAGCAAGCTGCCTGCCAAGCCCAGCAGCAAGACGCCGCCCAGCAGCCCCAGCACATCGTGGAGCTGCGCGCTCTGCCAGGCGCGGATCAGCGCTTCCATGAAAAAGGCCAGTGCCAGCGTAGCCGGCAGCATGCCGATCAAGGTGCCGAGCAGCATGTGCTGCAAGCGGATGTGGCTGGCACCTGCGACCATATTGACCAGTGCGAAGGGTGCAATTGGCAGCCAGCGGATCAGCACCACCGCGACCAAGCCGCGTGCCGCCAAGGCCTGGCTGATGGCCTGCAAGCGCGGCCCGGCCAGGGCTTGCAAAGCGCCGTGACCCAGCCAGTGGCCGATGCCATGGCTCAGGCCGGCCGCCAGCACGCCTGAGGCCAGGGTGCAGGCCATGCCCTGGGCCGGCCCGAGGGCGGCGAGCGCCAGCACCGTCATCAGCATCAGGGGCACGGCCAGCACCAAGGCCAGGGTCATCAGGCCGATCACGCCCAGCGGCCCCAGGCGCTGCCCGAGTGCTTGCAGCTGCGGCAGCAGCACATCGGCCTGCAGCTGCTCTCGCCAGCTGCCTTGGCTCCAGAGCAGGCTCAAGCCCAGCAGCAGGGCCAGCAGCAGCAATAGGCCGCACAGTTTGCGACGCAGCCGGCGGTGGGCGTGGCGACCTGGGTTCTGGTCTTCAGCAGCGGGGCCGTGTGAATGAGGCGTCATGCGCGCTCAGTGTGCCCCATGAACTGTGACAAAGCCTGGGCCAGCTCGTCGACATGGGCGGGCTCGAAAATGGAGCCATGGGTGCCGGCAATCTGGCGACATTGCAGCTGATGCGGCATCAGCCGCCGCCAGCCCTGGAACAGCAGGCGCTGCCAGCGCGCCAGGCCCGCCGATTGCAGCAGCAGCACCGGGCCGTCGAAGGCCTGGCAGCGGTGCCCACGCAGCGCCTGCACCTGGCTGACCAGGCCAGGGTCACTGAACATCGCGCCCAGGCGCCGGCCGTTGAGGCTGAGGTCCTGCACATGCAGCTTGCGCACCAACCAGCCCAGAGTGCGCCAGGAGGCGGTGCCGCCCAGCACGGCCTCGGGATGGATGCTGTCCAGCAAGGCCAGGCCCGCGGGCGCCTGGCCCTGGTCTTGCAACACCACGGCCGTGGCCAGCGCGCTCACGCCGCCGACCGAAAAGCCTGCCAGCCAGAAGGGCAGATCGGTGTCGCGCGCTGCCGCCACCGCCTCGGCATAGAGCTCGGCCAGTTGTTCCAGGCTGCGCGCGCCCGTCTCGAGTGGCGGCTGCAGCATGAAGAGCTGAAGACCGGCGGGCAGGGCTTCGGCCAATTGCTGCAAGCGCATCACATCGCCATGGCCCGACGCCGCCACAAACAATTGCGCCGTCACGGGCTGGCCATGCTCAAGCGCATGGCCGCGTGCGGTCAAGGCACGCAACAGCCCCATCTGACGCTGCGGTTGACGCAGGGCGCGGGCCAGGCGAGCGATGCTGGGATGGTCTTGCAGCAGCTGCAGGGGCAGGCGTTGGCCCAGCTCGTCTTCCAAGCTGGCCAGGATGCCGAGCGCGGCCAGTGAATCGCCGCCGAGGGCGAAGAAGTCGGCCTCCAGGTCCAGATGTTGGCCGCGTCCAGCGGCCTCTTGGGCCGCGGCGGGCAGGGCGTCGCTCCACAGGCTCAGCAGGCGCCGCTCCAGTGCATTCTTCGGCGCGCGCGGCGCAGCGGTCGGTGCTGCAGACTCAGGGCGTGTCGGGCTGGGTATCGTCAAGGTGCTGCCCATCACCTTGCCCTGGGCATTGACGGGCAGTTCAGGCAGCAGCGTGATGCCGCTGGGGCGCATGGCCTCAGGCAGGCTCAGCCGCAGGCCATTTCGCAAGGCGGCCAGGTCGTCTTCTCGCAGGTCCGGCCCGGCCAGCCAGGCGTGCAGCTGCGGTGGGCCGGGGTCTTGGATCAGTTCCACCACGGCCTGCTGCACCAGGGGCAGGCGCAAGCAGGCGGCTTCTACATCGCCGAGCTCGATGCGGTGGCCGCGCAGCTTGACTTGCCGGTCCAGGCGGCCACAGAAATGGAGCAGACCGTTGGCGTCGATCCAGCCCCGGTCGCCGCTGCGGTACAGGCGCGCACCGGACGACTCCGGCTGGAATGGGTCCGGAATGAAACGATCCGCATCCAGCTCGGGGCGCCCGAGGTAGCCGCGCGCCAGGGCAGACCCGCCGATGTAGATCTCCCCGCTCACCCCGAAGGGCTGGACCTGCAACTCGGGCCCCAGCACATGGATGCGTGTGTCATCGACCGGGCGACCGAGCGGCACGTCGAAAGGCGGGGCATCCGCCGAGGCGGCCGTGTTCTCAGAGGCCGGCGGCACGGGTGTGCAGTGCCAGGCCGTGCTGAAAATGCAGGCCTCGGTGGGGCCATACAGGTTGTAGAGCTGGGCTTGGCTGAGCGATTGAAATCGCCGCAGCAACTCGGGTGAGAGCGGCTCGCCGCCGCAGCAGGCCACCCGCAGGCTGGGTGGTGGGCGGCCCTGGCGCCGGTCCTGTGCCCAGGCGTCGACCAGGCCTGCCAGAGTGCTGGGCACAAAAGCGCCGAAGCTGGCGCCATGCCGGGCCATGTGCTCGGCCAGTCGGCGTGGATGCAAGCGCCCAGGTGGGGGCAGGGCGATGCTGGCGCCCAGGCTCAGCGGCAGCAGCAGCTCCACCAAGGCCGGGTCAAAGCCGTGGTGCGTGCCCTGAATGGCCCGGTCTTGCGGCGTGATGCCCCAGCTGCGTGCCAGCCAGGCCAGGCGCCGACTCAGCGCCCCATGCTCCACCATCACGCCCTTGGGCCGGCCGGTTGATCCGGAGGTGAACAGCACATACGCCAGGTCCTCAGCGCGCGCGGCTTCGTGGGGCGCAGTGTCATGCAGTCCGGTGTCATTCGGCGATGAGCCGGCCAAGGGCAGACGCAAGCAACGCGAGTGCAGGCCCGGCAGCTCGGCCAAGGCTGCGACGCCTGCTGGGCCTTGGGCATCGAGCAACAAAGCTTGGGCGCCGCTGTCCAGCAGCACGGCGGTCAGACGGGCGGTGGGGGCTTGCGGGTCCAGGGGCAAGAAGGCGGCGCCGGCCAGGCCGATGCCGAGCAGGGCCACCACCAATTCTGGGGATCGCTCCATGGCCAGGGCCACCACCTGCTCGCGCCCCACGCCCAGCTGGCGCAGGCCTCGTGCCAGCGCCTCACCGCGCTGCAGCAGTTCGCCATAACTCAGCGTTTCCGTGCCGCCATCACCATCACCGTCCCAGACCAGGGCACAGGCCTGCGGCTGCAAGCCCGCCTGGTGGCGGAACTGGCTCAACCAGGTGTTGGGCGCCTCTTGTGTCGCCAGGTCTTTGTGCAGGCCGTGGATCAAGGCCCAGCGCTCTTCGGCAGGCAGCAGGTCCAGCGAGTCCAGGCGGGTGTTGGGCTGCTCGCTCAAGTGCAGCGCCAGCTGCCAGATCCGGCGCGCCAGCAAGCCGGCTTCGGCCGCGTCAAAGCAGTCGCTGCTCGCCTCCAGCACCAGGGCGGGCGCGGCACCGCCGTCGAACTCGCACAGCGTCAGCGCCAGTGGGAAGCGGGCGCGGCCGCTGAAGAGCTGGCGTGAGCCTTCCAATCGCGCTTCGCCAAAGGGCAGGCGGTAATCCTGGCGCTCGAAAGACAGCAGCAGCTCGAGCACCTCGCCCTGGCCGGGCAGGTGCAAGCCGGGCAGGGCGTGTGCCAGCTCGCTCAGCGGGTAGCGGGCGTGACGCAAGGCGGCCTGCATCTGGGCGCTCGCTTGCTGCATCAGGCCGGCGCATGTGTCCGCGCGTGTCAGGTCGAGTCGCAGGCATTGCAGGCCGGTGAACATGCCCGGCGTGTGGCGAAAGCGCTGGCCGCTTCGGTTCAGGCTGGGCACACCGATCAGAACTTGAGCCTGACCGCTGATCCGGCCGAAGTACAGGGCCAGGGCTGACAGCAGCACATTGAAGGCACTCCAGCCCTGGGCTTTGGCATGCTGTTCCAGTGCGGCATAACGCGCAGGGTCTAGGGGCAGCTCCACCAGGTGGGCGGGCGGCAGCTGCGGGGGCGGCATGGAGGTGGAGCCGCTTCGCATGGCGGGGGTGCGGCGCTCGATCAGCATCGGGCGGGCGCCTGTGGCCAGCGCTGCCAGTTCCTGCGCCCAGAAGGCTGCGTCGCGTGCGAACAGGGCCGACTGGCGGTAGCGCTGCGAATCGTCGATGAAATCGGCGTAGCTGCTGGCCGGCGTGCCGGCATCGGGGCCAGCCTGGCTCAAGCCCTGGTAGATCTCGCTCCAGGCCTGCATGACCTGGGTGGTGCCCCAGCCATCCATCACCAGGTGGTGAAACTGGATGCTCAGGCCGTGCAAGGCGGCGTGGGCGCGCAGCAGGATGAAGCGCCAGGGCGGCTGTTCACCGAGCTCAAACGGCTCGGCCATGCGGGCATTCCAGTGCTGGGCCATGGCGGCTTCGGCCTCGGTGTCGCTGGCTTCCTGGAGCTCGATCACCTCCAGCCGGGCCGGGTGCGTGGCCAGCAGCAGCTGTTGGCCGTCGCTGCGAGGCACCAGGCGCAAGGCTTCGTGCCGGTCGACCAGGTGCTGCAGCGAGGCATGCAGGCGGGCGATGTTCAGGGGGCCGCGCAGCACGGCAGCACCGCCGATGTTGAGGTGGCTGCTGCCAGGCCAGGCGCGCTGATCGAGCCAGACTTCGCGCTGGCTCAGCGAGAGCGGCAGCAGGCGGCTCAGGCGCGGTGTTTGATTCAGGTCTGCGGGCGGCGGCAGGCGGCCGCTGGCGCGCGGTGCCGCATCGGGCAGCGCAGGGGGAGCCAGGTCACCGGCGCTCAGTCCCTGGGCTTCAAATTGAGCAGCTGTGTGCGATCCCATTGTTCGATGTGTTCCATCGCGTGGCGGTAGCCCAGCTCGGCGATTTCGGCGCCCTGGCTGTAGGCCATGAGCGGGTACTTCGCCACCGGTGGTTCGAGGTAATGGTCGGCCTGGGCCCGGGCGCGCTGACGCTGGCCCAGGCTGCCGATGTGGCCGGCGCTGTAGAGGATGTCGGCAATTCCGGGGGCGGCTGGAGCCCCGGGGCGCAGCCAGCGCTTCAGCACCTGCCAGTTGTTCAGCCGCTGCAGGCCTTGGCCGGCACGCAGGGTCTCGCGCACATCGACATCGACGGCAATGATGCTGCCGTTGCCGCGGCGCCGCTCGAGGGGCGTGCCCAGGCGCATGCGCATGGCCTGCACCGGCACGTTGTCGAGGATGGCGCCGTCCACCAGCAGGGCGCCACCCTGCAGCACCGGCGGGAACAGGCCGGCCGGCGAGTTGCTGGCCAGCACGGCGCGCCAGATCGGGCCCTGGTCCAGGGTACTGGTGTTGCCTTCGCTGAGATTGCAGGCGGCAGCGAAGAAGGGCAGCCAGAGCTGTTCGATCAGGCGCTCGCCGAACAGGCGGCGCAGGTCGCGCTCGACCCGTCGGCCGGCTACCAGGGACACCAGGGGCAGGGTCAGGCGCTCGCCGCCGGCGGCGAAGCGCCGCGTCTGCGCCAGGATCTGATCGAGGCTGTGACCGCAAGCGTACTGCGCGGCGATCAGGGCGCCCATGCTGTTGCCGGCGATCAAGTCCACCGGCAGCGCATGCTCCTGCAGGGCGCGCAGCACGCCCAGATGGGCAAAACCGCGTGCGCCGCCGCCGCCCAGCACCAGGCCCAGGGCGCTGCCGGTGAGAAAGCGGGCCAGGCGTTGCGTGTCGCCCAGTCGGGCACGGCGCAGGGGGTAGATGCGTTCCAGTTCGCGGCCTTGCAGCCAGGATGTGGGCAGCACGGGCTGGGCCTCGTGGGCATCGTGCAGCAGCACCAGGTGCTGGCGTTTCAAGGCGGCGCTGCCGTCCTCAGCCAGCAGCTGTCGCTCGGCGGCGCTGGGCGCGGTTGGGGCTTGGGCGCCGCTGAGCAGGATCAGCTGATCGGCCTGGCGCAGGGCAAAGCGGGTCCAGGGCAAGGTGCTGGCGGCGCTGGCATGCTGTGTGAGGTTGCCCGGGATGCAGGCTGCCTGGTAGACGATGAAGTCGTGCTCGTCTTCGAGATGCGCCAAGGCTTCGCGCGCCATCGGCTGGCCGTTGAGCAGCAGCTGGGCGGGCTCGCTGGGGTGTGCCGCTTGCTGGCGCACATGGGCGGCGCGGCCTTGCAGGCTCAGGCAGCGGCACAGGTCTTCGGCCAGGGCGGTGGCGCAGCCTTCGGTGTCCAGCGCCGGCTGCAGGGGCAGCAGGGCGAAGGTCTGGGCCATGCGCTGGTGGCTGGGGGCGTCATGCTGCGGGCGCAGGCGTTCGTAGACGGCCTGCACAAAGACCTGGCACAGCTCGCCGGGGTGGCGCAGCAACAAGGCCTCGTAGGCGCTGCGGCTGAGCACGGCCAGACGCGAGTCGCGCACGGCGGTCACGTCCTGGGCGCGCGGCTGCTGCAGGATCAGGCCCAGCTCGCCAATGCTCTGGCCCGGCTGGATCTGGTTGTAGAGCAGCAGCTGCCCATTCGGGCCGCGCCGGGTCACGCGCAGGCCGCCGCTGATGACGAAGATGATGGAGTCGGAGTCCTCGCCTTCGCGCAGCAGAGTCTCGCCACCGCGCACCAGGCATTCCTGCATGGCTTCGGCCAGCTCGTCGATGATGGCGGGGCTGAGCGCGCCGAACACCGGGCTGGCCCGCAACATGGCCACCACCTTGGCCAGGCTGGCCTCGCTGTGGATGTGTTCGGGCAGGAACTCCATCGGCCCAGTCTAGCGGCCGACCCGCCGCCCGTGTGGGTAGAAAAGCCAAAGAAAAAGCCCGCGCGTCGGATGACGCCGGGCTTCAATTGGCGGCGCCCGTGGCGCCGCGCCGGAGTGGCCTGGGAACGATCAGTTGCTGGTGCCCATGGCGCCGGCCAGGGCTTGCACAGCCTCTTCCAGCTTGGCCTTGCCCAGGGCCTTGCACTGTTCAGGTGTGGCATTGGGAGCGGCGCCGAAGGTGGTGGCGCTCTTGGCGGGCTTGAACAGCAACTCCTTGCCCTTGCGCGGCACGACTACGGCGCGGGCGGTGATCACGCAGGTCTTTTGCGCCACATCGATGCCGCCCTCCACCTGGCTCAGGAAGCCCCAGGCCTTGGCCGGGAACAGCTTGACCGTGGCCGGGGTGATGCTCTTCAACCAGATGGCTTCGGCCGCGGCTTGATCCATCAGATTGGCGGTCGATTGGTCGTCGATCACGTACTTGGCCGGGGCGGCAAATGCGGCGGCAGCGGCGCAAGGCAGGATCAGGGCGGCGATCAGCTGGTTCAGTTTCATGGGTTTCCTTCGAGACATGCTTGTTGTTGCTTTGGCAGCGCGCAGTGGCGACCTCACGCCATGCGTGCGCAGGCCCGGCAGTGTGGGGGCTGCGTCGGGCTTTGAGCCTCAGGGTTTACACGGGATCGTGGCCGGAGATGGGTGAACACGGCCTTCGTCCTCAGGCAAGCAAGGCGCTGCTGATCTTGAAGGTCAGCCGGGCCGCCAGGTAGGCCAGGCCAAAGAGATAGGCCAGCATCAGCGCAGGCGTCTTGTAGCCTCCGGTCTCACGCCGGGCTGCGGCGAGGGTGGCGATGCACTGCGGCGCAAAGACAAACCAGGCCAGCAGGGCCAGCGCCGTGGGCAGGCTCCAGCTCTGTGCGATCAGCGGACTCAAGGCCTCGGCCGCATCGGCGCCGCCGCTCGACAGCGCATACACCGTACCCAGGGCGCTGATCACCACCTCGCGCGCGGCCATGCCCGGCACCAGGGCCAGGCAGATCTGCCAGTTGAAGCCCAGAGGCTCGCACAGCGGCGCGAGGCCGCGGCCCAGCATGCCGGCCAGGCTGTAGACGATGGCGGGCTCGCTGGCGCCTTCGGGCGCGCCGGGAAAGCTGGCCAGCAGCCAGAGCAGCAGCGTCAGCACCATGATGATGCCGCCGACCCGGCGCACAAAAATCACCGCGCGCTGCCACAGACCCAGGGCGATATTGCGCGGATGCGGCCAGTGGTAGGCCGGCAGCTCCATCATCAGCGGCCGCACCTGCGCACCGCTTTGGGTGAAGCGCTTGAGCAGCCAGGCCACGCACAGGGCGCCGACGATGCCGGCCAGGTAGAGCCCGAACAGCACCAGGCCCTGCAGCTGCAAACCCCAGGCCAGCTGCCGCGCGGGGATGAAGGCGCCGATCAGGAGGGCGTAGACCGGCAGCCGAGCCGAGCAGGTCATCAGTGGCGCGATCAGGATGGTGACCCAGCGGTCGCGCGGGTTGGCGATGCTGCGCGTGGCCATGATGCCGGGGATGGCGCAGGCAAAGCTGGACAGCAAGGGGATGAAGCTGCGCCCCGAGAGGCCGACGCTGCCCATCAGGCGATCGAGCAAGAAGGCCGCACGCGGCAGGTAGCCGCTTTCTTCCAGGATCAGGATGAAGAAAAACAGGATCAGGATCTGCGGCAGAAAGACCAGCACGCCGCCGACGCCGGCGATCAGGCCGTCCACCAAGAGGCTGCGCAGCCAGCCCTCGGGCAGGGCGCCGCCGACCCACTCGCCCAATGCGGCCATGCCGTCCTTGATCAGGTCCATGGGCCCGGTGGCCCAGGCAAACACGGCCTGGAAGAGCAGGAAGAGCACGGCCGCCAGGATCAGTGGGCCGGCCACCGGATGCAGCAGCACCCGGTCGAGGCGGTCGCTGGGCAGCTCGGGCAGGTCTTGATCCAGTTGCAGGCGCTGCAGGACCTGCTTGATGCGTTCGTGGTCGCCGTCCGCCTCGCTGTCGGGCAGGGCGGCTGGCGCCCAGACCGCTTGGTCGTCCAGCAGGGTTTTCAGCTCGGCCACGCCGTCGCCGGCGGTGGCCACGGTGCGCAACACGGGCACGCCCAGCTCGCGCGACAGCGCCTCGGTGTCGATGGCCAGGCCGCGCCGCGCGGCCAGATCGGCCATATTGAGCAGCACCACGCAGGGCAGGCCCAGGCGCTGTACCGCCAGCACCAGGCGCAGGGTGCGGCGCAGATTGGTGGCGTCGAGCACGCAGACCACCAGGTCGGGGCGCTTCTCGCCGCGCGCACGGCCGGCCAGCACATCGCAGGTGACGCGCTCATCGGGCGAGCGCGGATTCAGGCTGTAGGTGCCGGGCAGGTCGAGCAGGCGCAGTGCGCGTCCTGCGGCGCTGATCAGGCGACCCTCTTTGCGCTCGACGGTGACGCCGGCGTAGTTGGCCACTTTTTGCTGGCTGCCGGTCAGGCGGTTGAAGAGGGCGGTCTTGCCGCAGTTCGGGTTGCCCACCAGGGCCAGCAGGGGCCCGCCCCGGTGCACATGGATGATGGCTTCAGTCATGCGCCGCCTCCCGGCTTTGCGGGCCTTGCACCTGGATGCAGGCCGCCTCGGCGCGGCGCAGGGCAAAGGTGGACTGGCCGATGCGCACCACCAGCGGATCGCCGCCGGGCAGGCCGCGGCTGAGGATCTTGACCGCCTCGCCGGGCAAGAAACCGATTTCGGCCAACCAGTCGGCCCATTCCGGCGCGTGGGCAGGCGCTCGCACGGCGAGCACCTGCATGGCCTGACCCAGGTCGAGCTGCGCCAAGGTGGGGATGTTCCCGGCCCTGGGCTTGGCGTCGTCGATAGCGGTGTTGTGAGTCACGGGCGCACTCGCCGCGGCGGGCAGGGCGCTGGAGGCACTGAGATCGGTCATGCGAGGCGTGTTGCGTTGTCGGTCACGGGTGGCGGAGCTTGGCTGCTTCGTCGCTTGCTGTTCTGGCGGGCCCGGTGCCCTTCAGACCATGCTGGCGTTTGCAATCGAGAATTATTCTCATTGTAGGCTTCGATGGACAGCTCAGATGCCGCGTGGGTTTGCGCTGCCTCAGTCTGGGGTGAACTGGGGTTGCAGCCAGAGCCGGAGCCGGCAGGGTGGATCGCTGGGTGCATCGAGGCCCGAGCGCGCCGTGGGCCGTGCGGTGCCGCGGACTTGTGCACGGGCGCGCGAGGTGCCAGCGAGCCTGCGGCCATTTCCGGGCTGGAAAAGCGCCCACCCGAGTGGGTGTCCCTGCCTAGCGCCGCAGTTGCGCAAATGCATAAAATGGGGCGCGCAAACGTTTAGCGTTTTCCTTTATCAGCCGATACACTGAGTTTTCTTACAATCAGCGCCCGATGTCGACTACCGTCTGGCGTTCGTAAAAAGACGGGGGCAATCTGCCCGAAGCCCAACCGCGCTGCCGGCCGGCCTTGATGGCCCCGGTGGCGTTCTTTCACCGATGTGCCTGCCCATTCCTGCTGCCATGATCGCAACACCTTCGTTTGTTCGTGCCGCCGTGACTCTTGCGCTGTCTGCCCTGTCCCTGTCGGCGCTGGCCCAGGCCGGGCAACCCGCCGTCATCTTTGACATGGGTGGCAAGTTCGACAAGAGCTTCAATGAATCGGCCTACCGCGGCGTCGAGCGCTGGAAGAAGGAAACCGGCAAGCCTTATCTCGAATTCGAGATCAGCAACGACACCCAGCGCGTGCAGGCCATCCGCCGCATGGCCGAGCGTGGCGCCAGCCCCATCATCAGCATCGGCTTTGCCCAGGCCTCGGCCCTGCAGCAGGTGGCCAAGGACTTCCCCAAGACCCAGTTCGCCATCATCGACTCGGTGGTCAACGCGCCCAATGTGCAGTCGGTGGTGTTCAAGGAACACGAGGGCAGCTACCTGGTCGGCGCCATGGCCGCGCTGACCAGCAAGACCGGCAAGGTCAGCTTTGTCGGCGGCATGGACATCCCCTTGATCCGCAAGTTCCAGTGCGGCTTCGAGCAAGGCGTGAAGGCGACCAATCCCAAGGCTGAGGTCTTCTCCAATATGACCGGCACCACCTCCAGCGCCTGGAACGACCCGACGCGCGGCGGTGAGCTGGCCAAGTCTCAATTCGCCAAGGGCTCGGACATCGTCTTCGCTGCAGCCGGCGGTACCGGCTCGGGCGTCTACCAGGCGGCCAAAGACGCCGGCAAGCTGGCCATCGGTGTGGACAGCAACCAGAACCATCTGCAGCCCGGCACCATGCTGACCTCCATGGTCAAGAACGTGGACGTGGCCGTGTACAACGTGCTCAAGGGCTGGAAGGCCGGCGTCTCGGTGCTGGGCCTGAAGGAAGGCGGCGTCGAGTACGCACTCGATGAGCACAACAGCAAGCTGATCAGCCCGACGCTCAAGACCAAGGTGGAGGCCATCAAGGCCGACATCGTGTCCGGCAAGATCAAGGTGGCCGATTACATGGCCGACAACGCCTGCAAGTACTGAGCGCCTGACCGGCGCGATCTTGCGCGACTTTCCGCGAAATTCAGCGACATCCATCCATGACGACCCAGAGCAAGGGCACCGTGCCCGCGGACGGTGCCCCGCCGGCCGTCGAGCTGCGAGACATCTCCAAGCGCTTCGGCGCCGTGCAGGCCAACCGTGAGGTCAGCCTGAGCGTGCGCGCCGGCACCGTGCACGGCCTGGTCGGCGAGAACGGCGCGGGCAAGAGCACGCTGATGGCCATCCTCTACGGCTACTACCAGGCCGACAGCGGCAGCATTGCCATCGCCGGCCGCCCGGCGCAGATCAAGGACTCGCAGCAGGCGATTGAGCTGGGCATCGGCATGGTCCACCAGCACTTCATGCTGGTCGACACCCTGAGCTGCCTCGACAACGTGATGCTGGGCGCCGAGCCGGCCTTCTTCCTCAATGCTGCCAAGCGCAAGGTGCGCAGCCAGTTGCAGGCCTTGATGAGCGAAACCGGCCTGCATGTGCATCTGGACGCTCTGGTCGGCGAACTGCCGGTGGGTGAGCTGCAGCGCCTGGAGATCCTCAAAGCCCTGTACCGCGGCGCCAAGATCCTGATCCTGGATGAGCCCACCGCGGTGCTGACCCCGCAGGAAACTCTGCAGCTGTTTGAGACCCTGCGCCGCCTGCGCGAGCGTGGCACCACCATCCTGCTGATCACCCACAAGCTCAAGGAAGTGATGGCGCTGTGCGATGCCGTCACCGTGATGCGTGCGGGTCAGGTCGTGCAGACCAAGTCGATCACAGATACCAGCCCCGAAGACCTGGCCCAGGCCATGGTGGGCCGCAAGGTGCATCTGGGCCGGCCCGAGCAGGCCACCGCCCACGATGCCGCGGCGCCGCTGCGCCTGCGGGTGCAGGGCCTCAGCCTGACCGCCGGCCAGGCCGTGCCCTTGCTGCAAGACGTCGGCCTGCAGCTGCGCGCCGGCGAGATCGTCGGCGTGGCCGGCGTGTCGGGCAATGGCCAGACCGAGTTGCTGGAAGTGCTCAGCGGCATGCGTGCGCCGGAGACCGGCCAGTTGGAGCTGGGCGGGCGCCGCTTCGACGCCGCGTCCGGCCAGTGGCTGGAGCCGCGCAGTGCGCGCGAATGCCGCCTGGCCCATGTGCCCGAAGACCGCCATGCCTGCGGCATGGTGATGAGCTTCCCCGCCTGGGAAACCGCGGTGCTCGGCTATCAAGACCTGCCCCTGTACCGCAGCGGCCCGCTGGGTGCGGCCATGAACCACGAGCGCATGAAATCCGAGGCCGCGGCCATGGCCGAGCGCTTTGATGTGCGACCGCGTGACATGAACATCGGCTCCAGCAAGTTCTCGGGCGGCAACCAGCAGAAGCTGGTGCTGGCGCGCGAAATCGGCCAGGCGCCCACGGTGCTGCTGGTCGGCCAGCCGACGCGCGGCGTCGACATCGGCGCCATCGAATTCATCCACCAGCAGCTGCGCGCGCTGCGCGATGCCGGCTGTGCCGTGCTGGTGGTCAGCAGTGAGCTGGACGAGATCCTGGCCTTGTCCGACCGCGTCATCGTCATGAACGGCGGCCGCATCACCGGCGAGCTGGACATCGCCGAGTGCACCGAAACCCGCCTGGGCCTGTTGATGGCCGCCACCGCGAAAGAAGAAACGAACGCTGCGGCGTTGCAACAAGCATGAGTTCATCGTCATCTTCATCGAGCAGCGCCTTGCCGCGCTGGATCGACCTGGGCCTCTTGCCCTTGTGGAACCTGGCCGTGGCCCTGGGTGTGGCCGGCCTGGTGGTGCTGGCCATCGGCCAGAGCCCCATGCATGCGCTGAGCGTGCTGCTGCAGGGCTCGCTCGGCAGCTTGCGCGGCCTGGGCTACACCCTGTACTACATGACCACCTTCATCTTCACCGGCCTTGCCGTGGCTGTGGCCATCCACGGCGGCCTGTTCAATATCGGCGGGGAAGGGCAGGCCACGTTTGGCGGCCTGGGTGTGGGCCTGCTGGCCCTGGCCCTGGGCGCGCATCTGCCGGCCGCGGTGCTGCTGCCGCTGCTGGTGATCGCGGCGGCGGTGTTCGGCATGGTCTGGGCCTTGATCCCGGGCTGGCTGCAGGCTTGGCGCGGCAGCCACATCGTCATCACCACCATCATGTTCAACTTCCTGGCCGCCAGCCTGAACGTGTATCTGCTGGTCAACTGGCTGCGCCCGGCCGGCAGCATGGCGGTGGAGAGCGCAGACTTTGCCGAGTCGGCACGCATGCCGGCCCTGCATCAGTTGGCGGCGCTGTTCGGTGTCGAGATGCCGTCATCGCCGCTGAACCTGAGCCTGCTGCTGGCCTTGCTGGCCTGCGTCTTCGTCTGGTGGTTTTTGTGGAAGAGCGCGGCCGGCTATGCCTTGCGTGCCGTCGGCAGCGCGCCGCGCGCCGCCCATTACGCCGGTATCCGCCCCAAGTACCAGGTGCTGGTGGCCATGGGCCTGGCCGGCGCGCTGGCCGGCCTGGTGGCCGTCAATGAGATTTCCGGCGTGCAGGGCAAGCTGACCCTGGACTTCGTCGCCGGCGCCGGCTTCACCGGCATCGCCGTGTCGCTGATGGGCCGCAACCATCCGGTCGGCATCATCCTGGCCTCGCTGCTGTTTGGCGTGCTGTATCAGGGCGGCGTGGAGGTGTCTTTCGAGCTGCCGGGCTTCAGCCGCGAGATGGTGGTTACGGCCCAGGGCCTGATCGTGCTGTTCGCCGGCGCCATGGCGACCGTGAGCCTGCCGCTGTTCGTCAAGCTGCACGGCTGGCTGTCTGGAAAAAACAATGGCGTTGCGAAGGAGCTGGCTCATGGATGAGATCCTGATCGGCTCGATGCTGGCCTCGACCCTGCGGGTCACCACGCCGCTGCTGCTCTGCGCCCTGGCGGGCTTGATCAGCGAGCGCTCGGGCGTGATCGACATTGGCCTGGAAGGCAAGATGTTGTTCGCGGCCTTTGCTGCTGCGGCGGCGGCCAGTGCCAGCCACTCGACCGGCATGGGCCTGGCCGCGGCGATTGCCGTGGCCTGCGCCATGTCGCTGATCCACGGCTTTGCCTGCGTCACCCACCGTGGTGACCAGGTGGTGTCGGGTGTGGCGCTCAATATGGTGGCGGCCGGCCTGACCGTGGTGCTGGGCATCGCTTGGTTCGCCCAGGGCGGCCAGACCCCGCCGATCACGGCCGATGTGCGCCTGACCGGCCTGATCCCCGGCTGGAGCGAGCCCGAGGCGGCCGTGGCGGCCCTAGGCCCCTGGCTGGGCGCCATCGTCGGCCACGGCCTGCTCAGCCACAACCTGCTGGTCTACCTGGCCTTCTTCCTGGTGGCCGGGGTCTGGTTCTTCCTCGAACGCACCAAGCCGGGCCTGCGCCTGCGCGCGGTCGGCGAGAACCCGGCCATGGTGGACGCGGCCGGCGTGTCCGTGCCGCGGCTGCGTTATGCCGCGCTGATGCTCAACGGCCTGCTCTGCGGTCTGGCCGGTGCCTACCTGACCCTGGCGCAGAACGCCTCCTTCTCGCCCAATATGACGGCCGGTCGTGGCTACATCGCCCTGGCCGCCATGATCTTCGGCAAGTGGAAGCCCCTGCCCACGCTGGCCGCCTGCCTGCTCTTCGGCTTCCTCGACGCCCTGGCCATCCGCATGCAGGGCGCGGTGATCCCCGGTGTCGGCGAAGTGCCGGTGCAACTGATCCAGGCCTTGCCCTATTTGCTGACCGTCATCCTGCTGGCTGGCTTCATCGGTCAGGCCCTGGCACCCAAGGCGCTGGGCCGGCCTTACCTCAAAGAACGTTGAGCACACGCGTGAACGCTCTCAAGAACGCCCTCACACCGGATCTCGTGCAGCGCCTGCTGGCCGCCTCGCTGGGCGCGCGCCAGCATTCTCATTCGCCGTACTCCGGCTATGCCGTGGGTGCCGCCGTGCTCGACGAGCAGGGCCGCATCCATGCCGGCTGCAATATCGAAAACGCCGCCTACCCGCAAGGCTGGTGCGCCGAGGCCTCGGCCCTGACCGCCATGATCATGGCCGGCGGCCGCCGGGTCAGCGCGGTGCTGGTCTCCGGCCCCGGCCCGGACATCATCACGCCCTGCGGTGGCTGCCGCCAGAAGCTGCGCGAGTTCGCCGACCCGGAGCTGATCATCATCGCCGCCGACCCGGGCGGCATCCGCCAGCAGTGGACGCTGGAACAGCTGCTGCCTTTCAGTTTCGGCCCCGAGCATCTGAAGCTCTGAGCCATCGCAACAATTCCCAGGAGGAACCTCATCATGATCGACCACAAGACCCTCAATCCCGCTATCGCCCAGACCGCCGAAAAGCTCAAGACCTTGTTCGGCGCGGCTCCGGCCGTGGCCGTGGTGCTGGGCTCGGGCTGGGCCGGCGCGGTCAGCCTGGTGCAGAACGCCAAGCATCTGCCCTACACCGAACTGCCCGCTTTCCCGCAGCCCAAGGTGGAAGGGCATGTCAACGAGATCGTGGTCGGCACCATCGGCGAGCAGGCCGTGGTGATGCTGCGGGGCCGCGCCCACACCTACGAGAGCGGCGATTGCACCGGCATGGCCGGTGCCCTGCGCAGCCTCAAGGCCTGGGGTGTCAAGGTGCTGTTGCAGACCAATGCCTCGGGTTCCATCCGCAGCCACATGCCGGCCGGCAGCCTGATGCTGATCAGCGATCACATCAACGCACCGCAGCGCTCGCCCCTGGTCGGCGAGCCCGGCAGCGAGCGCTTTGTCGACATGAGCACCGCCTACGACCTGGAGCTGCGTCAGCATGCCAAGGGCGTGGCCGCGGCCCAGAACCTGGCACTGGGCGAGGGCGTCTATTGCTGGGCCCTGGGCCCGCAGTTCGAAACCCCGGCCGAGATCCGCATGTTTGCCGCCTGGGGCGCCGACGCCGTGGGCATGAGCACCGTGCCGGAAACCATCCTGGCTCGCCATGCCGGCCTGCGCGTCATGGGCCTGGCCCTGATGACCAATATGGCCGCCGGCTTGTCCGATGAAGCCCTGACTCATGCCCTGACCCTGCAGCAGGCCCAGCAGTCCGGCGAGCGTGCCGCGCAGTTCCTGGGCGCCGTGGTGGCCGGCATGGCCGATCTGGCTTCGCTGAGAGGCTGAGCGTACTTCCATGGCTTCTTTGGATCTGAAAGACGCAGCGCGCCTGGCGCTGCAATGCCTGGACCTGACCAGCCTCAATGACGCCGACACGGCCGAGGACATCGCGGCCCTGTGCCGGCGGGCCCAGACGCCTTTCGGCCCGGTGGCGGCCGTCTGTGTGTGGCCGCGTTTTGTGGCGCAAGCGCGCGCGGCCTTGCCGGCCGAGATCAAGGTGGCCGCCGTGGCCAACTTCCCGGACGGCGCCCTCGATCTGGCCCGTGCCCTGGCTGATGTGCAGGCGATTGCCACGGCCGGCGGTGATGAAGTCGATGTGGTCCTGCCGTATCGCGCCCTGATGGCCGGCCAGCGCAGCGAGTGCGCCGAGTTCCTGGCCGAGGTGCGCCATGCCAGCCGGCCGCTGACGCTCAAGGTCATCATCGAGAGTGGTGAGCTGAAGACCCCCGAGCTGATCGCGGACGCGGCCCGCTTGGCCTTGATGGCCGGCGCCGATTTCGTCAAGACCAGCACCGGCAAGACCGCGGTCTCGGCCACGCCGCTGGCCGCCCGCCACATCCTCAGCGAGATCGCCGGCAGCGGCCTGGTCTCGGCCGGCTTCAAGGCCTCGGGTGGCATCCGCACGGTGACTGACGCCCAGGTTTATCTGGAGTTGGCGGCCGACAAGCTCGGCGCCGCAGCGCTGAACCCGCGCCGCCTGCGCTTCGGCGCCAGCGGCCTGCTGGGCGATATCGAAGCCGTGCTGTCCGGCACGGCCGCGCCCGCCAGCACCGCCAGTTACTGAGCGCAGCGGCCGTGCGGGCCCAGGAGATCATTCGCGCCAAGCGCGATGGCGCGGCGCTGTCCGAAGCGCAGATCCAGAGCTTGGTGCGCGGCCTGGTCGATGGCAGCTGGAGCGAGGGCCAGATCGCGGCCCTGGCCATGGCCATCCTCTGGCGCGGCATGAGCCGGGCCGAGTGCGTGGCCTTGACCCGCGCCATGCGGGACTCGGGCCGACAGATGCACTGGCAGAATTTGCCCGGCCCGGTGTTGGACAAGCATTCCAGTGGCGGCGTGGGCGACAAGATCAGCCTGATGCTGGCGCCTCTGGTGGCAGCCTGTGGCGGCTTCGTGCCCATGATCTCGGGTCGTGGCCTCGGCCACACGGGCGGCACGCTGGACAAGCTGGAGGCCATCCCCGGCTTTTGCGCCACGCCCGAGGCCGCGCGCTTCGAGCGCATCGTGCGCGAGGTCGGCTGCGCCATCATCGGCCAGACGGCCGACCTGGCCCCGGCCGATGGTCGCTTCTATGCCGTGCGCGACATCAGCGCCACGGTGGAGAGCGTGCCCCTGATCACCGCCAGCATCCTGTCCAAGAAGCTGGCCGCCGGTCTGCAGGGCCTGGTCATGGACGTGAAATGCGGCAACGGCGCCTTTGCCGATTCGCCCTGGATGGCCCAGGAGCTGGCCCACAGCATCGTCGGCGTGGCCGCCGGTGCCGGTCTGCCGACCCGCGCCCTGATCACCGACATGAACGAGGTGCTGGGCCAGACCGTGGGCAACAGCCTTGAGTTGCTGGAAGCGCTGCGCTATCTGCGTGGCGAGCTGCGTGAACCGCGCCTGCATGCCCTGACCCTGGCCCTGGCCGGCGAGATGCTGCAGCTGGGCGGCTTGGCGGCCAATTCCGAGGAAGCGGAGGCCAAGCTGCAAGCGGCCCTGGACAGCGGCGCCGCGGCCGAAAAGTTCGCGCAGATGGTGGCGGCCCAGGGTGGACCGGCCGATCTGCTGGAGCGGCCCGAGCAATACCTGGCTGCCGCGCCGGTGCAGCGCCCGGTCTGTGCGCCGCGCGTGGGCCGTTTGAGCGCGATGCAGACGCGCGAGATTGGTCTTGCCGTGGTCGAACTGGGAGGCGGTCGGCGCCAAGCGGGCGACCGCATCGATGTGCGCGTGGGCCTCTCGAATGTCTTGCCCTTGGGCACCGTGCTCGAGGCCGGCCAGCCGTTCGCGATGGTCCATGCGGCCGACGACTTTGTAGCCGAGCGCGCCGCGGCCGCCGTGCTGGCGGCCTGCCGTGTCAGCGAGCCTGAGGCGACTTGGGCTGCCGCAGACCTGATCCAGGCCCGGGTCGGCTAGACTTCACGCCCCGTGGATCCTCCTGCATCCACCCGATCACTGCTGTACCGCCTGCCATGCCTGATATCGACGACGCCACGCCCGCTCCCGCCACGCCCGACAGCCCGGATGGCGGCTCGCCCCGCCGCGGCATCAAGAGCTTTGTGGTGCGCGCTGGCCGCATGGGCTCGGGCCAGGTCAAAGCCCTGGCCGAGCTGGGCCCCAAGTTCGTGCTGCCCTTCCAAGCGGGCCAGCGCCTGGACACCGCGGCTGTGTTCGGCCGAGAAGCACCGGTGGTGTTCGAGATCGGTTTCGGCATGGGTGATGCCACCGCCAAGATCGCCCAGACCTTGGCCGACCATGACTTCATCGGCTGCGAGGTGCATGAGCCCGGCGTCGGCGCGCTGCTCAAGCACATCGAGGAAAAGCAGCTCAGCAATATCCGCATCTTCCAGCACGACGCCGTCGAGGTGCTGGAGCAGATGATCGCCCCGGCTTCGCTGGCCGGCGTGCACATCTACTTCCCCGACCCCTGGCACAAGAAGCGCCACAACAAGCGCCGCCTGATCCAGCCCGAGTTCGTGGCCAAGCTCGTCAAGCACATCCGCCCCGGCGGCTATCTGCACTGCGCCACCGACTGGGAGCCCTATGCCCAGCAGATGCTGGAAGTCCTGGGCGCCGAAGCGCTGCTGGAAAACACGGCCGCCGGCTACGCGGAAAAGCCCAGCTATCGCCCGCTGACCAAGTTCGAGAACCGCGGCCTCAAGCTGGGCCACGGGGTGTGGGATCTGGTGTTCCGGCGCCGCCCGCTGGCCTGAGCAGGCTGGCCCCGGCCAGCAGCACCAGGCCCAGGGCCAAGGGCAGGGTGGCGATGAAGCCAGCGTGCTTGAAGCCCAAGGCGCCGATCAAGCCACCGACAAAAAAGGCCAGCACCAAGCTCAGGTGGATGCGCAGGCGTTGCCGGTTGGCCACCACGCGCGCTTGGGTGGGCCCCACCGGCGCCCGGTTCCAGTAGAGCAAACGCCCCAGCTCCAGGCCCAGATCGGTCAGCAGGCCGGTGACATGGGTGGTGCGGATCTCGGCATGCGAGATCTTGGTGATCAGGGCGTTCTGCAAGCCCATCACAAAGCACAGCAGCACGGCGGTCAGCGAGACCCGCAGGATCTGGTGCGGCATCAGCTGGCTGCCGATCAGGCCGAAGATCAGCAGCAATGCCGCCTCCAGCAAGAGCGTCGGCACATAGGCCCAGCGCGGCCGGTGGCGCAGGCCGTAGTTGACCAGCAGCGCCGTACTGGCCGCGCCCGCCACAAACGCCGCCACCGCCAGCAGGGCGCTGAAGGCCAGGCCGAACTGGCCCAGGGCGATGTGGTCGGTGCTGGCCGAGACCAGGCCGGTCATGTGCGAGGTGTACTGGCCCACGGCCAGAAAGCCGCCGGCATTGAGCGCACCGGCCACAAAGGCCAGGCCGGCGCCCAGGTGCAGATTGCTGCGCGCGCTGCGTTCCGGCGCGGTCAGCTGAGCGAGGTAGTCCACGGGCATAGGCCCTGAGCATAAGGGCTGGCAGGCCGAAGCCTGCGGCACAGCTGCTAGAGTGCCGCCCATGTCTGAATCCACATCTCTGGCCGGCCGCCACATCTTGCTGGCCCTGTCCGGCGGCATTGCCTGCTACAAGAGCGCCGAGCTGACCCGGCTCCTGACCAAGGCGGGTGCCACGGTGCAGGTGCTGATGAGCGAAGCGGCCGAGCACTTCATCACCGCCGTCACCATGCAGGCCCTGTCGGGCCGCACGGTGGCCACCAGCCAATGGGACGCGCGCGAGCCCAACAATATGGCCCACATCAATCTGAGCCGCGAGGCCGATCTGATGCTGGTCGCCCCAGCCAGCGCCGACTGCATCGCCAAACTGGTGCAGGGCCGGGCCGATGATTTGCTGAGCCTCACCGCCCTGGCGCGGCCCAGCGATCGCTGCCCGCTGCTGGTGGCGCCGGCCATGAACCGCGAGATGTGGGCCCACCCGGCCACGCAGCGCAATATCGCCCAGCTGCGCGCCGACGGCGGCATCGTGCTCGGCCCCGGCAACGGCGAGCAGGCCTGCGGTGAAACCGGCGATGGCCGCATGCTGGAAGCGGCCGAGTTGCTGGACGAGCTGATCGCGTTCTTCCAGCCCAAGCTTTTGGCGGGCCGCAAGCTCTTGATCACGGCCGGCCCGACCTTCGAAGCCCTGGACCCGGTGCGCGGCATCACCAACCTCTCCAGCGGCAAGATGGGTTTTGCGATCGCACGTGCTGCCGCCGAGGCTGGCGCCGAGGTGACCCTGGTGGCTGGCCCGGTGCACCTGCCCACGCCCCGCCATGTGCGCCGCATCGATGTGCAAAGCGCGCAGCAGATGTTCGATGCCGTGCTGCCCTTGGCGGCACAGCATGAGCTCTTCGTCGCCACCGCGGCCGTGGCCGATTGGCGGCCGCTGGCGGCGAGCGCGCACAAGATCAAGAAAGATCCGAGCCGGGGCAATCGCCCGCCGGCGTTCGAGATGACCGAAAACCCCGACATCCTGGCGTCGGTGGCAGCCCTGCCGGCCGGGCAGCGCCCGCGCCTGTGCGTGGGCTTTGCCGCGGAGAGCCAGGATCTGGCCCGCCACGGCCGCGACAAGCTGCTGCGCAAAAAGGTGGAGCTCGTCGTCGGCAATATCGGCCCCGCCACCTTCGGCCGTGATGACAACGCCTTGCTGCTGATCGATGCCGAGGGCGAGCGCGAGCTGCCCCGCGCCGACAAGCTCAGCCTGGCCCGTCAGCTGGTGGCCGAGATCGCCCGCCGCGTCTGACTGCCTTCTTCGTTTTCTTTTCTGATTCTCATGACCACCACCACCGTCGATCTCAAAGTCCTGGACCCCCGCATGGCCGAGCAGGTGCCCAGCTATGCCACGCCTGGCAGTGCCGGCCTGGACCTGCGCGCCTGCCTCGATGCGCCCATCACGCTGGCGCCGGGCCAGACCACCCTGATCCCCACCGGCCTGGCCATCCACATCGGCGACCCGGGTCTCGCCGCCCTCATCCTGCCGCGCTCGGGCCTGGGACACAAACATGGCATCGTGCTCGGCAATCTGGTCGGCCTGATCGATTCCGACTACCAGGGCCAGCTCATGGTCAGCTGCTGGAACCGGGGTCAGAGTGAATTTGTGATCCAGCCTTTCGAGCGCATCGCCCAGCTGGTCTTGGTGCCCGTGGTGCAGGCGGCCTTCCGCCGCGTTGAGGAGTTTGGCGACGCCAGCAGCCGGGGCGAGGGCGGTTTCGGCTCCACCGGCAAGCACTGAGCGGCGCTGAGAGCCGCACTGTCGACGCTGCACCACGCTGCAGCGCGGCATCTCATCCGGTGTGAATCTAGGGCTTGCATCAAATGGAGCGTCTTCTCTGCCCTGTTCGGCGCATTGCGGATGGCTGAAAAGCCTTACACCTGCGATAGTTGAAACATCGGTGGGACAGCCGACACAAAGGAGATGCAGATGGCAACACAGCCGCAAGCCGCAGCCGAGGGCGCCAGCGATGTGATCGCGGCCCGCATGCGCGCCCTGATGGTGCGCGCCCCCGTGGCCGCGGGCTTCGTCAAGAACGGTCAGTTCGAGGTGGTCAGCGAGCAGTTCAACCACCTCTTCGGACATGGCGACGAAACCGATCTCGCCGGTCAGGGCACGCGCAGCGTGCAGGTGTCCGATGCCTCCCACCAGTCGCTCCAAGAACGCACGCATGCCGCCTTCGTCAGTGGCAAGCCCCTGGACGACGAAATCGAGTTCGTGCGCCGCGACGGCAGCCGTTTCTGGGGCCGCCTGCAGGCGACGCCGGTGCATTGGGACCAGCCGGGCGGCGAGTCGCTCTGGATCGTCGACGACGTCACCGTCGCGCGCCAGCAGCGCATGCAGCCGACCTGGACGGCCAAGCACGATGTGCTGACCGAGCTGGCCAATCGCCGCGAGTTTGAGCGCCGCCTGACCGAGCATGTGGGCAGCCGCCGCCATGAGCCGGTCTCGGTGCTGTGGATCGACATCGACAAGTTCGGCGAGGTCGTGGCCGGCATGGGCGCCGAGGTGGGCGACCATTTCCTCTACGGCCTGGGCCAGCTCCTGATCACCAAGGTGCGAGCCTCCGACCTGGTGGCCCGACTGGAAGACGACCATTTCGCCGTGCTGCTGCCCAATTGCGACCAGCACTATGCCGAGATCGTGGCCGAGAAGATGCGCGCCGGCATCGCCGCCTACCGCCTGCGCTGGGGCCTGCATCGGACCCGCGTCAAGGCTTGCCTGGGCGTGGTGCAACTGCAAGCCTCGCTCGAATCCGTGGACGCCGTCCTCGGTGCCGCTGCCCTGGCCTGCACCGAAGCCAAGGCCGCCGGCGGTGACAGCGTGCGGGTCTTCATCTCTGCAGGGGCATTTGAGGAACTGGCCGGCTGAGCCCAGGCCCGCCGAGCTGCCAAGGCAGCGCAGCTGCCCACAAGAACCCGCCATGCCTGTGGCGGGTTTTTTTTCGTCTGTTGGCTTTGAGGATCGACGGGCAGGGGGGCAGGCTTCGGCATGAGAGCGAGACATCGCGGGTCCTGGCCGATCACGGGTTGCTGCATTTCACCGCGATGCACTTAGGTCGTTTTTATCATTTTTATTAAATGAAGAGGATTTTCTTCACGAATTGACGGTTTTGGTGTGGTATTCGCACATCCTCATTTGGAAACCGCGGTGCCAGAATTTCCCGTATTGCTGAGTCGCAGGCAGTTTGGCGCACGGGGAGCTCTATGAACGCAGGTTGCTACAAGACGGTGTATTCCAAGCGCGTGGGAGCGCTGGTGGCGGTGGGTGAGCATGCGGTGGGGCAGGGCAAGACGGCCAGCGGTGCGCGTGCTGCGGCTGATGCAGCGCTTGCGGGTGCAGGAGCTTATGTGGGCGCGGTGTTGGCGTCGCTGGCGCTGACGAGTGCGGCGTGGGCGCAGCTGGGCAGCCAGGCGCTGCCGACGGGGGCGCAGCTGGCGCAAGGTGCGGCGACGGTGCAGTCGGCCGCGGGACAGATGCAGATCCGTCAGAGCAGCGACAAGGCGGTGTTGAACTGGCAGAGCTTCAATGTGGGCGCATCGAGCCTGGTGAAGATCGATCAGCCGACGGCGCAATCGGTGCTGCTCAACCGGGTGGTGGGCGGCGACGCCTCGCAGATTCTGGGCCGTGTGCAGGCCAATGGCCAGGTGGTCCTGGTCAATCCGAATGGCATTGTGTTTGGCAAGGACGGCAGCGTCAGCGCCAGCAGCTTCACCGCCTCGACGCTGGGCATCAGCGATGCAGACTTCATGGCGGGGCGCCTGCGCTTCCAGCGTGAGGGCAGCACGGGCAGCATCAGCAACGAAGGCCGTCTGGAGGCCGCGCCTGGCGGCTATGTGGCCTTGCTGGGCTCCACGGTGACGAATGCGGGCACGATTGCGACGCAGGGCGGCGCGGTGGGCCTGGCGGCGGCGGAGCAGGTCAGCATTGCGCTGAGCGGCAGCGGCAAGATCCGCATGGAGTTGAGCCCTTCGGCGGTGCAGGCGGCGGTGGCCAATGCCAAGGACGGCGTGATCGTGACCGAAGGTGGGCAGGTGTTCCTGCGCGCCGAGTCGCTCAACCAGACGGTGGCCAGCCTCTTGCAGGCCGGGCGGATCGACAGCAGCGCGGCGCAAGGCGGCGAGGTCAGCCTGCTGAGCGACCAGGGGCAGATCCGGGTCAGCGGCAGCATCGTGGCGGACAGCGCTGCAACGGGCAGCAAGGGTGGCGACATCATCATCGGCCGAGACCCCAAGACGGGCGTGCTGGCGCGCAGCACGGATGTGTCGGGTGCGCAGCTGCAAAGCCGGGAGGGTTTCATCGAAACCTCGGGCGACTGGCTCAAGACCGATGCGGTCAAGGTGGTGGCGGGCGAGTGGCTGCTGGACCCGGCGGACATCGTGATTGGCAACTTCAGCGGCAGCAACAGCAATATCGGCACGACGGTGAGCGCGCCGACGAGCACGTACACGCCGAGCACGGGGGCGGCGGCCAGCCAGATCGATGTGGGGGTGATCAACACGGCCCTGGCCAGCGGCAATGTGGTGATCACCACGACCAACAGCGGCACGGCGGGGGCGGGCAATGGGGACATCACGCTCAATGCCGGCACGGCCATCAACTACGGCAGCGGCGGTAGTGCCAGCAAGGGCAATCTGACCCTGACGGCAGATCGGGACATCGTGCTCAACGCCGACGTCACCACCTATTCAAGCAGCTTCACCGCCAAGCGCGACATCCACGTCAACGAGAACATCACGGGCGGTTCTGGCACCAATTTGTACGCCGGGCGAGACGTGTACCTGATGAAGAATTTCAGCGGCGGCACGACGTCGAACGTGTACGCCGCCTACAAAGGCGGCACGCCGGGCAATGGCTGGCAGAACGGCACAGGTCGGATCCTGCTGGACCCGGCCGCGGTGCTTTCCTACAGCTACGCCATGACCTTGGCTTCGGGGTTGGGTTACACCAGCTCGGGCAGTGTCGACACCTCCAACGGCACGCGCAGCAATTTCAGTGACAGTCAGCTGAACTGGAACAACAGCGCCAATGCCGGAAGCAATGTGAGGCTGTACGGTTTCAGCGATGTGACCCTCAGCAATTCGCGAGCCGGCGGAGTCGGCATTGTGGTGCCCTCGGGCACGGTCAATGTGGCGGCGAAGAACATCACCGTGGGTGCCAACATCAGCACGGCCGATCTGACCTTGAACGCCGGCATGTTCGAGACCACGGCCGGCAGCACCTTGGGCAACTACACCAACAGCAACTGGGCCAACAAGATCGGATCGCTGGACCTGGGCAGCAAGACGCTGACCTACACCGGCCTGCTCGATCTGCGCTCGGGCTTGGTCGACAGCACGGGCGTGCGCAAAAGCGTCTCTGGCAGCAATGTGGCGTGGAGCAGCACCTCGGTGGGCAGCTTGCTCATGGATGGCTTTGACACCGTGACGCTTGCGTCCGACGTCAAAGGCGGCACCGTCGAGGTTTTTGCCAACCAGATCAATCTGCAAGGCAATCTGACCAGCGTTGGCGCCGTCAAATTGATCGCGGCCAGCTTCGATCCCTTGGGCAGCACCCTGGGCGGCTTGGCGGGTACGACGAGCAATGCCAGTGGCTGGCAAAACCTCAAGGGTGAGCTCAGCATCACGGCGGGCAAGACCATCACCGGCACAGCTTTCGATCTGCGCAACGGTGTGAACAGCAGCAACACCTTGCTGCGCCAGGACCTTGATGCTTCGGTCAAATTGTTGGGCACTGGCAATGTGGCCAGCTCTGTGTACCTGGCTGGCTTCCGCGATGTGAAGTTGCCGAATTTGACGGATGTGACGAATGCCGGCAGCTACACCGTGCTGGCCCGCAATATCGATGCAACCGGGGTGCCAGGCGCCAAGCTCAATGCCTTCACGCTGAGGCTGTGGTCGGGCATTTACCAAGACCTGGCCGGCGTCAACAAGTACAGCTTCAACACGGTCGGGCGCAACGGCCAGGGCTTTGGTGGCGACAACAACAATGTGGGCACCCTGAGCTTGCCGGCCAACCTGATCCTGCAAAGCAGTGTGCTGGACCTGACCTCGGGCATCACCGGCGTCAGCGGCAGCCAGCGGGTCAGCCTGAGCCCGCAAAGCCTGGGCCCCTACGTGGATCCGAGCAACCCGACACGCTACACCGGGGCCTACTACACCACCAGCGGCGGTGTGAACACCCTGCGCCAAGGCGGTGCACGCTATGTGAACCTGCACGGCTTCAACACGGTGACGCTGCCGGCCACCCCGCTGAACTACGAGATGGTGGACATCGGCGCCAGCAATGTGGTGATCAATGCGGACATCAATGCAGGGCAGGGCAGCTGGTGGCCTTTCCCCTTCTACCTGTACATCCAAGCCGGCACCTACAACCCGACCACGGGCGTGTCGGGCGGCACGAATGCCGGCTCGGTGAGCTTCAACAACAACCCGGTCATCCGGGTGCAGGGCTACACCCCGGCTGGTTTCTACGGCACCGCCTCCAGC
>NKIM01000013.1:1361-137535 GCA_002255955.1 Burkholderiales bacterium PBB2 | reverse complement strand
TCAGCTCGACTATGTCTCCACCAGCATCAGCCTTGGCAGTCCATTCGGCGTACATCTCCAAGCCCACGGCCTATGACAGCGAATGGCGTCTCGTGGAGAGCGTGGCCCAGAGCGCTAAGGCTTTGGCGGCGAGCCAGTTTCAGCCGGCGCCGGTCAATGCCCATGGCTGGGAGCAGCGCGCGGACGTGCTGGGCGCGGGCCTCTACCGGGTGGAGCTGCGCAAGGGCAATTTCTATCGTTTCAGCAGCAACAATGACTGGTCATTCAATCTGACCGTCTACGACGAAGCCGGCTACCAGCTCTATGCTGGCGTGAATGAGCCGGATCGCATCGGCAGCCTGGGTCATCTGTCCTATCCCATGCTGGCGCTGCGCGATGGCGCCGCCTTCGTTAAGGTTGAGACCAGTGGTGATGCCGGCGCCGCTTGGGTGGACCTGCGTGTGGAGCGCAGCACGGCCAGCTTGGGCGCGGATGTTGCCACCTCCATCCAGCTGGCGGCCCTGGGTTCGGGCAGCGATGCAGCCCAGGCCGAGGCCGCCTTTTACGGCGGTGATGCTGGCAATCGCATCGCGGGCAAACCTCAGGCGGCGAATCTGATTTATGCCGGCAATGGTGACGATGTGATCGAACTCAAGACGGCCAGCGACAAGCTGTCCTGGATCGATGGCGGATTGGCGCGCGACACCTTGGTCTTGGGCTTCCCCAGCCATCTGGCCCGGCTCAAGCGCATCAATGCCTTCGGACCGTTCCGCCTGGTGGTGACGCCGCCAGTGGGGCAGCATGATGCCCATCTGCTCAGCGGCAGCCCTGACGGCGCACGCCTGGTCTTGCGCAGCATCGAGCGCATTCAGTTCAGCGACAAAACGGTGGAGATGAAGGAACTGCCGGGCTTTTGAGATCCGGCCGCTTCGCATGCCGGGCCCGGCCCGGCTTGCGGCGACTCAGGCCCCGTGCGCGGTGAAGCGCAGGCGCAGACCCAGCCCGCGACCATCCAGCCCGTCGACAAAGCTGAGCTCGGCGCGCTCGCGCTCGGCAATGCGCCGCACGATGGCCAGGCCCAGGCCGGTGCCTTGCTCGCTGCTGCCGGGCACGCGGTAGAAGCGCTCGAACACACGCTCGCGCTGCTCGGGTGCGATGCCGCGGCCGTTGTCGCGCACGCAGAATTCCAGGCTCTGGTCGGGCTGCGGGCTGAGGCTGATCTCGACGCGGCCGCCCGGGGCGGTGTAGCGGATGGCGTTGTCGATCAGGTTGTCGACGATGGAGCAAAAGCCTTCGCGTTCCAGGCGAAAGGGCAGCTGCTCTGGCGCATGCAGGGACAGCTCGATGCCACGCGGCCGCGCCAGGCCGGCCAGCAGGGCCACACGGCCGCGCAGCAGGTCGGCCGCATCGAGCTCGCTGCGCTCAGGCTGGGCGTTCGTGCCCGCCTCGGCCCGGGCCAGGGTCAGCAACTGGGCCAGCAGGTGCGAGACGCGAGCAATGCCTTGCCGGAGTGCGCCGGCCGCCTCGCGTCGGGCCTGGCCGTCTTCCTCGCTGAGCAGCAAGTGCGCCTGGGCATTGACGGCGGCCAGGGGCGTGCGCAACTCATGGGCAGCGTCGGCCAGGAAGCGGCGCTCCTTGTCCAGACGCTGGGCCTCATGGGCCAAGAGCTCGTTGAGCTCGCGCAGCACCGGCGCGGTTTCGGCGTACAAGCGATCCACCTGCACCGGCGCGGTGTCACCGGCGCGGCGTTTGGCGATGCGCTGGGCCAGCTGGGCCAGCGGCCGCAGGCCGACCCGCACGCTGAGCCAGATGACCAGGCCGTGCCAGAGGAAGACGCCCAGCTGCGATTGCAGCACCAACCAAAGCACGGGCAGCACAGCGCTGAGGGCGATCTCGCGCGGCTCGGCAATCAGCAGGACGCGGTTCATGCCTTGCCCGGGGTCGTGGCGGTGCACCTGCCAATACGGCGCTTGTCCCTCAGGCGGCGGCGCGTCGAGCCGGGTGTTCGGGGCATTGGCGCTGCGGTACAGCAGACGCCCCTCGCGATCCCAGAGCTGGTAGGCCGAACGCAGTCCTTGGGCAAACTCCTCGTCGAGGCCAAGCAAGGCCATGACGGCGCGCTCGGTCGCGTCCATGCGTTGCTTCAGTTCGGGCTCGGGGCTCAGAGCGGCACTGGCCAGCACGGTGGCCATGCGCTGCATGCGCGTCTGCACCTCGGCTTCGCCCCAGGCCACGCCGCGCCAGGTCAGCAGGCCGGCCAGCACCAGCCAGGCCAGCACCAGGGCCAAGGCCTGCCAGGCGATCAGGCGCCGGATCAACGAGGGGTAGGGCCGGGTGCTTGCGTGCTCGGGGTGCGACAGGGCTGCGGCGGCGGTCATGCCTGGCCTCCGGGTAGGTCCAGCACATAACCGACACCGCGCACGGTGCCGATCCACTCATTGCCCAGTTTCTTGCGCAGCTTGTAGACATGCACATCGGTGGCATTGCTGTCCAGGGTGTCGCTGAGCTGGTGGCGTGTTTCGATCTGCGCCCGGGTCAGCACCCGGCCTGGCTCGGCCGCCAGGGCGATCAGGATCTCGTACTCGCGGGCCGACAAGGCCACCTCCTGCCCGCTCAGCTGCACGCGACGGCGCGCGGTGTCGATGCTCAGGGGGCCCAGCTGCCAGGTGTTGCTGACCTGGCCGCTGTGGCGGCGCAGCAGGGCGCGCACGCGCGAGAGCAGCTCTTCCATGGCAAAGGGCTTGCCCAGGTAATCGTCGGCACCGGCATCCAGGCCCAGCACGCGCTCACCGACGCTGTCGCGGGCGGTCAGCAGCATCACCGGCGTCTGGCGCCCGAGCTGGCGGAACCAGGCCAGCACATCCAGGCCCAGCTCATCGGGCAGGCCGATGTCCAGCAGCAAGAGCGAGAACTCCATATCGCCCAGGAAACGCCGGGCGTCTCCGCCATTGCGCAGCCACACCACATGGTGGCCAGCCACGGTCAGCACGCGTTGCAGGGAGGTGCCCAGGGGCAGATCGTCTTCGACAAGCAGGATGTTGGCCATGGCGGAAGGGGAAAGGGAGCGAGAGGCTTGCGCCGCACAGGGTGAGCGTCAGCCAGCCCCGGTGGCGGCGGATTCTAGGAGGGCGACCGTGACTTCCGGCGCCAGGCGCCATGGCCTCTTCATCGACGCTTCATCTTTGCGCTCAAGCTCGAAGCCGGAAGGCCTCACCCTTGCATTCACCGGAGCTTCATCGCCGCACTCGGACACTGCCCGACCCATTCATCGCAAGCAGCGAGGAGCCCGATATGAACCACTTTTCACCCCGGCAATCGGCCAACAAACTCTGTGCCGCGACCAGCCGCCTGCTGGCCTTGCTGGCTGTGCTGAGTGCAGCTCTGTGTCCCCAAGCCTGGGCGCAGGAGCCGCGCACGACCACCCAAGCGCCGGCGCCGGCTCTGATTCGGCAGGCCTTGCCCGCATTCAGCAAGTTGCAGATGGACGGCGCCATGGATCTTCAGCTGCTGGCCGCGGGGGAGGCGGCCAGTCTGGACCTGCCGGCCGGCCGCGTGCGTGCTTGGGTCGACGGCGAGACCCTGCACCTGCTCGCCCCCACGGTGAGTTCGGTTGCCAGCGACCTGGGCCTGCAGGCACGGCCACAGCTGCGTTTGCAACTGGCCCCGCAGGCTTTGCAGTCCATTGAATTGCGCGGCTCCAGCCAGGTCCAGATCGGTCGTTTGCAGGCCGAGCGGCTCAAGCTGGTGCTCAGTGGCTCGGGCAGCCTGCGTGTCGAGCAGCTCGACGCCATCCAGCTGGATCTGGCCGTTCATGGTTCGGGTCATCTGCAGCTGGGGCAGGTGCAGGCGCAGCGCCTGGGCCTGCATCTGAGTGCCTCGGGCCAGGTGCAGATGGCCAGCTTGCGTGCCGAACAGCTGGAGGCTCGCCTGCGCGCCTCGGGCGGGGTGAGCGTGGGCTCAGGGCGCGCCGTGCAGCAGGAATGGGTGATGTCGGGCAGCGGCGACGTGCGAGCGGCCGGGCTGCAGGGGCAGCGTGCCAGCTTGCGCGCCTACGGCAGTGGCGATGCGGATCTGGGCCGGCTGGAGCAGTTGCAGATCAGCCTGTATGGCTCGGGCGATGTCAGCTATGCCGGCCAGCCGCTGCTGCAGCTGTGGATGCCGGGTTCGGGCTCGCTGCGGCCTCGCACCGAAGAGGCTTTGGCCGGACTGCCCTGAGGGGCCTGGCGTGCGATGCACGCCCTGGGCCACCTGGCGCTTCATGTCGCCTTCATGCGCAGCGCCAGACACTGAATTGCCCTTGACGAACTGTGTGCCCTGCGGGGCGACGCAGCCTTCCTGACCTTGATCTAGAGCGAACGACACGACGATGAAACCGATGCAATCTCTGGCCTTCACGGCCCTCTTCACGGCGGCCCTGGCCGCCAGTTCCGCCGCCTCGGCCCAGGCGCCGCAAGCGCCCCAGGCCGGTGCTGCCCCCAGCCAGGCTTCCGCGGGCCAGGCGAGCGGCACGCGCTGGGGCGTGGCGGCCATCAGCCTGCCGCGCTATCCGGGCGCCGATCGCCAACAGCTGCTGGCCGCGCCCTTGATCGAAGGGCGTTTTGGCGAACATTTCTTCGCCAGCACCTTGCAAGGTGTGGGCGCCGACTGGCGCCCGGCCGAGGGTCTGAACCTCAGCGCCGCCCTGGTGCTGGACCCGCACTGGCGCCGCCGCAAGGACATGCCCGCCGCCTGGGCAGCGCTCGATGAAGTCAAGTTCGCCGCCGCCCTGCGCCTGGCGGCCGAATGGCAGCTGGAGCGCTTCACCGTGCAGATCAGCAGCAGTTCGCGCCTGGGGACGCTGGTGCAGGGCCGCCAGGGCGCCAAGGACCTCAAAGGTGGCCACAGCCTGCAGTTCGATGCCAGCTATGGCCTGCTGGCCACGCGCAGTCTGGCCTTGGCCGTGGGTGTCAGTGCCGAGGCCATGGACAAGCGCTTGGCTCAGGCCTTGTTCGGTGTCAACGCGGTGCAAGCCGCCGCAGCCCAGCTGCCCCAGCACCAGGTCAAGGCCGGTCTGAGCAGCCTGGGCGTGTTCGCACAGGCCATGGTGCCGGTGGACAGCGACTGGACTTTCAGCGCCCGCCTGGGCCTGAACAGCCTGCGCGGCGATGCCGGGAATAGCCCCCTGGTGCAGAAGAAGCGCCAGCCGGTGGTGGCGCTGAGCATCAGCCGGGCGTTCTGAAGCCCCGCCTCAAGGCAAGGCCTGACCCCGCGCGCTGACGTAGAGGCGGTACCAGTCTTCGCGGCTCAGCTGCAACTGAGTCGCGCCGCCGCAGGCAAGGATGCGTTCGGGCTGGCTGCTGCCGATCACCGGCTGGATGCCGGCCGGGTGGCGCAGCAGCCAGGCCAGGACGATGCTCTCGACCGGCGCCTGGTAGCGCGCCGCCAACTCGCGCACCAGGGCGGAGGTGGCCTGGCCGCCGGCATCGTCCGGCGCTGCCGCACCGCTGAAGCGGCCCTGGGCCAGGGGGCTCCAGGCTTGCAGCTGCACGCCCTCGGCCTGGCAGTGCTGCAAGGTGCCGGCCCAGGGCAGGGCGCTGGCGCTCTGGCCATCGTTGAAGCTGCTGTCCTGGGCCAGCCAGTCGAGCTTGCCCAGGCTCATCTCCAGCTGGTTGGCCACCAGGGGCTGGTCCAGGGCCTGCTGCAGCCAGTGCATCTGGCTGGCCTGCATGTTCGAGACCCCGAAACACCGCACCTGGCCGCGCTCCTGGAGATGGCGGAAGGCCAGGGCAATTTCCTCCGGCTCCATCAAGGGGTCGGGACGGTGCAGCAGCAGCAGGTCCAGGTGGTCCGTGCCCAGGCGTTCCAGGCTGCCTTGCACCGAGGCGATGATGTACTCGGCCGAGAGGTCATAACGCCCCGGGCCCGCGTCATCGGCAAAACGGATGCCGCACTTGCTCTGCAAGATGAGCCCATCACGCAGCGAGGGCTGGCGGCGCAGCAGGGCGCCAAAGCAGCGCTCGGCCCGGCCGCGCTTGTAGATGTCGGCATGATCGAAGACGGTGATGCCGATCGAGCGGGCCGCTTCCAGCGCCGCGTGGGCCTGGGCGATGTCGGCCTCGCCGATGTCCTGGGCATCCCAGGGCCCGCCCAGGCTCATGCAGCCCAGGACCAGGCGGCTGCTGCCGGGCAAGACTTTGTTCAGCGGGAGAGGTGTGGGCTTCATGGGTCAGCGGCGCAATGCGTTCCAGGCGGGTGTGGGAGGCTGACTGTAACGAAGCCGGGCCGCTTCGGTGCGAGCGAGGGCTCGCCGCGGCCGGCCCTGGCTTTGTTTGGCGCGCGCGAGCTCAGCCGCGATTCAGGATCTTGGGCACGGCGTTGGGCCGCAGGCGGAAAGCGTCCGGCATGCCTGAGCCCAGCAATGGCCGCAGATAGAGGCGGAAGGCATCGGTGACATGGGTGCCGCAGGGGCTGATGAACTCGTCTTCCATCACCCGGGTCTTGCCGGCCACATCGGCCAGGGGCAGCAGCTCGTAGTCCACCGAGTAGGTGCCGGTGCGCTTGATCGCCACCGAGCCGGAGCTGCGGCCGCCGGCACCGTGGAAGGCGAACTGCACGGCTTTTTCGCCCACCTCACGCGCCTCGCGCTGGTCCACATCGGAGACGCAGCCGATGAAGCTGCGCTGCAGATAGCCGAAGGTGTCGCCACGCACGCGCTTGATGCCCAGGCGGCTCTTGATCTCCTCGCACAGCAGATCGGCCAGGGCGCCGTTGCCGGAGAGCTGCACATTGCCATGGGCATCGCGCTCCAGGTCCTTGGCCAGCTGCGCAGCAATCGGCTGGCCACTGGCGTCGTGGATGCCCTCGGACACGGCAATCACGCAGCGGCCGTGGCGCTCGAACATGGTCTTCACATCGGCCAGAAAACGCTCCAGCTCGAACACCCGTTCGGGCAGGTAGATCAGGTGCGGACCGTCGTCGGGGAACTTCTTGCCCAGGGCCGAGGCTGCGGTCAGAAAGCCGGCATGGCGGCCCATGACCACGCCGACGTAGACGCCGGGCAGGGCCGCGTTGTCGAGGTTGGCGCCGGCAAAGGCCTGTGCGACAAAGCGCGCGGCCGAGGCAAAGCCGGGCGTGTGGTCGTTCAGCACCAGATCGTTGTCGATGGTCTTGGGGATGTGGATGCAGCGCAGCGGGTATTTCGCGGCCGTGGCTTCCTCGCTGATGATGCGTGTGCTGTCGGAGGAGTCGTTGCCGCCGATATTGAAGAAATGCGTGATGCCGTGGGCCTGCAGCACCTGAAAGATCTTGTGGCAATAGGCCGCATCGGGCTTGTCGCGGGTGGAGCCCAGGGCCGAGGAGGGGGTTTGCGCGACCAGTTCGAGGTTGTGGCTGGTCTCTTGGGCCAGGTCCACAAAGTCTTCGTTCAAGATGCCGCGCACGCCGTGGCGGGCGCCGTAGACGGCTGTGACGCCGGCTTGGCGGCGCGCCTCCAGCACCACGCCGACCATGGATTGGTTGATGACCGCGGTGGGGCCACCGCCCTGGGTGACGAGGATCTTGCTGGGGGGCATGGAGCGTTCCTGGCTGGGGGGATGGGCGACGGAGGGCTCCGTCGGCTTGCCGCATTAGCGGGGCTTATCGATCTGAAGTGTCATGAATTTCACTTCACTTCGCAAGGCAGGCGGCGTACAAAGGTGCACCCCAACAAGGCCTCAGAGCCACGGAGACAAGAACCATGTTGATTGGCTGCCCCAAGGAAATCAAGAACCATGAGTACCGTGTTGGCCTCATCCCGGCCAGCGTGCGCGAGCTGACCAGCCGTGGCCACCAGGTGCTGGTGCAAACCCAGGCCGGTGCCGCCATCGGCCTGAGCGACGAGCAGTACATCGCCGCCGGCGCGCAGATCGCGGCCGACGCGGCCAGCATCTTTGCCAAGGCCGAGATGATTGTGAAGGTCAAGGAGCCGCAGCCGCAGGAATGCGCCATGCTGCGCGAGGGGCAGATCCTCTACACCTACCTGCACTTGGCCCCGGACCCGGAGCAGACCGCGGCCCTGGTTAAGAGCGGCGCCATCTGCATCGCTTACGAGACCGTGACCGGCCCCGGCGGCGGCCTGCCCCTGCTGGCGCCCATGAGCGAGGTGGCCGGGCGCATGTCCATCCAGGCCGGAGCGGCGCATCTGGAGAAGAGCAAGGGTGGCATGGGCGTGCTGCTGGGCGGCGTGCCCGGCGTGGCGCCGGCCCATGTTGTGGTGATTGGCGCTGGTGTGGTGGGCAGCCATGCACTGCAGATGGCCGTCGGCCTGGGCGCCCGGGTGACGGTGCTGGACAAAAACGTCGATCGCCTGCGCCAGCTCGACCTGGTCTTCGGCAACCGCATCTGCACCCAGTATTCCAATGTACAAAGCGTGGAGGAGGCGGTGCTGGGGGCGGACCTGGTGATCGGCGGTGTGCTGATCCCGGGCGCCGCCGCACCGAAACTGGTGACACGCAGCATGGTCTCGCGCATGAAGAAGGGCGCCGTGGTGGTGGATGTGGCCATCGACCAGGGCGGCTGCTTCGAGACCTCGCATGCCACCACCCATGCTGACCCGACGTTTGTGGTGGACGGCGTGGTGCACTACTGCGTGGCCAATATGCCCGGTGCGGTGGCCCGCACCTCGACCTTTGCCCTGAACAATGCCACCATCGGTCACGCGGTAGCACTGGCCGACAAGGGCTGGAAACAGGCCATGCTCGACAGCCCGCACCTCTGTGCCGGCCTGAATGTGGCCCAGGGGCACTTGACTTATGAAGCAGTGGCCCGAGATTTGGGTTACGAGTACGTGCCGGCCGAAGCCTTGTTCAACTGAGGGTGCGCAGCCCAGGCCAGGGCTGCGCTGAGAGCCGGTCGTGCTTGTGAGTCCGTGTCTGCGTTTGTTGATCATCAATCCCAACCAGGAGGTACAACCATGTCCAGCTTGAACCAGTCCCAGAAAGACCGTTTGATGAGCGATCTGCATGCGGTGGTCGCCGAAGCCGAGAGCTTGCTGCGCGCCACCGCCGGTTCGGCCGGCGAGGGCGCGAGCGAATTGCGCGCCAAGGTGCAGGACAGCCTGGACCGGGCCAAACGCAATTTGCATGACTTGCAGGACGCTGCGGTGGAGAAGGCCAAGGCCGCCGGCCGCGCCACCGACCATTACGTGCACGAAAACCCCTGGCAGTCCATTGGCGTGGCCGCCGGTGTGGGCCTCTTGCTGGGCATGCTCATCGCCCGCCGCTGAACCTTCATCGCCAAGAAAAAGCCCCGCAGCGTTGGTGCTGCGGGGCTTTTTGTTGTTGAGGTGGTCGGTCGTGCTGGCGACCGCTGCAGGCCTCAGCCCAGAGCGGTGGGTTGCTCCATCCAGCGCTCCAGCTGATCGGCCTGCATGGGCCGGGCAAACAGATAACCCTGGCCTTCGTGGCAGCCGAGCTCCAGCAGTTGCTGGCGCTGCTCTTCGGTTTCGATGCCTTCGGCGATCACGGTCAGATTGAGGCCGCGGCCGAGGTTGATGACCATTTGCGCGATGGTCGAACCGGCGCTGGAGGTCTGGGCTTCGCGCACAAAGGCGCGGTCGATCTTGAGTCGGTCCACATCGAGCTGGCGCAGATGGCTGAGTGAGGAGAAACCCGTGCCGAAATCATCGATGGCCACGCTGACACCGCAGTGCTTGATGTCGGCCAGGATGTGCATCACCAGCTCCGTGTCCTCCATGGCCATGGATTCGGTGATCTCCAGCTCCAGGTTGCGGCCGTTCACGCCGGTGTCGCGCAGGGCGCTGGTCAGCACCTCCATGAAACCGGGGTGGCGGAACTGCGCCAACGACACGTTGACGCACATGCGGAAGTCCTCATGCCCCAGGTCCAGCATGCGCTTGAGCTGGTGGCAGGAGGTGCGCAGCACGAACTCGCCGATGCTGATGATCAGCCCCGATTTTTCGGCCAGCGGGATGAACTGGTCCGGCGGCACGAAGTTGCCTTCTTCCGTGCGCCAGCGCAGCAGCGCCTCGGCGCCGATGGCCTTGGCATCCGCCAGGCGAACCTGGGGCTGGTAGACCACGAACAGGCGGTTTTCCTCGAAGCCGGCGCGCAGGCCCTTGAGCAGCTTGAAGCGCTCGCGCGCATCGGTGCCCATGGCCGAGGAGAAATACTGGGACGAGCCACGGTGCTGGGACTTGGCTTGCTTGAGCGCGATCTGCGCGTCGAGCAGCAACTCGGAGCCCACCGCGGCGGACTCGGTCAGCCGCACCAGGCCGGTGGTGGCCGAGAGCTGCAGGCGTTCGCCCGAGACCGAGAAGGGCTCCAGGAAGACGCGCTGGATGTTGTCGGCGCTGACATGCTCGCTCGGCCCCAGCAGGCCAAAGGTGTCGGCGCCGACTCGGGCCATGGCCGTGTTCAGGCCCAGGGCTTCGCCCAGGCGCAGCACCACGGCACGCAGCACCTGATCGCCAAAATGGTGGCCGAAGGCGTCGTTGATGTCGGAGAAGTCATCGATGTCGATCAGCGCCAGGGTGACATCGGCCGGGTCCTTGAGGTTCTTGTCCAGCAGCTCGACAAAGCGGTTGCGGTTGGGCAGGTGCAGCAGCTGGTCGTTGTAGGCCTGGTCCAGCAACTGGCCGTAGAGCACCACATTTTCGAAGCCGACCGAGATGTTGGAGCAGAAGGCGCGCAGCAGCTGCTGGTCGGTCTCGCTGAGCTCGCGGCCTACATCGACCAGGGCGGCCATGGGCCGGCCATTGCTCATGCCGAAGTACAGGCAGGTGCCTTCGTCGTAAATGTTCTGGCGCTGCTCTAGGCATTGTTGAAGCCGTTCGCGCACCGATTTGATCTGCACCGCCGACAGCGGTGAGTTGATCATGCCGCTGTACTGGCCGGCCGCGGCAATCACGCGCACCTCGGCATCGCTATCGGCGCCAACCTGGGCGCAGACCAGGCCTTCGGGCAGGATGCCCAGCATGGCGCAGAGCTGGGTGACCACGCCCTCGGCAAAGCGGTGCAGGCCGCGCAGGCGGCTCAGCTCGGTGCTGGCATCGACGATCAGTTCCAGGCCGCGGCGGTTGGCTTCCAGCGCGCAGATCTGGCGGTAGGAGCGGATGGCGGCGGTCAGCACCGTGTAGAGCCGGGTGCGGGTCAGCTCGGACTTGGTCTTGTAGTCGTTGATGTCGTAGGCCTGAACCGTTTCGATTTCAGGCGCGTAGCCAGGCTGGCCGGTGCGCAGCACGATGCGCACGGCACCGAGCTTGAGTTCGTCGCGGATGTAGCGCACCAGCTGCAGGCCGGCGTCTTCGGATTCCATCACCACATCCAGCAGCACCACCGCCAGATCGGGCTCGCAGGCCAGCACCTGGCGCGCTTCGGCGGCCGAGGTGGCATGCAGAAAGCTCAGGGGCAGCCCTTCCACCAGCAGGCCTTGCATGGCCAGTTCGGTGGCCTTGTGGACATCACCGTCGTCGTCGACGATCAGCACGCGCCAGGGATGAACCAGATGGGCGTCGTTCGCGTCCGTGTGCTCGGGGCTGTCCAGGAACTCCAGCAGATCGTCGTCGCCCTCTTCGTTGGGCATGGCCGGACTGTTTGTCTCGCGCATGAGGGCCTGTGCTCCAGCCTATGGATTGACAATAGCGTAAGGGTATTTCATTCTGTACCCGGTCGCCATGCGCGCAAGTGCCTATTTGGTGGCACTCACGACACATGCAGGTTGGGGTTATAGAGCATTTGCTCGCCTCTGATCGCCACAAAAGCACGACAAGACGATCACATATGGGAGACCACGATGACCATGCCCGGTTCGCTGCCTGAGCCTGAAGCGCAGGCAGGCGGGGCCCTGCCGCCGCCGGCCCCTCCGGCCCCCGGCCCGTTGACGCGCTTGCCAACGCAATTGATGGAGCTCTTGCAGACCCGCATCGAGCTGCTGTCCACCGAGCTGGAGGCCGAAAAGCTGCGTCTCTTCGGCGCGCTGGTGCAGATGCTCCTGGCCTTGCTGCTGGCCGGTGGCGCCTTGTTCATGGCCAGTCTGGCTGTGCTGATGTTCTGCCCTGAAGCCTGGCGGGGCTGGGCGGCTTTGGGGCTGATGTCGGCCTATGCGCTGCTGGCCGCCTGGGCCTGGCGCGGCGCGCGGGCCCAGCTGAGCCGGCCCAGCGGCTTGTTCTCAGCCACGGTGGCGGAACTGGCGCGCGACCGCGCCAGCCTGGGAGGCTGAACGCCATGTTGTTTCAACGCGAACTTCAAGAGTTGCAGCAGCGCCAACTGGCCCTGCGGCTGCGCAATATCGAGCTGCGCGCCGAACTGGGCGGCAGCGTCCGTGAGCTGATGCAGCCGCTTCAGATGGCGCGAAGCTTCATGGCCGGCAGCTCCGAGCTGGGTGCCGTCAGCGCCCGCAGCTGGTGGGACTCGGGACTCGTCGCCCTGGCGGCCTTGGGTCTGGGCTGGGCGGCGCGACGCCGCATGCACGCGGGCAGCGCTGCACAGGCCGCGAACGGCCCGGTCGAGTCTCTGCTCGGCTGGTTGCGCCTGGGCCTGCGGGTCGCGCGGTTGTGGCGGGAGTTCAGCCGGTCTGGCGCTGGGGTTGACGGCCGGCGCCCGAGCGCGGCGAGCGAGGCTTCAGACACCGGGCTTTGAGCGCCCGGCGCCGCGCGCTCAGCGCGGCCGCTTGACGCCGCGCGAGGCGGTGACCCCAGGCTTGCCGCCAGCCGAAGGGCGTGCGCCCGAGGCCGGCGAGCGTGTGGCCTGCGGGCTGCCCGGCTTGCTGCTGGCGCGCTGGGGTGCTGCCTTGCCGACCGGGCGGCTGCCGTTGTCACGTGGCGGCAGTCCGGTGTGTTGGGTCAAGACCTGACCCTGGCGCGGGGCCTGCGGGTTTGCGCCGGGGTGCTTCAAGCCTTGCTTGGCCAGGGGCTTGGCCACCGAGGTGCGCACGCCGGTGGGTGTGGAGTTCTTGCGGCGGGCACTTTCGTAGCTGCCGTCGGTCACCGGCTGGTAGGTCGGGATCAGGTGGTGCTTGCCATTGCCGATCAGGTCCTCACGGCCCAGGGTCTTGAGCGCCTCGCGCAGCATGGGCCAGTTGTTGGCATCGTGGTAGCGCAGGAAGGCCTTGTGCAGGCGGCGGCGGCGCTCGCCGCGGACGATGTCCACGGTCTCGCTGGTCTCGGCGCTGCGGGTGATCTTCTTCAGCGGGTTCTTGCCCGAGTGGTACATGGCTGTCGCCGTGGCCATGGGGCTGGGGTAGAAGGTCTGCACCTGGTCGGCGCGGAAGCCGTTCTTCTTCAGCCAGACCGCCAAGTTCATCATGTCCTCGTCCGAGGTGCCGGGGTGGGCGGCGATGAAGTAGGGGATCAGGTACTGCTTCTTGCCGGCCTCTTCGCTGGCCTTCTCGAACATCTGCTTGAACTTGTCGTAGGTGCCGATGCCGGGCTTCATCATCTTGGACAGCGGGCCGCCCTCGGTGTGCTCGGGTGCGATCTTGAGGTAGCCGCCCACATGGTGGGTGACTAACTCCTTCACATACTCGGGCGACTTGATGGCCAGGTCGTAGCGCAGCCCCGAGCCGATCAGGATCTTCTTGACCCCGCGCAGCGCCCGCGCACGGCGGTACATCTGAATCAGCGGGCCATGGTCGGTGTTCAGGTTCTGGCAGATGCCCGGATAGACGCAGCTGGGCTTGCGGCAGGCGGCTTCGATCTCGGGGCTCTTGCAGCCGATGCGGTACATATTGGCGGTCGGGCCACCGAGGTCGGACACCACGCCGGTGAAGCCCTTGACCTTGTCGCGCATCTCTTCGATCTCGCGGATCACCGAGTCTTCGCTGCGGCTCTGGATGATGCGGCCCTCGTGCTCGGTGATCGAGCAGAAGGTGCAGCCGCCGAAGCAGCCGCGCATGATGTTGACGCTGAAGCGGATCATCTCCCAGGCCGGGATCTTGGTCGCGCCGTCATGGCTGCCGTTTTCGTCGGCATAGCGCGGGTGGGGCGCGCGGGCGTAGTTCAGGTCGAAGACATGGTCCATCTCCGGCGTGGACAGCGGGATCGGCGGCGGGTTGATCCAGACGTCGCGGTCACCGTGGCGCTGCACCAGGGCGCGGGCATTGCCGGGGTTGGTTTCCAGATGCAGCACGCGGTTGGCGTGGGCGTAGAGCACCGGGTCGCTCTTGACCTGCTCATAGGCCGGCAGCCGGATCACAGTGCGCTCGCGCGGCGGCATCTGGATCTTGCCGCTGGGTGCGGCCGCCTGCGGCTTGCGCACGATGGCGATGGGCTTGGCGCCATCTTCCAGGCCAGGGGCTTTCACCTGGCCGGTCACGCAGGAGGCGGCTTTGCTCTCGGCCGTTTCTTCGATGGTCTGGTAAGGGCTGATCAGGGTGTCGATGCGGCCGGGCTGGTCGACGTTGGACGAGTCCAGCTCGAACCATTCGGACGAAGTCGGGTCGTCGGTGCGGCGCATGAAGGCCGTGCCGCGCACATCGGTGATGCTCTCGACCGTCTGGCGCGCGGCCAGGCGGTGGGCGATTTCGACGATGGCGCGCTCGGCATTGCCGTAGACCAGCAGATCGGCTTTTGAGTCCACCAGCACCGAGCGGCGGACCTTGTCCTGCCAGTAGTCGTAATGGGCGATGCGGCGCAATGAGGCCTCGATGCCGCCGATGACAATGGGCACATCGTTCCAGGCTTCCTTGCAGCGCTGGGTGTAGACCAGGGTGGCGCGGTCCGGCCGTGAACCCCCCAGGCCGCCGGGCGTGTAGGCATCGTCGCTGCGGATTTTCCGATCGGCCGTGTAGCGGTTGATCATCGAATCCATATTGCCGGCCGCAATGCCGAAGAACAGGTTCGGCTTGCCCAGCACCTTGAAGGGATCGGCGCTCTGCCAGTCGGGCTGGGCGATGATGCCGACGCGGAAGCCCTGGGCCTCCAGCGTGCGCCCGATCACCGCCATGCCGAAGCTGGGGTGATCGACATACGCGTCACCGGTGACGATGATGATGTCGCAGGAATCCCAGCCCAGCTGCTCCATCTCGGCCCGACTCATGGGCAGGAAGGGGGCAGGACCGAAGCGCTTGGCCCAGAACGGGCGGTAGGCCGTCAGGGCTTTTTGGGGTTTCGGCGGGGTGATGGTGGGGTGTGCGGACACGGCGGCAGTTTCCGAAAGAGCAACCCGCGATTGTCCCAGGCCTGAGGGCAAACCCGAGAGCAGCCGTTAAATTTGCGGGGTATTCCGTGTGGAAATGCGGCGAGGCAGGGCGTTTGCCCCTCGCCCCTCGGTTGGCCGCTGCGGCTTCGGCTCAGCCTTCTCGCTGCAAACCCTGGCAAATGCCTTGCTGGCCGAGGCGGGCAATCTCTTCCTCGGTCATCGGCGGCAACAGCGGTTCGGCACAGGCGGCCGGGCTGTGGCTCAGGCTGTTGAGAAAGCCCTCGATGGCGGTCTGTCCCACATCCATGAGGTCAAAGGACTCGGGGTCCATGATCCATTGGTGCAGCAAGCCGTCCACCAGGGCGACCAGTGCGACGGCAGCGCGACCGGTGTTCAGGGTCGGTGGCAGCTGGCCGATCTGGATGGCGTGCTCAAAACACAGGCGGTTCTGCTCGCGCCAGTTGCGGTGCGATTGCAGCTTGCGCTCCTTGAGGGCCTGCATTTCGCCGGTGTACTCGACCTTTTGCATGGCGATCTCGAACACACGCCGGGTGCGCTCGTTGTGCATGGCCGAGTAAAAGACGTTGACCAGGCCCCAGCGCAGATCGCGCAGGCTGAGCACGCCCTTGGCATCGACATTCATATCCATGCCTTCTTCCAGGGGCATGGTGGCGCGATCCATCATGGCGTCGAAAAGCTCGGCCTTGTCCTTGAAATGCCAATAGATCGCCCCGCGGGTGACCCCGGCGCTGAGGGCGATGTCCTGCAAGGAACAGCGTGAGACGCCGCGCTGCTGGAACAGCTGTTCCGCCGCGTCGAGCAAGCTCATGCGTGTTTCTTGTGCTTCTTGTTTGGTTTTCCGGGCCATGGTGTAGGGATTTTACGCGATTTAACATACATGCGCGAATGTATGTATATACTGCTGACCGTTCTGCAACAGCCCCAAGGTCTGAGCGTGCCTGACATTTGTCGCCGGCGCTTGATCTGAAGCAAGATGCCCGACACGCCACATCACCCTTCCTCGATCGCCCCCGCTGCGACGCACGCTCTGCCACATCAAAGGACAAGCCCGATGCTGCCCTCCCAACTTCAATCTCCTGAAGCCCCAAATTCCGCCCGCGAGGCCCTGCGTGCCCGTGCGCTGTATGTGCTGCCACTGGCCATTGCCGTGGCCGCTGTGTTGACCGGCTGCGGCGGCGGTGACAAGGCCGCCGCCGGCCCGGGCGGTGGCGGTATGCCGCCGCCGGCTCCGGTCGGTGTGGTCAAGACCGAGTTGCAGGCCGTGGGCCTGCAGACCGAGCTGCCGGGCCGGGTGGAAGCCCAGCGCACGGCCCAGGTGCGCGCCCGCGTCAACGGCGTGGTGCTCAAGCGCTTGTTCACCGAAGGCTCCGAGGTCAAGGCCGGCCAGGTCTTGTTCCAGATCGATCCGGCGCCGTACCAGGCTGCCCTTGACAGCGCCCAAGCCAGCCTGGCCAAGGCGCAAGCCAATCTGGCCCAGGCCGCCGCCCAGGCTGAGCGCAACAAGCCCCTGGTCGAGGCCCGCGCCATCAGCCAGCAGGAATACCTGAGCAGCGTGGCCGCCGCCAAGGCCGCCGAGGCCGATGTGGCCGCTGGCAAGGCCGCGGTGCAGAGCGCCAAGCTCAACCTCGGCTACGCCGCTGTCACGGCGCCGATCTCGGGCCGCATCGGCCGTGCTCTGGTGACCGAAGGCGCCCTGGTCAGCGCGGCAGAAGCCACGCAGCTGGCCCTGGTGCAGCAGACCAGCAGCGTCTACGTCAACTTCACGCAGAGCGCCAATGAAGTGCAGCAGCTGCGTCGTGCCCTGGCCGGCGGCAAGCTGCGCGCTGCCGGTGCCCAGGCCGCCCAGGTGCGCATCGTGCTGGACGACGGCAGCGAGCTGGCCAAGCCCGGCCGCCTGCTGTTCACCGATGTGAGCGTCGATGCCGCATCGGGCCAGGTCAGCCTGCGCGCCGAAGTGCCCAACGCCGAAGGTCAGCTCTTGCCCGGCCAGTATGTGCGCGTGCGCCTCTCACAAGGCGAGCTGCCGGCCGGCATCCTGCTGCCGCAACAAGCCGTCAAGCGCAGCAATCAGGGCGATTCGGTCCTGGTGGTCGGTGCCGGCAACAAGCCCGAGCCGCGCATGGTCAAGGTCGGCAGCGCCCAGGGCAACCAATGGGTGGTGCTGGACGGCCTGAAGCCGGGTGAGCAGGTCATCGTTGACGGCTTCCAGAAGATGTTCGTGCCCGGCGCGCCGGTCACGCCGGTGCCTTGGTCTGCGGCTGCAGCCGCCTCGGCGCCCGCGGCATCGGCCGCCCCCGCCGCTCCGGCCTCGGCCGCCAGCCGCTAATCAGAGGTTCACAACATGGCACGTTTCTTCATTGACCGGCCGGTCTTTGCCTGGGTGATCGCACTGTTCATCCTGGTCTTCGGCGCGGTCTCCATCACCAAGCTGCCGGTGGCGCAGTACCCCACGGTCGCGCCGCCCGCCTTGTCCATCAATGTGGTCTACCCTGGCGCTTCGGCCAAGACCCTGGACGAAAGCGTCATTTCCGTCATCGAGCAGGAGCTCAATGGCGCGCCCAAGCTGGCCTATCTGGAATCGGTCAGCCAGGCCAACGGCACGGGCGCCATCACCGTCACCTTCGAGCCCGGCACCAATCTGGAGCTGGCCCAGGTGGAGGTGCAGAACCGTTTGAGCCGCGCCTCGCCGCGCCTGCCCGCTGCGGTGACGCAGCAGGGCGTGCGCATCGACAAGGCCGGCAACAACTTCCTGCTCTTCGTCATGCTGTCCAGCAAGACTGGCACGCTGGACACCAAGGCCCTGGGTGACTATGCCGCGCGCAACATCATCCCCGAGTTGCAGCGTCTGCCCGGCATCGGCCAGGCCCAGCTGTTCGGCACGGAGCGCGCGATGCGCATCTGGCTGGACCCGGCCAAGCTGCTGTCCTTCAATATGAGCCCGGCCGAGGTCAATGCCGCCATTCGCGCGCAAAACGCGCTGGTGCCGGCCGGCTCCATCGGCGAGCTGCCCAATCTGTCCGAGCAGACCATGTCGGCCACCGTGGTGGTCAAGGGTCAGCTGGAGAGCGTCGACCAGTTCAACAACATCCTGCTGCGCGCCAACACCGATGGCTCCAGCGTGCGCCTCAAGGATGTGGCGCGCGTCGAGCTGGGTGGTCAGAACTATGGCTCCTACTCGCGCCTGAACGGAAAGCCGGCCACCGGCATCGGCATCCAGCTGGCCCCGGGCGGCAATGCCCTGGCCGCGGCCACCGCGGTCAAGGAGCGCATGGCCGAGCTGCAAGCCTACTTCCCCGAGGGCGTGGCCTACGAGGTGCCTTACGACTCGTCCAAGTTCGTCAAGATCTCGATCACGCAAGTGGTTGAGACCCTGGTCGAGGCCGTGGTCCTGGTGTTCCTGGTGATGTTCCTGTTCCTGCAGAACTGGCGCTACACCCTGATCCCCACCATCGTGGTGCCGATTGCCCTGCTGGGCACCTTCGCCATCATGTTGTGGATGGGTTTCTCGATCAACGTGCTGACCCTGTTCGGCATGGTGCTGGCCATCGGTATCCTGGTGGACGACGCCATCGTGGTGGTGGAGAACGTCGAGCGGATCATGAACGAGGAGGGCCTGCCGCCGCTGCAGGCCACCCGCAAGGCCATGGGCCAGATCTCGGGCGCCATCATCGGCATCACCGTGGTCCTGGTCTCGGTGTTCGTGCCCATGGCCTTCTTCGCCGGATCGGTGGGCAATATCTACCGCCAGTTCTCGCTGGCCATGGTGGCCTCCATGCTGCTGTCGGCCCTGATGGCGCTGACCTTGACCCCGGCCCTGTGCGCCACCTTGCTCAAGCCGGTGGAAGCCGGCCACGGCCATGCCAAGACCGGTTTCTTCGGCTGGTTCAACCGTGGTTTCTCGCGCACGGCCAAGGGCTATGAAGGCTGGGTGGCCAAGCTGCTCAAGCGCAGCGGCCGCATGCTGCTGGTCTACGGCGTCATCGTCGCCGCTGTCGGCCTGATGTACACCCGCATGCCCACCTCCTTCCTGCCCAACGAAGATCAGGGTTATCTGATCGTCAATGTGCAGCTGCCTCCGGGTGCCACGGCCAACCGCACCGAAGCGGCGGTCAAGCAAGTCGAAGACTTCATGCTGGCCCAGCCCGAGGTGCAGAACACCGTGGGCGTGATCGGTTTCTCCTTCTCGGGCCAAGGCCAGAACGCCGCCCTGGTGTTTGTGCCGCTCAAGCCCTGGGAAGAGCGCATCGGCCCGCAGCACAGTGCTTCGGCCCTGGCCGGTCGTGCCTTCGGCGCGATGATGGCGGTGCGTGATGCCTTCATCTTCCCGCTCTCGCCCCCGCCGATTCCTGAACTGGGCACGGCCACCGGCTTCGCCCTGCGCCTGCAGGACCGCGGCGGCCTCGGCCATGAGGCCCTGTTGAACGCCCGCAACCAGTTGATGGGCATGGCCAGCAAGAGCAAGCTGATTACCGGCATGCGCCCGGACGGTCTGGAAGATGCGCCGCAGCTGCAGCTGGACATCGACCGCGACAAGGCGGCCGCGCTCGGCGTGAGCTACGACGCGGTGGCTGCCGTCATCGGCACCCAGCTGGGTTCGGCCTATGTCAATGACTTCCCGAGCAACGGCCGCCTGCAACGTGTGGTTGTGCAAGCAGAAGCCCAGGCCCGCATGCAACCAGAAGACCTGCTGCGCCTCAATGTGACCAACACCAAGGGTCAGAGCGTGCCGCTGTCGGCCTTTGCTTCGACCCACTGGATCACCGGCCAGATGCAAGCCACGCGCTACAACGGCTATCCGGCCATGCGCCTGGCTGGCGATGCGGCGCCCGGTGCCTCCACCGGCGCGGCCATGGCCGAGCTGGAGCAGATGGTCAAGCAGTTGCCTCCCGGCATTGGCTACGAGTGGACCGGTCTGTCGCGTGAAGAGAAGCTCTCGGGTTCGCAGGCCACCATCCTGCTCGCCTTCTCGCTGCTGGCGGTGTTCCTGTGTCTGGCCGCGTTGTACGAGAGCTGGTCCATCCCGCTGTCGGTGCTGCTGGTCGTGCCGCTGGGCCTGTTGGGTGCGTTGATGGGTGCGAGCTTCCGCGACATGCCCAATGACGTGTACTTCAAGGTCGGTCTGATCACCATCATCGGCCTGTCCGCCAAGAACGCCATCCTGATCATCGAGTTCGCCAAGGACTTGCAGGCCGAAGGCAAGGGGCTGATCGAGTCCATCCTCGAAGCCTGCCACCTGCGCTTCCGTCCCATCATCATGACCTCGCTGGCCTTCATCCTGGGCGTGACGCCGCTGTTCTTCGCCACTGGCGCCGGTTCGGCCAGCCAACGTGCCATCGGCACCGGCGTGCTCTCGGGCATGGTGTCTGCCACGGTTCTGGCGGTGATTTTTGTGCCGGTGTTCTTCCTGGTGGTGCGCCGCCTGTTCAAGGGCAGCGAACGCCAACGCCGCATCTACGCCCATCAGGCGGACGGTGCCCAGCCCAGCGGCGCTTTGCCCGCCGAGGAGGTTTGAATGGAAAACAACAAGATCTTTCGCAAGACCCCGATGCTGCGTCTGAGCGCGCTGGCCTTCGCAGCCCTGAGCCTGACGGCCTGCGGCAGCCTGGCACCTGAGCATGCGCGCCCGGCCGCCCCAGTGGCTGCACAGTGGTCGGCCCCGTCCGCCACGAGCGGCACGGCCGCGGCCGAGCTGAGCTGGCAGAGCTTTTACGGCCAGGACGAGCGCCTGCGCGCCCTGATCGATCTGTCACTCAAGAACAACCGCGATCTGCGCGTGGCCCTGCTCAATGTCGAGCAGGCCCGGGCCCTGGCCCGCGTCAGCGAAGCCAGCCGCCTGCCCACGGTCAACGCCGGTTTCAGCGCCAGCCGCCAGCCCAACAGCAATGGCGTGGGCAGCAGCAACAACTTCCAGGCAGGCCTGCAGGTCACGGCCTATGAGGTCGATCTGCTGGGCCGGGTGAAGAACCAGGTCGATGCCGCCACGGCCCGCTACCTGGCCACGGCCGAAGGCAGCCGCGCCGCCCAGATCAGCCTGGTGGCCGGTGTGGCCTCGGCTTATCTGGTGCTGCAGGCCGACGAGGAGCTGCTGCAGCTGGCCCAGCGCACCCTGGCTTCGCGCGAGGACACGCTGCGCCTGACCCGCCTGAAGTTCGAGGCGGGCGCGGCGTCCTCGCTGGACCTGAGCGCGGCCGAGTCGGCCGCAGCCGCCACCCGCGCGGCCGTGGCCCAGCAGCAGCGCCAGCGTGCCCAGGACGAGAACGCCCTGGTGTTGCTGGTCGGTCAGCCCCTGCCGGCCGATCTGCCGGCGGGCCAGCGCCTGCAAGCGCAAAGCCTGGCTGATGTGCCGGCCGGCCTGCCGTCTGAAGTGCTGGTGCAGCGCCCCGATGTGCTGCAGGCCGAGCAGCAGCTGCGCGCCGCCAATGCCAATATCGGCGCGGCCCGGGCGGCCTTCTTCCCCAGCATCACGCTGACCAGCAATCTGGGCACGACCAGCTCGCAGCTGTCCGAGCTGTTCAAGAACACCGCCTTCAGCCTGGTGGGTCAGGCCTTGGTGCCCATCTTTGATTCGGGTCGCAACGAGGCCAATCTGCAAGCCGTCAAGGCGGCCCAGGGTGTGGCCGTGGCGCAGTACGAAAAGGCGGTACAAACCGCCTTCCGCGAAGTGGCCGATGCACTCGCCGGCCGCGCCACCTTTGGCGAGCAGTTGCAGGCCCAGGCCGCGCAGACCGCCGCTGAATCGCAGCGCCTGAAGCTGGTGGAACTGCGCCACGCCAACGGCGCCTCCAACAGCCTGGAACTGCTGGACGCCCAGCGCGCTGCGTTCGCTGCCGAGCAAGCCTTGCTGCAAGTGCGCCTGGGCTCCTTGCTCAACGGCGTGCAGCTGTACAAGGCCTTGGGCGGCGGTGTGAAGGCCAGCTGATGCGCTGACGATTCGCTGCAGCCCCAGCAAAAAGGCGCCCGGTCGATGTTTCGACCGGGCGCCTTTTCTTTTCTGGGGGCGATATCTTGGCTGGAGCGAGTCGACCTGGTTCAGCGGCTTCGCGCCTGTTCTCGTTTCATGAACAGGTAGAGGCTCTCCACCTTGGCGCGGGCCCAGGGGGTTTTGCGCAGGAACTTGAGGCTGGAGCTGACGCTGGGGTCTTGCTGGAAGCAGCGGATGGGGATTTGCTCGCCCAGTTCACGCCAGCCGAAGTAGTGGGCCAGCTCGGTGACGATGGCTTCCAGGGTGATGCCGTGCAGCGGATCTTTGTTCTTCTTCGCAGGGGCGGCCGGGGGCGTCGCCGGGGTGTCGTGCTGCTCGCTCATTGGTGGTCGAACTGCGAGGCGTTCTTGCCTTTGAACTGGGCGTAGAAGGCCTTGATCTTGACCATATCGGCCTCGATGTCACCGCTGGGCACGAAGATCGGGCCCAGGCCGCTGAGCTTGCGCTCATAGTCCATGTAGGCCATCACGATGGGCACCTGGGCGGTGTGGGCGATCCAGTAGAAACCGGTCTTCCAGTAGCGGGTCTTGCTGCGCGTGCCCTCGGGCGGCACGATCAGCTGCACCGCGCCATCGGCGGCCACCAGGGCCGCGGCCGATGCGGCCACCAGATTGCTCGATTGCTCGCGGTTCACGCTGATGCCGCCCAGCCAGCGCATCACCGGGCCGAAGGGCCAGCGGAAGATCTGCTGCTTGCCCATCCAGTAGACATTGAGCCTCAGGGCGAAGGCCACCATCAGCGTGTAGGGCAGGTCCCAGTTGCTGGTGTGCGGGGCGGCGATCAGCACGCATTTGGGGTGGGCGGCGGGCAACTGGCCGTCCAGGGTCCAGCCGCGCAGCTTCAAAAAGGCGATGGAGAAGCCGCGCAACAGGCTGTTGACGACGGGCGTGGTGAAAATGGTTCTGTGCATGGGTGTGGGGCGCGGCGAACCCGTGATTATCCCGCCCCTCTCCGGCTGGGTTCCTGGAACTCTGCCTGTTTTTGCAGCAATCCAGCAAAGATTCTGTGAAATCAAGCACTTGCGAGCGGCGTGCGCAGGCTGTGCACGGACTTGTCCACAGACGCTGTGGAGCGAGTGTGTGCCTCGCGCCTGTGGCCCGGGCGCCGGAGAAAGCCGGTCTTGGTCGCTTTGCTCGGGCTTTGGCCGCTGGCCGCTTGCGCGGACACTCAGCCTCAAGCCTTGGAGGTGGTTGAGTGCACGAAGGGGTTGTTCTGAGCAATTTGGCGCGCGCCTGGTCAGGCTTGACCGGGCAGAGCTGTGCCTTTGCACCGGCCGCCGAGCCCCCTACGCCGCAGGCCGACGACGCCTGCTTCATGCTGCCCATCACCGATTGCGTCACCGGCTTCAGCAGTCATCCGCGCGCGCTGGTGCTCTTGCTCATGGGCGCGGCCGAGAGCCAGGCCCTGGCCGCTGCCATGTTCGGCCTGCCGCCCGAGCAGCTGAGCCCGGCCGACCTGCAGGACGCCGGCGCCGAGCTCTGCAACATCCTCAGCGCCAGCTTGATGGAATGCCTGGATGACGCCAGCCTGGCCAACCTCGGCCTGCCGCAGCCGCTGGACCGCCAGCAGTGGCCCGAATACACGCACCGCGGCGAACGCCGCGCCCTTTTTGTGGTATCCAGCGACCAGCCCCGCCGGCTGGCCGTGATGCTGACTGACATCCATCGTGATGGCAGCTTTTGCCGCGAGTGAAGAGATCATGCAAACAGCCAATCTAGCCCCACTGCGTGTCCTGATCGTCGACGACAGCCGAGCCATCCAGGCCATCATCCAGCGCGTGCTGCAGGCGGCCTCCCTGGGCCCGTTGCAGTTCGAGCTGGCCATGGATGGCGAGCAGGCCTTGCGTCTGGTCACCAGCTTCGAGCCCGATCTGGTCATCTCCGACTGGCACATGCCCAAGGTCAGCGGCTTGGAGATGCTGCAGACCCTGCGCCAGATCGGCCGCCACGAGATCAAGGTCGGCTTCGTCACCACCGAGACGGGCGAACGCCATCTCTCGCAGGCGCGCAGCAACGGCGCCATCTTCGTGATCAACAAGCCCTTCAAGGATGAAGACCTCTTGCGCGAGGTGCAGGCGGCCCTGGCTTCCTGCCGCGAGGCGGCCAAGGGCCCGGCGCCGGCGCTGGAATCGGCCGAGGCGCTGAACCGCTTGATCAAGAGCCAGATGCGCGAGATTCCCTTCCGCCTGATCCCGGCACCGGGCCAGGGCCTGAACGACCTCAAGCTGCCCCACAACCTGGCCATGTATGTGGCCGAAGGGCAGAAGACCCCGCATGCTCTTGGCATCCTCGATGTCAATGCCTGTTGCATCCTGGGCGGCGGCGGGGCACAGCTGCAGCCGCCGCCGGTGCGCCTGGCGCTGAGTTCGGGCGTGCCCACGCCGGAGATGATGGCCCAGGCCGATCTCTTCTTGCGCTCGGCCGCGGGCATTCTGACGCGCGAGCCGGGCTCGCCGGCGGTGACGCTGAAGGTGGTGAATCTGGTGGCCAAGCCCTTCGACAAGCTGCGCAGCCTGATGGAGCGCGACATCGGCCGCAGCGACTACCGCCTCTCGGTGCCAGGCTATGGCGAGGGCCGCATGGCCTTTATCCGCCTGTGAGCATCGCCCGCCTGGACGAGGAGCCGCGCCCGCCATGGAACTGACCGTCGAAGGCGTTGCCGCCGTTTCCCTCTTTCTCGCCAATGTGGTGGTGATCATCGTGGTGATCGCCACCTACTGGCGCATGACGCGCTACGAGGAAAGCAACCACATCCACATCGTCAACGCCCTGCGCGAGACCCGCGATGCCGGGCGCGAGATGAAGATCGCTGCGCATGAGCTGATGCGTGTGGCCGAGGGTCGGGGCGGGGCGGTGAACAGCAATTTCGGCGGCGCTCAGGCGCCCGATATGCACCTGCTCAGTGAACTGCCCGAGATGGTGCGCACCCTGATCAACAGCTACGGCATGGACACCGCCGCCGACCGCGCCCAGCGCGAGGCCGACCGCGAACCCTGGCCGGCCCATGCCCATGAAATGAATGCCGAGCAGATGGAACGCCTCAAGCGCAGCCATCGCAACGAGGTCGATCGCCTGCTGGCCCAGCGCCAACGGGTGCAGGTGGAGCTGGGGCGCACGCGCGAGCGCCTGGAGGAAAGCCTGCGCCAGATCAGCAGCCTGCGTGCCCGCACCGGTGGCGGAGGGGGCAACGCGAGCGGCGCCGACAGCGCCGAGCTGGCCTCGACCCGCCAACGCCTGGAGCAGCTGCGTGGCCAGGTCCAGCAGGCGCAGGAGCGTGCCAGCGGCTTTGAGCTGCGCGCCGAGCGTGCCGAGCGCACGGCCGCCCGCCTGCAGCGCGAGTTGGAAGACCTGGCCTTGCGCGGACCGGGTGAGGCGGCCGCGTCTTCAGCCGGCTCGGAGGCGCCGCCCAATGCCGCCGCCATCAAGGCCCTGGAGCGCGAGGCCCAGGCCCAGCGCGAGCAGTTGGCCACGGCCGAGCGCACCATCCAGAAGCTGCGCCACGACCTCGAAGTCTTGTCGGCCGACCCGCCTGCGCATGACGAGCCGGTCGACGAGGCCGTGCTGGAAACCAAGGCCAAGCTGGAAAAAGAGATCGAAAAACTCAAGGGCCGGATCGAGGAGCTGGAAGACTCGCTCAAGCGCAATCTGGTCGAGAAGGGTTTCATCGAACAGCATTACCTGGAAGTGACCGCCAAGGAGCGCAACCCGGGTCAGGCCATGGTGCAAGCTTTGGAAGAGGCCGAAACGGCGTCGGTGTCGCCCGAGCCGGCGACCGAGGAGCGGGCCGCCGAGGCGCTGAGCGAGCCCGCTTCTGCCGATCCCGCGTCTGCCGATCCCGCGCCGGCCGATCCCGCAGCGCCGCGCTGAGCGCCGGGCCTCAGCCGCCTTCGCGCCGTACCGGCGCCAGCAGCAGGTCGCTGCGCGCCTCCGCCACACAGGGCAGCACCCAGCCCTCGGCCTTTTCCTCCCGGCTCAGGCCTGGCCATTCGATGCGGTAGGCAATCTCACCCTCCAGCAGCTGACGCACACAGGCCCGGCAGCTGCCATTGCGGCAGCTGCTGAGCATGAAGGCGCCGGCCTGCAGGGCGGCTTGCAGAATCGTCTGGTCGGCTCGGGCGGGGAAGCTCTCGCTGGCTTCGTCCGCCTGCAGCAGGCGGATCTGGAAGGTCGTGCTCATGCCGGCATCATGGCCCAAAGTGGCCTTGCCAAGCCGGCTCCAGCGGCCGAACCGCTATGCTCTCGCCCCTGCCGACTTCACAAGAGCCGCCTCCATGGACCGCGCCCGCGCTTTTTTTGACCAGCTGAACCAGGACTATTTGCAGGTCCACAAGAGCAAGGAAGACCTGTTCTGGGCCACCTATATGGCCACCAGCGAGGACCAGGCCGGCTTCGAGCGGGCCGAGGGCGCCTACAAGGCCTTCATCTCCGACCCGGCCCGCCTGGCCGCGACGCGTGAGCACATCGCGCGGCTTGAATCGGCCGAGGATTGCCCGGAGCGCGCGGGGCTGCTGCACGGCCTGCGCGGCTGGCTGGCCGTGTTCGAGGCCAATATCATCGACAACGAAGCCGGCCGCGCCCTGATGGCCGAGATCATCGAGGCCGAGAGCCGCATCTTTGCCGCCAAGCGCGAGCTGCAGCCGAGGCACATCAACGAAGCCGGCGAGAGCGAGGTCGCCTCGCTGTCCATGCTGGCCACCAATCTGGCCACCAACCCCAACGAAGCCCGCCGGCGCAGCTCGCTCGAAGCCTTTTACGCGATTGAGCAATGGGTGCTGGCCAACGGCTTTCTCGATCTGGTGCGCTTGCGCAACCGCTTTGCGCGGGCCCTGGGATTCGATAACTACTTCGAACTCAAGCTGCGCAAGAACGAGCGCATGACGCCGCAGCAGCTGAAGGACATCCTCGACGATTTCGTGCAGCGCACTGATGCGGCCAACACCCGCGCCCTGGCTGATTTGAAGGCCCGCCATGGCGAGCAGGCCCTGCAGCCCTGGAATCTGCGCTTCTACTCGGCAGGCGATGTGGTGCGCCGCATGGATGCTTATATGCCTTTCGGGCCCGCCTTGCGCCGCTGGGTACAGAGCTTCCGGCGCCTTGGCATCCAGTACCGCGGGGCCACTCTGCAGCTGGATTTGTTGGAGCGCGCCGGCAAGTACCAGAACGGCTTCTGCCACGGCCCCATTCCCAGCCATGTCGATGCACAAGGCCGCTGGGTGCCGGGCCAGATCAACTTCACCGCCGAGGCCAAGCCTGACCAGGTCGGCAGCGGCCTGCGCGCCATCAACACCTTGTTCCACGAAGGTGGTCATGCCGCGCATTTCGCCAATGTGGTGCAGAACTCGCCCTGCTTCTCGCAGGAGTTCGCGCCGACCTCAATGGCCTACGCCGAGACCCAATCGATGTTCTGCGACAGCCTGCTCGGCGATGCCGACTGGCTCAAGCGTTATGCCCGCAATGCCGCGGGCGAGGCCATCCCCGATGAGCTGATCCATGCCCGCATCGCCAGCAGCCAGCCCATGCGCGCTTTTGACGAGCGCTCGATCGCCGTCGTGCCCTATTTCGAAGCGGCGCTCTACGCCATGCAGGATGAAGCCTTGACAGCGGAGAACGTGCTCGCCCTGGCCCGCGCCACCGAGCAGAGCGTTCTAGGTGTGCACAGCCCACGGCCGCTGCTGGCGATCCCGCATCTGCTCAACCAGGAGTCGGCGGCGTCCTACCAGGGCTATCTGCTGGCCCATATGGCCGTCTACCAGACCCGCGCTCACTTCCTGCGCAAGCATGGCTATCTGACCGACAACCCGGCCATCGGCCCGGCGCTGTCGGCGCATTACTGGGAACCGGGCAACAGCATCGATCACGACGCCACCTTGCGCAGCCTGACGGGCGAGGGCTTCTCGGCCCGCTACCTGGCCGAGGCCTGCAATCAGTCGGTCGAGGACTGCTGGGCCGAGGCCCAGGCCAGCATGGCCGCCGCCGCGCAGCGCCAGTACCCGAGCGAGTTCCCCTCGGCCCTGGCGGCCGAGATCCGCATCGTCCACGGCGAGCAGTTGCTGGCTGACAACCGCGAGGGGGATGAAGCCATGTGCAATCAGTTCGAGACCTGGATCGCAGCGAACTACAGCATCAGCCCCGCGGCGCTCGCCGAGCCGAGCTGAACCTCGTGATGCCGACTTTGAAGTACCTGGCCGGTTATCCGGCCGAGTTGCTGGCCCAGGTGCAGCAGCTGATCGACGCCGGCCGCCTGGGCGAGACCCTGGCGCGCCGCTCCCCGCTGGGCCATGAGGTGCGCAGCGACACGGCGCTGTTCGACTACACCATGGCGCTGAAGAACCGCTACCTGCGCAATGCGCCGCCCCTGTCCAAGGTTTGCTTCGATGCCAAGCTCAAGGTGCTGCAGCATGCCCTGGGCACCCACACCCGCGCCTCGCGCGTGCAGGGCGCCAAGCTGACCAGCAAACGCGAGATCCGCGTCGCCAGCCTGTTCAAGGAAGCCCCGGCCGAGTTCCTCAAGATGATCGTGGTGCACGAGTTGGCCCACCTCAAGGAGCTGGACCACAACAAGGCCTTCTACCAGCTCTGCCAGCATATGGAGCCGGCCTACGGCCAGCTGGAGTTCGATCTGCGCCTGTACCTCACGCATCAAGACCTGCTGGCAGCGGAGGCTGCGCCATGATTTTGTTGGCGCCGATGGAAGGTCTGTTGGACCACATGCTCCGGGATGTGCTGACCCGCGTCGGCGGCATCGACCGCTGCGTGTCCGAGTTCATCCGCATCACCGACATGCTGATGCCCAACCGTGTTTTCACTCGCATCGTGCCCGAGCTGCTGAACGGCGGGCGTACGGCGGCGGGTGTGCCGGTGCGGGCCCAGCTGCTGGGCAGCGACCCGGTCTGCATGGCCGAGAACGCAGCCAAGCTGGCGGCCCTGGGGCCGGCCGGCATCGACCTCAATTTCGGCTGCCCGGCAAAATGCGTGAACCGCCATCGCGGCGGTGCGGTGCTGCTGGATGAGCCGGAGCTGATCCACGAGATCGTCTCGGCCGTGCGCCGCGCCATGCCGGTCGACATGCCGCTCTCGGCCAAGATGCGCCTGGGCTATATGGACAGCCACCGCACACTCGATTGCGCCCTGGCCATGCAGGACGGCGGCGCCGAGGAGCTGGTCATCCACGCCCGCACCAAGGCCGATGGCTACAAGCCGCCGGCCTACTGGGACCGCATCGCCGCGGTGCGCGAGGCGTTGCAGGCGCGGGTGGTGGCCAATGGCGAAATCTGGACGCCGGCCGACGCCGAGAACTGCCGCGCGCAAAGCGGCTGCAGTGATTTGATGGTGGGCCGCGGCATGGTGGCCAACCCAGGCCTGGCCCTGGCCTTGCAGTCCCCGGATGGGCCGCCGCTGAGCTGGGCTGCGCTGCTGCCGCTGATGCGCGGCTTCTTTGATCTGGTGCGCCGCAACGTGGCCCATCGTCACCAGGCTGGCCGCCTGAAACAATGGCTGCATTACCTGCGCCGGCACTACCCCGAGGCGGAAGAGGCCTATCTGCGCCTGCGCACGGTCAATTCGCCCGAGGAGTTGGACCTGCAGATGTTCGGCCCGGACGAGCGCGGGCCGCGGCCACTCTGTCCGCGTCCGATCGATGAAGAAGTAGAAAGTTGCACCGCATGAAGTCCAGCAAATCCCTGTCCGGCCTGGGCGCCTTGTCCGGCCTGGTCTATTCCACCGACAGCGGCCGCACCTGCCCGGAATGCCGCCAGGCCAAGGCCGATTGCCGCTGCGGCCGGCCTCAGCTGCCCAAGGGCGACGGCATCGTGCGCGTCTCGCGCGAGACCAAGGGCCGGGCCGGCAAGGGCGTCACCCTGGTCAAGGGCGTGCCACTCGACGAAGCCGGCCTGATCGCCCTGGGCAAGGAGCTCAAGGCCGCCTGCGGCTCGGGCGGCACGGTCAAGGACGGCGTGATCGAGGTGCAGGGCGACCACCGCGAGCGCGTGATTGAATTGCTCAAGAAAAAAGGCACGTGGACGGTCAAGCAAGCGGGCGGCTGAGGCCGCTGCTGCCCAGCTCTTGGTCGGTGGATTGGTGTTTTCCCGAGGGGCGTGAGCCGCAGCAGGGATAATCCGGCGATGAACGCCCTCACGCCTGACTCCAAACTCTCCTTCGCTCAGCTGCCGCTGAGTGCCGCCATGCAGGCCAATCTGGCCCAGCTGGGCTACACGCAGATGACGCCCATCCAGGCCGCCAGCCTGCCGCTGGCGCTGGAGGGTCAGGACTTGATCGCCCAGGCCCAGACCGGCAGCGGCAAGACGGCGGCCTTTGCCCTGGCTCTGCTGCACCGGCTCGATGCCAGCCGCTTCGACGTCCAGGCCCTGGTGCTGTGCCCGACGCGAGAACTGGCCGATCAGGTGACGCAAGAGATCCGCCGCCTGGCCCGCGCCGCCGACAACATCAAGATCCTGACCCTGTGCGGTGGCTCACCGATGCGGCCGCAGATGGACTCGCTGGGTTTTGGCTGCCATATCGCCGTGGGCACGCCGGGCCGGGTGATGGACCATCTCGAGCGCGGCAGCCTGCAGCTCGGTGCGCTCAGCACCCTGGTGCTGGACGAGGCCGACCGCATGCTGGACATGGGCTTCTTCGATGACATCGTCACCGTCGCGCGCCAATGCCCCAAGAAGCGCCAGACCTTGCTGTTCTCGGCCACCTACCCGGAAGGCATCGCCAAGCTGAGCAGCCAGTTCATGCGCGAGCCCAAGGAAGTCAAGCTGGCCGCGGGTGCGAGTGCCAGCCAGGCGCCGGCGCAGATCGAGCAGATCGCGTTTGAGGTCAGCGAGGGCGAGCGCCTGCATGCCGTCTCGCAGCTGCTGCGCCATTTCCGCCCGGCCAGCACCATCGCTTTTTGCAACACCAAGCAGCAGTGCCGCGATCTGGTCGATGTGCTCAACGGCCAGGGCTTTGTGGCCATGGCCTTGCACGGCGACTTGGAGCAGCGCGATCGCGATCAGGTGCTGATCCAGTTTGCCAACCGCAGCTGCTCGGTCCTGGTGGCCACCGATGTGGCGGCGCGTGGCTTGGACATCGCGCAGCTGGAATGCGTGATCAATGTCGAAGTCACGCCCGACACCGAGGTCCATGTGCACCGCATCGGCCGCACCGGCCGCGCCGGCGCGCAAGGCCTGGCCCTGAGCCTGGCCAGCCTGGACGAGATGGGCCGCATCGGCCGCATCGAGCAGCTGCTGGGCCGCGAGTTCGTTTGGCAGAAGCTGGACAGCCTCAAAGACGCCGACGGTGCGCCGCTGCAGCCCGCCATGGACACCTTGCAGATCCTCGGCGGCCGCAAGGAGAAGATCCGCCCGGGCGACATCCTCGGCGCCCTGACCGGCGAAGCGGGCTTCAAGTTCGAGCAGGTCGGCAAGATCAACATCACCGAGTTCCACAGCTATGTGGCGGTGGAGCGCAGCATCGCCCGCGAGGCGGCCCGGCGCCTGTCCGAGGGCAAGCTCAAGGGCCGCAAGGTCAAGGTGCGCCGCATGGCGGACCTGAGCAGCCTGGACTGAGGGGCTGATGGTCTGATCGAACGCTGCACCTGCCGGACGGGTGCCGGTGGCATCCGTCAGTTTTTCGTGCGCTGCTCGCGCACGCCCCATGCCCGCAAGGGCTTGTCTCGATAGGCGAGGGCGCTGCCCTGGGCCTAGCATGTCGCATGCAATTTTCTGCCCACCCCCCCTTGTCCGCCCGGCGCTCGCGCCCATGGCTGCCGGCCCTGACCCTGCTTGCCGCCTTGAGCGCCACGGCTCTTTCAGGCGCCGTTGCCGCCGCCCCGGCCGCCACCTCGGCCGCCAAACCGGCGCCCGCCGCGATCAGCCTGGAGCGCATCCACAGCGATCCGCCTCTGGCGGGCCGTCTGCCGCGCGCGCCGGAGTTGTCGCCGGCAGGGGGCTGGGTCACCTACCTGCGCGCCTCGGAGCAGGACAGCGAGGTCAATGAACTCTGGGGTCAGGCCTTGCCTGGCGGCCAACCGCAGCGGCTGGTGTCGGTGAGTGATTTGATCGGTGGGCAAAGCGTGCGCCTGACCGAGGCGGAAAAAATGGCGCTGGAGCGCCGCCGCGTCCAGGGCCGGGGCATCACCGGCTACCAGTGGTGCGGCAAGGATGACCGCCGCTTGATTCTGCCGCTCTCGGGTGATCTGTACCTGGTTGAGTTGACGGCGGCTGGCCCGCGCAGCCAGCGCCTGACTTTTGACGAGAAAGAGCCCGAGCGTGACCCGGTTTGCGATGCCGCCGGTCGGCAGATCGCCTACGTCAAAGGCGGTGACCTCTGGGTGCAAAGCCTGGACGCTGGCGCCACCACCCCGGCGGCTCGGCGCCTGAGCCAGGGCGGCAGCGAGACGCGCAGCACCGGTCTGGCGGAGTTCATCTCGGCCGAGGAGTTTGGCCGCCAGCGTGGATTCTGGTGGTCGCCCGATGGCCAGCGCATCCTGGCGCTGGAGGTGGACGAGTCCGAGGTGCCGCTCAAAACCCGCTCGCAGATCTTTGCCGACCGCATGGCCATGACCTCGCAGCGCTATCCCGGCGCCGGCGAGCGCAATGCCACGGTGCGTGCTTTGGTGTTGGACGTCACAGCCCAGGCGCCTGCCCAGGTCTTGAGCCTGCCGCCGGAGGCCGAATACATTCCGCGCGCCGGCTGGTTTGCCGATGGCACGCCCTGGCTGCAGTGGTTCACGCGTGACCAGAAGCAGCTGAGCTTGGTCGAATTCAGCGGCCCGCAGGCCCAGGCGCGCACCGTGCTGGTCGAGCGCGACCCGGCCTGGGTTGAGGTGCAGGAGGATTTGCGCGAGCTGCCAACCCAGCTGCGTTCGGGCAAGCCAGCCTTGCTCTGGACCAGCGAAGCCAGCGGCCGCGCCCAGTTCTGGCTGGTGGACCGGGTCAGCGGCGAGCGCCAGCAACTGAGCCAGCAAGCCGAGCCCGTGGCCCGCCTGATCTGCCAGCGTGAGCAGGGGCTGGTGTTCTCGGGTGCCACCGAGCGCGGCCGTGGGCGCGAGATTTTTGAGCTGAACTGGCAGGGGCAGGCGCGCATGCTACAGCCCGGCGAAGCCCGCCGCTGGCGTGATGCGCGTGCCGACCAGGGCTGTCGCCACTTGCTGCTGACGGAATCCCGCTGGGGCCAGCCGCCGCGCACCGAGGTGCTGGCGCTGGATGGCCAGCAAGCCAGCCTGCCGCTCAAGGGCGATGCGCCTGATCCGCTGCTGGCGGCGATCACGCCGGCTGTGCAAGCGCTGGACATTCTGGCGGCCGATGGCAAGACGCCGCTCAATGCCTTCTATCTGCCGCCGCTGAAGTCAGGCGCCAAGCCCGGCCAGCGCCACCCGGTCATCGTCAAGGCCTACGGCGGCCCCGGTATTGCCACGGTGGGCTGGCGCTGGAGTGGCGACACGGCCTTGCTCGCCTACCTGCAGCGCCAAGGCTTTGGCGTGCTGATGCTGGACACACGCGGCATGGCCTACCGGGACCGTGCCTTCACCCGCGCCCATGCAGAGGGCTTTGGCAAGGCGGAGCTGGCGGATCTGTTCACGGCCGTTCGGCAGCTGAGCAAGTTGGTGCCTTCGGTGGACCCGGCCCGCATCGGTTTCACGGGCTGGTCGTACGGCGGCTATCTGGCTGCGCGCGCCATGCTGGACGCGGACACGCCGTTCGCCGCCGCCATCGCCGGCGCGCCGCCGACCGACTGGATGCTCTACGACACCGCCTACACCGAGCGTTACCTGGGCCTGCCCGAGGGTGGGCGCGCCAAGCCCTACGCCGAGGCCAATTTGATCAGCCGCGCCAACTTGCTGCAGAAGCCTTTGATGCTGGTGCACGGAACGGCCGACGACAACGTCTTGTTTGAAAACAGCCTGCGCCTGATCGACGCGCTGCAAAGCGAAGGCAAGCTGTTCGAGACGGTGATCTACCCCGGGCGCGCCCATGGCATCACCGGTAAAAAGGCACGCTTGCACCTCGACCGCACGCAGACGGACTTCTTCGTCCGACACCTCAAGCCGTGAGAGGCAGGGTGGCGGTGAAGGCCCAAGCTTGCAAAGGGCTGGATAAAAAAGTGTGATGAATTCGTGTCAGCGCACTTCCTAGTCCACCGCGAGCCCTGCACCGACGTTGAAACGAGACGTTTGCGCATGTTGAACCCCTCATCCGGGGCCTAGTCTTGCATCAAGGACCCAAGGAACATGAAGACGTCGTTGGAGAACACCTCATGGACACATTTCTGATGGACCACAGGGAAGCAAATAAAGCCGCCATGCTGCAGCCGAACACCGAAACCCTTCGCCCGCCCGCGGGCCCGGGTGCTTACGAGCTGCGCTTTCAGTCGCTGTTCCACACCGGCAAGGCCTTGTCCTTTCCCTGCAATGCACGCGGTGATGTGCAACTCGATTCGCTGAGCGCCAAGGCCCTGGAGAACTACCTGTTCGCCCGCGCCGTGGTTGGTCATGAGTACGCCACGCCGGTGATCCAGCCGCGCGAGTAGTCGGGTTCCAGCAGCCCAAAGCGGCTGCGCTTTGCTCCCTCGATCAAGAATTTCCTGAACAGAAAAAGGGCCGCATCACCTCGGGTGATGCGGCCCTTTTGTCTTGATTCGCTTCGCGACGACCCAGCATAGTTGAGCCGGTGGCTGGCGTCTGTCGGCACAGAGCAACCGTTGAAGGTTGGGCTTGTGCCAAGGGGCATCGGGCGAGTGCTTCCGCTCATGTCCCCCGGCCCGCGCTTCGCGCGGACCTCCTCCTTGACTTCGCTTCAGCACTCACCCAACACCCCTTGTCAGGGTCACCGATTGGCGGCCTCGTCGATGGGGCAAGGCCTTGCTGGATCGGAGCACCCAGTCGGCCCGATCGTCACCCAAGCCAAGGTCCGCAAGCCGCCGCTTCAAGCCCTGCTTACTTTGCGCCCCAGTTGTCCCGCAAGCCGGTGATCTTGTTGAAGACAGGCTTGTCGCTGCGGTGGTCGATGCGGTCGGCGACGAAGTAGCCGTGGCGTTCGAACTGGACCTTCACATCGGCGGCAGCGCCCGCGAGCGAGGGCTCCAGATAGCCGGTCACGACCTTGAGGCTGCTCGGGTTGATGACCTCGAGGAAATCGCGGCCGCCGGCATCAGGTTGGGCTTCGGTGAACAGGCGGTCGTAGAGGCGCAGTTCGGCGGCGATGGCCTCGTGCGCGCCCACCCAGGTGATCACGCCTTTGACCTTGACGGCGTCAGCACCCGGCGTGCCGCTCTTGGTGTCGGGCACGATGGTGGCTAGCACGGCGGTGATCTCACCGGCTTCGTTCTTCTCACAGCCGGTGCATTCGATGATGTAGCCGGCCTTGAGGCGCGCCTTGTTGCCGGGGTAGAGGCGGTGGTAGCCCTTGCTCGGCACTTCCATGAAGTCTTCGCGCTCGATCCACAGGGCCGGGCCGAGGCTGAAGCTGCGCTGGCCCAGCTCGGGCAGGTGCGGGTGGGCGGGGGCGCTGCAGGGTTCGCGGTGTTCCAGGCTGCCGAAGATGTCCGCGTAATTGGTCAGTTTGAGCTGCACCGGGTCGAGCACGGCCATCGCGCGCGCGGCCTTGCCTTCCAGATCGGCGCGCAGGCAACCGTCCAGCACGCTGTAATCCAGCCAGGCATTGCTCTTGGTCACGCCAGTCGCTTCCACCATGGCGCGCACGCTCTCGGGCGTGTAGCCGCGGCGGCGCATGCCGACCAGGGTGGGCATGCGCGGGTCGTCCCAGCCGGCCACATGGCCTTCGTCGACCAGCTGGCGCAGCTTGCGTTTGGAGGTGACCACATAGCTGAGGTTCAGGCGTCCGAACTCGTACTGGTGCGGCAGCGGGCGCTCCAGCAGGCCGCCGTCGGCCAAATGGCCGAGCAGCCAGTCGTAGAAGGGGCGCTGGTCTTCGAACTCCAGGGTGCAGATCGAGTGGCTGATGCGCTCGAGCGCGTCTTCGATCGGGTGGGCGAAGGTGTACATCGGGTAGATGCACCACTGATCGCCGGTGTTGTGGTGGGTGGCGCGGCGGATGCGGTAGAGCGCCGGGTCGCGCAGATTGATGTTGGGGCTAGCCATGTCGATCTTGGCCCGCAGCACCATAGCGCCATCGGGGTGCTTGCCGTCGCGCATCTCGCGGAAGCGGTTCAGGTGGTGCTCCACGCCCAGATCGCGGAAAGGGCTGTTCACGCCCGGGGTGCTGAAGTCACCGCGGTTGGCGCGCATGTCCTCCGGCGTCTGTTCGTCCACATAGGCCAGGCCGGCGCTGATCAGGTGCTCGGCGGCGCGGTACATGAAGTCGAAGTAGTTGCTGGCGTAGAACAGGTGCGAGGTGCCGCCCTGGTTCCAGTCCCAGCCCAGCCAGGACACCATCTCCTTGATGGCGTCCACATACTCCTGCTCTTCCTTCTCCGGGTTGGTGTCGTCGAAACGCAGATGGCAGATGCCGCCGTAATCGCGCGCCAGGCCGAAGTTCAGGCAGATGCTCTTGGCATGGCCGATGTGCAGATAGCCGTTCGGCTCGGGCGGAAAGCGGGTGCGGATCTTGGCCGGGTCCAGCGGGCCGGCCGCATGGTGGGCCGCATCGCCCGGGGTGCCGGCAAAGTGACGCTGGGGCTGTCCTTCTTGCTGGGCCAGGTCGCGCTCGATGATGGTGCGCAGGAAATTGTTGCCGGGCTTGGCGGCCTCGTTCTTGGCTTCGTCTTTGGCAGCGTCGTGGGTGTGGGACATGGGGTTTCAGCCGGCCGTGCAGGGCGGGATTGGAATGCGGTGAAGGCGAAATGCCTTGTTCAAAATCGACTTGGCCGCGATTTTATCGGCCCGGGCTCACATGCCCTTGAAAAGGGGGGCGTAGAGGCGGCTGACGCTGAGTGTGTCGGCGCTGCTGTGCAGGTGCAGGGTGAGGCGGCCGCTCTCGTCGCGCACCGCGCGGTCGATGGCATCGGCGCGCACGACCACGCTGCGGTGCACCTGCCAGAAGCGCTGGCTGTCAAGCTGCGGCAGCAGCTCGCGCAGCGAGATGCGCACCAGATGTTCCTTGTTGCGCGTCAGCACCCGCACGTATTTGTCGGCCGCCTCGAAGTACAGCACCTCGTCCACCGGCACCATCTGAATGGTGTTGCCCACGCTGACCTGCAATAGGCGCAGCGGCTCCGGGCGGTTCGGACTGCCGCCGAGGGCCGTCAGACCTCCGGCACCGAGCAACTGGCGCAGCTGATCCACGGTGCTCTGCAAAGCGGCCGGCGCGAGGGCTGGGCCTTGGGCGGCCTGGCGGGCCAGCAAGGCTTTGCGCAGGCGCTCGCAGGTCTGCGTCAGGCGCTCGGTCTGTACGGGCTTGAGCACATAGTCCACGGCGGCATGCTCGAAGGCCTGCAAGGCGTATTGGTCGTAGGCGGTAACGAAGACGAGCAGCGGGAAGGGCGCGCCCTCGCCGGGCCAATCCTCGGCCAGAGCGGCGGCGGCCTCCAGGCCGCTGAGGCCCGGCATGCGGATGTCCAGAAAGCAGATGTCGGGCCGCAGGCGCAGGGCCTGGTCGACGGCCTCCTGGCCGTGGCCGGCCATGGCCACGATGTCCAGAGCCGGCCAGAGCCGGCTCAGCTCTTGGCGCAGGCTCTCGGCCAGCAGGATTTCGTCTTCGGCAATCAGGGCGGTGCAAGCGGGCAGGTTCATGGGGCAGGGTGAGTTTGTGTCAGGGAGCCCAGAGGCATGTGGATGCGTGCTCGGGTGCCATGCCCAGGGGCTTCAATGCCCTGTAGGCTCAGGCCCGCGCCGAGGCCAAACTGCGTGGCCAGGCGGGCCCGAACCTGGTGCAGGCCGAAATGCGTGCCTTCAGTCTCAGCGGCGGCTTTGCCGGCCGACAGGCCGACGCCATGGTCCAGCACTTCCAAGATCAATTGATCGCCCTCGCGCCGTGCGCTGATCTTCAGCAGGCCGCCTTCGATGGCCGGTTCCAGCCCATGCTTGATGGCGTTCTCCACCAGGGGCTGCAGCAGCAGCGGCGGCACCGGCAGCTCGGCCAACTCGGTCGGCAGATCCATCTGGGGCTGCAAGCGGCTGCCCATGCGCACCTGCATCAAGGCCAGGTAGTCACGCAGGCGGGCGAACTCCTCGCGCAGCGGGTGGCTGCCGCTGCGCGAGGCGTTCAGCGTGGCGCGCAGGAAGGCGATCAGGTGGTCCAGCATGTTTTGCGCCCGGGCCGCGTCCAGGCCGATCAGCACGCGCAAATTGGCCAGTGTGTTGAACAGCATGTGCGGCTCCAGCTGCGCTTCCAGCAGGCGCAGCTGGTTCTCGGCCGCCAGGCGTTGGGCGGTCTGGGCCTGGGTGCGGGCCGCCTCGACCTGGCTTTTGCCCACGAAGTAAATCGTCAGCGCCAAGCCCGGCAGCAGGGACACGCCCAACATGCCCAGGGCCGAGCGCAGATTGACGCGCAGCAGGCCTAGCTCCTGCCGCCCGGTCAGGGCATTGCCCAGCTCGATGCCCAGGGAGTAGCCGAGCAGGGTGCCCAGCAGCAGGCAGCCCAGCATCAGGGGCCAGCCCGGCCAGGCCTGCGGCTCCAGGCCTTGCTTGGCGCGGCGCAGGTTAATCAGCCCGGTGCAGGCCTGTGTCAGCAGCTGGATCGTCACCGAGCAGCCCAGGGTGACGCAGAAGCAGTACAGCCACTGCATCTGCGTGCGCAGCCAGTTGCGGCCGAAGGCGTCGGGCGTCTGCAGGGTCAGCAGCAGGCTCATGAAGCCGCCGATGCCGAACAGGATCAGCAGCTGGCGCAAGACCGGGCGGGGCCTGATCGAAGGGGCAGGGAAGGGCATGGGCGGCGGTGTGGGGTGAGAGGTGTGGCGAGGGGTGTGGCGAGAGTGTCGGCGCAGGCGTCCCGAGCGGCCACCGGCTTGCGACGGCCTGCCCGCTGCAGGCGCGAACGGGGGCGGGCTGGCGCCAAGTACGCGCCCGGCCTGAGGCCTTCAGAAGACTTCAGCGGCGCCGGCTGCTGGTCTTGCCGCCGCTGCTGCCGCCCAGCAAGCTGCCCAGCACACCGCGCACGATCTCGCGTCCGACCGAGGAGCCGATGCTGCGCAGGGCCGACTTGGCCGCCGTCTCGGCCAGGCCTTCGCGCCGGCCGCCGCGCGGGCCGGTGCTGCCGAAGAGCACGTCCTTGAGGCCGCCGAGCAGGCCGCCCCCGTCCGCACTGTCGCTGGCCACGCCGCCGCCCGCTGGAGCCGGCGCGGACGCACCCGCCGCCGGCGCCCGGCCGCGCAGCTTCTCGTAGGCCGATTCGCGGTCCACCGCCTGCTCGTAGACGCCAGCCACCAACGAGCTCTTCAGCAAGGCCTGGCGCTGCTCGGGCGTGATCGGGCCGATCTGGCTGCCCGGGGGCAGGATGAAGACGCGCTCGGTCACGCTGGGCCGGCCTTTCTCGTCCAGCAGGCTGACCAGGGCCTCGCCCACGCCCAGCTCGGTGATGGCTGACGCCACATCCAAGCCGGCATTGGCCCGCATGGTCTCGGCCGCGGCCTTGACGGCCTTCTGGTCGCGCGGGGTGAAGGCGCGCAGGGCATGCTGCACCCGGTTGCCGAGCTGGCCCAGCACGGCATCGGGGATGTCCAGCGGGTTCTGGGTCACGAAATAGACGCCCACGCCCTTGGAGCGCACCAGGCGCACCACCAGCTCGATGCGCTCGACCAGGGCGGCCGGCGCGTCCTTGAAAAGCAGGTGGGCCTCGTCAAAGAAGAACACCAGCTTGGGCTTGTCCAGGTCGCCCACCTCGGGCAGGCTTTCGAACAGCTCGGACAGCATCCAGAGCAGAAAGCTGGCGTAGAGCCGCGGGGCGGTCATCAGCTGGTCGGCGGCCAGGATGTTGATGACGCCCAGGCCGCGGTCCTGCTGGATCAGGTCGGCGATATTGAGCATGGGCTCGCCGAAGAACTGGTCGCCACCCTGGGCCTCGATCTGCAAGAGGCCGCGCTGGATGGCGCCGACGCTGGCGGCCGAGACATTGCCGTACTCGGTGGTGTACTGCGCCGCGTTCTCGCCCACATGCTGGAGCATGGCGCGCAGGTCTTTGAGGTCCAGCAGCAGCAGCCCGGCGTCGTCGGCGATCTTGAACACCATCTGCAGCACGCCTTGCTGGGTCTCGTTCAGATCCAGCATGCGCGAGAGCAGGAGCGGGCCCATATCGGACACGGTGGCGCGCACCGGGTGGCCTTGCTTGCCAAACACGTCCCAGAGCGTGGTCGGGCAGGCGAGCGGGGCGGGGGCATCCAGGCCGCGGTCTTTCAGCACCGCCTGCAGCTTGGGCGAGAGGCTGCCGGCTTGCGAGATGCCGGTCAGGTCGCCCTTCACATCGGCCATGAAAACGGGCACGCCGATGCGGCTGAAGTTCTCGGCCAGGGTCTGCAAGCTGATGGTCTTGCCGGTGCCGGTGGCGCCCGTGATCAGGCCGTGGCGGTTGGCCAGGGCGGGCAGCAAAAAGCACTCAATGGCGTCGCGGCGGGCCAGCAGAATCGGGTCAGGCATGGGGTGTCCGGGTGGCAAAGCTAAAATCGCAGTCTATCCAACTCAAATGAGGGTGCGCGCCCGGCGCATCCAGCAGGAGCAGAGCCATATGGCTGGTCATTCCAAGTGGGCCAATATTCAGCATCGCAAAGGCCGCCAGGACGAAAAGCGCGGCAAGATCTGGACACGCATCATCCGTGAAATCACGGTGGCAGCACGCCAGGGCGGCCCGGACGTCAAGGACAACCCCCGCCTGCGTCTGGCGGTGGAAAAAGCCAAGGCCGCCAACATGCCGGCCGATCGCATCAAGTACAACATCGACAAGGCCAGCGGCAACCTCGACGGCATCAGCTACGAGGAAATCCGCTACGAAGGCTACGGCATCGGCGGCGCGGCCGTGATGATCGACACCATGACGGACAACAGGGTCCGCACGGTGGCCGAGGTGCGCCACGCCTTCAGCAAGTACGGCGGCAATATGGGTACGGATGGCTCGGTGGCCTTCCAGTTCAAGCACTGCGGCCAGCTGATCTTTGCCCCGGGCAGCTCGGAAGACAAGATCATGGAAGTGGCGCTGGAGGCCGGCGCCGATGATGTGGTGACCGACGAAGACGGCGCCATCGAAGTGCTGACCCCGCCGACCGAGTTCGAGGCGGTGAAGAATGCGCTGGAAGCCGCCGGCCTGGTGCCCGAAATGGCCGAAGTCACCATGCGCGCCGAGAACACCATCAGCCTCAGCGGCGATGATGCAGCGCGCATGCAAAAGCTGCTCGATGTGATTGAAGACCTGGATGATGTCCAGGCCGTCTATCACAACGCCGCGATCGAGGCCTGAGCCGGCCCGCGCGATCCGCTCCGGCATGCGCCGTCAGCTAGCAAACACAACGCTCAAGCAGCGAATGGAAGTCATCGAATGAAGGTCTTGGTACTGGGCAATGGCGGGCGCGAACATGCGCTGGCATGGAAGCTGGCGCAGGCGGAACGCGTGAGCCAGGTCTTTGTGGCGCCCGGCAACGGCGGCACGGCCCGCGATGCGCGGCTGAAGAATGTGCCCATCACCGATGTGAAGGCGCTGGCCGACTTCGCCGAGGAGCAGAAGATCGCCCTGACCGTGGTCGGCCCCGAGGCCTTCCTGGCCGCCGGCGTGGTGGACGAGTTCCGTGCCCGTGGCCTGCGCATCTTTGGCCCGACCAAGGCGGCCGCGCAGCTGGAATCGTCCAAGGCCTTCGCCAAGGACTTCATGAAGCGCCACGGCATTCCCACGGCGGCCTACGAAACCTTCAGCGATGCGGCGGCGGCCCATGCCTATGTGGACGCCCAAGGTGCGCCCATCGTCATCAAGGCCGACGGCCTGGCTGCCGGCAAGGGCGTGGTCGTGGCCATGACGCTGGAGCAGGCGCACGAGGCCATCGACTGGATCCTGGCGGACAACAAGCTGGGCGTGGTGCACAACGAAGGCGGCGCGCGCGTCGTCATCGAGCAGTTCCTGCAGGGCGAGGAAGCCAGCTTCATCGTGCTCTGCGACGGCAAAAACGTCGTCTCTCTGGCCACCAGCCAGGATCACAAGCGCCTGCTGGACGGCGATGAAGGCCCGAACACCGGCGGCATGGGCGCTTACTCGCCTGCCCCGGTCGTGACGCCCAATGTCCACGCCAAGGCCATGCACGAAATCATCATGCCCACCATCCAGGGCATGGCGCGCGATGGCATTCCGTTCACCGGTTTTCTCTACGCCGGCCTGATGATCGACGAGCACGGCCAGCCGCGCACGGTCGAGTTCAACACCCGCATGGGCGACCCGGAAACCCAGCCCATCATGATGCGGTTGAAGAGCGATTTGTTGGAGGTGCTGCTGCACGCCACCGATGGCACGCTGGACCAGGTCGAGCTGCAATGGGACCGCCGTGTGGCGCTCGGCGTGGTGGTGGCTGCCCACGGCTACCCGCTCACTCCACGCAAGGGCGATGCCATCAGCGGCCTGCCGGCGGACGCCGAAAACGTCATGGTCTTCCATGCCGGCACGACCGAAGTCGACGGCAAGCTGCAGAGCTCGGGCGGCCGCGTGCTCTGCGTCACGGCCCTGGGTGAGTCGGTGCGCACGGCGCAGCAGGCGGCCTACGAGGCCCTGGTCAAGATCCAGTTCGATGGCAAGCAGTACCGTCAGGACATCGGCCATCGTGCGGTGAAGCGTTGAGCGCAGACGCGGCCCAGCGGCCCTCCGTGCCGCAGTGGATCGGCGGCCCCATGCCCGTGCAGCCGCAGGGCAGCCGGCTGGCGCGTGGCTTGCTGGCGCTGGCGGGTTGGCGGCTTGATTTCCCGGGGCTGCCGGGCCAGCAAGGCGTGATCCTGGTCTACCCCCACACCTCCAACTGGGATTTCATCCTTGGCCTGCTGGGCAAAGCGGCGCTGGGCGTGCGACTGCGTTTCTGGGCCAAGGACAGTCTGTTCCGGGTGCCGGTGTTCGGCCCCTGGATCCGTTCGCTCGGCGGTGTGGCGGTGAACCGCAGCAGCCGCAACGGCCTGGTCGGCGACACGGCCGCACAAATGCAGGCGGCGGCGCGCGAGGGCCAGATGTTCTGGCTGGCCGCGGCGCCCGAAGGCACGCGTTCGCTGGCCCAGGGCTGGCGCTCCGGTGCCTACCAGGTGGCGCTGCAAGCCGGTGCGCCGGTGGGCCTGGCCACGTTTGATTTCGCCACCCGTACCATTGCGCTCAATCGCTTCGTACGCCTGAGCGGTGATATCGAGGCCGATCTGGCCTTGATGGCCGAGCATTTCGCCCCTTATCGCGGCAAGCGCCACCACCTGGCCAGTCCGATCCGGATGAACACCAAGACATGAGCACTCCAACCAGCCTCGCCGCCACCCTCGACACCCAGCGGGTTCGCGACTACCTGCTCGATCTGCAGGACCGCATCATCACGGCCTTGCAGGCGGTGGATGGCAATCCTTTCGTCAGCGATGGCTGGACGCGCGAGCCCGGTAGCCGCCTGGAGGGCGACGGCCTGTCGCGATTGATCGAGGGCGGCGCTGTCTTCGAGCGCGGCGGCTGCAATTTCTCGCATGTGCGGGGTCGGGTCTTGCCCCCATCGGCCACCCAGCATCGGCCCGAGCTGGCCGGCGCGCCCTTCGAGGCCATGGGCGTGTCCCTGGTCATGCACCCGCACAACCCCTTTGTGCCGACCGTGCACATGAATGTACGCATGTTCGCGGCCTTCCCCGAGGGCCAGGAGCCGGTGGTCTGGTTCGGCGGCGGCATGGACTTGACGCCGTATTACGGCTTCGAGCGCGATGCCCAGCATTTCCATCGGACATGCGAGGCGGCCCTGCAGCCGCATGGCGAGCAGCTCTACCCGCACTTCAAGCAGTGGTGCGACGAGTACTTCTTCCTCAAGCACCGCAACGAGCCGCGCGGCATCGGCGGCATCTTTTTTGATGACCATGGCGAGGGCGGCTTCGAGGCAGCGTTCGCCCTGATGCGCTCGGTGGGCGATGCCTTCCTGCCGGCCTACCTGCCCATCGTCGAACGCCGCCAGGGCTATGCCTACGGCGAGCGCGAGCGTGATTTCCAGGCCTACCGGCGCGGACGTTACGTCGAATTCAATCTGGTCTTCGACCGTGGCACCTTGTTCGGCCTGCAGTCGGGGGGGCGCACCGAGTCCATCCTGATGTCCATGCCGCCCATCGTCAAATGGCGCTATCAGTGGACGCCGGAAGAGGGCACGCAGGAAGCCCGGCTGTACAGCGATTTCCTGCGCCCGCGCGAATGGGCGCACGAGCCGGCCACCCATCTATGGCTCTAGACCCCGCCCTGTCGGCTCCATCCGGCATGCGCCGGGCACGGGTCGGCTTGTTCGGGGGCTCGTTCGACCCGGTGCATGTGGCCCATCTGGCCCTGGCGTGTTGTGCGCTGGAGCAACTGGGCCTCGATCGTTTGCTGTGGCTGCCAGCCGGTCGGCCCTGGCAGAAGACTGGGCGCGGCCTGGCTTCGCCCGAGCATCGGCGTGCCATGGTGGCGCTGATGCTGGCGGGTGAGCCGCGTTTTGCCATCGACGACAGCGAGCTGGAGCGCGACGGCGCCAGCTACACCATCGACACCGTGCGGGCCCGTCAGGCCGCACATCCGGACGAGGACTTGTTCCTCGTCATCGGCCAAGACCAGTACGAGCGCCTGCACAGCTGGCGCGAGTGGCGCGAGTTGCTGCAGCGGGTGACGCTGGCGGTGGCGGCACGGGCGGGTCAAGAAGTTCGGGGTTCTGCCGAAGTGCAGAAGGAGCCCCATTCCTTGCTGAAACTGGCCTTGCCAGCGATGCAGGTTTCATCAACCCAAGTGCGCGAGCTGGCCTCGCGTGGCGAGGACATCCGCCCCTTGGTGGGCGACTCGGTCGCGGGGTATATTGCCCAGCACCGTCTTTACAGTGAGTAGGTACTGAATGGACATTCGTAAGCTGCAACGCGCCATCGTCGATGGTTTGGAAGATGTGAAGGCCCAGAACATCGTGGTCTTCAACACAGAGCACCTGTCGCCGCTGTTCGAACGCGTGATCATCGCGTCCGGCACCAGCAACCGGCAGACCAAGGCCCTGGCTTCCAGCGTGCGCGTGACAGTCAAGGAGCGCGGCATGGATGTGCTGCGCTGCGAAGGCGAAGAGAACGGCGAGTGGATCATCGTTGACTGCGGCGCGGCCGTGGTCCACGTGATGCAGCCGGCCATCCGCGACTACTACCACCTGGAAGAAATCTGGGGCGGCAAGCCGGTCAAGCTGGCGCTGAACGATGGCAAGACCAAGCTGGTCAAGGCCTCGGAAGAAGAAGACGAGGATGACGCGGCACCGGTCAAAAAGACTGCGGCCAAGAAGAAAGCCGCCGTCAAGCCCTCGCTGCCGGGCAAGCCGGGCGTGAGCAAGAAGGTGGCGGCAGCTGCGGCTGAAGCCAAACCCGCGGCCAAGAAGGTCGCCGCAAAGAAGGCCCCGGCCAAGAAGAGCGCCAGCAGCCGCGAGGTCGATGCCAAGACCCCGGCCGCCAAGACCATCAAGGTCGGCGCCACCAAGCCGGCCGCCAAGAAGCCCGCGGCCAAGAAGGTCGCGACCAAGACCGTGGGTGTGAAGAAGGCGCCGGCCAAGACGGCAGCCAGCAAAACCACCACCAAGTCGGCTGCCAAGCCTGCGGTGAAGGCCGCCGCCAAGAAGGTCGCGGCCAAGCCGGCTGCCAAGAAAACCGCAAGCAAGAAGAGCGCTTGAGCTCAACGCTCGGTTCCCACTGAACGATGCGTTTGTTCTTGATCGCCGTGGGCCAGCGTCAGCCGGCCTGGGCGGATACCGCGTATGAGGACTTTGCCAAGCGCTTTCCGCCCGAGATGCGCTTGGAGCTCAAGGTCGTCAAGGCCGAAACCCGGGGCAGCAAAACGGCCGAGCAGCTGATGGCGGCCGAAGCGCAGCGCCTGGAGGCGGCCTGCCCCAAGGGTGTGCGCCGCATCATCCTCGACGAGCGTGGCGAGCGCCGCACCAGCAAGCAGCTGGCCGAGCGCATGCAGCTCTGGATGGGCGAGGGCCGCGATGCGGCCCTCTTCATCGGCGGCCCCGATGGCCTGCATCCGGATATCAAGGCCACGGCCGATGAAACCCTGCGCCTGTCCGACCTGACCCTGCCCCATGCCTTTGCCCGCGTCCTGCTGGCCGAGGGCCTGTACCGTGCCTGGACCGTCATGACCGGCCACCCCTACCACCGCGAATGAGCAGCCCAAGCCCTTTCATCTATCTGGCCTCGCAAAGCCCGCGCCGCCGTCAGCTGCTGGAGCAACTCGGCGTTCGCCATGAGCTCTTGCTGCCCGGTCCCGAGGAAGACGCCGAGGCCCTGGAGGCTGTCTGGCCGGGTGAGGTGCCCGAATCCTATGTGGCGCGGGTGACCCAGGCCAAGCTCGATGCTGCGCTCCTGCGCCGCGCTGCACGCGACCTGCCCGAAGCCCCGGTGCTGTGCTCCGACACCACGGTGGCGGTGGACCTGCAAATCCTCGGCAAGCCAGCCGATGCCGAGGACGCGCTGCGCACCTTGCGTCTGCTGGCCGGGCGTCGCCACCGGGTGATCACGGCCGTGGCCGTGGGGCAGGCCGGGCGGCGCGAGGCGGAGCTCAGTGTTTCCGAAGTCGAGTTTGCCCCGGTGACCGAGGACGCGCTGCGTCGCTATGTGGACAGCGGTGAGCCCTTCGGCAAAGCGGGCGCCTATGCGATACAAAGCCAGGCGGCGGCCTGGATTTCGCGCATCGAGGGCAGCTATTCAGGCATCATGGGTCTGCCCCTGTTTGAGACCGCGCAATTGCTGAGCGCCTGGGGCTGGCGCTTCTGAAGTTCGCTCCCCGCGAGCCGCGGCGCCGACGACCACAAGACGAGTCTTGTCGCATGAAGGCCCGAACGTTTCACGGCCCTCATGCAACAGCACTTGCAAGAGCATTTGCGACAGCATTCGAGGATTGAGACGAGACGCCATGGAAGACATCCTGATCAACTGGTCGCCGCAAGAGACGCGCGTGGCCGTGGTGGAAAACGGTTCGGTGCAAGAGCTCCATGTCGAGCGCACGCTGGAGCGGGGCCTGGTGGGCAATGTCTACTCGGGCAAGGTCGCCCGGGTGCTGCCGGGAATGCAATCGGCCTTCATCGACATCGGTCTGGAGCGCGCGGCCTTTTTGCATGTCGCCGATCTTCATCTGACCGGCACCCAGGCTGGGCGCAACCATCACGGCGAGGCCGGCGTGGCCACGCCGATCGAGCGCCTGGTCTTCGAGGGTCAGACCTTGACCGTGCAGGTCATCAAGGACCCGATCGGCACCAAGGGCGCCCGCCTGTCCAGCCAGATCAGCATTGCCGGGCGCATGCTGGTGTTCCTGCCGCAGGATGATCACATCGGCATCTCGCAAAAGATCGGCTCGCACGAGGCGCGCGAGCAGCTGCGCGCGCGCATGCAAGCCCTGGTCGGCAAGCCGGAGGAGGGCGGGGGTGGCGGCTTCATCCTGCGTACCAATGCCGAAGACGCCAGCGATGAAGAGCTGGCCTCGGACATTGCCTATCTGCGCAAGGCCTGGGCCGCAATCCGCGAGCGCGCCTTCAATTCCCCGCCGGGCACCTTGCTGCACCAGGATTTGAGCCTGGTCGAGCGTGTGCTGCGCGACCTGACCAGCGAGCGCACCGGCTCCATCCGCATCGACTCCAAGCTGCAGTACGACGTGTTGCATGCCTTTGGCGAGACCTTCATGCCGGCGGCCACGGCCAAGCTCGAGCATTACCGCGGTGAACGCCCCATTTTTGACCTCAACAACATCGATGCCGAGCTGAGCCGCGCGCTGGCCCGCCGCGTCGATCTGAAGTCGGGCGGCTATCTGATCTTCGACCAGACCGAGGCCATGACCACGGTCGATGTGAACACCGGCGGTTTTGTCGGCGCGCGCAATTTCGACGACACCATTTTCAAGACCAACCTCGAAGCGGCCGGCGCCATCGCGCGCCAGCTGCGCCTGCGCAATCTCGGCGGCATCATCATCGTCGACTTCATCGACATGACGCGCGAAGAGCACAAATCGGCGGTGCTGACCGAGTTCCGCAAGCAGCTCAGCCGCGACCGCACCAAGGTCACCCTGGGTGGCTTCACCCAGCTGGGCCTGGTTGAGATGACGCGCAAGCGCACCCGTGAGTCGCTCTCGCGCATGCTCTGCGAACCCTGCCCGACCTGCGAAGGCCGCGGCCAGGTCAAGACCGCGCGCACGGTGTGCTACGACATCATGCGCGAGATCCTGCGCGAGGCGCGCCAGTTCTCGCCCAAGGAGTTCCGCGTCGTGGCCGCCGCCAATGTGGTGGAGATGCTGCTCGATGAAGAGAGCCAGCATCTGGCCGGCCTGTCGGATTTCATCGGCAAGCCGATCTCGCTGACCGCTGAGCCGACCAACCAGACCGAGCATTACGACATCGTGCTGCTCTGAGCGCTGCCTGTGGGCGCGCCGCGTGCTACGGCGCCCTTGCCGGCCGTCCGGCCGCTTGCCCTCAGGCAAAATCCAGATCGTGTCTGCGGCCCTGGGTCCCCCCTGAGACGATGTCATGTTTCGAAACGCTAGCTTTTCCATGAGTTCTTCCATGTCCGATTTCCTCTCGCGTCGCAACGTTTTGCAAGCGGCTGCCGCCGCGTCCGCGCTGCTGGCCGGGCCCGCACTGGCCCAGTTCCGGGTGGAAATCTCCGGCGTGGGTGGCTCGCAGCTGCCCATCGCCTTGCCTGATTTCCGTGATGAGTCGGCCAGCGGCCAGGCCGTGGCCGCCATCATCCGCGCCGACCTGGAGCGCAGCGGCCAGTTCAAGATCATCGATGCCGCACCGGGCCTGTTTGAAGGCAGCGCGCCGAATTGGAGCGAGTGGCGCGGCAAGCAGGCCGATGCCCTGGCCGCCGGTTCGGTCAGCCGCCTGGCCGATGGTCGCTTCGATCTGCGCTACAAGCTCTGGGATGTGGTCAAGGGCACCGACCTCGGCGGCGAAGCCCATGCCGTCACCGCTGAAGATGTCCGTTTGGCGGCCCACCGCATCGCCGACACCATCTACCAAAAGCTCACCGGTGAGCGCGGCGTGTTCGCCACCCGCATGGCCTACGTCACCCGCGCCGGCGGCCGCTACAGCCTGCGCATCACCGATGCCGACGGTGAGGGTGGTCAGGTCGCCCTGGCCAGCCCCGAGCCCATCATCTCGCCGGCCTGGTCGCCCAATGGCCGCGAGCTGGCCTACGTGTCCTTCGAGACCCGCAAGGCCGTGGTCTGGGTGCAGGACTTGCAGACTGGCCGCCGCCGCAAGCTGGCCGATTTTCGCGGCAGCAACAGCGCGCCGGCCTTCTCGCCCGATGGCGAGTCGGTGGTGATGACCTTGTCGCGCGAAGGCGGCTCTCAGCTCTTCGTGATGAACCGCGATGGCAGCGGCGTGCGCCGCCTGACGCAGAGCTCGGCCATCGACACCGAGCCGGTGTTTGCACCCGACGGCCGCTCGATCTATTTCGTCAGCGACCGGGGCGGCAGCCCGCAGATTTACCGCGTGGCGGTGGGCGGCGGCTCGCCCGAGCGGGTCACCTTCAGCGGCAACTACAACATCAGCCCCTCGGTCAGCCCGGATGGCCGCAGCCTGGCTTTCGTCACCCGCTTGAACGGCAGCCAGTTCCGTATCTGTGTGATGGACCTGGCCTCGGGCGTGGTGCAGCAGATCAGCGATGGCAGCGATGACGAAAGCCCGAGCTTCTCGCCCAATGGCCGCCTGATCGTCTACGCCACCCGTTCGGGCGGCCGCGATGTGCTGATGACCAGCACGCTGGACGGCCGCATCAAGGCGAAGCTGATTTCTTCGCTTGCCGATGTGCGAGAACCGACCTGGGGACCCTTCGGCCGTTGATTTCTTTGCAGTTCTGCAGATCGAAAGATGGCAAAGCTGTATGACAATTCGCGGTTGTCAATCCGCCGTCCAGACGGGTGGCTGGCTTTACTTTGATCCGAGCTTGAACCTCGAAAACGAAACAGGAGTGCTTTTCATGAAGATGACGCGTTTTGCTCTGTCCCTCGTGGCCGCTGCCGCTCTGGCAGGCTGCAGCACTGCAGTGAAGCTGGACGAGCCTGCACCGGTGGAAACCCGTCCGGTCACGCAAGCGGCGACGACCAACCCGGCTGCCAATGCCAAGCCCATGGCCGAGTCCAAGGTCCAGACCGTGGACCTGGGTGCTCAGCTGACGGCCGCTGTGGCCAACCAGCGCGTGGTGTATTTCGACCTGGACAGCTATGTCGTCAAGGACGAGTACCGCGGCCTGGTCGATGCCCACGCCAAGCGCCTGAACAACGACCGCAAGATCGCCCTGAGCCTGGAAGGCCACACCGACGAGCGCGGCGGCCGTGAGTACAACCTGGCCCTGGGCCAGAAGCGTGCCGAAGCCGTGGCCAAGTCCCTGAGCCTGCTGGGCGTGGCCGCCAACCAGGTCGAGGCCGTGAGCTTCGGCAAGGAGCGTCCCGCCGCTCAAGGCAGCGACGAAGCCGCTTGGTCCAAGAACCGCCGCGTCGAGCTGAAGGACAAGTGAGATGAAGCTGCCGCGGCTGCTGCCGTTCTGCCTGCTGCTGGGTCTGGCCTTGAGCCAGCCGGCGCGGGCTGGCTTGTTTGAAGACGAGGATGCCCGCAAGGCCATCCTCGACCTGCGCGCCAAGCTGCAGCAAAGCGAGGACGCCCAGCGTCAGCGCGCCGAGCAGCTGACCGCGCTGGTGCAGGAGCAGTTGGGGCCGCTGCGCCGCAGCATGCTCGATCTGAACAGCCAGATCGACGGCCTGCGCTCTGAGATCGCCAAGCTGCGAGGTCAGAACGAGCAACTGGCACGTGATCTGTCGGAGACCCAGCGCAAGCTCAACGACCAGCTGCAGGCCTTTGATTCGCGTCTGAAGCCCATGGAGCCCCAGAAAGTGGCGCTCGATGGCCGCGAGTTTCAGGTCGAGCCTGAGGAGCGCCGGCAGTACGAGGCAGCCATGGGTTTGGTGCGTCGCGGTGATTTCGCCGAGGCCACCAGCGCGCTGAACAATTTCGCGCGCCGTTATCCGGCCAGCGGGTACAGCGATTCGGTGCGCTTCTGGCTGGGCAATGCCCAGTACGGCAAGCGTGACTACAAGGACGCCATCGCCAGCTTCAAGGCCTTCATATCGGGCAACCCGGAGCATCCGCGCGCCGGTGAGGCGCTGCTGGCCCTGGCCAACTGCCAGATCGAGCTCAAGGATGTGAAGGCTGCGCGCCGCAGCCTGGAAGACCTGCTCAAGGCCTACCCCGGCACCGAAGCGGCGCAGGCTGGCAAGGAACGCCTGGCCGCGCTCAAGTCCTGACTCTTCACCCGGACCGTCGGTATCCAGCCTTGGCTGGATGCGTGCCGCGGTGACGATTCTCAGAGGCCCTGCTTGCAGGGCCTTTTTCCTTTTGCCGACCTAAAATCCGCGGCTTGCTTTCCACTCTTCACAGGGGCGCCCGCGCGTCTGAACTTTCCCCATGGATGACACGCCGCTGAACCTGGGTACCGCGCCAAACTTCACATCCGATTTCCCGCCCGACAGCGAACGCCGTTTTGGCGGCCTGCGCCGCCTCTACGGTGCGGCCGATTACCAGCGCCTGCGAGGCCTGCATCTGGCCGTGGTCGGACTGGGCGGGGTGGGGTCCTGGGCCGTGGAGGCGCTGGCTCGCTCGGGCGTGGCCGGCCTCACGCTGATCGACCTGGATCAGGTCTCTGAATCCAATATCAACCGCCAGATCCAGGCTCTGGGTTCGACCGTGGGCATGGCCAAGGCCGAAGCGCTGCGCCAGCGCATCCAGGACATCCACCCGGAGTGCCAGGTGCGGGTGATCGAAGACTTTGTGGAGCCTGGCAACTGGCCGGCCCTGCTGGGCGGCCCGGAGCAGGAAGCACAGCTGGACGGCTTGATCGACGCCTGCGATCAGGTGCGCGCCAAAGCCTGTATGGCCGCCTGGGCGCGTGCGCGCCATTTGCCGTTTGTGACTGTGGGCGCGGCCGGCGGCAAACGGGAGCCGCACCGGCTCAGCATCGAGGATTTGTCCGAGACCACGCACGACCCCTTGCTCGCCTCGCTGCGCCAGCGCTTGCGCAAGGAGCATGGCGCGCCGCGTCAGGGCAAGCTGGGCGTGCGCTGCGTGTTTTCGCGCGAGGCCGTACACCGCCCCGCGGCCGAAGGCGAGGGCGCCGAACTCTGTGATGTGGACGGCACGTTGAACTGCCACGGCTACGGCTCCAGCGTGGCCGTCACGGCCAGTTTCGGCATGGCGGCGGCCGCTGATTTGATTCAGGCCACCTTGGCACACAAAGTCCGCTGAGCGGCGTTGTTGGGCTGTCCGGCAGGGCTCCCGGATTGCCTTCGCCGTGTCAGTCTTCGGCACGCAGTTGAGACATGCCTTCGAAGGTTTTTTGGAGCCTTCAAGAAAGTCGTTCAAAGCTCTTGCGAAGGCCAAAAATTCCTGGCTATAATGATGGGCTTCGCTTGATGGGTCGTTAGCTCAGTTGGTAGAGCAGCGGACTTTTAATCCGTAGGTCGCAGGTTCGAGTCCCGCACGACCCACCATCTTTTGATTTGCGAGGGTTAAAGCGCTCAGGCGCTCACCATCGATTCAAAAGTGTGAAGAAGCTGAAAAGCAGAAATTTTTTAAGATTTTCATCAAAACAGTGGAAATCGCAAAAATAGATGCTATACTGCAAGGCTTGCAAGGTTGCTGAGAAATTAACGCCAAGCAAGATAAACAAAGCGTAGGGCTCTTAGCTCAGTTGGTAGAGCAGCGGACTCTTAATCCGTAGGTCGAGTGTTCGAGTCACTCAGGGCCCACCAAAATTAAGAATGAAATCAAGCACTTAGCGCCAAGCGGCACTAGGTGCTTTTTTTCGTCCGGGTGCTGGTGCCAGTCTGGTGCCAGTATTTGATGGATTGCAGTGCTTCTTGACGCTCATTGCGCTCGTGCTTCGAGACCCCAGGCTCTGGACACTTACAGCCCGATCAGCGGGCTAGCCAACGTCGCCCCCAAAGTCAAAGATGCCCGATGGTGAAAATTCCGATTTGTCCTGTCGGTGTTGGTCGCCAACGGGCGATGCAGTCCTGGCTCGGTTGATCCTTGGTGGCGGCTCGAATCGCTCCGGTTCGATTCAGACAGCATTCAACATTTGGCCATGGCGGCCTGGTTCAGTTTGAGTCAGTTCATCGAACTTTGGTTGGTCCCTACAAACTCGGTTGGCCGACCCTGCTGTTCGAGCAAGCTCATCGAGCTAAGGTTGGTGTCCATGGAATCGGCGGTCGCCCACATCATGCGGTGAAGCGAGAAGCAGGCCTCCAATAAGATTCATTTTAAATATTGCTTTTGGGTGTGGATGGTAGGACAATAGATGCATTGTAAATGCATCTTATAGGAGGTCGCTTATGAACATCGACTCCCCCACCTGTGTCGTGCCCCCCGTCATTGATGTGCGTCTGATTCCCCCCGCGCAGCGCCATGGCCTGATCTTTCAGCGCTTCGAAAGCTTGCCGATTGGGGCTTGGTTCGAATTGCACGCTGACCATGAACCTCTGCCATTGAAGCAGCAGTTCCAGTCCTTGTGGCCCGGTCAGTTCGATTGGGAGGTTTTGGAGGCTGGTCCGACGCTATGGCGTCTTCGTATCGGTCGGCGCCCGGCGGCTCAAAGTTGCTGCGGCTGCTGCAGCGGCGCCCGCTGAGCGAAGCGGCAGGAGGAGAGCAGGATGGGCATGGTGTTCGTTCAGTTGCAGGAGCCGCCTCGGCGGCACCGGTCTGGCCAAGGGCTGGCGCTCTGGGACCTCGGCTTTCGGCCGTTTTATCTCTTGGCCGCCTTGCTGGCCATGCTGTTCGTGCCTTTGTGGGCGCTGCAGTTCAGCGGCTTGCTGGCCAGTGGAGGCCTGCGCGGTTCAGCCTGGCATGCCCATGAGATGGTGTTCGGCTACGCCCTGGCCATCGTCATCGGCTTTTTGTTCACGGCCGGTCGAAACTGGTCGGGGCGGGCCACGCCGACGGGCCGCCCCTTGATGGCGCTGGCGGCGCTCTGGGTGCTCGCCCGTGTGCTGGTGCTGACACCTTGGTTGTGGGCCTCGCTGGCGGTCAATGTGGCCGTGCCTTGGCTGGCGGCTTGGGGTTTGTGGCGGGCCCTGCACGCAGGCGGCAACCGGCGGAATTACTTCTTTGTCGGCCTGTTGCTGGCCATGGGCTTGGCCACCGCTGCTTTGCATCTCGGGCAGTTGGGCCTGTGGGCCGAGCTTCAGCTACCGGCGGCACCGTTTCAAGGCCTGGGCTTGCCCTTGGCGCTCGATCTGCTCTTGTTCATGATTGCCGTCATGGCCGGCCGAGTGCTGCCCATGTTCTCCAACAATGGTGTGCCTGGCATGAACGCGCGCCGTGAGCCTCGCCTGGAGCGCGTCGCACTGGCGACGCTGCTGCTGCTGGCCGCCTGCGACGCACTGGGCTTGAGCGGCCCGGTGATGCTTCTGGCGCTGCTGCCGGCTTTGCTGGCGCACAGCCTGCGCTTCGCGCTCTGGCAGCCTTGGAAGACCTTGGGCAACCCTTTGGTCTGGGTGCTGCACACGGCCTACGCTTGGCTCTTGCTGCACCTGGCTCTGCGTGCAGCGGCGGCCCTGGACTGGCTGCCCGCGGCCTCTGCGACCCATGCCCTGACGGTGGGCCTGATCGGACTGATGACCCTGGGCATGATCACGCGCACCGCCCTCGGGCACACGGGTCGGCCGCTGAAAGCTGGGCCGGTGGAGACGGCGGCCTACTTGGCCTTGCTTGCGGCCGCAGTGCTGCGGGTGTTTCTGCCACTGCTGCTGCCGGCGGCCTTGCTATGGGCGGTCTGGCTGTCTGCCCTGTGCTGGACCTTGGCATTCGCCCTGTATTTGTGGCGTTATGGTCCCATGCTTCTGCGGCCCAGGGTTGATGGGCTTCCCGGATGAGTACATGGCCCCGTTCAAAACCAACAAGGATCAGCCATGCGCTTGACCACCATGACCGACTACGCCTTGCGCATGCTGATCTATTTGGGTCAGCAACCCGATCGGCTCTGCACCACGGCTGAGATCGCTCAGGCCTATGACATCTCGGAAGCCCATCTGACCAAGATCACCCACCAGCTCGGCCTGGGCGGCTGGATTCGTACCGTGCGTGGCAAAGGCGGGGGCATGAGCTTGGCTTTGGCGCCAGAAGACATCATGCTCGGCGAATTGGTGCATGCCGTGGAGCCCGACTTCTACCTGGTGGAATGTCTCGGCAATGGCAATGCCTGCAGCCTGACTGGCCGCTGCCGCCTGACCGGGATCTTCAACGAGGCGCTCGCGGCCTTCCTGGAGCAGCTGGATCGCCACAGCCTGGCTGATCTCTTGAGCCCCGCCCAGACTCCCGCCAGCGCCACGTCGCGCGGCGTGCCTGTGGGCTTGTCCGGTTTGAGCATTCAGCCCGTCCCCATCCAACGGCGCAGCCGAAAGCCCCATGAGCCACTCTGACTCCCCTCGCTCGTCCTTGGGTTCGACGGCGTCCCGGGTGATTCCGCTGTATGTGGCCGAGGCCAAGGTCTACCCGCGTTCGGTCAGTGGCCGCTTTGCCAACTGGCGCTGGCTGATGGTCGCCCTGACTCAGCTCTTCTTCTACGGCGTGCCCTGGCTGCAGTGGAATGAACGCCAGGCCCTGTTGTTTGATCTGGACGCCGGGCGTTTCTATGTCCTGGGCCTGTTGTTGGTGCCGCAGGACTTCATCTACCTCGCTGCCTTGCTGGTGCTCAGCGCCCTGGCCTTGTTCTTCTTCACCGCCGTGGCCGGCCGCCTCTGGTGCGGCTACAGCTGCCCGCAGACCGTCTACACCGAGATGTTTCTGTGGATCGAACGCCATGCCGAGGGCGATCGCCAGGCGCGCATGCGCCTGGACCGCTCGCCCTGGTCGGCTGAGAAGCTGGCGCGCAAGACCGCCAAACACGGAGGCTGGTTGGCCCTGTCCTTGCTGACCGGCTTCAGCTTCGTCGGCTACTTCGTGCCGATCCGCGAGCTCAGCCAGCAGCTCTTGCACCTGCAGCTCGCGGCCTGGCCGAGTTTCTGGGTGCTGTTCTACGCGGGCGCCACCTATGGCAACGCCGGGTTTTTGCGAGAACAGATGTGCAAGTACATCTGCCCCTACGCGCGCTTCCAGAGTGCCCTGATCGATGCCGATTCGATGATCATCAGCTACGACGCCGCCCGCGGCGAGCCGCGTGGCGCGCGTTCGCGCAAGGGGCTGGAGCTCGCGCTTGGCCAGACCGCCGATTGCGTGGACTGCACCCTGTGCGTGCAGGTATGCCCCACCGGCATTGATATCCGCAATGGCTTGCAGAACGAATGCATAGGCTGCGCCGCCTGCATTGACGTCTGTGACCAGGTGATGGACAAGGTCGGGGCGCCGCGTGGCCTGATCCGCTATGCCACCGAGAACGGCATCAAGAATCACTGGACGCGCTCGCAGATGCTGGCCCGCGTGCTGCGACCGCGGGTCTTGATCTATGGGGCGGGCCTGTTCTTGCTGAGCGGCGCCTTTGCTTTCAGCCTGCAGCAGCGCCAGGACCTGTTGATCGATGTGGTCAAGGACCGCAGCACCATGGCGCGCGAGGTCGAGGACGGCGTGGTCGAGAACGCCTACCGCCTGCAGCTGATCAACCGCACCGAGCGGCCTTTGCGCCTGAATCTGAGCGCCGAGGGTTTGCTCGGGCTGCAGTTGCAAGCCCAAGGGGGTAGCCAGTTTCTGTTGGCGCCGGCCGCCATCGGCGCTGTGCCGGTTCAGCTGCGCTTGCCTCAGCAGGCCGGCCTCGCACCAGGCACCCATACCGTCTACTTCGTCGCCGAGGATCGCGACCACCCCGGCAGCCGCTTCCGCAGCAAGACCGTGTTCTACCTGCCGCGCTGATCTCTGCCGGCGCCTGCACATGCTGTCGCCCCACCGTCCGCTGTTCGCGGCTGCCGCTGCGCTGTGGTTGAGCAGCGCGCTCTGGTGGAGCGCGTGCTTGTTGGGGCTGCAGCCTGCCGGTGTGCTGCCGGTGTCGGTCCTGCATGGCTGGCTGATGAGTCTGGGCATGATGCCGCTGTTCATTGCCGGCTTTGCTGGCACCAGCTTTCCGCGCTGGCTGGACCAAGAGCCGCTCGACGGCAGCCGGCTCCTGCTGCCCGCTGTGGCCGCCTGGCTGGCATGGGTGGGTTTGCTGCTGGCCGATGCTGCGGGCCGACGCGGCCTGGCCGCCGGGTTTGCCGCTGTGCCGGGCCTGTTCATGCTCGGCATGGCAGTGGTCCTGCTGCGCCGCTGTGCCCGGGACGGTGCACGCTTTTCAGCGCATGCCTGGGGTATCGCCGCCGGCTTGCTCTGGGTTGGCCTGTGCCAGCTGTGTGCTGCGCTGGCCGTGCTGTTCGAGCAGGCGACGCTGTTGCAGGCGGCACAGCGTCTGGCTTTGTGGCTGGGTGTTGGCAGCATCTTCGTGCTGGCCTTGCAGCGCTTGACGCCGTTTGTGCACCAGCAAGGCCGACGCGCGCCAGGCCTCTTGATCGGTCTGTTGCTCAGCCTGCTGCTGCGCGCTGGCCTGGACCTGGCCGCGCTCTGGGCCTGGCCACTGCCGGCGCCGATTCACCTATTGGCTGCTGCGGCCCTGCTGTGCCTGGCGGTGTTCGTTTTGCGTGACGCTCAGCGGCGTGAGCTGCGGGCCGCCCGGCGCGCGCCCCTGGTCGCCCAGCTTCATGCCGGCTATATGTGGCTGGGTCTGAGCCTGGCCTTGGACGCGCTGGCGCAAGGGGGCGCCGGACTGGGCCGCCCGGATCTGCCGCGCGCGCTGGCCATGGCTGCCTTGCATGCGCTGACGCTCGGATTTATGGGCACGACTTTGCTGGCCATGGCCAGTCGGGTCAGCGCCGTTCAACAGGGCCGAAGCGTGGCCGTCGACCGAGGCCAGAGCTTGATGCAAGCCCTGCTGCAGTTGCTGACTGCTGGCCGCTTGGCTGCCACGCTGGCTCCTGTCTGGCCGGGCCTTGTAGACCTGCTGCCTGCTGTTGCGCTGGCTTACCTCGTTCTGGCGCTGGCCTGGAGCTTGCGCTATGGGCCGTGGCTGCTTCAAAGCGGGAGTGGAAGAGGTCCTGAACGATGAAGCGCAATGCAGCTGCCCCGGGCTAGGACGCCTCAAAGGCCGGACCTCAGCTCATGGGCGCGCTGGCTTGACGTTGGCTCAAGGCGGCGAGGCGCGCGGGATCCGGGAAGCGCAGCTGGCTGTGCTTCATCACGATCAGGCCTTGTTCATGGAATTGACGCAGGGTGCGGGACAGGGTTTCCGGCGTCACGCCCAATTGCGCTGCCAAGTCCCGTTTGAACTGGCTCAGAGTCAGGCAGTCGCCTTGGCCCTGCAGCATGAGCTCATGAAGCAGCCATTCGGCAAGTCGCGACGGGAAGTCTTGAGTGGCCAGGGCCTGGTGCGACTCCATGGCTTCGCAGGCACTGCGGCTCAGGCTGTCGAGCAAGGCCGCGAGCAGTGCCGGTTGCGTCCGGCATAGGCCCAGCACGGTCTTGGCCGGAATCTCATGAGCCAGCACCGGGCTCAGCGCCAGGGCGGTCTCGGGAAAGTCGGCCTGCGACCAGGCCGTGACCAGGTCAATCCACTGACCGCCAAGCAAGGCCCGGCTTTGCCGCCAGATTCCCTTGGCGTCGCGCCGACCCATGCTGAGTTTGCCGCGCACCAGCAGCCACAGGCTGCCCTCCAGGTTGACTGCACCGTCTCGGAACAGGCAGCCGCGCTGCCGAATGCGGTGACTGCGCCCCTCTGCGGCCAGGGCCAGCAAGGCTTCTTCCTTGCCAGCCAGCGCTGGCCAGGCCTGCTGTAGGGCCTGGATCAAGGGCAGCGACGGCGAACTCCCTTCGAGGCCTGTGTGGGAGGCCCGCTGGAGTGCGGAAGGCAGGGCCAGAGCCAGTCCCGCTGCCTGGGGCTGGCATGGCCGCGATTGAGTGCTGGGGTTCATGTTTACGGGTTCCTCGGGCATGGCACGGTGTCGCCGTGCCGGCGTGGCAACGCTGCGTGCAAGAGGCTGTAGTCGACCATTAACAGCGGATGTGTGGCCTTGAACTGGTGCAAGAAAGGCGCAGATTCCTAACTTGCAGGCGCGCGATGCCAGAAGGCATGGGTCCTGGCAAGGCCGTGGTGAACGTGCGGTAGGAGCCGGGCTTCAGGCCCGGCGCAGCAGCAGGCCGGGCAGTGTCGTGGCCAGATCGGCCAGCAGGGCCGGCGCCGGATAGTCAGCCGGCACCGGCGGCAGCGGCTGCTGGCAACCCTCGGGCCGGGCGATCTGCAGGGCCCAGCGGCGCACGCCGGCCGCGCTCAGCTGCTCGGCCAGCTCGCGCAGCGCCCGCGGCTGATGCAGCAAGGGATGCACGGTGCTGCGGCATTCCAGCGCGATGCCGGAGGCAATCAGCAGGGCCAGGCTGGCGCGCACCGCGGCGGCGGCGCGCTCGGCCGCGGCCGTGCTGCGCAAGCCGGCGACGCGGCCTAGCAGGGCCGCGTCTTGCGGCGCCGCCTTGATGTCCAGGCCCACCCAGTCCAGCAAGGGCAGCAGCGGCGGCAGGCGCTGCGGCCGCATGCCGGCGCTGTGCAGGCCGATGCGAAAGCCGAGCGCGCGCGCCTGTGCCATGGCCTGGGGCAGGGCGGGGTCCAGCGTCGGCTCGCCGCCGCTGAAGACCACGGCGTCGAGCAGGCCGACCCGCGTCTCCAGCCAGGCCAGCACCTCCGGCCAGTGCAGGCGGGCCGAGTCGCGCCGCCGCAGATCCGGGTTATGGCAGTAGCCGCAGCGCCAGGGGCAGCCGGCCAGGAAGACCACCGCCGCCAGCTGGCCGGGGTAGTCGACGCTGCTGAAGCGGCTCAGGCCGGCGATGCCGAGCGTGGCGGCCGCGGCCTCGCTCATCGGCAGGGTGCAAGAGTGGGCGTGGGAGCAAGAGCGGGTGAAGTTCGCTCCTGGAAGTGCAGGCGCTGCTGGAATTCGCCCTGCTTGCCGGTGTTGAAGGAGGTGACCGGGCGGTGGTAGCCCATCACCCGCGTCCAGATCTCGCAGCGCTGGCGTTCCTCCTCGCGCAGCAGGGGCTGGTCGTCCCGCGGGGCGGGGCTGAGATGCAGTGCGGTGTTCTCGTTCATGGTCGGGTCCTTGTTGAGGTTCAGTGGGAGGTCAGGGGGTGGGGAGAAGGGACGCTGCCGCAGCCTGGGCCAGGGCCTGGGCCTGGCTCTTGCGCGCCAGCGCCTCGGCATCGCAATGCGGGCAGAACTCATGCCGGCCGCTCAGATAGCCGTGCGTGGGGCAGATGGAGAAGGTCGGTGTCACGGTGATGTAGGGCAGGCGAAAGCGCGAAAGCGAGCGCCGCACCAGCTCGCGGCACGCCTCGGCGCTGCTCAGCGCCTCGTTCATGTACAGATGCAGCACCGTGCCGCCGGTGTACTTGCGCTGCAGCGCGTCCTGGCGCTCCAGGGCTTCGAAGGGGTCGTCGGTGAAGCCCACCGGCAGCTGCGAGCTGTTGGTGTAGTAGGGCTGCTCGGGCGTGCCGGCCTGCAGGATGGCGGGGAAGCGCTTGCGGTCTTCCTTGGCGAAGCGGTAGGTCGTGCCCTCGGCCGGCGTGGCCTCCAGGTTGTAGAGATGGCCGGTCTGCTCCTGGAACTCCACCATGCGGGCGCGCACATGGTCCAGCAGGCGCAGGGCCAGGGCATGGCCGGCCGGTGTGGTGATGTCCTCGCGGTCGGCGCTGAAGTTGCGGATCATCTCGTTGATGCCGTTCACGCCCAGGGTCGAGAAGTGGTTGCGCAAGGTGCCCAGGTAGCGGCGGGTGTAGGGGAACAGGCCCTCGTCGATCAGGCGCTGGATCAGCTTGCGCTTGATCTCCAGGCTGTCGCGGCCCAGCTCCAGCAGCAGGTCGAGCCGGGCCAGCAGGCCGGCCTCGTCGCCGGCATGCAGATGGCCCAGGCGGGCGCAGTTGATGGTCACCACGCCCAGCGAACCGGTCTGCTCGGCCGAGCCGAACAGGCCGTTGCCGCGCTTGAGCAGTTCGCGCAGGTCCAGCTGCAGGCGGCAGCACATCGAGCGCACCATATTCGGTTGCAGCTCCGAGTTGAGGAAGTTCTGGAAGTAGGGCAGGCCGTAGCGCGCCGTCATCTCGAACAAGGCCTCGGCATTGGCGCTGTGCCAGTCGAAGTCGGGCGTGATGTTGTAGGTCGGGATGGGGAAGGTGAAGGCCCGGCCCTTGGCATCGCCGGCCATCATCACCTCGATGTACGCGCGGTTGATCAGGTCCATCTCGGCCTGCAGCTCGCCGTAGCGAAAGGGCATCTCGCGGCCGGCGATCTGCGGCACCTGCTCGCGCAGGTCCTCGGGGCAGGTCCAGTCGAAGGTCAGGTTGGTGAAGGGTGTCTGCGTGCCCCAGCGCGAGGGCACGTTGAGGTTGTAGACCAGCTCCTGCATGCACTGGCGCACCTGGGCGTAGCTCAGGCCGTCCTTGCGCACATAGGGCGCCAGATAGGTGTCGAAGCTGCTGAAGGCCTGGGCGCCGGCCCATTCGTTCTGCAGCGTGCCGAGGAAGTTGACGATCTGCCCGACCGCGCTGCTCAGGTGCATCGGCGGCCCCGATTCGACCTTGCCGGCCACGCCATTGAGCCCCTCGTTCAGCAGCGTGCGCAGCGACCAGCCGGCGCAGTAGCCGCTGAGCATGTCCAGATCATGGATGTGCAGATCAGCCTCGCGGTGGGCGCGGCCGACCTCGGGCGGGTAGACCTGGTCCAGCCAGTAGTTGGCCACCACCTTGCCCGAGACATTGAGGATCAGGCCGCCCAGGCTCCAGCCCTGGTTGGCATTGGCCTTGATGCGCCAGTCGCGCTGCTGCAGGTACTCGTCCATGGTGTCCTGCACATCGACCAGAGTCTGGCGTGCGCCGCGCAGCTTGGCATGCTGCTCGCGGTAGATCACATAGGCGCGCAGGGTGCGGCGCATGCCGGCCTCGAACAGTGCCGTCTCGACGGCATCCTGGATGTCCTCGACTGCGAGCAGGACGGGGGCCGGGCTGCCCCCCCGAGCCGCCGCGCTGGCACAGCGTGCCCACAGCCGCGGCAGCACCGATTGCTCGGTCAGCTGTGCAGCCGCTTCGCCCCCCATCTCGCCACTGGCGGCGCCGGCACGTGCCAAAGCCTGGGTGATCTTGAGTGCGTCGAATTCAACGCGGGCGCCGCAGCGCTTGCTGATTTGCATGGCGAGATTTCTCCATATGTAGTGTCGACCGGCAGGATAGGCACTAGATATAGCGTCCGCAACAGGAAAGCGCTGGCGAATCGGCAAAGCTTGCGCTGGCGCAAAAAGGGCCCGGCTGGGGGGCGGTGGGCGTCTGCGCGCGGCTGGATCAGAGCAGCAGAAAAGCTGCCGCCGCCGGCCACCCGCATGCACTTGGCCGGGTCGGAGATGCCGGTGATCAGCGAGCCAAGGCAGGACAGTGCCGCGTTGTTGGTGATTGGGGTCAGGCCGAGCGCGCCGAAGAACAGGACCAGCGGCTCCCTTCCGCTCAGAGCCGCTCGGTCCAGGCCGGCAGCAGCGGGCCGATCGCGTCCAGCGTGTTCTTCAGCACCAGGCCGTACTCGGTGTCGCCCTCCATCACCAGCGCGCGTTCGAAGAACAGGCGGTCTGCATCGTCCTGGCCGCGCAGCAGGCGCCACAGCGCGGCGCTGCGGGCGCGCAGCAGCAGGGCCGGCGCCGCAACGTGGCCGCGGACCGCCTCGAAGCCGTCGGTGCCCAGGCGCAGCCGCAGCCGCAGGCCGCTCTCCACCAGCTCCAGCTCGACGATACGGCCCTGCAGTGCGCTGCGCTGGCCGGCGTCCAGGCGCGGCCAGAGCAGGTGGTCCAGCGCGCGCGCGGCGCACCAGGACGGCGGCTCGGTCGGCAGGCGGCGCAGCAGGGCGCGGCCGTGGCTCAGCCAGGCGCGGACCGAGGGCAGGCGGGGCGCCCAGTGTCCGGGTTCAGACATGGTCGATCTCCCGCATGCCCGGCTGGCGCCGCGCGAAGCCGTCGACCAAGGTGCCCGGCAGCGGCAGCTGGCGCAGCCGCGCCAGTGCCGGTGCGGCCGGCGCGCCCTGGTTCAGCACCGTCTCAAACAGCTGCAGCACCTCGGCAAATCCCTGGCTGCAAGGCGAGAGTCGCAGGCGGTCGACGCCGGCGCTGCGCAGCTGCGGCAGCTGGGTGATCAGGCAATGCAGATCGGCTGACTGGGTGCTGATGCCGTTGAGGGCCAGGAAGGCCTGGCCCTCGCTGCTGCGCAGCAGCAAGCCGTCGGCATCGTCGCGGCAGCGGAACTCGCACTGGTCCTTGCTGAGCCGGTGGTGGCGGGCGGTGAAGCAGCGCGCCGAGAAGGCCAGTGGCATGCGTCCGAAGCCGAAGACCTCGGTCGCGACCCGGCGCCCGGGGCCGGTCGGATTGATCCGAGCCACCGCATCGAGTGACAGCTCCAGCGGCGCCACCCAGGTGCTGATGTCCGGCCCCTCGCGCAAGGCCTCGCGCAGCGCGCCGGCGCTGTAGAGATTGAGCTGCGGGCCCAGCACCAGCGGACGGCGCGTGGCGCCGGGCTGCTCGCTCCAGGCCTGCAGCGCGCTGGCGTCGCCAGCCTCGATGCTGAACTCCGTCTGCTCGGCGATGCGGTGCACGCTGCGCAGCTCCGCCTCGCTCATTACCAGTGGCAGCGTGGCCAGGCGCACCTGCTTGCCACAGGCCTCCAGATCGCGGCCCAGGTCCAGCCAGTCGGCCAGGCTGAACTCATTGCGGCGCGAGCAGCAGACCTCGCCCAGCACCAGGCAGTCTGCCGGCCCCTCGGCCAGCTCGGAATAAAAGGCCAGCATATGCGCGCGCGGCCACCAGTACTGCAACGGGCCGACGGTCAGGTCGATGCGGTTTGATTGAGTGGTTTGGTTCATAGCGATGTCGGGTTAGTGGCTCAGAGGGTGTGAACTTTTGTAGCGAGCGGCCGCCTGGCGAAGGACTCGGCCTCTGGCCGAGGCGGGCGGAGCGCAGGAACCGGAACGTACTTGCTGTACGTGAGGATGCCGAGCACCGCCCAACGACGCGTGGTGGTCTCGCAGTAGAAAGGTCGCACCCGCTTAGCGCCAGGGGCGGTCGAAGGCGCCGAGCGTGCTTTGCTGCCCCTCGGCCCAGCGGCCCAGCTCCTGCTGCCAGGCGGGCTGCACGCTGTAGCGGCCGCCGCCGGCCAGGCTGTCCAGGGCCTGACGCCAGATGCGAGTGACGCCGGCCACGTAGCTGGGGCTGCGTTGGCGGCCCTCGATCTTGATCGCGCGCACGCCGCTGGTCACCAGCTGGGGCAGCAGGGCTAGGGTGTTCAGGCTGGTCGGCTCCTCCAGCGCGTAGTCGGCTGCGGCGCTGTCACCGACGCTGAAGCGGCCTTTGCACAGCGTAGGGTAGCCGCGCGGCTCCTGCGGTCCATAACGGTCAATCAGCACGCCAGCCAGGCGTGCTTCGACGCCGTCCGGGCGTTCCAGCCACTGCACCGCGGCCGGCGGCGAGCAGACGCCGGCGGTGTTGGGTGACTGGCCGGTGGCGTAGGAGGACAGGGCGCAGCGCCCTTCCACCATCACGCACAGGCTGCCGAAGCCGAAGACCTCGATCTCCACTTCGGTGTTGCGTATTACCTGCTGCACCTGCTGCAGCGTCAGCACCCGTGGCAGCACGGCGCGCTGGATGCGGTAGCGCTGGCGGTAGTACTCGATGGCGGCATGGCTGGTGGCCGAGGCTTGCACCGACAGATGCAGACGCAGCCCCGGATGCTGGGCGTGGGCGTAGGCGAGCACCGCGCTGTCGGCAACGATCAGCGCATCGGCGCCCAGCTCGGCGGCGGCGTCGACGGCGGCCTGCCAAGGCGCCTCGTCCAGCGCGTCGGCATAAGTGTTCAACGCCATCAGCACCTGGCGGCCGTGCTTGTGGGCATAGGCCAGGCCTTCGCGCACCTGGGCCGCGTCGAAATTGAGGCCGGCGAAGTTGCGCGCATTGGTGGCATTCTTGAGGCCCAGGTAGACGGCATCAGCGCCGGCGTCGATAGCCAGGGTCAGGGCGCGCAAGGAGCCTGCGGGCGCGACCAAGTCGGGAACAGAGAAGGTCATAGGGGATGATGAGAGCGAGGGGGAGCCAGCGAGGCCTAGCCACAATGTGAGAGTTGAAATCTAGCCGCGGCCTCGGGCTCGCGACTTGTCTTCCCGCAAGGCTTTGCCTTGAGTGCCATCAAGCGGCCGGACAATCGCGCCTTGCAGCGTTCCTCCGCCTGCGTTTCGTCCGTACCACTCGCACATTCCATGTATTCCAAAATTCCACGCCCGACTCGGTCGCTCGGCGCCAAGCTGAACCTGATCGGCGGCTGTGTGCTGCTGTTGGCCCTGAGCGGCATCGGCCTGATGCTGTCCTTCACCTGGCAGTTGAACGGCGGGGCCGCGGCCGTCAATGAGGCCGGGCGCATGCGCATGCAGACCTGGCGCTTGGCTCATGCGCTCGATGGCGGTGACCGTGGCCAGATTGAGCGGCAGCTTGCGCAGTTCGAACAGAGCTTGCAGCTCTTGAGCCGCGGCGACCCGCAGCGCCCGCTGGTCTTGCCGAGCGACCCGGCCAGTCAGGCCGCATTTCTCGAAGTGCATGCGCAGTGGCGGCGCCTTCGTGCCGACTGGGCCGAGCGCGCCGCGCCGCCGGCTGCAGCGCAAGTGGCTGCTCAGGCTGCCGCCTTCGTCGAGCGCATCGATGATTTCGTCTCGACGATCGAGTTGCAGCTGGCGCGACTGACCACCTGGCTCAAGTGGCTGCAGTTCGCCATGGTCGGCCTGGCCTTGACGGCGGCCGCTGCCTTGCTGCACGCCGGCTACCGCCTGATCCTGCGGCCTTTGAGCCGTTTGCAGACAGGCCTGGCTCAGGTCGGCCGCGGCGATCTGGAGGCGCGGGTGTCGGTCAGTTCGCACGATGAGTTCGGCGCGCTTTCGGAAGGCTTCAACGCCATGGCCGCCACCCTCCAGGGCCTGTATCAAAACCTGGAGGCCCAAGTGAGCGCCAAGACCCAGGATCTGGCGCTGCAGAACACCCGGCTGGCGGCGCTCTACCGGGCTGCCGACTGGGTGTCCAAGGCCGACAGCCTGCCCACGCTGGCCCAAGGCTTCGCCACCCAGCTCCGGGCGGTGGCTCAGGCCGATGCCTCGGCCGTGCGCTGGTCTGACGAGGGCAATCGACGTTACTTGCTGCTGGCCTCCGACGGCCTGCCGCAAACCCTGGTGGACGAAGAGCAGTGCGTGCCGACGGGCGCTTGTTTTTGTGGTCAGACGCTGGAGAGCGCCGAAACTCGGGTGATCCCGATTCTGCCGCTGCAGGACGGGCCCGACGCAGACGCGAGAGCCATGCTCGGTCATTGCGAGCGCGCCGGTTTTCAAGCCGTCATCACCGTGCCGGTGCGCCTGCATGAGCGCATGCTGGGCGAGCTCAACCTCTTTTACCGCCAGCCCAAGGAGTTGGCGGCGGACGAACGCGCGCTGCTGGAAACCCTGGCCAGCCATCTGGCCGGCGCCATCGAGGGCTTGCGTGCGTCGGCGATGGAGCGCGAGGCTGCTGTGGCCGAGGAGCGCGGCCTGCTGGCACGCGAGCTGCACGACTCCATCGCCCAAAGCCTGTCCTTCTTGAAGATCCAGGTCAGCCTCTTGCGCCAGGCCCAGGAGCGCCAGCAGCCGGAGGCGGCGGCCCAGGCCGTGGCCGAGCTCGACGCTGGCGTGCGCGAGAGCCTGGCCGATGTGCGCGCCTTGTTGCTGCATTTCCGCACCCGCACCAACGGCGAGGACATCCTTCCCGCTTTGCAGAGCACCCTGCGCAAATTCGAGCAGCAGTCGGGCTTGCAGAGCGAGCTCTCCATGGCCAATGACGGCCTGCCGCTGGCGGCCGATGTGCAGGTGCAGGTCCTGCATGTGGTGCAGGAAGCGCTGTCCAATGTGCGCAAACATGCGCAGGCGCGGCGGGTCTGGGTCAGCGTGCAGCAGCGGCCCTTCTGGCGTGTTGAAGTGCGTGACGACGGCTGTGGCTTCCAGCCCGATGCGGCGGCCTGGGACGAGACCCATGTCGGCTTGCGCATCATGCAGGAGCGCGCCGCCCGTATCGGCGGCCGGGTCGAGGTCAGCTCCGTGCCGGGGCAGGGCAGCCGCGTGGTGCTGAGCCTGGAACCCTTGGTGTCGGCTGACGCCGGTATTCAAAAAGGAAATGCATGAACGCTGAAAGCCCCAAGGCACGGGTCTTGGTGGTCGACGACCACAGCCTGTTTCGCCGTGGCCTGATTGCCTTGCTGGCCGGTGACGGCCGCTTCGAGGTGGTGGCCGAGGCCGGCGATGCCGCGGAAGCGCAGCGTCGGGCGGCCGAGTGCCAGCCCGACGTCATCCTGCTCGACCAGCATTTGCCCGGCGTGCTCGGCGCCGATGCTGTGGCTGGCCTGTTGGAAGTGGCGCCGGCGGCGCGGGTGTTGATGTTGACCGTCAGCGAGGACGAGGCCGACTTGGCCAGGGCCTTGCGCCAGGGCGCTTGCGGCTACCTGCTCAAGACCACGGACAGTGATGTGCTGATCCAGTCCTTGCTGCAGGTGCTGTCCGGCCAGTCGGCCGTCAGCCCTGAGATGACCAGCAAGCTGGTCAGCGCGTTCCAAAACCTGGGCCGGCAGCCTCTTGCTGCGGCCGCAGGTGCGCCGGCTGCTGCCGAGCCGGTCGTGCCCGAGGCCCAGGCCCAGGTCGTACCTGCGGTCTCGCCGCGCGAGCAGGAGATCCTGGCCCATATCGCCAAGGGTGCCAGCAACAAGGAAATCGCGCGTGCCCTGGGCATTGCCGAGACCACGGTGAAGATCCATGTGCAGCACATCCTGCGCAAGCTCGGGCTGAGCTCTCGCGTGCAGGTGGCGGTGTTCGCCAGCCAGCGCGGCCTTTGAGCCGCGCCCCTAGCCATCTTGTCTGAGGGAGCCGCTGTGCCCCATCGTTCCAATTCACCGCGCCCAGGCCCTGGGTCGCCCGGGCTCGCCGGCTGGCGCGCCGCGTGCCTGGCCTGGCTGAGCGCCTTCCTGCCGGCCCCTCTGGCCATCGACGGCCGCGAGCGCCTGCGCGTGGTGGCTGGGGCTAGTCTGGGTATTGGCTTGACGGCCTGGCTGTGCCACGCGCTGGCCGGCGCTCAGCCCAGCCCTTGGCTGGTGGCGCCCCTGGGGGCCAGCGCGGTGCTAGTGTTCGCCGTGCCTGGCAGTCCCTTGGCCCAGCCCTGGGCCGTGATCGGCGGCAATACGGTGTCAGCCCTGGTGGCCGTGCTCTGCATGCAGCTCCAAGTCGGGCCGGAGTGGACCGCAGCGCTTGCGGTGGGGGCGGCTATCGCGGCCATGATGGCGCTGCGCTGCCTGCATCCGCCAGGCGGGGCTTGCGCTTTGCTGGTGGTTTTGAACGGCATCAGCGACCCCGCTTTTGCTTGGCAGCCGGTGTTGCTCAACTCGGTCTTGCTGGTGCTCTGCGGCATGGTCTACAACCAGGCCACAAGGCGGCCTTATCCGCACCGTGCGGCCGCGGCCGTGCCGGCGGCCGATCTGGATCTCGACCAGGTGCTGGCGCGCTACAACCAGGTCCTGGACATCAGCCGCGACGAGTTGCGGGCGCTGATTGAAGACACCCAGCTGCAAGGCTATCAGCGACGCATGGCCGATCTGCGCGCCCGCGACATCATGTCCACGCACATCATCACCGTGGCGCGCAGCTGGCCGCTGGCTCAGGCCTGGCCCCTGTTCCGCCAGCACAAGATCAAGGCCATGCCCGTGGTGGACGCCCAAGGCGAGCTCGTGGGCATCGTCACGCCGGCCGACTTTTTGCGCAGCCCGGGCTTCGACGCCGCGGCGGCTCTGACGCCCGGCGGCCTGCAGGTGGGCCAGATCATGACGCGTTCGGTGCGGGTGGTCTCGGCCGATCGCCATCTGGCCGAGCTGATCCCGGTCTTCGCCAGCAGTGGCCACCATCACCTGCCCGTGATCGATGCGCAGCATCGACCGCTCGGCATGGTCACCCAGTCGGATGTGGTGGCCGCCCTGTCCGGCAGCCTGCTGCGCGCTGCTCCGCCGACCTGAGCGGCCGCAGCGCCTGCATCAGTGGAACAGGCCCAGCGGGTGGTGGGTACGCGCCACGGTCACCATGAAACCCAGCACCAGCAGTGCGGCCAGCAAGCCCGCCGCGCGATGGCCGCGGCTGCGGCCGCGCTTGAGGGCGATGCTGCCCAGCACGATGTAGAGCAGCAGCAGACTCAGCTTGCTGGCGAGCCAGGGATCCCGGCCGGGGTTCAGGCCCAGCAGGGTCCAGAGGCTAAGGCCGGCGGCCAGCAAGGCCACATCGATCAGCACGCTGAGCCGGCGCGCCACCCTGTGCATGGGCCAGGCGGCGCCGGCCAACGCGGCCAAGCCACGCGCTGTGAACAGGCTGGCGCTGCAGGCGACCAGGCTGATGTGGGCCAGCTTGATGACCGGGTAATGGGGCTGCAGCAGGGCTGGCAGTTGTTCAAGCAGATTCATGGACCGCCATCATCGTTCACCAGCGCCCGCGCAGGCTCAGGCGCCAGGTGCGCGGCGCCTCGGCCCAGGTGAACAGCGGTGAGCGCTGCGACAGCACGCTGTTGCCCAGATTGCTGACGCCCAGGTCCAGGTCGAGCTGGGAGCCCAGGCTGCGGCCCAGGCTGGCGCCGCTCAGGGTCAGGGCCGGCACGGCTTGCAAGGGCTGGCCAACAACGGCGGACGCCATCAGCTGACCGCTGCTGCGCTCCGTTCGAATCTGGGCACGCCAGGGCCTTTGCGCCCAAGCCAGTTCGGCTGCCACGGTGTGGCGCGGGCGTTTCTCAAGCCGCTGATCCTGGCCGTCACGGGCATCGAGGTATTGGTAGTTTAGGCCGGCGCTGAAGCCACTGCCGAGGCGTGCGCGGGCGCTGAGTTCCAGGCCGCGCAGGCGGGCACGGTCCACATTCTGGAAGCGGAAGGTGCTGCGTGGGCCGCTGCTGCTGACCAGCACGGGCACGATCAGGTCGCGCAGGCGGTTGTTGAACAGCATGGCCTGCAGTCCGGCATCCTGGCGATCCCAGCCCAGGCCGATCTCCAGGCCGCGGTTCTTCTCGGGCTTGAGCGCGATGTTGGAGACGTAGGTGTACGGGCCCTCGTCTTCCTGGTAGCCGGGGCTGATCTGCTTGATCGTGGGCGGCTTGAAGCCGGTGCTGGCCCCGCCCTTGAGCGTCCACTCGGGTGCGAGATGCCAGACGCCGTAGAGGCGCGGGCTCCAGGCTGTGCCGAAGCGCTGGTGCTGGTCTTGGCGCAGGCCCGCGGTCAGGCTGAACTGACGGCCGAACTCGAGTTCGTCCTGCACGTAGAGCGCATGGTGGCGGGCTGAAGCCCTACCTGCGGGAAGGCCCTCGTTGTCCAGCCGCTCCTGGCGTGCCTCGAAGCCGGCGCTCAGCTGTTGAGCCCCGACACGGCCGCTCAGTTGTCCTTCGAGCACCTGGTCCTTCAAGGTGTTCGGGCGCAGGCTGGCGACCCCGTTGCTGCGCGTGTTTTCCATGGCGATGCGGCTGTCGTAGAGGCGCAGCAAGCTGTGCAACCCTGCGTCCACTCGGTTCACGCTTGCTCCTGCGCTGCCATTCCAGTCGGCCTCCCAGCTCAGGCTGCGGTGACGGCGCTGCAGCGCGGTGTCCGATGCGTAGACGCGTTTCTTGCCGCTGCGCTCGACGGCAAGGCCGTGGCGGTCTTCGTCGCCGCTGCGCAGGTCCAGGTCGATTTGATGGCCTGCGCGCGGCGTCCAGCGCAGGGCCAGGGCTGCGTCGCGGCGATGCCGGCCTTCGATGTCCGAGATGCGCGCATCGCTGGCGGCGGCCACATCGTCACGGCGACTGTCGGCCAGGCTGAGCCGTGCGCTGAGCTCGGGCGCCAGGGCGCCGCTGAGGCGTGCCGAGACGCGGTGGCCGTTGCCGCCGCGGCCGCCCTCGGCCTGGCTGCCTTCCAGGCGCACAGCGCCTTGCCAGGCCAGGCCCGGGGCGCGGGTGATGATGTTGACCACCCCACCCAGGGCTTCGGCGCCGTAGAGCACCGAGAGCGGGCCGCGTACCACCTCGATGCGCTCGATGTCGTCGGTCGACAGCCAGTCGATCTGGAAGTCCGAGTGGCCGATCACGCCGTCGCTGGCGCCGATGCGGCGGCCGTCGACCAGGAACAGGGTGTGGCGTGCGTCCATGCCGCGCAGGCTGAGTGTTTTGCGGCCGCTGATGGTGCGCCCGAACACGGCCACGCCGGGCTCGCCGCGCAGGGCTTCCAGCACATTGCCGGCGCCGCGCTGCTCGATCTGCTCCTGTGTGACGACGCTGATGGCGGCCGGTGCGTCCACCAAGGCCATGGCGTGGCGGGTGGCCGACACCACCACCAGGGGCAGTTGCTCCAGCCCGCCAGCCGGGCCTGGAGGGGCATCGGCGCAGGCCAGGCCATTGGCCAGGGCGCACAGGGCGGCGGCCGCGAGGGCGCGGCTGTGGACTTTGGGTCGAGCCGGAGATGAAAAGTGACCAAGGAAGGGACGGGCGGGACGGGCAGTGCGGGAGGGGAGGGGCTGCATATTAAGCGGACTGGGTGTGCGATGAACACAGCTTGGGTGCGGCGGCGCTGGTCCGCCTTGACCCAGTTCGGGTTTGCGCTTGGGTGAGGCGGCGGCGCCACGCTGGCCAGCAGCCTCATGGCCGGACCTTGAACCAGTTCAAGGACGGCGGCCGAGCGCGGCGGGACCATGCCGGCAAACCCCTGCATGGCGCAGGGCTTGCTGAAGTTCCATCCCGAAGAAGAGAGGTATGACATGAAGCTGAACCGAACCCATTTGCCACGGCCCTCGCGCCAACTGAGCCTGCTGGGTCAGCTGGCTTTGCTGGTCTGCTTGCCGCTGAGCCTGGGCGTGCAGGCTCAAGAGGGCAAGAAAGACATCAGCCCGGGCGATGTGAAGTACCATGCTGCGCCCTCGGCACTCAGCGATGTGCCCATGGTGCAGAGTAGCAACCCCAAGGCGCCGCCCATGACGCAGGCCGAGTTCGATGTCGCACGCAAGATCTATTTCGAGCGCTGCGCCGGTTGCCACGGTGTCCTGCGCAAGGGCGCCACCGGCAAGCCCTTGACGCCCGACATCACCCTGGGCAAGGGCACGGACTATCTGAAGGTCTTCATCGCCTATGGCTCGCCCGCCGGCATGCCGAACTGGCAGACCTCGGGCGAGATGAGCGAACAGCAGGTGGACCTGATGGCGCGCTACATCCAGCACGACGCGCCGACGCCGCCCGAGTTCGGCATGGCCGATATGAAGGCCACGTGGAAGGTCGTGGTGCCGCCCGAGAAGCGGCCGAACAAGAAGATGAATAACTACAACATCGAGAACATCTTTTCGACCACGCTGCGCGACACCGGCGAAGTGGCCCTGATCGACGGCGACAGCAAGCAGATCATCAACATCGTCAAGACCGGCTACGCGGTCCACATCTCGCGCACCTCCGCCTCGGGCCGCTATCTGTTCGTGATCGGTCGTGACGCCAAGATCAATATGATCGATCTGTGGATGGAGAAGCCCGACAACGTGGCCGAGATCCGCATGGGCCTGGAAGCCCGTTCGGTGGAGGCCAGCAAGTACAAGGGCTATGAGGACAAGCTGGTGATCGCCGGTGCCTACTGGCCGCCCCAGTACGTGATCATGAAGGGCGACACCCTGGAGCCGCTGAAGATCGTCTCCACCCGCGGCAACACCGTGGACAAGCAGGAGTACCACCCCGAGCCGCGCGTGGCCTCCATTGTCTCCAGTCACTTCCGGCCCGAGTTCATCGTCAACGTCAAGGAAACCGGCAAGACCTTGATGGTGGACTACACCGATCTGAATGCACTCAAGACCGTCGAGGTTGGTACCGCTCGCTTCTTGCATGACGGTGGCTGGGACAGCAGTAAGCGCTACTTCATGATTGCCGCTAATCAGAGCAACAAGATCGCCGTGGTGGACGCCAAGGAAGACAAGCTGGTGAAGCTGGTCGAGGTCAGCAAGATCCCGCACCCGGGCCGCGGCGCCAACTTCATCCACCCCAAGTTCGGCCCGGTCTGGAGCACCGGTCACCTGGGTGACGAGGCCATCTCCCTGGTTGCCACCGATCCGGTCAAGCACAAGCAGTACGCCTTCAAGGAAGTGGCGCAGATCAAGGGTCAGGGCGGCGGTGCGCTGTTCATCAAGACGCACCCGAAGTCCAAGCATCTGTACTCGGACACGCCGCTGAACCCCGACGCCGCGATCTCGCAGTCGGTGGCGGTGTTCGACATCAATGCGCTCGACAAGGGCTTCAAGGTGCTGCCGATCGCCGAGTGGGCGGGTATCAAGGACGACGGCGCCAAGCGCGTGGTCCAGCCTGAGTACAACAAGGCCGGTGATGAGGTCTGGTTCTCGGTCTGGTCGGCCAAGGACAAGCAAAGCGCCATCGTCGTGGTGGACGACAAGACGCTCAAGCTTAAGGCGGTGATCAAGGACCCGCGCCTGATCACACCGACCGGCAAGTTCAACGTCTACAACACCCAGCACGACGTTTATTGACCCACCCCCGAGGCGCTGACGCGCCTCCCCCTCAAGGGGGCACGCCCGCAGGCCCGGCAAAGCCGGATCCTCTGGCGTCGTTGGAAGAACCCTGGAGCTACGCCCAGGGACTCGATGAGCCTGAAACGGAGATATTCTGATGCGCACGATTGCATTACTGCTGGCCGGCCTCGGCCTGACCCTACCTGCCGCCGCGGCCACGCCCGAGGAGTCGCTCAACAAGGCCGGCTGCATGGCCTGCCATGCCAAGGACAAGAAGCTGGTCGGCCCGTCCTTCAAGGACATTGCCGCCAAGTACAAGGGTCAGGACGCCGCAGCCGCGCTGGCGCAGAAGGTGCGCAGCGGCGGCAAGGGCGTTTTTGGCCCCATCCCCATGCCGCCCAATCCACCCGAGAAAATCAGCGATGCTGATCTCAAGGAGGGGGTGGGGTGGATCCTCAAGCAATGAGCTGACCAAGACCTCAGCCAGATGGGCGCCCATGGCCAGCCATGGGCGCCCTTTTTCTTCGTGCTTGCAGCCGGCTCAGGCGCCGACCTCCCGCGCCTCTTGCAAGACCAGCTCCACCAGAGGCGCCAGTTCGGCCGCGCTGAAGTGGGGCGGCGCGTCGGCGAGGGCGGGCGCATCGCCCACCATCGCCACGATGCCCGGCCACTCGGGCCAGAGCATGGGCTTGCCCACGGCCGCACGCCAGACCTCCAGCTTGGGGAAGTCGCCGCCCTTGAAGCCCTCGACCAGGACCAGGTCGCAGTCCTGGATGCGGCTGAGGAGGTAGTCCAGATCCGGCTCGGTATCGCCGCGCAGCTCATGCATCAGCGCCCAGCGCGTGCGGCCGAGCAGCAGCACCTCTTGGCAGCCGGCCTCGCGCAGGCGATAGCTGTCCTTGCCCGGGCGGTCGACTTCGATGTCCTTGTGGCTGTGCTTGATCAGAGAAACACGCAGGCCGCGGGCGCGCAGCGCTGGAATCAGGCGTTCCAGCAGGGTGGTCTTGCCCATGCCGGAGCGGCCGGCGATGCCGAAAACTTTCATGGGAGATGCTCGCTGCAAAGAGTCATGGGAATGTGCTCGCCTTGATCTCAAATAAGGCGGCGGGAGCGCGTGCGCAGCACAATGCGCGCATGGATCCTGGTCGCCGTTTTTTGTTCCGTCCCTCCATGGCGCGCGCCGCCGTCCAGAGGCCGCCCGGCGCCGTGGCCGAGCCGGCTTTTCTTGCCAGCTGTACACGCTGCGACGCCTGCATCAAGGCCTGCCCGGCCGGCGTCATCCGGCGCGGCGATGGAGGTTTTCCTGAAATGGACTTCAGAAGCGCCGGCTGTGACGCCTGCGGGGCCTGCATACCGGCCTGCACCGTGTCGGCACTGCGCCCGCCGCTGCTGTTTCGCGACTGGCAGGCCCAGATCGGCGCGCAATGCCTGGCCCAACAAGGGGTGGAGTGCCGGGTCTGCGGTGAGGCCTGTGACGCCGCTGCGATTCGCTTCAGGCCACGCCTGGGTGGCGTGGCCCAGCCCGAGATCAGCCCGAGTGCCTGCACCGCTTGCGGCGCCTGCGTCGGGGTCTGCCCCTCGGGCGCGGTTTCAATGCGCCGAGCCTGACGCAGCGCTGGCCGGCGGCAGGGTGATTTCACCGGCCTTGTGAGCGCCAATCGGCTGGGCAATCGGCGGCAAGGTGTGCGCGATGCCCTTGTGGCAATCGATGCAGGTCTGGCCCGCCGAGAAGGCCGTTTGGTGCCGGGTCGCGGCGCGGCTGTTCTGCTCCGCATAGTCCATATAGCTGAAGTTGTGGCAGTTGCGGCACTCCTGCGAGTCATTGGCCTTCATGCGGTCCCATTCATGCTGGGCCAAGATGGGCCGCTTGGCATTGAACTTCTCGGGCGTGTCGATCGAGCCCAGCACCTTGTGCAGCACCTCGTTGGAGGCCTGGATCTTGCGCCACATCTTCGGCCCCCATTCCTTGGGCACATGGCAGTCCGGGCAAGTGGCGCGCACGCCGGTGCGGTTTTGGTAATGGATGGTGTTGCGGTACTCCACGTAGACGTTCTTTTCCATCTCATGGCAGGAGATGCAGAAGGCCTCGCGGTTGGTCCATTCCATGGCGGTGTTGAAGCCGCCCCAGAAAATGATCCCGCCGGCAAAGGCGAGCGCCAACAGCCAGAACAGCTTGGTGTGGGCAAAAGCCCAGGCACGTCGGATCAGGTTCTTCACAGCGGGCTCCTCACTTCATGCCCTTGGCACGCTCATAGGTGTTGGCCACCAAAGGCTTGGCATCACTCTGCGGCACATGGCATTGGGTGCAGAAGTAACGGCGCGGGCTGACGGAGTCGAGCTCAATGCCGTCGCGGGTCTTGAAGTGGGTAACGCTGATCTTGGTGGCGCCGCTTTCCTTGGTCTTCTGCCAGGCGTGGCAGTCCATGCATTTATTGAAGTTCTTGGTGATCTGATAGCCGCTGATGGTGTGTGGGATCAGCGGTGGCATCTGCACGAAGTCACGATCACCGACAGGGTGGTCGCGCTCCTGGCGGTTGTTGGCGGGCGGGTTGTCCTGGTTCAGGGGTGTGCCTTGGCGCAGCCCTTCCAGTTTCACGGGCGCGGCCTTGTCGGCAGCTCCCGCCGGCCCGGCGGCCAACACGGAAAACGCCAGCAGCAGGCTCAGGGCGGGGCGGAGCAGGGGGGGGATCTTCATGGTCAGTCCCTTCGGGTGTCAAAGCGGTGGGTGAATCGGAAAACGGAGCTGTCGCACACATCGATGCAGCGGCCGCAGGCCGTGCAGTCGGGCGCCAGGATCAAGGGGCCGGCGTCTTGCTTGGCCTTCAGTGGGCCGACGATGATCTGCGGCTCGGGGCAAACGGCGAAGCAATCGCCGCAGTCATTGCAGCGGCTGCTGTGGGCGGCCGAGACCCGCAGCAGCGGTTTGGTGCCGATCAGGGCGTAGGCCGCGCCCATGGGGCAGACATGGCCACACCAGCCGCGCGGCGCCACCAGCAGGTCGAACAGGAAGACGGCGGCCAGCGCGCCCCAGGCCAGGCTGCCGCCGAAAATCAGCGCACGCTGGGTCAGCGTGACCGGGTTGACTTGCTCCCAGACCGGGCTGCCCAAGGCCGCGGCGGCCAGCAGCACGCAGGCCAGCAAGGCGTGGCGCAGCTGGCGGCTCGGGGCGCGACCGCTGCTGATCTTCAGGCGCCGGCGCAGCCAGGCGGCCGCATCGCTGACCACATTGACCGGGCAGACCCAGGCGCAGAAGGCCCGGCCTGCCAACAAGCCGTAGAAAGCCAGGACGATGGCCGCGCCGATCAGGGCACTGGCGGCAGGCCAGAGCCCGTGCCGCAGGCCCGCAAGCAGGCTCTGGGCCAGCACGAAGGGGTCGCTCAGCGGCAGCACATCGAAGCTGAGGCTGGAGGCCAGATTGCCCTTGACCCACCACAGGCCGAACAGCGGGCCGAGTAGGAAGAGGCCGATCACGCCCAGCTGGCTGCTGCGGCGCAGGATCAGCCAGCGCTGGGCGGCCCAGCGGCTGCGTGCGGGCTGCGAGGGGACTTGAGTCGGCCCGCTCATCGCTGCGGCTCCGATGAGGCTGGGGCATAGGGCTGGGCGCCGCTGCGCAGCGGGCCGATGTCGCTGCCGTCTTCGGGCAGTCGTTGCTCGGGCTGGGCGAAGCGGGGCTTGCCCTGGCGGTTCTGCTCTTCCCAGCCCTTGCGGTAATGCGGGCCCAGCTCGCCCTGGGCCAAGTCGAGCGGCAGCACCTTGATGGCCGGCTGCTCCAGCACGCAGGCGCGTTCGCACTTGCCGCAGCCGGTGCAGGCCTCGGCGTGCACCGTGGGCAGCAGCATGGCGTGGCGGTCGCTGCGTGGGTTGCTTTGTTTCTCCAGCGAAATGGCGCTGTCGATCAGCGGGCAGACGCGGTAGCAGACATCGCAGCGCAGGCCGAGGAAGTTCAGGCAGCTCTCATGGTCAATCAGCACGGCCAGGCCCATGCGGGCTTTGGCGATGTCCTGCAAGCTGGGGTCAAGCGCGCCGGTCGGGCAGGCTTTGACGCAGGGGATGTCCTCGCACATCTCGCAGGGGATCTCGCGCGCTTCGAAGAAAGGCGTGCCGATCGCCACCTCGGCGGCCAGGCCGGCGCCCCATTCGCTGAGCTTGAGGTTGTGCGGCGGGCAGGCGCGCACGCACAGGCCGCAGCGCACACAGGCGGCCAGGAAGTCGGGTTCGGCCAGCGCGCCCGGCGGCCGCAGGGCCTGGGCCGGGTGCGCCTGCGTCGGGCGCGAGAGCACGGCCGCCGCCCCGGCCAGAAGGCCGGCGCTGGCGGTGGTGCTGGCGCCTTGCAGCAGCGCACGGCGGCTCAGGTTCATGTGCTCACTCCGGCTCGGCTCAGCTCGGATTCAGGCCTTGACGACCTTGACCGCGCACTTCTTGAAGTCGGTTTCCTTGGAGATCGGGCAGGTGGCGTCCAGGGTCAGCTTGTTGACCAGGCGGCCTTCATCGAAGAAGGGCACAAAGACCAAGCCGCGCGGCACCTTGTTGCGACCCTTGGTCTCGACGGCGCAAGTGATCTCGCCGCGGCGCGAGGCCACCTTGACCTTCATGCCGCGCTGCAGGCCGCGGTCCTTGGCATCGTCGGGGTGGATGTAGAGCAGGGCCTCGGGCACGGCACGGTGCAGCTCGGGCACGCGCCGCGTCATGCTGCCGGTGTGCCAGTGCTCGAGCACCCGGCCGGTGCACAGCCAGAGGTCGTACTCTTTGTCCGGGCTCTCGGCCGGCGGCTGGTAGGGCAGGGCGAAGATCACGGCCTTGCCATCCTTGTGACCGTAGAACTTCACGCCCTCGCCCTTCTTGACATAGGGGTCGTAGCCCTCGCGGAAGCGCCACAGCGTTTCCTTGCCGTCGACCACGGGCCAACGCAAGCCGCGCACTTCGTGATAGGTATCGAAGGGGGCCAAGTCATGACCGTGGCCGCGGCCGAATTCGGCGTACTCCTCGAACAGGCCCTTCTGCAGGTAGAAGCCCAGCTCCTTGGACTCGCTGTTCATATAGTCGGGGATGTACTTGCCGTTGATGCGGCCGACATCGGCGAGCGGGAACTTGTTGACCTTGCCGTTCTTGTAGAGCACGTCGAACATGGTCTTGCCCTTGTACTCGGGCTTCTTGGCCAGCAGCTCGGCCGGCCAGACCTCCTCCATCTTGAAGCGCTTGCTGAACTCGATGAACTGCCAGAGGTCGCTCTTGGCCTCGCCCGGTGCGCTGACCTGCTGGCGCCAGACCTGGGTGCGGCGCTCGGCGTTGCCGAAGGCACCTTCCTTCTCGACCCACATGGCGGCGGGCAGGATCAGGTCGGCCGCCATGGCGCTGACGGTGGGGTAGGGGTCGCTGACCACCACGAAAGCCTTGGGGTTGCGCCAGCCGGGCAGGATCTCACCGTTGATGTTCGGCCCGGCCTGCATATTGTTGTTGGTCGTGACCCAGTAGCACTTGAGCTTGCCGTCCTTGAGCGCGCGGCTCTGCGCCACCGCGTGCAGGCCCACCTTGTCAGGGATGGTGCCGTCGGGCAGCTGCCAGATTTCCTCTGTGTGCTTGCGGTGCTCGGGGTTGGTGACAACCATGTCCGCCGGCAGGCGGTGGGCAAAGGTGCCGACCTCGCGCGCCGTGCCGCAGGCGCTGGGCTGGCCGGTCAGGCTGAAGGGGCTGTTGCCGGGCTGGCTGATCTTGCCGGTCAGCAAGTGGATGTTGTAGACCATATTGTTGGCCCAGGTGCCACGGGTGTGCTGGTTGAAGCCCATGGTCCAGAAGGACACCACCTTGACCTTGGGGTCGGCATAGAGCTTGGCCAGATCTTCCAGCTGCTTGACCGGCACGCCCGACAGTGCGCTGACCTTGTCGGCCGTGTAGTCGGCAACGAACTTGGCGAACTCATCGAAGCTGATCGGCGTGGCGTCGTTGGGATTGCCCTTGGGCTTGCCATCGGCGCCGGGGTAACCATTGCTCTTGGCGTCTTTTTCCAGCGTATGAGCCGGGCGCAGGCCGTAACCGATGTCATCGGCGCCCTTCTTGAAGTTGACGTGGTTCTTGACGAACTCTTTGTTGACCTTGTTGTTCTTGATCAGGTAGTGGGCGATGTAGTTCAGGATCGCCAGATCGGTCTGCGGTTTGAAGATGATGGGCTGGTCGGCCAGGTCGAAGCTGCGGTGCTCATAGGTCGAGAGCACGGCCACCTTGGTGTCCGGGTGGCTGAGGCGGCGGTCGGTGATGCGGCTCCACAAGATGGGGTGCATCTCGGCCATATTGCTGCCCCAGAGCACAAAGGCATCGGCCTGCTCGATGTCGTCGTAGCAGCCCATGGGCTCGTCGATGCCGAAGGTGCGCATGAAGCCGGTGACCGCGCTGGCCATGCAGTGGCGGGCATTGGGGTCCAGGTTGTTGGAGCGAAAGCCCGCCTTCCAGAGCTTGGCGGCGGCATAGCCTTCCCAGATCGTCCACTGGCCGGAGCCGAACATGGCGATGCCGTTCGGGCCGTCGGTCTTCAGCGCCTCTTTCCATTTGCTGGCCATCAGGTCCAGGGCTTCGTCCCAGCTGACCGGTGTGAACTCGCCTTCCTTGTCGTAGACGCCGTTCTTCTTGCGCAGCAGCGGCGTGGTCATGCGGTCCTTTCCGTACATGATCTTGGACAGGAAGTAGCCCTTGATGCAGTTCAGGCCGCGGTTCACCGGGCTTTCGATATCGCCCTGGGTGGCCACCACCTTGTCGTTCTGCACGCCCACGACGACGGAGCAGCCCGTGCCGCAGAAGCGGCAGGGTGCCTTGTCCCAGCGTACGGCGCTGTTGCTGGTCGGCGCCTTGGCAGCCGCGCCGTGGACGGTGATGGGGATGCCGGCGGCGGCCGCGGCGGCAGCAGCGGCCTGCAGTTTCAGGATGTCGCGACGATCGACTTGCATGAGGTGCTCCCGTGGCCGCCCGCCGTGTTGGCTGGCGGCCGTGAAATGAGGATGTAGATAAGAAGCATGGTCCTGGAATTGGCGCGTCTGCGCCTTGAACTGCTTCAAGTTTTTGCGCTGTCCAACTCTCCAAGACGGGTTCGCCATCCCTGCGCGGGTTCCAGGTGGCCGTCTGGTGCGGGGGCATCCGGGCCGCTGTACTCGAACACCAGGGAGGTGCCGAGAACATCGGGCCAGAGCGCGATGGCACCGAGCTGGGCCGCGGCGGAGATCTGCTCGCAGTCCTCCATCACCAGGACCAATCGGCCGTCACCGGGGTTGTGTGTCAGTTCCACGCCTGGCAGGGTCGCGAGTCGAGAGCTCACATCGGATACATGCTCGGGCCGCATGCGCAGCACCACGCCGAGAACACTCATGGGGAACTCCTGTTCATGGCCGGCGCGCCGAAGCTGCACCGGCCGGGGTTGATTGGGGCGCAGCCGGGGCGCGAGGCCCCTGCGCGCGTGCGGCCACTAGGCCTTGCACCGCCAGCTCGCGCAAGGGGTGCTCGGCTGGGGCGATGTCTTGCAGGCGCTGCCAATGGCGGATGGCGCCGGCTGCGTCACCCTGGCGCATGGCGCGGGTGCCGGACAGGGCCAGGGCCTTCAAGTGATCTGGCGCAATCTGCAGCGCGCGCTGCAGCAGGGCCGCCGGTTCGCCTTCCAGCGAGCCCTGCTGGCCACTGGCCATGACATCAGCCAGATCGGCCATCAGGTCGGCATCCTCGGGCCGCAGGGCCAGGGCACGGCGGTAGGCGGCGATCGAGGGTTCGCTGCGGCCCAGCACCAGGTAGGAGCGGCCCAGCATGGCCCAGCCGGCGGCGTCCTCGGGCTGCTGCTGCAGGCGCCGGGCCAGGCCCGCGACCATGGCCTCGGTGCGGTCCGGTGCTGCCTCGGGCGAGATGGCCTCGGGCTGACCCTTCCAGGCATAGCCGCCCGCGCCGACGAGCAGCACGAGGCTCATGCAAGCAGCGATCAGGCGATGGGAAGGACGCGGCAGCGGCGCGGGCGGCGGCGCCAGCACCTGGTCGGCGATCTCCTGGCGCAGGCGGTCCAGCCGGGCTTGCAGCGCGGCCTGGCCTGCAGATTCACCGGCCGTGGCGCTGCCGCTCAGCTGGGCTTGCAGGGTTAGGCCTTGGCGGCGCAGCGCTTGCAGTTCCTGCTGCTGTTCTTGCGTGGGCCAGCTCATCGGATGTCTCCCTCCTCTTCGGGCGCCGCCTCAAAGGCCTCATCGGGCTCGCGTGCCCGGCGGCGCAGGTTCAGCACCAGGCCGGCCAGGGCGGCGGCCATCAGCAGGGCCGGGCCGGCCCAGAGCAGCCAGGTGTTGGCTTGCAGCGGCGGTTTGTAGAGCACGAAGTCGCCGTAGCGCTCGGTCATGTAGTGGATGATTTCTTCGTCCCGGCGGCCAGCCTGCAGCTGCTCGCGAAGCTGGGCCTTCAAGTCCATGGCCAGCGGCGCATGGGAGTCGGCGATGGTCTGGTTCTGGCAGACCAGGCAGCGCAGCTGCTGGGCCAGGTCCTGGGCGCGGCGGTCCAGTTCGGCAGAGATGGGCTTGGCAGAGGCGGGCTCGGCCCGGGCGCAAGACATGGCGCTCAGGCTTAGCAGCATGATGCAAGCAAGCAGACACGCAGGCAGGGGTCTCATAGGCGGTCCAGCAAGGGTTCCAGGGTGTCGCGCAGCAGCTCGGCTGTCAGCGGGCCGACATGCTTGTAGCGAATCAGGCCCTGGCGGTCGATCACAAAGGTCTCGGGCACGCCGTAGACGCCCAGGTCGATGCCGAGGTGGCCGCGCGTGTCCGAGCCGATGGCGCGGTAGGGGTTGCCCAGCTCTTTCAGCCAGCGCGTGGCCTGGGCGGGCTCGTCCTTGTAGTTCAGGCCCAGCAGCTGCAGCTCCGGCCGGCGCCGCGCCAGGTCCAGCAGCAGCGGGTGTTCCTCGCGGCAGGGGCCGCACCAGGAGGCCCAGACATTGAGCACGCTGATTTTGCCCGTCATGTCGGCCTGACGCAGCGGCGCGCCGCCCTCCAGCAAGGGTGGCAGCACAAAGGACGGCACCGGCTTGCCGATCAGCGGCGAGGGGATCTCGCGCGGCTTCAGCTGCAGGCCGCGCGCCAGGAACAGGGCCAGCACGGCAAAGCCCAGCAAGGGGATCAGCACTTTGAGCTTCATGGGCGTGCGCTCGCTCGTTGGCTGTTGCTGCGGTAGCGCCGGTCGCTGGCGGCCAGCAGGCCGCCCAAGCCCATCAGCAGGCAGCCGCCCCAGATCCAGTTGACGTAGGGCTTGATGGTGATGTGGACGATCCAGGCATCGGCCTGCTCATTGATCGGCTCGCTCAGCGAGACGTAAAGGTCGCGCAGCAGGCCGCTGGCGATGCCGGCTTCGGTCATGGGCATCTCCTGGCTGCGGTAGAGCCGCTTCTCGGGGTACAGGGTGGCCACAGGCCGGCCTTCGCGTGTCACCTCCACCGTGCCGCGCATGGCGCGGTAGTTGGGGCCGTCCACGGCGCGCAGTTCACTCAGGCGGAAGCTGTGCTCGCCCAGGCGGGCGCTCTCTCCGCGCCGCAGCGGCAGGTCCTGGCTCAGGGCCAGGCTGCCGACCAGGGTGACGCCGATGATGAAGACGCCGACGCCGGCATGAGCCAGCAGCATGGCGGCCGCTGAGCGCGGCAAGGCGCGCGCGCGCGCCCACCAGCCCTGGCCCGGCGTTGGCCACAGGCGTTCACCCAGCTCCAGCGCCACCGACACCAGCACCCACCAGGCCAGCAGCAGGCCGCCCCAGGCGGCCAGGCTCAGCTGCGCCGTGGCCCAGCCATGGGCGCCGGCGGCCAGCGGGCTCAGCATCAGCGGCCAACGCAGGCGGCGCAGCAGCTCGGCGCTGTCCATGCCCTTCCAGCGCAGCAGCGGGCCCAGGCCCATCAACAGGATCACCGGCGCCATCAGCGGCACGAACACCGCCTCGAAATAGGGCGGGCCGACCGAAATCTTCTGCCCGCTGACGGCATCCAGCGCCATCGGGTAAAGCGTGCCCAGCAGCACCGCGCCGCAGGCGGCCAGCAGCATCACATTGTTGGCCAGCAGCGTGGTTTCACGGCTGCGCCAGTGGAAGCGCGCCCCCAGGCCGCCCGCGCCGGCGCGCGCCGCATACAAGCTCAGCGAGCCGCCCACCACCAGCACCAGAAAGACCAGGATGGCCAGGCCGCGCTGCGGGTCGGTGGCGAAGGCATGGACCGAGCTGAGCACGCCCGAGCGGACCAGAAAGGTGCCCAGCAGGGACAGCGAGAAGGTGACGATGGCCAGCAGCACCGTCCAGGCCTTGAAGACACCGCGCTTTTCGCTGACGGCCAGCGAGTGCAGCAAGGCGGTGCCGGCCAGCCAAGGCATGAAGCTGGCGTTCTCGACCGGGTCCCAGAACCACCAGCCGCCCCAACCGAGCTCGTAGTAGGCCCACCAGCTGCCCAGGGCAATGCCCAGGGTCAGAAAGGCCCAGGCGGCGCTGGTCCAGGGCCGGGCGAAGCGCGCCCAGGCGGCGTTGAGTTCACCGCCGGCCAAGGCCGCGATGGCGAAGGCGAAGGCCACGGCGAAGCCGACATAACCCATATACAGCATGGGTGGGTGCAGCACCATGCCGGGGTCCTGCAGCAGCGGGTTGAGGTCGCGGCCCTCGGGCAGGCCGGGCACCAGGCGGGCAAAGGGATTGGAGGTGACGAGCAGAAAGACCAGGAAGCCGGCCGCCAGCGCGCCCAGCACGCCCAGCACCCGCGCGCGCAGCGGCGTCGGCAGCTGCCGGCCAGCGGCCGCGACGGCCAGGGTCCAGGCCACCAGCAGCGCCACCCACAGCAACATCGAGCCCTCATGCCCGCCCCAGACCGCGGCGATGCGGTAGGCCAGGGGCAGCTCGCGGTTGGAATGCTGGGCCACATAGGCGACCGAGAAGTCGCTGGCCACAAAAGCCTGGGTCAAGGCCAGATAGCCCAGGGCCACCAGGGCTGCCAAGGCCAGGGTCAAGGGTCGGTCGAGTGCCATCCAGTCGGCGCGTTGGCGCTGTGCGCCCAGCACCGGCAGGCCGGCCAGCAGCAGGGCCACGCCCAGGGCCAGCCAGAGGGCGAGGTGTCCGAGTTCGGGGATCACGGCGTGCTGCCTTTCAGGGTCCGGGCGGCGCGCTCGCGGGCCTGCTGGCTGCGCTGCAGCGCGTCGGCGGCCTCGGGCGGCATGTAGTTCTCGTCATGCTTGGCCAGCACCTCACGGGCCAGGAACTGCCGGCCCTGCAACTGGCCTTGTGCGACCACGCCTTTGCCCTCTTTGAACAAGTCGGGCAGGGCACCCTGGAAGCTGACGGGCACCTGCTCGCTGCCGTCGCTGATCACGAACTGCACCCGCACGCCTTCGCGCCGGACGCTGCCCGGCTGCACCAGGCCGCCGATGCGGAAGCTGCGGCCTTGCGGCGCCTCTTGCGCGGCCACCTGGCTGGGCGTGTAGAAAAAGACCAGATTGCTGCGGAAGGCATTCATCACCAGGGCCGCGATAGCGCCCAGGGCCAGCAGGCCGGCAGCGATCAGCAGCAGGCGGCGATGGCGGGTTTTTTTGATCATCATGCGCCGTCCTCTTCGGACAGTTGCTGCAAGGCCTGGCTGTGGCGGCGCCGGGCCAGGCCCACTTCGACCAGCATCCAGAGCAGGGCCGAGCCGTAGCTGCCCCAGACAAAAAAGCCGTAGCCGTCCATATGGAAGAAATCGGCGGCGCTGTGCCAGTTCATACGGCTTGTCCTTTCTTGCTCAGGGCCTGCACCCAGGCCTTGCCTTGTTCGCGCTCCAGGATCAGGCCGCGGGCGCGGGTGAAGATGACGGCGAAGGCATAGGCCCAGCAGGCCAGGCTCATCACGGCCAGGGCCTGCAACATGGTCTCGGCCATGCGCGGCGCGGCCGTCAGGCTGATGCTGGCGCCCTGGTGCAAGGTGTTCCACCAGCGCACGCTGAAATAGATGATGGGCACATTGACCACGCCGACCAGGGCCAGCAGGGCGCCGGCCGGGTCGGCCCGCTGCGGGTCCTCGATGGCGTGCACCAAGGCCAGATAGCCGAGGTAGAGAAACAGCAGGATCAGCTCCGAGGTCAGGCGCGCGTCCCAGACCCACCAGCTGCCCCAGCTCGGCTGGCCCCATAGCGCGCCGCTGAGCAGGGCAATCACGGTGAAGCCGGCGCCGGTCGGTGCGATCGCCCGCGCCAGCAGCGAGGCCATGCGTGCCTTGAAGGCCCAGCCGATGGCGGCCCAGAAAGCCAGGGCCAGGTAGAGCAGCATGGACAGCCAGGCCGCCGGCACATGGATGAAGAGGATGCGATAGGCCTGGCCCTGGGTGGCGTCGGTCGGCGCTTTGAAGAAGGCCAGGTACAGGCCCAGGGCCCCCAGCCCCGCGGCCAGCAGCCACAGGCCCGGCAACAGGCGGCCGGCCAGCGCGTAGAAACGCGAAGGTGCGGCATAGGTGTAGAAGCGGTGCGTGCGTGTCATGGGATGTGGGGGCGAGCTCAGCATGTCCATCAGATCAGGGCGATGCGCAGGGCCGCGGCGGTGGCTGCGGGCAGGGCCAGCAGGGCGCCGATCAGCAGGGCGGCCAGCAGGGACAGATGGCCGTCAACAGGCAGGCCGGCCTCCAGCGCGCCGACCGCGCCGCTGCCGAAGATCAGAACAGGCACCGCCAGCGGCAGCACGATCAGCAGATTGAGCAAGGCGCCGTTGCGCAGGCCCAGGGTCAGGGCGGCGGCCAGATTGCCCAGCAGGCTCAAGCTCGGCGTGCCCAGCAGCAGGCTCAGCATCAAGAGACCGAGGCTGTCGCTGTGCATGCCGTACATCAGGCCCAGCAGCGGCGTGGCCAGCAGCAGGGGAAGGCCATGGCTCAGCCAGTGCGCCAGGGCCTTGACGGCGGCCAGGCGCCAGGCCGAGTGCGGCGGCAGCAGCAACTGGTCCAGGCTGCCGTCCTGGGCATCGGCGGCATACAGGCTGTGCAGGGACAAGAGACTGGCCAGCAAGGCCAGCACCCACAGCACGCCCGGCGCCATGCGCCGCAGCTGCTCGGGTTCGGGCCCCAGGCCGAGCGGAAACAGGCAGGCGGCCAGCAGCAAAAAGGCCACCGGCAGGCCAGCGTCGACGGGCCGGCGCATCGCCAGGCGCAGCTCGCGCTGCAACAGCAGCCAGGTCATGGGCGGCCTCCGCTCAGTGGCAGCTGGCGGCTGGCCAGCCCAGGCAAATGCTGGTGGCTGGTGAACAGCACCGCACCGCCTGCGGCCGCATGGCTGCTCAGCAGAGCGCACAACTGCTGCACGCTGTCGTCGTCCAGCGCATCGAAGGGCTCGTCCAGCAGCCAGCAAGCACCCGCCTGCGGCAGGGCCAGCGATGCCAAGGCGGCGCGGCGTTGCTGGCCCTGACTGAGCTGAGCGCTGCGGCGGCTGCGCATGGGCGCCAGCCCGAAGTGCTTCAGCGCCTGCAGCAGGCTGGCCTCATCGTCCGCCAGGCCTTGCCAGCGGGCCTGAAAGCGCAAGCCCTCCAGCACGGTCAGGTCCGGCTTCAAGCCATTGTTGTGGCCGATAAATCGCAAGGCCGCCGCATGCTGGACGCCTCCTCGCTCAGCCGGCCGCAGACCCGCAAGCGTGCGCAGCAAGGTGGTCTTGCCGCTGCCATTGCTGCCCTGAAGCCAGACGATGTCGCCCGCGTTCAGCTGCAAGCTGAACTCCTCGAACAGGCTGCGGCCTCCGCGTTGGCAGCTCAGCTGCTTGGCGCTCAGCAAGCAGGGCGAGGCCATGCTCATGATTCCGCTCCATCGCCGCCGACGCAGGCGTCTGCCGGTTCCACCGCATCAGCCACAACGGGCGGCCTGGGGTAGTGCCCTTTCAGCTGGCTCCACGGCAACTTTCGCAGTGCGTCAGTCAGCGACGCGCTCTGGGCCTGGCCCATAGCGTTTGCGATCTTGGGCAGGTCCAGGCCAAGCGGTGGGTGAAGGCGCTGCAGGTCGATGAACTCCAACCGGTCCTGACCCTGGTCCTGCGCCGGAACGGCCAGGACGGGATGGCCTTGTCGTTCAAAGAGCAGGCCCGCGCTCAGCTTCACGGCGCGGCTGAGCGGCATGCTGGCGATGGCACGGCGAACATCGAGGTGGAGCAGTTGCAGCTGCAGCCCGCCGCCCGCCCTGGGCTGCAGCGTGAGCCAGATGTGAGGGGCGGCTGTGCCCATCAGCCAGTCCAGCACGGGCGCTTCCAGCGGTGTGCGTCGCGGATGCAGAAATCCCGGCTTGCCCAGGGCTTCGCCCATGCGGTAGTCATGGACCAGACCGTCATGGACTTCTTCTGCCAGCGGGTTGTATGAAATCTCCCAGACCTCAGCCAGGTCCTGCAGTGCGACCAGAAAGCTGCGGCGTTCCGGAAGGTCGCGAATGGCCGCGACGCGTGTGCGCTGCCGGCCGTCCAGGCTTTGCAAGGCAATCGTCTTGACCGGCTGCAGCCGTGCATCGAAGAGCTGCAAGGTGCTGGCCTGCTCGGTGCTTGCCAGCAGCCAGCGGCCATCGCTGCTCAGGGCCAAGGCTTCGAGTGAGGAGGCGACCCGTCGCTCTTGCTGCAGGCTGCTTGGGTTCATGTCAAACACGGCCACCCATCCGTCTCGCGATGCCAGCACCAGCTGGCGGTCCTTGTAGCTGAGCAGGGGCGGCAGGTCGGCGCAGTTCAGTGCCTCGGCCTTGGATCCGGCTGCGGCGATTGGGCTGGCCTCGCCGGCCACAGATGCACTGGGCAACAAGGCGAGAAGACCCAGGCAAGCGAGCAGGCCATGGCGCAGCCACAAACCGGCACCGGTGCTGAAACAGCAGCTGCTCATTGCAGGGTGTAACTCGCCAATTCCTCGGGCTGCAGGATGTGGATGTCGCGCCGCGAAATCTGAATCAGGCCTTCGTCCTCCAGCTCGCGCAGCACCCGTGAGAAGTACTCGGGGGTCAAGCTCAGGCGCGAGGCGATCGTCGCCTTGCTGACCGGCAGCGACACCGTGTGGGGCGCGCGCCGTTCGTGGCTGTGCCGCTGGTCTTCCAGCAGGAAGCCGACGACACGCTGCAGCCCGCTGCGCAGGCAATAGCTCTCCACATCGTGCTGCAGGCCGCGGATGCGTTGCGATGCGTCGGCCAGCAAACGCAGGGCAAAACCGGGGTCGCGCTTGATCTGGGCCGTGATGGCGCGCTTGGGGATGCGCAGCAGCAGCGTTTCCGTCAGGGTCTGCGCATTGAATGCCTGGGGCTGGTCGTTGAAGATCGACGACTCGCCGATGGTTTGTCCGGGCCCGATCAGCTCCAGCACCTTTTCCCCGCCATGGGTGGCCAAGGCAAACACCTTGACCTGCCCCGTGATGATGATCATCAAGTGCTCGCAGGTCTCGCCGCTGCTGAACAGGGCCTGGCCGCGAGGCAGGCGCATCAGGCTGCTGCCTTGGTCCACGATCAGGCCGAGATCCGCTTCACTCAGGCCCTGGAACATGGGATGAACCGCCATGTATCGCGGCAGCTCAGAGGCGGTAGAACGATGGGCAGTGGGCATGGCTTGAGCCTTGTCGAGCTGGGAAAGAAGGGCTTGCGGGGGCCATTCTGTTCAGCGCCGACGGTGCTCATTTGACCTGTATCAAGCGGCCTGACGCAGTAGTTCTACGGAACGATGGTCAATACTCCTTTCGAACGATGGGTGCTTGCATCAGCCCGCTTGCTGGCCGCCGGTGTAGGCCGCCAGGTTGGCGACATCACGAATGCGGATGTCGCGCTTGTCCACTTCGATCAAGCCCGCGGCTTCGAGCTCATGCAGCACGCGCGAGAAGTACTCGGGCGTCAGGCTCAGGCGCGAGGCGATGGTGGCTTTGCTCACGGGCAGGGACACCGTGACCATCTCGCCGCTGACGCGGTCCTCGGCCAGCTGGTCGCGCAGCAGGTAGCCGATCACGCGCTGCACGCCGCTGTGCAGTGCATAGGCCTGGACATCATGGACCAGACCGTGCAGGCGGCGTGAGATGCCCGCCAGCATGCGCAATGCGAAGCGGCTGTCGTGCTCGATCTCGGTCAGCACCGCCTGCTTGGATACCGAGAGCAGCAAGGTGTCGGTCAGGGCCTGGGCATTGATGATGTAGGGCCTGCCGGTAAACATGAGGGCTTCGGCGAAGCTGTTTCCCGGCCCCACCAGCTCGATCACCTTCTCCTGGCCCGCCGGCGAGATGGCGAAGAGCTTGACCTGCCCGGTGACGGTGACGTGGAACTCTTCGCAGGGCTGGCCAACGCGGAACACCGGATCGCCGCGCGTCAGACGACGCAGGCTGCAGCCTTGCGCCAGCCGTGCCAGCTCTGGAGCACTGAGATCGGTGAACAAGGGCAGCACAGAGAGGTAACGAGGTAGATCAAACGCGCGCATGTCCATGGCCTGGCTCCGTTCTTGGGGTTCTTGTCGAGAGCTCGATTGTCGAGACGGCCCGCGCCCGGCCACTTGACATCGCTCAAGCCCACAGCCCCTGCTGCCCAGTTCAGACGCCGCGTGTCAACCTGCTGTAGACCCCGGCCAGGCGCAGCGGCAGTTCGGTCGGGCGGGCCACGCGGGCCCAGCCCTGGTGGCCGAAAAGATGGGGCAGATAGTCCTGGGCCTGCTCGTCGATGCTCAGGCAAAAGGGCTGCAGGCCGGCGCGGCGCGCCTCGCGCACCGCTTCGCGCGTGTCCTCGATACCCCAGCGGCCCTCGTAGACATCGAGGTCATTGGGCTTGCCGTCGGTCAGCAGCAGCAGCAGGCGCTGGCGCTCGGGGCGCTCTTGCAGCCGGCGTGTGGCCAGGCGAATCGCTGCGCCCATGCGGGTGTAGTAGCCGGGCTTGATCGCGCCGACCCGGCTTTGCACCGGGCCGGACCAGGCTTCCTCGAAACCCTTGAGTTGATGGATGCGCACCTGGCTGCGCCGCACCGAGCTGAAGCCCAGCATGGCAAAGGGGTCGCCGCAGCCATGCAAGGCCTCGCCGAAGACATAGAGCGCATCGCGGATCACATCGATCACACGCTGCTCGTTGTTGGCATAGGCGTCGGTGGACAGGGACAGATCGGCCAGCAGCAAGGTGGCCAGGCTGCGCTCGCTGCGCTGGCGCCGGGCCCAGACTTGGGGCTCGGGGCTGCTGCTGGCGTGCAGGCCGCCCAGATGCCGCACCCAGGCATCGAGATCGAGCACCTCACCTTCGTTGCAGCCGCGCTGCCACTGCGGCGCGCTGCGCAGGGTTTCGAGCCGGCGGCGCAGGCGGCGTGCGGTCTGGCGCAGGGCGGCTGGGGGCGAGAGCGCCGGGCCGCTCGGTCGCGCCACCAGGGTCTGCACCCGGCAATGTTCGGGCAGCAGGCATTGCCGCTTCCAGTCCCATTCGGGCAGTGACTCGCCCTCGCCCAGGGGCAGGTCGTCGGCGCTGGCGCTGGGCAGGTCGAGGTCGAACTTGATGCGGGCGGCGCTGGCCGAACCCTCGCGCGCCAGCGTCAGCTCCTCCATATCGTCGGCCGCAGCGCGTGCCTCGTCCTCGTCGGTCTCGTCCTCGCTGGCACGGTCCAGGGGCACATGCTCGCTCCAGCTGCGCAGGGACTCGGCCTTGGAGGCCAGCAGCAGCGGCGCCCGCTGCGAGGCCGGCTTGGCCGGGCGGGCGCGGCGGCGTTTCGCTTGCTCTTGTTCTTGTTGCGCTTGTGACCCACCGCCCGCGGCCGCGCTGCGCGCCTGGCCCGTCGCCCCCGCCGCGGCCGCAGGCAGGGCCTGAAGCCACAGCCAGACCGGGGCCAGCAGCGGGGCCTCAACATCGAAGCTGCCATCGATGCTGCCATCGATGCTGGCCAGCCCGGGTTCGGCCAGCAGCAGGGCTTGCAGGCGCGCTTCGGCCGCCCGCGCCTCGGGCGTGCGCAGCGCCACGGCCTCGGTGCGGCGCTGGGCCAGATGGGCCTCGCGCAAGCGCAGCCAGCGCGGCCGCAGGCCCGGGCAGCGCTGCAGGGCCAGCTGGCAAGCGGCCAGGTTGTCGCCTGCCCAGCTGCCGCTGGCACCGGGTTCGAAGCAGGCGGCCAGGGCGGCCAGCCAGAGGTAGAGGTCGCGGTTCAGTTCCGCCTGCTCGAACAGGGCGATGCGCGGCGGCAGGGCCAGGGTCTCGCTGTCCAAGCGCGGCAGGGCGGCGCGCGTGCCGCTGCCGGCCAGGCGCTGCAGCCAGTGGCGCGGGCCGCCAATGCGCATATCGGCCGCGGGCACGATGCGCAGGCTGTGGCTGCCGCCGGCGGCGCGGTAGAGCAGGCCGGCGGCCTGCTGCACATCGGGCAGCGCCACGGCGGCCCCATCATGGCCGCGCTCGGCGGCTCCGGTAATGAAACGATGCCAACGTTCGCCGATCCACTCTTCCATGGTCTAACTTCCTACTTCAAGGGTCGGTGCGGTTGCTGTTCTTTTTTCGACTGGCGCAGCGTCTCGCGCAGCGCGTCTACGCCCACGGTCCATTCCAGCTGGGGCTGGGCCTGTTGCGATTCGGCGCATTGGTCCACGCAGCGGCCGCATTGCACGCAGGAGAACATCAGGCGCTTGATCTGGCGCGGCCGCAGCCGCATCGGGCAGACGCGGTCGCAGGCGCTGCCCTCGGGCGCACGCTCGGTGCTGCAGGTCCTGCAGTCGCTGGCGCGCTCGCGCTTGAAGGCCACGACCAGGGCGCGCGGGTTGGCCATCCAGGCCAGGCTCTGGAACAGGCCGACGGCGCAGCCGAAGCGGCAGAACAGGTGGCGGGCGAACAGCAGTTCCAGGGTGAAGGCGCTGCCGGCAATCAGGATGAAGCGGCTCTGGTTGATGGTCAGCGTGCCTTGCAGCAGGCCGCCCCAGATCGCCTGCGGCGGCAGCAGATAGGTCAGCAGGGTGATGGCCCAGAAAAAGCCGAAACCCGCGCAGCTCAAGGCATAGACCGGCCACCAGCGGCGCTGCGCGGTCTCGCCCGGCCGCAGGCTGGCCTGCTCGTCCCAGAGGCTGAATTTGCCGCAGGCCTTGTGCAGCAAGGCGTTCAGGCCTTCGACCAGCGAGAAATGTGGGCACAACCAGCCGCAGTACAGCCGGCCCCAACGCCAGGCCACACCGAGAAAGATTGCCACCAGGGCCAGGCCTGGGAGGATGCCGCGCAGAATCAGAGTGATTGCCGCTTGATTGGCGCTGACCTCGCCGCGCTGCAGGGCGCCTAGCCCCAAACTCCAGCGCTGGCCGAGGAACCAGAGCTGGGTTTCGTTGAGGTCGAAGCGCAGCAGGTTCAGCGCCGGCGCCAGCAGGAAGAGGGCGAAGAAAGCCAGCTGCGTGGCGCGCCGGCGGCGCTGCAGCCGCTGGCTGTGCTGAACAGAAGAGCCCGTCGCGGGGCCAGGATCAGGCATCGCCGATCACCGCGCGCAGCACCTCGTGCAGGGCGGCGCCGGTGTCGGCCTCGTCCGTCAACGCGTCGACGATGGCCGCGCGGCAGGCGGGCAGAAGGGCCAGGCCGGCCACATGCAGGCGCGCCGCCATCACCAGCAGCCGGGTGCTGGCGGTTTCTTCCAGGTCTTGCTCGGTCAGGCGGCGCAGGGCCTGGGCCAGGCGGACCAGCTGGGCAGCCACCTCGGCGGAGCAGCCGCTCTCGCTGGCGACGATGGCGCGCTCGATGGCCGGCGCCGGGTAGTCGAGGCCCAGGGCGACGAAGCGCTGGCGGGTGCTGGGCTTCAGGCCCTTGAGCAGGTTCTGGTAGCCGGGGTTGTAGCTGATCACCAGCATGAAGTCGGGCGCGGCCTGCAGCAGCTCGCCGGTGCGCTCGATGGCCAGCTGGCGCCGGTCATCGGCCAGCGGGTGCAGGACCACGGTGGTGTCCTTGCGCGCCTCGACGACCTCGTCCAGATAGCAGATCGCGCCTTCGCGAACGGCTCGGGTCAGCGGGCCGTCGCACCAGCGCGTGTCGCCGCCTTGGATCAGGTGGCGGCCGACCAGATCGGCAGCGCTGAGGTCGTCATGGCAGCTGACCGTGATCAGCGGCCGGCCCAGCCGGGCCGCCATATGCTCGACCAGGCGGGTCTTGCCGCAGCCGGTCGGGCCCTTGATCAGCAGGGGCAGGCGGCTGGCATGGGCCTGCTCGAAGAGCCGGCACTCCTCGCCTTGGGGCGCATAGAAGGGCAGTTGTTGCAACTGCCTGGCACTGTGCATTTCCATGCTCAGGCCGCGCGGGGCAAGGCGCCCGCAGGCGAGGCTTCATCCTCGGCCCCGCCGGGGCCGACGAAGAAACTGGCCAGATATGTCAGCAGGCCCAGCAGGAACATCACGCCGCCGGCCATGCGCAGCCAGTAGAAGAAACGCAGCTGGTCTTGCGTGGTCATGAAGCTCATCGCGCCCTCGGTGGGCATGCGCTGCAGCCAGACCTGCAGGATGCCGGCGCCGGTCAGGGCCAGCACCATCACGCCCATGCCTATGGTCATGATCCAGAAGCTCCACATCTCCACGCTCTGGGCACGGCGTGAGTTGGCTTCGCGGCCGCGAAGCAGGGGCATGGCATAACTGATCATTGCAATGACCACCAGCACATAGGCGCCGTAGAAGGCCAGGTGGCCGTGGGCGGCGGTGATCTGGCTGCCGTGGGTGTAGTAGTTGACCGGGCTCAGCGTGTGCAGGAAGCCCCAGACGCCGGCGCCGAGGAATCCCATCACCGCGCAGCCGACGGCCCAGAGCACGGCCGCCTGATTGGGATGCTCGCGCTTGCGCCGCTGCACCATATTGAAGGCGAACAGGGTCATCATGAAGAAGGGAATCGGTTCGAAGGCGCTGAACACGCTGCCGACCCACAGCCAGTAACCCGGCAGACCGATGAAGAAGAAGTGGTGGCCGGTACCCAGGATGCCGGTGACCAGGGCCATGGTGACGATCAGGTACAGCCACTTGTCGATCACTTCACGGTCCACGCCGGTGGTCTTGATCAGCACAAAGGCCAGCAGAGCGCCCAGGATCAGCTCCCAAGTGCCTTCCACCCAGAGGTGAACCACGAACCACCAGTACATCTTGTCGCGCACCAGATTGCTGGGGTTGACGAAGCTGAACAGGAACATCAGGGCCAGGCCCCACAAGCCCATCAGCAGCACCAGGGTGATGGCGGTCTTGCGGCCCTTCAGCACCGTCATGCTGATGTTGAAGAGAAAAGCCAGGGCGACAACGACGATACCCAGCTTGGTCGGCAGCGGCTGCTCCAGGAACTCGCGCCCCATGGTGGCCAGCAGGTTGTTGCCGGTCATCTCGGCCAGCGTGGCATAGGGCACCAGCAGATAGCCGAGTATGGTCAGCGCGCCGGCGCCCAGAAAGACCCAGAACAGGATCTTGGCCAGCAAGGGGCTGTAGAGCTCGGTCTCCGCCTCCTCGGGCACCAGGAAATAGGCGCTGCCCATAAAGCCCATCAGCAGCCACACGATCAGCAGATTCGTGTGCACCATGCGGGCGATATTGAAGGGAATGGCCGGGAACATCAGGTCCCCGATCAGGTACTGCAGGCCCAGGGTGATGCCGAAGACAATCTGGCCGAGAAAGAGTGCCAGTGCGCCAACGAAGTAGAGCTTGGCGACGGCCTGGGACTTGTATTTGAGGGTGATGGGTTTCATATGGAATCCTCTTGTTCGGGAGACCCGGCCGACGCGCTTGCAAGCGTGCCGGCCTTCGTCTCGCGTCGCTGAGTCCGCAGTGGACTCAGCTCGGTCGCGACTCAGCCTTCGACATTCGGCGGCCACTTTTCAGTGTCGACACCGTTCGTCCACTTGAGGAACTCGACGAGGTCATCGAGCTGCTTGTCGTCGAGCTGGAAGTTGGGCATCTGGCGGCGGCCGGGAGCGCCGGTCGGCTGGGCCTTGATCCAGGCCTTGATGAAGTCAGGGCCGCGGCGCTTGTAGACATTGCCCAGCTCGGGCGCGAAATAGGCGCCTTCGCCGAGCAGGGTGTGGCAGCCGATGCAGTTGCGGGTTTCCCAGATGTGCTTGCCGCGCACCACGGCCGGCGTCAGTTCGCCGGCATTGGACCGCTTGGGAATTCTTTGTTCGGTGTCGAAGATCAGCGCGGCGAATAGCAGCACGAAGAACAAAGTGCCTCCGTAGAAGATATTGCGCGCCATCTGGCTGGTGAAGCCTCGGCTCATGATGGTCCGTCCTCAGGGTCTGTTGCAGATGCCGCAAGACTAGGGATTTGTTCTCGAGTCTTCCTTGAACCGGAATAAGGAAAGCTGATCCGACGATGAAGCGGAGCACGCGTGATCAGCACTCAATGCCAATGCCGATTAAGAAGGGGCAAGACCTGTGTTTGTCGGCGGGCTCCGACATGAGCCCCAGCGCGGTTCCACCCCATCGGCATCAACACGCAGCTACCTTGGCCCAAAGACGCTCTACCGGGGTGCGCCGGTAAGTAGTTGGGGTGTCTGATGACGGTTTGCTACAAACCTTTTCGTAGAAAGAAGGCCGAACTTGAAGTAGTTCAAGAATTCACGACCTGCGACGCTTGACCAGCTTGCGGACTGGCGCTGACCATCGTGACTGCTGCGTCGCGTGATGTTATAGGCGGCTCGAACGGGACCGGGCGGGACTTGACTGGATGGTTTTTCCTGCCTGGATCGGATCTTACGGAGGAGGTCTTCTCATGTGGTTTGAATACCTGTCGCTTCGTACCTTGCTCAGCCTGGGATTTGGGCTGTTGATAGGCCTGCTGGGCATCGTCGTGAGCCTGTCTGCCTATCGACTTCACTGGATTGGGGCAATGAGCGACTCCATCGTTCACAAAGAGTGGGTCAAGGCAGAGGCCGCGAGCACGGTCAGTGCCACCACGAGAGCCAACGCGCGCAGAACTATGGAACTGCTGATCTCCAGTGACTTGGCTCAGCACAATCGCATCAACGCGGACATTGCGGCCAACAAACGCAGCATCGATCAGGCATTGGAGCGCCTGCACAAGTTGGTTGAGAGGGCCGAGGGGAAGGTACTCCTGGCGACCATCAGCGATCGTCGCGCTCAGTTTGTGATTTCGTTCAGCCGGGTTGCGGAGCTTGTGGCTGAGGGGCGACGCGATGACGCAGTCAAGCTTATGACTCTCGAAACGCTGCCGGCAATCGACGCATTGCAGCAGCCAATCGAAGAATTGGCCACACTTCAGCGTCAGATCGTCTCCGAGAAAGCGAGAGCCATGGCAAGTGGCATCAGCTCAACGGTCGCACTTATGGTGGGCTTGGGCTTGTCGGCGCTGGTGTTTGGCATTGTGGTCGCGATCTGGGTGTTTCGGGCGATCGCCAAACCGATGGGACATGCGGTTCGTCTGGCCGAGGCGGTCGCCTCTGGCGATCTGAGCACGCGAATAGCCGGCGCTGGCGACAACGAAACCGGCCGCTTGTTGAAAGCGCTCGCGCTCATGAGTGGGAACCTTGCCGCGATGGTCGGCGAGGTACACCAGGGCAGCGAAGCCATTTCCACGGCAACTGGCCAGATTGCTGCGGGAAATCTGGACCTTTCACAACGTACCGAGCAGCAAGCCGCAGCGCTTCAGCAAACGGCCGCTTCGCTTCAGGAACTCGCAGTCGCTGTCAATGAGAACTTCAAGTCAGGTCGTCACGCCAATGAACTGGCTTCAGCCGCTGCTGCCGTGGCCGCGAAGGGTGGAGCGGTTGTGGGTCAGGTGGTGCAGACCATGGAAGCGATTGCAGGATCTTCCCGCCGAATCTCAGACATCATTGGCGTGATTGACGGCATTGCCTTCCAGACCAACATACTTGCATTGAATGCGGCGGTGGAGGCCGCCCGGGCTGGCGAGCAGGGGCGTGGTTTTGCGGTGGTTGCCAGTGAAGTTCGAAGCCTGGCAGGGCGGTCAGCAGTAGCAGCCCGCGAAATCAAGAGCCTGATCGCTGACTCAGTGGGCAAGGTCGACGATGGTTGCCGCTTGGTTGAGCAAGCCGGCAGCACCATGGACGAAATCGTTGTCTGTGTGCGGCGGGTCGCTGACTTGATGCGGGAGGTCACCGTCGCCAGCGAGGCGCAGTCCAGCGGCATTGATCAGATCAATCAAGCTGTAGGTCAGATGGACCAAGTGACTCAAGGCAATGCAGCGCTGGTGGAAGAAGCCGCCTCGGCCGCCGAATCGCTGGCCGCTCAGGCGCAATCATTGCTTCGTTTGATTCGCGTCTTTCGCCTCAAGCCGGAACGGACCTGAGTTCACTCGACGTGTTCAGGAGTGCCGAAATGAGCTATTTTCTTTGGGCCAGCGACATGGAAATCGATGGAGGGGCCATCGACCAAGACCATCAGCGCTTGGTGCAGTTGGTCAATGAACTGCACAGTGCGACAAGTGAAGGGCAAGGCCGGGAAGTGGTTGGCGAGATTCTGCAGCGACTGCTGTCCTATACCGCTGAGCACCTGCATCGTGAAGAGCAGTTGATGCGAAACGCAGGGTTTCCTCAATTGCAGCGCCATCAAGAGGGGCATGCTCAGTTCATCGCGCAGTTGCATGTGCTTCAGCTCAAGTACGAGTCAGGGAGCTTGGCCGTGGCCGCACAACTGTCAGCGGTCCTGCGTGACTGGCTGTCTTTGCACATTCGGCGTTCAGACAAAGAGCTGTGGGCCTACCTCAAGGCCCCCCCGTCTCGCTGAACGAGTCGCTTGAATTCGCCTCGATTCATCGGCTCCCTGTCCAACAACAGGTTCAAGCGGCGACCGATGCGCGGCCCGTAAGCCGTGAGCCAGTGCCTTTCAAAATCTGCTGACTCAGGATTTCAATGTGAGACCAAGTGTGTTGAAAATGAATGTAATCGCTTTGACTGCAATGCCGGGCGTCGATCCGTGCGTGTCTTGTATGCCTAGGTTTCTGGAAGTTGAAAGGGCTTGATATGGATGAGTCAGGATTCCTGGCGCTGCGCGCAGAAATCATGCGGGCCCTGAGCGGTGTAGCCGATCCAGAGATTGGAGAAAACATCGTGGACCTGGGCTTGATCCAGTCTTTGGATCTGGAGCCTCTCTTGGCATCTTTGATTCTGATCCCGACCAGTGCCACGTGCCCAATGGCCGATCAAATTATGGAAGACGCGGGGTGCGCCATCGAGCGTTTGGTGCCCACAGAATGGCGTGTTGAGGTGGACATGGATTGGTCCTACCCCTGGACCGCTGAGCGCATGGCGCCAGCGCTGCGTGCCCGCTTGGGTTGGTGAGGCGGCTACGCCGAGCATGAATGCCGAGATGAAGCAGGTTGCCCGTTTTTCCCCTAATCGATACGGGCTGTTTTTCAGCCTTCTGCTCGCCAGTGTCAGCTTGCTGGCGGGCATGTTCGGCGGATTGGTCCGCGTGGGTTCTGTGAACATGGCCGCGGAATTCACCATTGGCGATCAATCAGTCGCCAACCACGGTGCTTTCATGATGGCTGGCTTCTTCGGGACCTTGATCAGCCTGGAACGTGCTGTGGCCTTGCATCGCGGATTCTGGGTGCCGCTGAGTTCTGGCGTGGCTGGCGTACTGGCCCTGCTGGGCCAGTGGCCCTGGGCGTCCGGTCTTTGGTTGCTGTCCGCCTTAGGTTTGTGCGAGCTCTATGTTTGGGCTGCTCGTCATCGGGCGATTTCTCTTCCGCTGCTTGTCGAAGCAAGTGCTGCTGTTGCTCTGGTCTGGGCGGCCCTGTCGTTGATCCAGGGTGACCCTTTGCAGGCTCGTTGGGCTTGGAGCTTGTTTCTGGTCTTGACGATCCTCGGCGAGCGGCGGGAGCTGATGCGCTTGCGGCCGCTCCCGGCTTGGGCTTCACAGGCTTTTCTCTGGGTTTGGGGCTGCTTTGCCCTGGCTGCAGCGCTGATGAGTGCCTATCCGCTGCAGTCTGCCTGGCTGATGTGGTCCCTGCTCGGAATTGTCTCGATATGGCTGTTGTGCTTCGACCTGGCTCGCCTGCAATGGCGAAAGGCCGGCTGGGCCGGTCATACAGCGATTTGTCTTCTGGTGGGCTATGTTTGGCTCTTGCTCGCGGGCCTGGCGGGCTTGTTTGGCCAGGGGCAAGCTGGTGGTGTGGCCTGGCATCTCTTGTGGCTGGGCTTTGTGCTGGCCATGGTGTTTGGTCATGCTCCGTTGATGCTGCCGGCCTTGCTCGGGGTACGCCCGCGCCACAGCTGGGCGGCCTTGGTGCCGCTGGGTGTTCTTGCGGCAAGCTTGGTGCTGCGGACCTTTGGCTCGCTGCTTGGAGATGCTCGGTACCTGGCTTGGGCTGGAGCGGGTCATCTGTTGGCTTTGCTGACTTTTGCACTGACGATGGCCTGGTTGGTGCGCGGAAATTCAGACAGCAGGCCCTAGCCTGGATGCCTTACGAGGTCTGCTCGGGCGCGTCCGCCGCAGCGATGAGCATGCCGGTTTCTCGCTTCGACTGCCGCTCACCATTGGATACAGCGCCTGGCGGGCTTGCGCGGTCCATACTCTGCCCCTGACGTTTCATGCTTGGCAGTCCGCGCCACGTCCGGGGGCACCTCGGCAGTCAGGGGTAGGACATTCGGTAAAGCCGTCTGCGGCCTGGACTCTCGCAAGGCCATGGTCACACGGCAAGCTTCTGGCTAAGTCAACTTGAACGTGGCCACTCAGACAGCAAGGATCGTGTCCTCGATTATTCAATCGTGGAGAGGATGGCAAGCGACAAATCCGCAAAGCGACGGAACTACAGCGAGGTGCTGCAGACAAGGGTAGTGGTCGAGTGCGTAGCGCCGGGCATCTCCGTGGCAAAGGCCTCACTGGCGCATGGCATGAATACCAATGTGGTGCACCCATGGCGACAGGTCGCCCGCGAAGTCCGGCCTTCGGCCCCCACGAGCTCAAGCGACTTTGCCCCGGTGTCGCTGGCGCCGTCACCAGTCCTGCCAGGGCCGGCGCCCTGCAATGACACTCGGGTGCAGTTGCGCCGCGGCGCAACCTTGACGACGATCACCTGGCCTTTGTGCGCCGTTGCAGACTTCGCTGCAAGGACCTGGGACTTGCTCTGGTAGTCCGCGTTGAGTCCGAGTGTTTGGCGGTCGATCCGCTGGACATGCGGGCGGGAACCGAAGCGGCGATGACGCGCATCGTCAACGTCCTTGGATCAGCCCGGCTGAACCATGCCTACCTGTTTGCCAATCGGCGCGCCAATCGCATGAAGATGACTGTGCAGGATGGCACTGGTGTCTGGTTGGCTGCGAGACGCCTGAATCAGTTCAAGTTCGTCTGGCTCAGTGATTCCGCAAGACCCTGGCGCTGACTTGGCAGCAACTCGGCGCATGGGTCTTGGGCCTTCCGTGGCAGCGTCTCGGCGAGGCCGGCATCATCAGCGCCCTGTAGCTGCCCTGGCACGGTCGACCAGCGCAGTTTCCGGAAGTGCTGGTGCGAAGCGCTAATGGCGCAGGTAAGTTCAACTCTCGTGATCGCCACCAACTTCATCGACTCGCTGACACCCGAGCAACTGCGCCAGGCGCTGCATGTGATGACTCTATGGCCCACGCAAGCCGCCAATCGGACTAAAGAATTGCTACCCCATCGCAGAAGTCAGAGGCTCGATGCGAACTTGACCGATGGACTTGCCAAGCCAATCGATGACTCAATCGCTTCGCCTCAATGTTCGCGCCTGCAATAGCAGTAAACGAATTGCTGCGTCGCGCCCCACGGAGTTGTGTGTAGCGTCATCGAGTGGTCCAGCAACTGGAACGTACTACCGAACTCGTCATGCAGTTCATTCGAGGAATATCGCGCTACCGGCAGCCCGCTGCATTGCGTCGGACCTTGAGGGCCAAACGCGCCGACGATGGCATGGCCAGCGGGTTTTAGGGCCTTCAAGACCTGAGCCACATAGCGCTGACGCTGGACGTGCTCCGTGAGGAAGTGAAAAACGGCCCTGTCGTGCCAGATGTCGATGGATTGCGGCGCAAACTCGTACTCCAGTACGTCGGCCGCCAGCCACCTCACGTTCGCAGCGCGCTCCCCAAGTCTTGTTTGGCAAACTTCCAGTGCTCGCTCAGAAAGGTCCATCACAGCAAGGTTGCTATAGCCCGCATCTAGCAAGTCATCAACCAAAGTCGATTCGCCACCACCCACATCCACAATCGCTATGTCCGTGTTGACACTTGCGCTGTGTATATAGCCCAAGGATTCATCGAGATGCGGGGCATACCAGCTCACCGCGTCCGGAGCCTTGCTTCCGTAAACTTGTTCCCAATGCGACTTGCTCACTTTGTTCTCCTGAATTCGGTCAGCCTGTAGAACCCAAAGTCCTCGCCTTGCGGCTGGGGCTTGAACGTCAAGGCAAAGTCGTTCAGGCCATCCAACTTGAAGGTGATCCTAGCCTAGCCTTGCATTGCATCCCACTACCGATTGGAGGGGGATGGTAGGGCGACTTCAGCTAGCTCGCAGCACCGACGTCGATGGCCTTGTCAGCCGGCAGAGGACGAGCTGCACACGGATGGATGCCATCTCCATGCGCCAGCGTTTGACAGCTTGCTTCCAGTGGACAACCTGTAAGTAAGAGGCCTCTACCAGGCGCTTACGCCTGGATTCCCGCAGTTCCGTGGCCCCATGAGACTTCCAACTGGAATCAGCAGCGCGCGGACGCGTGTCGACCTGAATCCACACGTCGAATGATTCGCCAGCGTCAACGCCCTGGCGAATCCTGGCGCTTTCAACGGCACTCCAGGTTGATACGAGCAAGAGTGCCTTCTTTTGGGGGCAGGGCGGCTCTCAATGGCCGAGGTGGCTTCGTGCGTCCAACTGGCGAATCAAGGCCGGAGGTATCTGTGTGAACTCCACACATTGCCCTCCGCGTTGGCGCGCAAAGTCTCGGGCTGAAGCCTGATTGGCAAACGCAGGCAAGTTGCCCGTTCTCATCGGCCCCAGCGCGTTGGAACCCATGACAAAAACTGCTTGCATGGCTTCGATCCAATCGCCAGGTTGGGCGCGGCTGCCCCGGCTGTCTCGGACCAGTCTTGCGGCGACCTCAGTGCCCCGACGACCACGGGCAAAACGTCCGACGTCCATCAGGTAAATCAGCATGGACACGGGCGAGTCGAAAAACTGAGTGGCACCATCGTCAAAGATCACCTGTGCAGCCCACTCGGGAGTGCGCGCGGGGAACATGCCGCAAACCGGGCAGCGCGCGTCGACAGGAATCGGCCGCGCTTGCAGCAAGCCCAGCCCTGACGCTGGGTCGTGGACCTGCAGTGGTGCAAGAACGCAGAACTCGAACTCAGTGGGAGGAGACACTGCCGCTTGCCGATGTCGAGCCCAGAGTGCCCCTCCGAGGCTCAACCCGGCAGCCGAGATGCCCGCGGCAAGCAGGTGGCGTCGAGTCAGCGCGGACGTTTTCATCGCCCTCACATCCGGCTGTCATGCAGGGCGCCGCCGCTGAGGTCCACCATCTCGGGGCGGATTTCGGCATAGCGCAGCAGGCGGCCGCCCCAGCTCTTGATGAAGGCCTGGGCCTGGTCCTCGCGGCTGAAGCTGGCCAGGGTCGGGCCCATGGAACCATGGCGTCTGCTGCCCAGCACATAGAGGCCGTTCTTGGCTTCGAACCAGTGGCCGCGCGGCTGGTCCCAGTCGGCCAGGCCCATGTCCTGCACAAAGGCCGCGCGCACGGCGCGCACCTGCTCGGGCCGCAGCAAGGTGTTGAACAGCTCCATCGTGTCGCAGAAGAACAGGGGCTGCGGCGTGCCCTCGTAGAAGATCTGTGCCTTGGGGCCGGGGTAGTCGGCCAAGAGCATGCCGTCGAGGTCGCAGGTGCTGCGTGGGTCGATCTCGGCTGGGACCAGGGCTTGCTGGTTGTCCTCGGCCGATTTGCCGCAGGCGGCCAGGCCCAGGCCGGCCAGTCCCGCCATGCCGGCGACCAGCAGGCTGCGGCGCGGCAGCCGGGTCGATGAATCAAGCAGTGTCTTCATGAACGGAATCTCCAGCGTGCCAGGGCCAGCGGCAGCACGATCCAGACCCCCATGACCAGGCCCATCAACCAGGGCTTGGCCATGGCCGGAGGCACCAAGGTGCCCAGGCCGTAGAGCGTGCGCATGTCCTCCAGCGAAAAGATATTGAGGATGCGAAACACATCGGCCGGGTTCAGCAGCAAGGCATAGGCCAAGGCGTCGCCGGCCAGCCAGCCGCCACCAGCGCCGGCCACCAGCAGGCCCAGCAGCACCAGGTCGAACACCAGCACGAAGAAGAACCAGAGGGCGATGGCCAGGCCTGAGGCCCGGGTGCGCTCGCGCGCCAGCACCGAGAGCAGCACGGCCAGGCTCAAAAAAGCCAGGCCCAGCAGCAGGGCGCTGAGCACAAAGCCCAGGTAGTGGTAGAGCCCGGCCCAGCCGAATTGCTGCCACAGCAGGCCGGCCACCAGGGCAAAACCGCTCAGCGTGGACAGGCTCAAGGCGGCGGCCAGGCCCAGGTACTTGCCCAGCAGCAGCTCCAGCCGGGTGATGGGCAGGGCCAGCAGCAGGTCCAGGCTGCCGCGCTCGCGCTCGCCGACCACGGCGTCGAAACCCAGCAGCAGGGCGATCAGCGGGATCAGGTAGATGACCAGGCTGACCAGGCTGGCGATGATGAACTCGATCGAGCGCGGCCCGATCTGGCCCTGGGCGGATCCGCCGAAGTAGGTGATGGCCAGCGAGAACAAGGTGAACACCAGGGCCACGGCCAGCACCCAGCGGTTGCGCATGCGTTCGCGGAACTCCTTGGCAGCGAGGGTCAGGATCTGTCGTGCGGCTTCCATCAGGCGGGCCTCCGGGCGGCGTCACCGAGGCCGAAGAACAGGTCTTCGAGCGAGGGCTCCAGAATCTTCAGGTCCAGCAGGCGCGAGCCCAGCTGGGTGGCAAGGGCCAGCGCGGCCATCTTGTGCTCGCGCGGGCAGCTCAGGCTGAGCCGGCAGTCCTGGGCGCGCTGCTGCAAGCCCAGGCCGGGCAAGCCCTGCTTGTCCAACAGTTGGCCGGCAAACAGCACATCGGCCTCGCTGGCCAAGCTCAGCTCGATGTGCAGCGGCGCCTGCTGCTGCTCGCGCAGTGACTGCACCGTGCCCAGGGCTTGGATGCGGCCGGCGGCCATGATGGCCAGGCGGTCGACCCGCTCCTGCAGCTCGGCCAGGATGTGCGAGGTGATCAGCACCGTCACGCCCTGCTCGCGCAGCGCCTGCAGGCTGCGGTAGAAATCGCGTATGGCTTGCGGGTCCAGGCCGTTGCTCGGTTCGTCGAGGAACAGCAGCTGGGGCCGGCCCAGCAAGGCCTGGGCAAAGCCCAGGCGTTGGCGCATGCCTTTGGAGTACTCGCGCAGCGGCCGGTGGCCGGCGTCGGCCAGACCGACCTGCTCCAGCAGCGGCTGGCATTGCGCGGCCGCTGCGCCCTTCAGACGGGCGAAGAACTGCAAGGTCTCCAGTCCGCTGAGGTTGTCGTACAGCACCACGTTTTCGGGCAGATAGCCCAGGCCGCGCCGGATGGCGCGGAAGTCGCCGCCGCTGATGGGCCGGCCCTGGATCAGCACCTCGCCGCTGCTGGGCGCGACCAGGCCCAGCATCATCTTGAACAGGGTGCTCTTGCCGGCGCCGTTGTGGCCGATCAGGCCGAAGATCTCGCCGCGCTGCACGCGCAGGGCGACGCCGTCGACTGCGCGCAGGCTGCCGTAATGCTTGCTCAGGCCGCGCAGCTCGATGGCCGGGCTGCCGCCCTCGCCGGACGTGCCGTCATTGGCCGGGATAGTGCTTGTCACGCCATTCACTCCATTGCTTGTGGGCCGCCCGCATCTGTGGACGGGGGTCGATCACGCTGGGCACGCGCAGCACCGGGAACTGCTGGCCGACCAGGCGCAGCGCTTGGATGGCCGGGCTGGCCAGCAGCAGCTTGAGGCCGGGGTAGCGCCAGCTGAGGCGGTCCACCATGTCATTGGCCTCGTAGGGCACGTCGCCGCGGCCGTCGCCATTGCGGTCCCAGCCCAGGTAGTTGCTCCAGTGGTTGCCGGCGCACTGCTCGGGCGGGACCGATTTGCCACGATCCTTGCGGTCTTTGGGCAAGGGGCAGCCCCAGACCTCGTCTCGCGCGCCGATGTAGCGGATCTGCTCGCGGTTGGCGATGAAGTCATTGCCCTCGACCACATTGCGGGTCGAGCCGGCCGAGAGGTGCACGCCGACATGGTTGTCGACGATCAGATTGCCTTTCAGCGTCGCGTACTCGACGTCGTAGATGAAGAAGCCGCGGTTGTTGCCGGCGATGATGTTGTTCTCGATCAGCGAGTCCTGCAGCGTGCGCAGCATGATGCCGTGGTCGCTATTGCCCCAGGTGCGGTTGCCGCGCACCACCTGGTCGCGCACCTCCATCAAGGCCAGGCCGCCACGGTTGTAGTAGCTGTCGTTGTCCTCCCACAGGTTGTAGTAGGAGTTCATGTAGTGGCTGCCGTAGCGGCTGTGGTGCAGCTTGTTGCCGCGGAAGACGGCGTGGTGCGAGACATCGACATAGAGCGCGTCGCGCACAAAGCCGATGTTGTTGCCGATGATGCGGGCGCCGGTGGTGTTGTAGAGCTGGATGCCGTTGCCGCGCTGCGAGCTGTTGTACTCGCGCTTGCCGGTGATCAGATTGGCCTCGATGCGCACATCGTTGGCCTTCTCGATCCACAGGCCGAACAAGTTGTACGTCAGGTCGCAGTTCTGCACCACGGCACGGTGCGCGCCGGGGCGCAGATAGATTCCGGCGTTCTGGCCCTTGAGGCTGTCGCCCGAGTCGCGCACGATCAGGCCTTCGATCGTCACATCGGCGGCCGTCACCCGCAGCGTGTCGCCATGCATGGCGCCGCTCAGGGTCGGCCGGCCGATGCCGCGCAGGGTCAGCGGCTTGTCGATGATGAAGTTGCCCCTGTGCAGAGCACGCTCCACTTCTACGGCGTCTCCTGGGCTGGCGCCATCCAGAGCCTGCTGAAGCGATTCACCGGGGCGCACGCGCACGGTGGCCGCGCCTGCCGAAGCGCCGATCAGCAGCAGCGCAAAGAGCCAGGCGGCTGTGGCTGCTCTCATGCCGACAGCCCGCCCATGGACTTGATCGCGAGGAAGAGCACGGCGCCGATCAAGAGGTTCTTGAAGCCGACATAGCTGAGCATGTCCATCACGCTGGCGCGGCGGTAGTTGGCTTGCCACCAGGGGCCGTCCTTGACATAGCGCTTGCCGGCCAGGCGGATCAGCACCTCGTAGACGCTCCAGCCGAACCACCAGGCGATGATGGCGCTCTGCGAGAGCCGCCCACTGCCGGCCAGCACCCAGGCCAGGCTGGCGGCCAGAGCCAGGGAGAAGCCGGCGATCTGCAGCGCCCGCTGCCTGGCGAAGGCGCCGGCATTCCAGGGCCAGAGATGGTCCCAGAGCTCGCGCGCCAGCCAGGCCAGGCCGCTGCGGCCGGCCTTGTGCGCGGGGCTCGCCGCTTCGCTGGGCATGCGCGGGTCGGGGCCGGCGGCGACCTTGGCCGAGATCGCCGGCACCGAGTCGATGGGGATGAAGTAGCCGTCGCGGCCGATCGGTGTGATCAAGAGGCCGTCGCGCTCGCGCCGCTTGCGTTCCTTGGCCAGCGGCGGGCAGCCCTTGGAATCGGTGTAGAGAATCATGCAGTCCAGGCAGTGCAGGCATTCGCGGTGGTCGATGCGACCAGCCGCGTCGATCGCCAGTGAGCCGCAGCCAACCGCGCAGGCCTTGCAGCTGTTGCAGTCCTGCTTGCGCTTGAGGCCGAACCAGCGGAAGGTGCTGGGCATGGCCAGGGCCGCGCCGAGCGGGCAGATGTATTTGCAATAGGGCCGCTCGATGAAGAGCGAGACACCCAGGATCAGGCAGACGAAGAGGCCGTAGGGCCAGGCGCGATGGCTGATGCCGACCAGAAAGGTGGTCTTGAACGGCTCCACCTCGGCCAGCTTTTCGGCCAGGCCCATGGAGAACATGGACACGCTCAGCAGGCCGAAGAAGACGCCGTACTTGAGCCATTTGAGCCGGTCGTGCCAGCGCTGCGGCAGATGGCCTTGCCAGCGCTTCAGGCCCAGCTTGCTGCCGATCTTGTAGAGCGCCTCGGACAGCGAGCCGAAAGGGCACATCCAGCCGCAGAACAGGCCACGGCCGAAAAGGAAGACGGTGGCGATGATGAAGATCCAAAAGCAGAAGATGAAGGGGTCGCTGAGGAAGAGTGACCAGGTCCACTGGAACAGCAAGGCATGGAACCAGGTCAGAACCTGGGTGATGGAGGGCTGGGCCATGGCGCCGAAGCCGACGAAGGCGATGCTCAGCGCCCAGGCCGTGTACTTGAAGCCATTGACCGGCCACTTGTTCTTGTGGGTGGACAGGCGGGTCAAGCGCTCACGCAGGGCATAGACCACGGTGACCGTCAGCAGCAGGGCGACGAAGAGCGCGATCTCCAGCGCCCGACTCTTCCAGACCTGCACCCAGGGCGCGGCGGCCTCGGGCAGGGCCGGGCGGCCGCCCACGAGAAGGCGATCATCGAGCCAGACCTGGGCGTCGAAATTGACGAAGCTGCGCGTGCCGGTGGCGCGCTCGACCTTGTTGCCCAGAAAGGCCAGCTTCCAGGGGTAGGCGGGCGAGAAGCTCTTGTTGCGGACGATGAAGATCGCCGACTCGTCAAAGGCCGGCGCGCCTTCGGCCTGCAGGCCGTAGAGATTGAGGTAGTCGAGGTCGCGGAAGGTGAAGGCATCGGCGCCTTGCTTGAGCTGCACCCGGTCGTAGAGACCGCCGCGCACAAAGCCCGAGCCTTTGAAGGACTCCACACCGGCGCTGCGCACCACGAAGATGGCATGCTCGCCCGGCTTGAGCGAGGCCTGCAGCTGCTGCCGGCCGCGTTCGCCCAGCAGGCTGCGGGCGACATCGGGGTGGTTGAGGTCACCGAACCAGAGTTCGATGAAGGGCTGATCGTTGTGCGCCAAGCCCAGCTGCTCGCTGCGCACGCTCAGGCGCTGCAAGGCGCCCAGCGCCTTCAGCTGCGCCCAGCTGAGCGCCTGGCCCTGGGGCGCGGTGGCCTGGTAGCGGGCGGCTTCGCGCAGGGTGGGCGGCAGGATGCCGACCTGGCGGGCCACCGCCTGGCCCGAGGCCATCATGACCTGGTTCTGCGCGATCACGGTGACGGTGGCGCCGGAGATGGCATCCAGGCCCAGCACGCCCTCATCGGGGCGTGACTGGCCGACCTCGATCTTGTCGGCCACCGACTTGCCCAGGTACTGCTTGTTGAAGTTCAGCAGCGCGGACTCGGGAATTCCCAGCAGCAGGATGGGCTCGGAATGCTTGAGCACCTGGGTGCCGACGAAACGGCCGGCCCGGTCCATGCCGATCAGGGTGACCACCGGCTTGCCGGAATAGGCCGGCGTGTCGGTGATGTCGGTGGACAGCATCACATAGCCCAGCAGCGGCTTCTTGCCGGCGGCGTCGGCGGCGCCGTATGCCTCGACATAGGGTGGCGTGCCCATGCGCTCGGAAAAGCTCTGCGCGCCGGGAAAGACCTGGGCGCAGGGCAGCAGGGCGCAGAGATCGCGGGCCTGAGCCAAGCCAGCGGGCAGCTCCGCCTCGTAGGCGCCTTCCTTGGCGCTGGCGGTGCCGGGGAGGGCGGTGAAAGCAAGCAAAAACGCGGCCAGACAGAAGCTGCGCTTCAGTGTGGCCGCCAAGAGATGGCATCGCGAAAACATGGGCACTTTCAGGGGAGCCGGCGCACCGTCCTGTTTGAGGTCCAGGTGGGCGCCGGAGGTCAGGACGGCAGGGCTCGAGTCCGCCGTCCTGGGCTCTTCTTTTGCTTTAGGCCTCAACAATCATCCGCGTGCGCATCTCGAGGTGCAGGGCATGGCAGAAGTGGGTGCAATAGCACCAGTACACGCCCGGTTTGTCAGCCACGAAAGTCACCGAGGCGGTTTCCTGCGGGTTGACGATGAAATTGACGTTGTACTTGGGGATGGCAAAGCCGTGCGTCAGATCCTCGATCTTGTCCAGATTGGTCAAGGTCAGGGTCACCACATCGCCCTTCTTCAGCTTGAACTCGCGCAGGCTGAAGGCCGGGGCTTGCGAGGTCATCTTGACCTCGACCTTGTTGCCCTTGCGGAACACGCCCGATTCCTTGGGGTCCTTGATCGCATTGGGGAAGTCGTCGAGCTCGTAGACCTTCTTCGGATTCAGCAATTCCCGCTTGAAGATGATGAAGTCATGCGGCTCGCCGCGCACCGGGTGGTCGGCCATCAGCACCATCTTCTCGCCCGAGATGTCGATCAGCTGCTCGTTTTCCGGGTGCAGGGGGCCGACCGGCAGGAAGCGATCCTTGGAGAATTTGCAACCGACGGCCAGGTACTTGCCGTCCGCGGCGCGGGTTTCCGACTGGCTGGCGTTCAGGTGGCCCGGCTGGTACTGCACATCGATGCGGTCGACCACGTACTTGGCGCTCTTGTCGCCGGCATGGAACTTGATGGCAGCCTCAAGATTCCACTTGACCACCTGGCTGTCCAGGAAGAGCGTGGTGTAGGCATTGCCGCGGCCGTCGAAAGCGGTGTGCAAGGGGCCCAGGCCCAACTCGACCTCGGCGACGATGGCCTTGTCCGGCGACTCCAGCTTGCCGTCGAAGTAATCGAGCACCTTGGCCAGCTCGATCACGGTGCCGGTGGGTGAGAGCTTGCCGGCGCAGATGAAGTACTTGGCGTCCGGGCTGGCATTGACACCGTGCGGGTTCTTGGGCACCGAGACGTAGGCGGTCAGTGCGGTCTTGGGGTCTTTGTTGGCGGCGTGCGTGCCGTCCACCACTGGCACCTTGGAGTCGCCATAGGTCTTGAACTTGCCGGCCTTGACCGCGGCCTCGATGCGAGCGATGTTGAAGAACAGGCAGGCATCGCGCTCGGAGGACATCATGTCCTCGTACTTGGCGCCCATCTCGGTGTTGTACTGGTTGGTGGCGGCCAGCTTGCCGTCGTAGGAAGTGGCGGTCAGGTCGCAGTTGCCGTCGATCAGCACTTGCCAGCGGACCTCCATGCTCTCGGCATCGACGCAGGTGAACAGCGAGTGATAGGTGCTCGCGTCTTCGTTGCCGGCCGTGTTGGGCAGGGGGACGGAGAACTCACCGCCGCAGAACACGCGGGTGGTGTAGTTGATCTTCGGGTCCACCGGGTCGGCCTTGTCGGGGAAGATGCCGTGGAAGCCCTGCACATTGGGCAGCTCGGTGATCTTGTCGCAGACGAAGTAGTCCAGGCGGATGCGGGCGATGCGGCTGTTGATCTTGTCGTTGATCCAGGCGTAGCGGCCGTCGTAGTTGCCATCCTTGTAGGAGGCATGGGTGTGGTGGGTATCGGCGACGGTGTACTTCAGGCTGCCGTCGGCCTTGGTGCCCATGACCTTTTTGGACTCGTTGGTGTGGCCCCAGCCGACCAGAGCATCGGGCACGAAGCAGGGAATGCGGGTGATCTCGCGGCCCGAGGGCAGGCCCAGCACGCGCATATCGCCGGTGTGGCCGCCGCTCCAGAGTCCGTAGTAGCTGTCCAGCTCACCGGGTTTCAGATGTGCGGCGTTGGCGGCGCCGCTGCCTGCCGCAGCATGACCACCCGGCGCCGGGCCAGAGGCGGCCGCCGGAGCGGCTGTGCCGGGCTTGTCGCTGCAAGCGACGGCGCCGAGGGTCAGGCCGGTCAGTGCGGCGGTGCTGACGAAACGGCGGCGGCCCAGTGCGGGCTGTTCGATGGCTGCCGGTGTCTTGCTCTTCTTGTCGTTCATGGGGGACGTCCTCTTCAGTGGAATCGGGGGCTTGGGGGGCCGCGTGCCGGGGGCGGCGCGGCTTGGAAGGTGTGGGGAGCAGAAGGCCGCGTCGAAGCCGCCAGCCCTGCGCCTGCGAGTGGCAGGGCCGGCTGCCACAGGCAGGGACCGGGCAGGGGGCCCAGCAGAAGGCAGTTGGGGCAGTCCAGGCCCGAGGGGCTGCCGGCTTGGCCGGCTGTGCCCTCGTCGTCGCCGAGCTGAACCAGGCGCATCTGCCCCGAGCCCGAGCAGACGAGATCGAGCCTCCCGTGCTGGATCAGCGGTGTCGCCCAGGCCGCCGCCATGGCCAGCAGCAGCCAGGCCAGCACGCAGCGGCGCAGCGTTCGGCTGAAGGTGGGGACGAGGGTGGCGGAGCACATGGGGCGGAGGGGATCGGGCTGGGCATCAGAAAGCTTGCAGCGATGATCCCGACCCGGGGCGCTACACGCCTTGAACTGGTTCAAGAAAAGCAAATAGAGTGGGCTTGGCTGCAGATATCGCTGGCCGGGCCTTCTCTCGGCGCTGCACGCTTCCTAGAATCTGCGAAGAACGCCGCTTTGGTGCCACCTGAAAGATTCGTTATGTACAAGTTTGTCAAAACCACACTGGCGCTGGCCGGACTGCTCCTGCTGCTGAGCGCCTGCGGCAAGAAAGAGGCCGCCGAGTCGACGCCAACGCCCGCGCCTGCCGTCGTGGCGGCACCGTTGCCCAGTGCGCCGGCCGTGGCCGAGAACACCGTCGGCAAGAGCATTTACGGCAAGACCTGCGCCATGTGCCATGCGGCCGGCGTGGCCGGTGCACCCAAGCCCGGCGACAAAGCCGACTGGGGCCCGCGCATCGCCCAGGGCAAGGAGCTGCTCTACAAGCACGCGCTGGAAGGCTTCACCGGTGCCAAGGGCATGATGCCGGCCCGCGGTGGCGGCGCTTCGCTCAGCGACGAGGACGTCAAGGCCGCGGTCGACCATATGGTGGCTTTGTCCCAGTGAGGCTGCGACCATGAAGCGACCGGCCCTCACTGGCGCCGCCCTGTCGCGGCGCAGCGCTCTGGCCTGGGCCTTGCCGCTGCTGGCCTCGGCGGCAGCCCTGCCACAGCCGGCGCGAGCCATGGCCGCACAGCGCCGCGATTCGCGCCCTCTGCTCGGAACCCGGGTGGACATGGTGGCCGAGGGCGGCTCGGCTGTCTTCCTGGCCGAGGCCATGGACAGCGCCTTCGGCGAGATGGCGCGGCTGAGCGCCATGATGAGTCGCTACGAGCCCGAGAGCCCGCTCAGCCGCATCAACCAGGCCGCGGGGCGCAGCGCCGTGGCGGTTCCGAGCGAGCTGATGGCCGTGCTCCAGACCGGCCTTGCGTTGCATCGGCGCACCGAGGGCTGGTTCGACATGACCGTCGGCGCGCTCAAGAGCTGGCGCTTCGAAGCCGGTCAGCATGGGGCGGTGCCGAATGAAGGCATCTTGGCGCACGAGCGCAGCTTGGTGGATGCCGCGGGTCTGCGCCTGGATCCTTCTGCAGGCCGTGCCCATTTGCTGCGGCCCGGCATGGCGCTGGATTTGGGCGGCGTGGCCAAGCTGCCGATCTTGGCGGCCGGCATGCGCCGCTTGCAAGACTGGGGCGTGGCGAACGCCTTGATCAATGGCGGCGGCGATGTGCTCTACCGCGGCGGCAACCAAGGTCGCCCTTGGCGGGTCGGCTTGCGCGACCCGCGGCGGCCGCAGCAACTGCTCGGCGTGCTCGATCTGCAAGGCCAGGGCGTGCTGGCGGCCAGTGGCGACTACGAGCGCTACTTCATCGCGGACGGGCAGCGCCAGCACCATATTCTCAGCCCCCGCTCCGGCCGCCCCAGCCAAGGCGCTTGTGGGGTCAGCTTGTGGGCGCGCGATGTGGACCTGGTCAACGGCCTCGGTGCGGCCTTCATGCTGGGCGGGCACGGCTACAGCCGCGAGTATCTGGGGCGCACTCCTGAATTGCAGGCCTTGATGGTCTACCCCGATCAAACTGTGTGGGCCACGTCGGACATGCAGCGAGCCCTGCGCCCGTGGGCGCCTTGAGTGTCATTCCTTGAAGCCAGTTTATGTGCTGGCTAGGCGTAGCGCACGAATTCACGATAGTCCAGGCTTTGCACATAGGCAAGGCTCACCACCGTCCCAAAGACTAGAACGGCCGGGCTGGTGATGCGCTCGCTGTGCAGCTGCGCAGCCAGTGTGCCCAAGCTGCAGATCGTGGCGCGTTGCTGCGGCGTGTGTGCCGCAGCGATGGCAGCTGCCGGAGTGTCAGCCGCCAAGCCCCCGGCGCGCAGCGCCGCTACCAACTGCTCCACCCGTGCCAGGCCCATGTAAATCACCAGGGTCAGGCCGCTGCGGGCCAAGGCGTGCCAGTCTGGGTTGACGCCCGCCCCGCCGTCCTCACGCCCATGGCCGGTGACGAAGGCCACACCGGGGGCGTGGCGGCGATCAGTGACGGGGATGCCGATGCTGGCGGGCGCGGCAATGCCGGCGGTGATTCCGCTGACCACCTCCACCGCGATGCCGGCAGCGCGAAGGGCGTCCATCTCCTCGCCGCCACGGCCGAACACAAAGGGGTCGCCGCCTTTGAGCCGCAAGACGTTCAGGCCGGCGGTGGCTTCGCGAATCATCAGCTCGTGAATAAAGCGCTGCTCGGTGGACACACAACCGCCGCGCTTGCCGACATGGATCAGCCGAGCGCCAGGTTTGATCAAGGCCAGCACGCGGGCATCGACCAGATCGTCGCTCAGCACTACGTCGGCTGCTTCGATGCGGCGCAGGGCGCGCAGGGTCAGCAGGTCCGGGTCTCCAGGGCCGGCACCGACCAGGCTGACGCAGGGGGGTTGGCTGTGCTGGCGTTGATTCATCATGATGCATGGACTTCTTCAAGAAAGGGGGTTTGCGCCTCCAGCCGCCGCAAGCTGGGCAGGCAGGAGCCGCATTGGGTGCCGCAGCGCAAGCTGGTTTGCAGGCCCTGCAAGCGCTCGTGCGGCGTGCCGGCCAGGCTTTGCAGCTGGTTGCAGATGCGGGCTTCCGACACATCCAGGCAGTTGCAGACCTGCGGGCTGCGTTGCCTCGCCTGTGGATGGCCCGGCAGCACCGGCTTGGGGCTCAGCAGCTGGGCGCCCAGCGCAGCCACCGGCTCGGCCTCGCGCCACAGTGTCAGCAACCAGGCGCTGGCGGCGCGCTCATCCATCTCGGCCCCACCCACCAGCAGCACGGCGCGCAGCCGGGCTTGCGCGCCCGAACGGTCCAGACCCAGCAGGCGACTGCGCTGGCGATGGCTGTCGGCATAGCTAAGTATCTGAACACCATGCAGACCCAGCAGCGCGCGCAGCTGGCTCAACAGTGCGGGGGCCGGGGGCGTGGCCGCCGCCGCGTCAAAGCACCAGCCGGTTTGCTCGGGCGAGGTGCCGGCCACCGGCAGGCAGCTGGCGTAGTCGAACTCACCCATCAGCGCGCGCAAGCTAGCGCGCAGCTGCACGGCCTCGGCTGGCGCGCACCAGATTGCCGCGCTGAGCCGCCATGGCAGCGCTATCGACTTAACCTGAATGGCGGCGAACTTAAGCTCCGGCTGTCGCGAGTCGGGGCAGCATTGCTTGCCCAGCAAGGCATTGACGCCGGGCCAGACTTGGCTTTCGCCGTTTCCGTTGCTGCCGCGGCCAGACACAAACTCTTCCCCCCAGTGCATGGGCAAGTAGGCTTGGGCCGGGCGCATCAGCGAGTCGGCGCGCACCGGCAGGATGAGCTGGCCGTGGCGCGAGCTGATCAGGGCCAGCTCGCCATCCTTGAGCCCACGCAGGGGTAGGTCTTGCGGATGCAGGCGCAGGGCCGGTGCGGGCTCGTGGCCGAACAAGCGCGGCAGCAAGCCGCTGCGGCTCATGCCATGCCATTGATCGCGTAGGCGGCCGGTGGTGAGCGCCAGGGGGAAGCGGGCGTCGAGCTTGTCGACGGGCGGGCGGTAGGTCAGGCTGATGAAGCGGGCGCGGCCGTCGGCGCTGGGGAATTGGCCGTCCAGATAGAGCCGGGCCTGGCCCTGGGTGGCACCGGCCGGGTAGGGCCATTGCTGAGGGCCGTCGCGGTCCAGAACGGCCCAACTGAGGCCGCCGATATCAAGGTCACGGCCGACGGTGGCGGCGCGGTGCTCCAGCCACAGGTCTTCGGCGCAGGTGTAGGGCAAGCGATCGGGCTGGCCCAGCAAGGGGGCAAGCCGGCGGGCCAGATCGCGCACGATTTGCCAGTCGGGTCGGGCCTGGCCAGGCGGTGCAATCGCGGCACGTACGCGGCTGATGCTGCGCTCGCTATTGGTGACCGTGCCTTCCTTTTCGCCCCAGGAGGCAGCCGGCAGCAGCACATCGGCGAAGGCGGCGGTGGCGGTGTCAGCAAAGGCTTCTTGCAAGATCACCAGCTCGCAGCGGGCCAGCGCACGTCGCACCAGGGCCTGGTCGGGCATGGACTGGGCCGGGTTGGTGCAGGCGATCCACAGCACCTTGATCTCGCCCTTGGCGGCGGCCTCGAACAGCTCCACTGCCGTCTTGCCCGGCGTTTCGGGCAGGGCGTTCACGCCCCACAGGCGGGCGATCTCGGCACGATGCGCGGCATTGCCGGGCTCGCGGTGGCCCGGCAGCAGGCTGGCCATGCCGCCGACCTCGCGCCCGCCCATGGCATTGGGTTGGCCCGTGAGCGAAAACGGCCCGGCGCCGGGCCGGCCGATCTGGCCGCAAGCCAAGTGCAGATTGATCAGCGCGGTGTTCTTGGCTGTGCCGCTGCTGCTTTGGTTGAGGCCCTGGCAGTACAGCGACAGCGTGGCGGGTGATTGAGCGAACCAGCGCGCGGCGGTCAAGAGGTCAGCCTCCTGGATGCCGCAAATGCGTGCCGCATCCTTGGGCGTGCTGCTGCGCACCAGGGCTTTGAGCTCATCAAAGCCCTGGGTGTGGCGGGCTATGAAGTCGGCGTCTAGCCAGCCCTCCCAGATGCAGGCGTGCAGCAGGCCGTGCATCAGGGCCACATCGGTGCCGGGCAGTATCTGCAGATGCAGATCGGCCAGCTCGGCGCTTTCGGTGCGCCGTGGGTCAACGACGATGAGCTTGAGCGCCGGCCGTTGGGCCTTGGCGTCTTCCAGGCGGCGGAACAAGATGGGGTGGGCCCAGGCGGGGTTGGCGCCGCTGATAAAAACACAGTCGGCCTGCTCGATGTCTTGGTAGCAGGCGGGTGGCGCGTCCGCCCCCAGGGCTTGCTTGTAGCCGGCCACCGCCGAGCTCATGCACAGGCGCGAGTTGCTGTCGATATTGTTGGTGCCCAGCAGGCCGCGCGCTAGCTTGTTGAAGGCCTGGTAGTCCTCGGTCAGCAGCTGGCCGGAGATGTAGAGGCCGATGGCGTCGGGGCCATGCTCCGCATGTACGGCGGCGATGCGCTGGGCCAGGCGCTGGTTGAGGGCTTCCCAGCTCAGCACCTCGGGCGCGGCGCCGCGGCTGGGCCGCCAGGCTGGATGCAAGAGTCGCTGGGTCTGGCGGATCAGCGGCGTGGCCGTGAGGTGCAGCGTGCTGCCCTTGCTGCACAGTCGGCCGAAGTTGGCGGGGTGGGCGGGGTCGCCTTTGACGCCGGTGATTTCACCCGCGCTGCTTTCGATGATCACCCCGCAGCCGACGCCGCAATAAGGGCAGGTGGAGCGAGTCTCCGTGCTCATGGCGCGCTGCTCATGCTCAGGCGGCCTTGGCGCAAGGGCCGGCCTTGAGCGGCGCGAGCTCCAGGCCTAGGGTGTCGAGCTCCGTCTGATCGAGCTGCACCTGGCCCTCCAACACGCGTATCTGGAAGCGCGCGGCGCAGCCCTCGTCGGGGGCGATGGCCTGGCCGCTGTCCAGTGCAATCGTCCAGCTGTGCAGCGGGCAGGCGACCGAGTGGCCAAAGACCAGGCCCTGGCTCAGCGGCCCGCCCTTGTGAGGGCAGCGGTCCAGCAGGGCGAAGATCTGGTCGTCCTCAGTGCGGAAGATGGCCACTTGCGGGCCCTGCGCGCGGGCCACGCGGCGGGCGCCAAGGACGGGGATGTCGGCCAGGGCGCAGATGGTTTTCCAGCTTGGTGTCATGGCTGTGTCTCTGTGTACGTCTGTCGGTGTGATGGCGGGGTTCAGAGCGGCTCGAACTGGCGCAAATCGACCTTGGCCTTGGCGAAGTCGAACCAGGGGTCGGGCTCGCCGGCCAGCGCGAATTGCAGTTCGTCCCAGAGGGTGCGGCGGCCGTCGCGGTCGTCCAGAATGCGGCGCTTCACATAGTCCATGCCGACCCGGGCCAAGTAGTGCACCGTGCGCTCCAGATACCAGCCTTCGGTTCGGTAGAGCTGCATGAAGGCGCCGGTGATCTCCATCACTTCTTCGGGCGTTTTGACCTTGACGAAGAACTGCGCCACCTCGGTCTTGATGCCGCCGTTGCCGCCGATGTAGAGCTCCCAGCCGCTGTCCACGCCGATGATGCCGACGTCCTTGATGCCGGCTTCGGCGCAGTTGCGCGGGCAGCCCGAGACAGCGAACTTGACCTTGTGCGGCGCATACATGCGCCACATGGCGCGCTCTAGGTCCTTGCCCATCTGGGTGCTGTCTTGCGTGCCCATACGGCACCACTCACTGCCCACGCAGGTCTTCACTGTGCGCAAGGCCTTGGCATAGGCATGGCCCGAGGGCATGCCGATATCGGCCCAGACCTGCGGCAGGTCTTCCTTCTTCACGCCCAGCAGGTCGATGCGCTGGCCGCCGGTGACCTTGACCGTGGGGATCTTGTACTTGTCTACCGCATTGGCGATGCGGCGCAACTCATCGGCCGTGGTCTCGCCGCCCCACATGCGGGGAATCACCGAGTAAGTGCCGTCCTTCTGGATATTGGCGTGGCTGCGTTCGTTGATGGGGCGCGATTGCGGGTCATCCTCGGCCTCTTTGGGCCAGGTGGAGGTGAGGTAGTAGTTCAGCGCGGGGCGGCAAGTGGCGCAGCCATTGGGGCTGCGCCAGGCCAGGGCGCTGTAGAGCTCGGGCAGGCTGATCAGATGCTGTTGGCGGATGGCATCGCGCACGTCCTGGTGGCTCAGCTCGGTGCAGGCGCAAACCGCCTTCTTCTTCGGCGTGGCCGAATAGTCGCCGCCGGCGCTGAACATCAGCAGCTGTTCCACCAGGCCGGTGCAGGAGCCGCAGCTGGCGCTGGCCTTGGTGTGCTTGCGCACCTCGTCTAGGGTGAATAGGCCCTTGTCTTTGATGGCCTTGCAGATCGTGCCCTTGTTGACGCCGTTGCAGCCGCAGACCTCGTCGCTGTCGAGCATGGCGGCGGCCTTGCTGTGGCCCTGGTGGCCGACGTCGCCGATATTGCTTTCGCCGAACATCAGCTTGTCGCGGATGTCGGCCACCTTGCGGCCTTCGCGCAAGAGCTTGAAGTACCAGCTGCCGTCCACCGTGTCGCCATACAGGCAGGCGCCGATCAGGCGGTCGTTCTTGATCACCAGCTTTTTGTAGACGCCGGCGAAGGGGTCGCTCATCACAATTTCTTCGCTACCTTCACCGCCCATGAAGTCCCCGGCGGAGAACAGGTCGATGCCGGTGACCTTGAGCTTGGTTGAGGTCTGCGAGCCCTGATAGCGGCCGATGCCAAACTGCGCCAGATGGGTGGCGCAAACCTTGGCTTGCTCGAACAGTGGCGCCACCAGGCCATAGGCAATGCCGCGGTGGGCCGCGCATTCGCCCACCGAGTAGATGCGCGGGTCGGTGGCGGTTTGCAAGGTGTCGCTGACGACGATGCCGCGCTGGCACAGCAGGCCGGCGCTTTCCGCTAATGCCGTATTCGGGCGGATTCCGGCGGCCATCACCACCAGGTCGGCGGGGATCTCGCTGCCGTCCTTGAATTGCACGGCCATCACTCTCCCGTCCTTGCCGCCGATCAAGGCTTGTGTCTGCGCGCCCAGCATGAAGCGCAGGCCTCGCGTCTGCAGGCTTTGGCGCAGCAAGTCACCGGCCACATCGTCGAGCTGGCGCTCCATAAGCCAGTCGCCCAGGTGCACCACCGTCACCTGCATGCCCCGCAGCATCAGGCCGTTGGCGGCCTCCAGTCCCAGCAGGCCGCCGCCGATGACTACGGCGTGTTGGTATCGGGTGGCAGCGTCGATCATCGCGTTGGTGTCGGCGATGTCGCGGTAGGCGATCACGCCGTCCAAGTCTTTGCCGGGTACGGGCAGGATGAAGGGGCTGGAGCCTGTGGCGATCAGAAGGCGGTCGTAGTCGGCCTCGCTGCCGTCGGCGGCCACCACCTTGCGGCGTTGCCGGTCGATCTGCGTCACCGTCTTGCCCAGGTGCAGGGTGATGCCGTGCTCGACATACCAGTCCAGCGGGTTGAGCACGATCTCGTCCAGAGTCTGCTCACCCGCCAGCACGGGGCTCAGCAAGATGCGGTTGTAGTTGGGGTGGGGCTCGGCGCCGAACACGGTGATGTCGTAGAGATCGGGCGCGATCTTGAGCAGCTCTTCCAGCGTGCGCACGCCGGCCATGCCATTGCCGATCAGCACCAGCTTGAGTTTCTTGGTCTTCATGCGGCCACCTCGCTGCGGGCATGTCGGGTGTAGAGGAAGTCGATCACCGCCTTGCGGCAACTCAGGTAATGGCTGTTCTCGGCCAGGGCGACGCGCTCGCGCGGTCGGGGCAGGCCCACATGCAGGATCTCGCCGATGGTGGCGGCCGGGCCATTGGTCATCATCACGATGCGGTCGCTCAGCAAAACAGCTTCGTCCACATCGTGGGTCACCATCACCACAGTGCTTTGGGTTCGGGCCACGATCTTCAGCAACTCGTCTTGCAAATGGGCGCGGGTCAGGGCGTCCAGCGCGCCAAAGGGCTCGTCCATCAGCAAAACCTTGGGTTCCATCGCCAGGGCGCGGGCGATGCCCACGCGCTGTTTCATGCCGCCGGAGATCTCATGCGGGCGCTTGGCGCTGGCGTGGGCCATGCCCACCAGTTCCAGCGCAGACTGGGTGCGCTCTTGCAGCCTAAGCTTGGGCTCGCTGGCACCGAACACCGACTCCACGCCCAGGTAAACGTTGTCAAAGCAACTCAGCCAGGGCAACAGGGAATGGTTCTGGAACACCACGGCGCGCTCCGGTCCGGGCGCATTGATCTCACGCCGGTCGCACAGCAGCACGCCTTGGCTGGCCTGCAGCAGGCCGGCGATCAGGTTGAGCAAGGTGGACTTGCCGCAGCCGGAGTGGCCGATCAGGGTGATGAACTCGCCCTTCTCGATTTGCAGATGGATGTCGCGCAAGGCGTGGAACTGGCCCTTGCGGGTGCTGAACACCATCTCAGCGCCCTGGACTTCGATGAATGCTTGGCTCATCGGGAACCTCCTTCAGTCTTCAAACGAGAAGCGCCGGGCCACGCTCATCAGCAGCCATTCGAGCAAGAGCCCGACGATGCCTATGACGAAGATGGCGATGATGATGTGGGCCACATTGAGGTTGTTCCACTCATCCCAGACCCAAAAGCCGATGCCCACGCCACCGGTCAGCATTTCGGCCGCCACGATCACCAGCCAGGCGGTGCCGACTGAGAGCCGCACGCCGGTGAGGATGTAGGGCAGCACGGCGGGCAAAAGGATGCGGGTGATGACCTTCCACTCCGACAGTTTGAGCACCCGCGCCACGTTCAGATAGTCCTGCGGCACCCGCTGCACGCCGACGGCGGTGTTCACCACCATGGGCCAGATCGAGCAGATGAAGATGGTCCAGATCGCCGCCGGGTTGGCGCTCTTGAACACCAGCAGGCCAATCGGCAGCCAGGCCAGCGGCGAGACCGGCTTGAGCAAGCTGATCAGCGGCGACACCATGCGGCCGATGAACTCAAAGCGGCCGATCACAAAGCCCAAAGGGATGCCCACCGCGGCGGCCAGGCCAAAGCCCAGGGCCACGCGTTGCAGCGAGGCCAGGATGTTCCAGCCAATGCCTTGGTCATTGGGGCCGCGGCGGTAGAAGGGGTCGGCAAACAGCTGCACGGCCGAGTCCCAGGTCGCTGCCGGCGTAGGGATGCCGCTGCTGGTCTTGAGCGTGAACATGGCCCACAGCCCGGTCATCAAGGCCAGGCCCAGCAGGGGCGGCAGCAGCTTCATCCACAGGCCATGCCAGTCGAAGCCAGGCTGGCTGGGGCTGGCCTTGGCCCCAGGCTTGCGGGCCAAGCGGGCCGCCCGTGGCGCTGGCACGGCCGGGGCAAGAACTTCATCATCATCGCCACGCGGCGAATGGAACACGGCGCTCACCATGATGGGCCTCAGGCTTTCAGCTTGAAACTATCGGCGTACTTGGCCGGCGACTTGCCGTCCCATACCACCCCGTCCAGCAGCTTGGCGCTGCGTAGCGCCTCCTTGGGCACGGCGATCTTGAGCTGGCTTGCAGCCTGCTTGTAAAGCTCGATCTGGTTGATCTGCGTGGCCACGGCCAGATAGTCCGGGTGCTCCTTGAGCAAGCCCCAGCGCTTGTGCTGGGTGAGGAACCACATGCCGTCGCTCAAGAAAGGGAAGTTGACCGCGCCGTCGTTGAAGAACTTCATCGCATGCGGGTCGTCCCAGGTCTTGCCCAGGCCGTTCTGGTAGCGGCCCAGGATGCGCTGGTTGATCGCCTCGGCGCTGGTGTTGACATAGGCCTTGTCGGCGATGGTGTCGGCCATCTTCAGCTTGTTCTGGAGATTGGAGTCGATCCAGCGGCTGGCCTCCAGCACGGCCATGATGACAGCGCGCGCGGTGTTGGGGTTCTTCTTGGCAAAGTCGCCGCTGGAGGCCAACACTTTCTCGGGGTGGTCGGGCCAGATGTCTTGGGTGGTGGCCGCGGTGATACCGATGCCGTCCATGATGGCGCGGTGGTTCCAGGGTTCGCCCACGCAAAAGCCGTCCATATTGCCGACCCGCATATTCGCCACCATCTGCGGTGGCGGCACGGTGATGACCTTGCTGTCCTTCAGCGGGTGAACGCCATTTGCGGCCAGCCAGTAGTACAGCCACATGGCGTGCGTGCCGGTGGGGAAGGTCTGGGCGAAGGTGTATTCGCGCTTGTCCTGGCGCATCAGCTTGGCCAGCGAGGCGCCATCCACCGCGCCCTGGTCGGCCAGCTTCTTGGCCAGGGTGATGGCCTGGCCATTGTTGTTGAGCGTCATCAGCACGGCCATGTCCTTCTTAGGCCCGGCCACGCCCAGGTGAACCCCGTAGACCAGACCGTAGAGGGCGTGCGCCATGTCGAGCTCGCCGTTGACCAGCTTGTCGCGCACACCGGCCCAGGAGGCCTCCTTGCTGGCGACGATCTTGATGCCGTACTTCTTGTCAAAGCCCAGCACCGAGGCCATCACCACCGAGGCGCAGTCGGTCAGCGGAATGAAGCCGATGCGCACTTCTTCCTTTTCGGGCTTGTCGGAGCCGGCGGCCCAAGCACCTGTTGATACCGCTGACGCGGCGGGCAGAGCGGCCGCAGCGGCGGCTCCCAGCAGCAGTTTTCGACGTGGTTCGCTCATCAAACCCTCCATGGCGTGCTTGACCTTGTGCATGAATAAAGATCTCCAAGACAAAACGAAAAAAGGCGTCGCGACCTTCAAGCCCGGCGCCAAGAAATGGCTGGGTTGAACGGTCGGACGCCTTTGCCCGAAAGAAAAATGCGGTGCAGGAAACTCGGTCTTACCAGCCCACGTCGTTGCGGGCCGCAGCTTTCATTGAGCAGGAAGCGTGCCAGCGTTTTTCCGGGGCTGGCGGCCCGCAATGCACGCATTGCGTGCACTTCCGAGCGCCCGGGCGTTCCAGCATGGTGCGCTGCAGCATCAAATCGGGCGCAAGAGGTTGTGGGCGTCGATGATGCGGTCGGCCAGCTCCCCTAGGGGCAGGCCGCGGTCCATGGCCATGCGGCGCATCTGGCGGTGGGCGCCGTCTTCGTCCAGCGTGAGCTCGCGCATCAAGATGCCCTTGGCCTTTTCAATGCGCTTGCGTCCGGCCAGCTGCGCCTGGGTGCGACCCAGCTCCTGACGCAAGGCAAGGTCTTGCTCGAAGCGGGCAATCGCTACCTGCATCACGCTGGCCAGGCGCCCGCTTTGCAGCCCCGCCACCACATAGGCGCTGACGCCGGCCTTGAGCGCATGGCGCATTGGGTCATCGTGGCTGCTTTCCGAGAACACCAGCACCGGGCGCGGCATGCGCTCGTTGAGTGTGGCCAGGTGCTCCAGGGTGTCGCGCGAGGGTGAGGCACTGTCCACGATGACCACATCGGGCTGCAGGCGCAGCACGCAGTCGTGAATTAGGGTGGCTTCAGCAATCACCCCTACAACCTCGCAGCCCTGCGTCGCCAACTCTTGCTGGATCAGTTGCAAGTGGTGGGCGCCGTCGTTGATCAACAGCACGCGAAGCACTGGGGCGTTAGGTGGCAGGCTTGGCATGGTGGCCAAGGCGACGCAAAATTCGTGCCTGTCGGCTGATGAATCCAGCCTGACGCTCGGCAGATGATGACTCACGACATTAAAGAACCCCACGACGCCAACCAACTGACTTGCCTGCTTGTTGAGGTCTTCGGCAGCTTCGGCCAACTCGTCTACCAGGGCAGCGTGTTGCTGGGTGAACTGATCCATTTGGCTGATTGGTCCAGCTCAGTGATATCGAATTGACTGGGTGGATGCCCTAGGGCATTTTCCGGCTTGGATTTCAAACCTAGGGTTTGGATGTCACACGGGTCGAGCTGCGAGCAGTGCTGAGGCTGATTTCTTCCGTCGACCAACTTGCAAGATAAATGATGCAAATGGTCGGAAACCTCTGCTGATGATTGTCGTTACTGGCATGGGATCAGTCTGCTCTGCTGGTCTGCCATTGGACTCATCATTTGACAGTAGCAAGAACACTAGAAGGCGTGCGGCAATGCAGTTCTAGTCATTGCGCTTGTATGTGGTGATCGGGAATTTGGCCTTATGGTCTGAAGGTCAAACCCAGCGCATGTCCTCTGGCTTCCAATTGGCTGTTGCCGGACTCTTGGCGGCTGCGACGAGAGTGGGTGGCCAGAGCAAGTCGTGCAAGAGCTCCACGGTTTCATCCAAGCTGGCGGCCTCAAGGCGGTTTTTGTTCAGAAACGCCTGCCATTGGCGCAGCTTGGAGCGGTCTTGGCTGAACGCTCGGGTCAAGGCCAGGGGTGGGTCCGTAGGTAGATCGGACTGTCGCCTGGCAAAGGTGGCTGCGATGGCCGCGGCCAGTGTGGCGCCCTCCAGTTCCGTGCGTTGTGCAATCACCGCCAGGTCAAAGAAGTCCTTCATGCGGCTGTTCGCTTGTCCCAGCATCACCATGGCCTGGTATTTCTCGGCGATCACGGTGTAGACCGGATAGACGCGCAGTGTAGGGGCGGGGAAGTCGTTCAGCAGGGTAGGGTAGGCCGCAGTTTGCGGCCCGGGCGTCACCGCATCGCCGAAGCCCACATCGATTTGTAGGCTGCAACGAGCGGAGCCTATTCGAGCCAGCAGCGTGATGCGGGTACCACCATAGGTGTTGTCTTCGCGGATGGCTGTTGCCCGCACGGAGTCGGGATCAAAGGTGATCCCATCACTCAGGTCGATGGCGGTGACATCCCGGAAGGTGGCAATCAGGTTGGCTTCGTCGTCGGCTCCGAAGCCCAGCAGGTCGGCGTCACGGGTTGGGCGGTGTGGTGTGTCGTACCAGAGAGTGAAGAGCAGGGCGCCTTTGAGAAGGAATCGGTCGGCGTGTTGGGTTCTGCTGATGCGGGCCAGCAGACGCTCCATTGCGAAGCGGTTGAGCAGCAAGCTGTAGTCGTCACCCCTTTGCTTGGCGAGTGTCAGCAGTCGCGCCAAGATGGAGGCCGATCGGTTGCTGGTCACTGTGTCACCGCTTCAAGGTAGGGCTGCATCACACGCTCCACGCGATTGATTTTGGCAAAGTGGCTTAGTTCGGCCATGGTGACCTTGCGGTTGCGCCAGGCGTCTTTGAGGGCCTCAAGGGCCACGTCCAGGCCGATCTTGTTGCGGAGCTTGAAGCAGTCAGTCACCGTCTTGGCTGCGCTGTACACGCGGATGGGGGCGCCGTGGTCGGTGATGGTGAGGATCCCTTCGCTGTACGCCGGTCCGCGCAGGCGCGTGACTCGCAGCGGCGGGTAGCCCAGCTTCGGGGTTTGAGTGCCTTCGGGCAGTGCGATCCACACCTCGTGCGGGAGTTGTGTGCCGATCGCGTGAAACTGGAGCGCGCTGAGCAGACACAGCACAGCCTTGGGGACGCGCTGGCTGACTTCGAGAAGTGTCTGGTGTTCTGTGACCTCGGCATCGGGTAGGCCGTACAGGCCTCGGCCCAAGCGCTGCAGTTTGCCGGCTTGGTGAAGGCGGATCAGGAGCTGAGGCGACCAGCCATGCTCGCGAACATCTGCTGCCCGAAGCACTTGTTGCTGGCGGGCCAGGGCGAGGATGTGGTCAGACTGGTTCATGAGATCGAAGTTTAGTATCTGCATTACTTATCTTCAAGTAATGCGATTTTTGTGCGTCTGACCTTTGCTTGAGTTTCGCGGTGAAGGGAATGGCGAGCCTCCACGGGGCGTGCAGACGGTGTTGCCACCCCCTGACGAGTGCGCATGAAACGGAGGGTTACTGCCGTTGATTTCCCTGCACCGCATCGTCATGTGGGTTGCGGCCGAGAAACGTGCGAGAGTTGTAGGCGCAGGTGCTTGGCCCCAAGCCGATAGGTTCGCCAGGCCAGCCTGCCCTCGGCTCAGCTCGCGGCAGTCTCGGCTTGAGGTGTCCCCATACTAAGTTCCATGGGCGTTGGCCTTCTCACTTGGCGAAGAACCTCCCATGCTGCTCAGCACTTCTTTCACTGTCGCATCGAGTCCGACGGGGAAGCCTAATCCGTGGTCCTCTTCGTCAGCAAGGTAGACCAGCGCATGCTCAGGGTACTCCGGAATCCACGCGGCGTACTTTGCATGCCAGAGGCGAAGGTGAGTGTCGAGGCGATTGAGCTTCCAGGCGAGGCGCCCGCGAGCAGTGCCCACCTCATGGGAATTTCGATATGTGATGTCGGTGCTAAGCCAATCACTCATTGCCAAGTTCAATGGCCGCAGACCATGCTCAGTGATGCTACGAATCAACCTGTGCAGCTCTCGTTCCTCGGGGGTGAAGATGGCGAAAACCTCGGTGAACTGACGCTCGTAGCCTATGCCGGGTGCCGGGCGTGTTGGAAGACGAGCGTCCAGCGCCTCTTGCAGGCGGGTTATCAGCTTGCGCTGTGAGATGAATACTTCGCGGGATGCCTGAAGGAGCGAGGCCATCTGAAGTAGGCGCGCGGCTTCGATTGCCTTGTTCTTTCGCCATTGCCTGACCAGGTCCGCGGCCAGCTTTGCCACGTATCCAAGCGCTGCGATGATCGCGCCGATGACGGCTGTTCCAAGCCACTCTGGCACTGAAGCGAGTTGAGACATGGGGACCCTCTCGTTGACCTTGGCTTGCCTAATGTTATATCTACACGGATTGAGAAGGCGGGGCTGTTGGGTCAGCGCTGGGAGAGGTTGCTGCGTACCTCAGATCGGGCCGGGGCAGTCTGCCGAGGCGAGGTCAATTGAAAGAGTTGCTAGGCATCCGTGCCGGCGAGACGGATATCGTGTGCCAGCAGTGCATCGCGAATCTTCGGATTGGCTGCGTCAACTAGCCCGGAAGCTGATTTTTCGGGAGATCATAGATCCGGCCCTTATGCGTGATGAAAGCGGTATTTCCGTCAACGCTTGCGCCAGAAATGGTTACTTGAAAGCTCGCCTTTTGCTTGTTCTTTAGTTCCTTGAGCAAAACAAGATCGCCGTCTTCGAGAACAAGCCTGTGCGAGATGCGATTGCTGTCGATGAAACTGAGGACTTTGGACATTGCTCGCTCCTAGCGTTTGCATGAAGGATTGATTGCCTCGTGAGAGGCGCGCTCGGACTGAGCGTGAGTAAGCAATATGCACCATGGTCTTGCCCGCGGCTCGGGTTTCATACTCCCGGTTGATGAAGGCGGATGCACTGCTTCGACGGACTAACGCTGTTGCTAAATGGCCGGAGCTGGCTGGCCGCGAGAAGCGATGATCAGCTGCCTAGCGTAGTGCGTCCTGAATCGCCCCGGGTTTGAACTGACCGCCAGAAGTTGGACGGTTGGAATCTAGCAACTCAATGCCTGCGTTCGGTACTGGACCGGGCTCAGACCATTGAGTTTGAGCTTGATGCGTTGATGGTTTTATTAGTGGATGTAGGGGCGCAGGCCCGTCTTCAAATCTGCGATGTCAGCGAGTTTGTTGAGGTAGAAGAACCCGGACTTGAGCGTGCCGAAGAAGCTCTCCATGGCGGCGTTGTCCAGGCAATTGCCTTTGGCTGCCTGCCGCAGCCGGACTTCGGATAGCTTGATGGTCGCGACGCCGCTAGCGCGGATTCTTGACGAGGTCGCCCTGCTGCGGCGTCAGTGCAAGGCGATGCCTGCCATTCAAGACAAGTTTCGTGCGCAGGGTAACTGGCAACTGCAGCGGCTGAGTTCCCGCCCCGTTGTGTCTCACGGGGCAAGCTCAATGCGTCGCGACACGGCCTTCGATCTAGGCCGCGAGATCTACCTGGCGCCAGGCCACCGCTCGATCTGACAGACGAATGGGACCGGGGAACTGCTTCTTAGCGATCATCCGGTAGATCGTGGAGCGGCCCAGGCCTGTCATGTGCATGACCATTGGCAGTCGAAGGAGCGTCGGTGAAGGCCTGCCTGGTTTGCTGGTGTCGTGATCCGCTTGCATAAGCTGCTCCGCAGCCTGGTTCTTTCACCTTAGGTGTGCTCAGGTCCCGCGGTTGAGCTGAAATCGAGCGGATTTCGTGCGCCTGGCATGCGCTGAGCACCAGCGTCCACGTGTCGCGTACGCGGCGTTGGTTGCGGGGGGCGCGGCCGCCCACCGGGGCCCCAGCCGAACGGGCTGAACTGCAAAACTTCGCGGCCCTTCCCTTTGCCAGGGCGCGTGGGCCGTCTTCCCTCACGCCTTGCGTGAGCGGTCCCCCTTGGCGAACAGGCCGACTGGAGGAAGCGCGCTTCGCGCGACGGTCGGCCAGATCGCCACCCCGTCCACCCGCCGCGCCGATGCCGGGACGCGCATGCCCAGAGTGCGCAATCATCGTGGGAAGTTGTGCGCATTTCAGCGAAGGTCTGACGAGGATTGAGCCTGGCGCTTGAGCGACTTGCTCGCTCACGATTTCTACCAAGCTGCCAGTTCAGCCGGTGCTGGGAAAGAGGGTAAGGGTTGGCAGCAGTAGTGCTGCGGTGGCGCTGACGGTTGCTATGCGGGCCATCCAGCGGGGCCGCCAGGTGATCAGCGCCACCACGCTCACGGCGGCCAGCGTTAGCTGGGCCACCCACTCGACCCAGGCGCTGCCGACATCGGCGCGCGGCCAGACCGTCACCCATGACAGCGCAAAGGCCAGCAGCGCCAACGCTCGCAGCCAGCGCTGCCGGCGCGGCTCCAGCGGCCGCTCCATTGCGTCTTCGTGATGCCTGTCCATGGCCAGGCACAGGGCCGTGAAGGCGACCTGGCAGCACAGCAACTGATGCAGCATCGTCATCCTGCGCACCCGACCTGAGCCGCGGGCCTTTCGGGGGTAGGACTTGCCCGCCGGGCCACGGGCTTGCAGTGCCAGGCCAGCAGCCCTAGCAGCAGGGCGGTGGCCACAAAGCCTGTATCGACCGCAACGATCACAGCTGAACCCTGGGCCAGACCGGGGCCGGTCAATGCATCCAGCACCGGCAGACCGGCGAATGCCACCGCGCCAACGGCAAACAAGCGGCGCCATCCGCAGCCGAGCGCCGAGCCGATCAGGCTCAGCCCCCAGACCGCGAAGAAGACCTTCAGCTCGGCGTCGGGCCGCTCGGGCAGGCCCGTAGGCAGCAAGCGGTTGGCATGGAAGAAGGCGGCCATGGCCAGCGGAAGGCCGGCGATGGTGCCGATATTGAGCGTGTTCACCAGCCGGTGCCCGAAGCTCAAAGCCTGTTTGCGGCGGTCGACCTCGGCGCGGCGCTTGACGCACCACAGCACCAGGCCGGTGGCGACCATGGCGCTGCCCAGCAGGCCGAAGCCGAACAGCAGTCCACGCAGCGGCAGGTCGGCAAAGCGGGCGATATGCAGGCCGTAGAGCACGCCATAGGTCTTGGCGGCCGGCGCGGTGACGTCGACCTGATGCAGTAGTTGCAAGGTGGCGGCATCGAACAGCAAGCGGGGGCCGCGGTACTGCAGGCGGTCGCCGTCGTGGCGATTGAGTTCGACCACGGTCCGGTCGCCTTCCCGCTGCAGGGCCACCGCCTCGATGCGTGCGCCGGGCAGCAGGGCCTGTGCCTGGCTCAGCACCCGGCCCCAGCCGGCCTCGCCGATCAGGGGCAGTGCCGCGGCCTCGGCCTTGCTGCCACCCCGCTTGCGCGGCGTCGGCTCGCCGGCCAGCTCGCTGAAATAGGCATTCGTCTGCTTGCCGTAAGCGGCGGCGATGCCTGCCGGCATGTACTGGCTGTGCAGTGTCATCAGGCCGCTGAAGGTGATCACCAAGAAGAAGGGCAGGGCCAGCACGGCGCTGAGGTTGTGCGCATCGAGCCAGGCCCGCTGCCCGGCCTTGGCGCGGGGGCGGAAGGTGAAGAAGTCCTTGAAGATGCGCCGGTGCGTGACGATGCCGCTGAGCAGGGCCACCAGCATCAACAGGGTGGCCAGGCCGACCAGCCAGCGGCCCTCCAGAATCCAGCGGCTTTGCTGGGCCGAGCGCAGCTCGAAATGGAAGCGGTAGAAGAACTCGCCGGCGCCAAACGTAGCGCGCGCCGCAACGGGCTCACCGCCGGCTGGGTCCAGCCAGCGCTGCTCGAAACGTGCGCGCTGGCCCGCGCTCGCCGGTTCGCGCCAGCTCAGGGCGGCCAGCGGTCGGCGCTCGTCGGCCGGCGTCAGGCGCCAGCTTTGCGCTTGCGGCGCGAGCCGCTGCAGCGCGGTTTCGGCATCGGCCAGCTGGATGGCCGTCACGCCGTGAGCCTCACGGCCCAGGCCATGCAGCTCGGGCCTGCTCCAGTGGTTCAGCTCCAGCTTGAAGAAGGCCATGCTGCCGCTCAGGAAGATGGCAAACAGCAGCCAGCCCAGCAGCAGGCCGACCCAGGTGTGCAGCCAGGCCATGGCCTGGCGCAGGCCCTCGCGGGTTCCGTCGATTCTCATGAAAGGGTTCCCGTTTGGATCATCACAGCCAGTCCAAGCACCAGCGCTGGCGTGAGGACATAGGCCCAGGCGCGCAGAGCGGTGCGGCAGGCAAATGCCATCATGAAGGCCACGGCATAGACGAGGAAGGCTAGCATCACGCCACCAATCGTGGCTTCTGCCCGCGGCAGCCCCGGCCACAGCGGCAGATAGACCGCGCTGGCGGCGGCCACGGCGGCGGCCAGCAGATAGCCACCACCCAGCGCCGCCAGCGCCCGCGATGCCACGACCATGCGGTAGCGCCACATCGCTCAGAAGTGGCCGCGCAGGCTCAGCATCAGGCTGCGCGGGTCACCGTAGTTGGGATAGTCGAGATTGGCCCAGTAGGACTTGTCGAGCGCATTGCGCACTGACAGCCCCAGGCTCAGCTTGTCGTTGATGCGGTAGCTGGCATGCAGATTGAGCAGCGCATAGGCCTCCTGCGCCACCGTGACCGTACCCAGCTTTGGATGCGGAATGCCATAGCCGGTGACGACGCTCTGCCAGTTGAAGCCGCCGCCCAGGGTCACGCGCTCCCAGGCGCCCGGCAGCTTGTAGCTGGTCGTCAGCTGCATGCTGTGCTTGGGCAGATTGGCATAGATCAGGTCGTTCGGATGGCGGCTGGTGCGGGTCTGGGTGAAGCCGGCATTGAGCGTCCAGCTGGGGCTCAGGCTGCCGCTGGCGTCGAACTCGAAGCCGCGGCTCTTGGTGCCGTTGACGGCAATCTGCGGATAGCTGCCGTCGGGCAGCTTGAAGCTGTCGGGCACCGACATATCGCGCACCGCGTAGTTGTCCTGCTTGGCCTGGAACAGCGCGAAGCTCAGGGCCAGCCGCTTGTCCAGCAGCTCGGCCTTCAGGCCCAGCTCGGCGTTCGAGCCCAGCACCGGCGAGAGCAGGTTGTCGTTCTTGTCCTTGGCGCTTTGCGGCTTGAAGATGTCGGTGTAGCTGGCATAGACCGACAGCTCGCGGTTCAGGTCGTAGACAAAGCCCAGGTACGGCGTCAGCTCTTTGCTGACCTTGTAGGCGCCGGTGGTGTTGACGAAGGCTCCGCTGGTGTTGAAGTTGTCGGTGCGGGTTTCCCAGTTGCTGAGGCGCGCGCCGGTGATCAGGGCCAGGCTATCGCTGACACGCCAGCGTGCCGAGGCGAATACCCCCAGCTGCTCGGTGGTGGCGATGCGCGAGGCGCCGGTACGGCTGTAGGTCGGCACCGGGGCCTCGCCATTCCACTGGCGGATGTTGGGGATGGCATAGCTCCAGTTGGCCACCGAGCTCAGCGTCGGCGTCAATGTTTCGAGCTTGGAGTAGCTGGCGCCCAGCACCAGGTCATGCTCGCGGCCGAACAGTGTGAAGCGCCCGTTGGCATAGACGTCGAGGCCGTCGCGGGTGTCCTCGCTGACGCCCACGGCGGCCAGCAGGCGCAGGCCGGCACCGGTGACAGGATCCGGATAGCCGCTGCCATAGGTGCGCAGGCTCATCGAATCGCCCTGGGTGCGGTTGTAGATGGCCTTCAGATTCCAGTCCGCTCCGAGCTTGTGCTCCAAGGTGGCATAGGCGGTTCCCGACTGGCGCGACCAGCGGGTCCAGCTCGGCGAGAAGCTGGTCGAACGCGGCAGATCGGCCAGCGAGCCGTCGGCCGCAAAGCGCGGGATGGTGCCCCAGATCGGCGCCTCGGGCACATTGTTCTGGTTCTGGTAGCCCAGCACCACCGTCGTGCCCGGCAGCAGTTCGGCCTCCACCGTGCCCAGATAGCTGGTCTTGCGCTCGCTGTAGCGGTCACGGAAGCTGTCGCGGTCCTGCACGGCGGCGACGAAGCGGCTGCGCAGGCGCCCGTCCGCCTTCAGCGGCACATTGACATCGGCTTCCAGCCTGCGGTGGTTCCAAGAGCCGAAGGTCAGGGCCGCCGAGGCGTCGAAACCCTTGTGGGCGCGCTTACGCAGCATATTGACGGTGGCCGACGGATTGCCTGCACCGCTCATCAGGCCATTGGCTCCGCGCACGACCTCAATGCGTTCGTACAGCGCGGTGTCGTACTCCTGGTTGGTGTTGCCGCTGTAGGTCGGCACGCCATCGACCTGGAAATCGGTGATCTGGAAACCCCGTGCGTAGTACAGCGGGCGCTGGGTGTCGTAGAAGGTGACGTTGATGCCGGTCACGTTCTTCAGCACTTCGTTGATGCTGAACAGGTTCTCGAGCTCGATGCGCTCGCGGTCGAGGATGCTGATCGATTGCGGCGTCTCGCGCACCGTCAGCGCCAGCTTGGTGCTGGCGCCCTCGAGCAGCTTGCGGGACGAGCTGACAACGACCTTGTCGAGCTTGATCTCGGCTTCCTGTGCGTTGGCGATCGAGTGACCCAGCATCAGCGCGGCGATGGCGGAGAGGGTAGGGCGGATTTGGTTTCTTGCGGGCATACGTGGGCTCCAGGCCGTGGCCGAAGCCGGCCGGCCTTGTTTCATAAAGTGCGGGGAGGGCGCCGACGGGGGCGCGAAGGGCTTACTTGGCCGGCGTGCCGGGCGCAGGCAGCGGCAACGGGGCCAGGCCCTGAGCCAGGCTGAAGCTGAGGGTCGTCACGTACTGGCCGACATCGAATTTTTGCCCCGCGCGCTCGCCGCCGCTGTGGTCGGTGTGCTTGACCTCCAGCGCATAGGCACTCTTCCACGGCAAGGTGATGCTGAGGCGGCCAGTTGTGTCGGCCTGGACCGCACGGGACCAGCCCGAGGCAGCGACCACCTCCACCTTGGCCTCGGGCAAGGGCTGACCCTTGAAGAAGACCTGGAACTCGTTGGCCTTGCCGGTGGGCACCAGGTCAAGGCTCAACGATGGTTGGCGCGCGGCCAGGTCCCCGACCCAGCGCGCGGCGGGCAGCCAGACATGGCGCTCGATCTTCTCGCCCTGCTTGCGCTCCCAGGAGGGGTAGCCCAACTCCTGGGCGATCAGGGACTCACCGGTGCTGGCACGAGCAGCCAGGGCAAAGGCATTGGCCTGCTTGCTCAGCTCGACGGCACGCTCGCCCTGGGCCGTCACCACGCGGGCCGAGAGCTGGTTGAATTTGTCCAGCATGCCGGGCGAGCTTTCGCGCAGATTGTCAGCAAACTCGCCCAGATGGACGCGGGCCCCGCTGGCGTCCTGCTCTATCCAGATCTGATGGGCTTGGGACTGCAGGGCCGTGAACGCCAGCAGGGCGGCAAGCTGGGTCTTGTTCTTCAACATGGCAACTCCAAAAGAAGCGGCGCGCACCAGCGCGCCGGGCCCGATGCGGGCAGGAATGAGAAAACGTGAGGGAGCTGGCATGCCTCAGAACGAGGCGGCTGGCCGGGCAGGTGGGCGCTGGGATGCGCGCGCTGCCGGAATAATCGCTTGGATGCGAATGATTCTTATTTTATACGTGGTTCGAGCCGAAAGTCCAGTCACTTTGACGGTTTGCAGCCGGGTCTTGAGCACAGGCCGTACAAGGCCAGCGCGTGCTCCTGCAGTTCGAAGCCGCGGGCCCGGGCCACCTCGCGTTGCCGCTCTTCGATCTCGGGATCAAAGAACTCCTCAACCTGGCCGCAGTTCAGGCACACCAGATGGTCGTGGTGCTTGCCCTCATTGAGCTCGAACACTGATTTGCCGGTCTCGAAATGGCTGCGTGCCAAGAGCCCGGCCTGCTCGAACTGCATCAGCACGCGATAGACGGTGGTCAGGCTCACATCCGAGCCTTGGGCCAGCAGCAGCTTGTAAACCTCTTCGGCGCTCAGGTGCCATCACTCATTCTCTGAATCACAGACCCACGTTCGTAGAAGCAAAGCACAGGCTGAGCCCGGACACAAGGCGTCCTGAGAACGGCTTGTGCCTGGTGAAGGGATGAGCCTCCGGCTCGTCGCGGCCTGCAAGGCAGACCGGCAGCAGGGGAACCCGATAACCCGTCCGTTGCACGCTCGGTGCGCTGAGCCAACAACGACGAACGAATGGGGTCTTGCTGAACGGTTCGTATCCGGGGTAGCGGCCTGATCCGCAGCAAGCCCGTTTGTAGATGTTCAGTCTGTTCCTCGTTGCGTTGCCGCTGTTCAGAACACAGGTCTAGAAATGAAAAGGGCCCTGCAGGGTCAGGTCTTGCTATTGGAGCTTGAAGCGGTGGGAAGTCCTTGTAGACTGGTTAGCCAGCTCGCTGTGGCAAAGCATATGAGACCTTTTGCTCGTCAACTACGACATAGCCCTTTGCGACGATGGCTTGGAACAAAGAGCCAACTTCTTCTTCAGTGAGCTTCTTGTGAAACACCGCTGAAATGGTGTTTTGCAATGTTCCGACTTTGCGTGGCCGCGCCGAACCTCGCTTCTGCAGATCCTCCAGAACTGCCAAGATTCGCTCTTCTTCAGAGGTGCCGAGTGCGGCACCATTGACCTGAGTGGACTTCAGTGTTCTCGGGCACGAGAAGGTTCCCCGCTGATTCAGGACGACTTGAAGCTTTTCCTTAATGGAGAGACTTCCAAGTGCCGAATTCACCGCCTTGCAGCAAGCGACACAGTTCTCATCGCCATTGCTGCCACCATTGGCGCTCGCCACCAAATGCTCCACGCTCGCTTCCCCATCGGGAATAGCCTGCTGGCAGAAGAAGCAGCGCTGACCTTGCAGGAACAGTAGTCGTTCGAGTTGTTTCATAGAGATGGCTAACGGTTGAATTAAGCGGATAGGCCGGCGTAGCTGGCGCAGGTCCGCTGCAATGAAAGGTTAACCAGCACTATGTGTACCGTGGGGTACCAAGCATGCTCGAAACTCTGATTCGGTCTTCGAGATCATGCGCCTTCGCGGCGTGCCGTATTGCCGCAGCGTCAGCCTCAGGCAGGGACGGCCCTAGATAGATACGTTCGATGAGTTGCGGAACCTCAAACTCCACTTTGACTCCGTGTTCGGGAACTTGAACACCGAACTCCTCAGCCATGCGAACCGATACGGCCAATCGAAACTCGCGTTCCCACGCAAATGCCATGTGCTTGTACCAAAAGCGGTCAATCATGTTTACGCGAAGCCGCTCCTTCAGCAGGTCTACATAGTTCACGTTTCCGGCCCACAACTCTTCATGTCCGAACTCTGGTTTCAGGCGAAATGGCTTGGCAGCGGCACGAATTCTTTCGGCATTCGTGCGCACGGCAACGCCCTTCCACGAACCAGCGTAGAGCTGCCACATAGCATCGCTTTCGTAGCTCGCACGGTGCCAGCAACTGACCTTGGTAAGACGCCGGAGTTCTTCAAACGCCTTCTCGCCGGACCCAGGCTCCGCATATCGAGGATCGACAGGGAATCCCGGCGGCAGCACGGCTACTGCGCCCTCAAACGGATCCTGAAATTGCCGCGCTGACGCAAAGTAGAGATGGTTGGACTGCAATAGTTCCAAGAACCTTTCTGTTCTGAAGTACCGCCAAAGCGGCTCATTCATATCGAGTTCTTGATTGCCAATGATCCTCACGGCGGCTCCTGTGCTGGCTAACGTTTGACATGAGGGGCGTCCAAGAGCGATAGCTCGTGGACGCCCCACACG
>NKIM01000013.1:0-1351 GCA_002255955.1 Burkholderiales bacterium PBB2 | reverse complement strand
GATAGCTCTTGGACGCCCCTCTCGATGGAAGTGTTAGGCCGCAACGTCGTCGCCAAGGGATCTAAGCTGAAAGGTCAACTTGTCCCTTACCTTCATGAGGGTGAGTCGGTAGGAACTTCCGCCATGACGGAATACTCGTGTCCAGCCAACTTCCACCTTCTCATGACGCTCTGCTGCCGCTACCCCTGGAAGGATCAGGCTCACGAAAGTATCGGAGCTTGCGAATACGTTCTCGCTCCTGGGTGTTGATCCCACTGCGACTGTGAAGTCTATGTGCGGATGTGAGTACGCTTCCCGAAAAGCGACCGTGAAGACATTGAATCGACCAACTTCGAAAGTCGTAAACGCCTTTGTGATTTCTGCTGCAACTTGAGGCAAAGTGGCGTTAGGTGATGTCCTATTTGCGACTCGTGTTGCATACCAATGCGCTACGAGCGGAATAGCTATGGAGACGAGGGCACCCAAAAGGGCGCCAGCAAATCCTTGCATCAAGTTATCGAGACCCATGGATTCCTCCACAGTCGTTTGTTGGATTTTGTTGCGGCCTAACGTCGAAATTCAGCAGACCAGCCAGCGAAGCTGGCGCAGGTTGGCTGCAATGATAGGTTGGGCCTCACCTTGCAAAGGGCTGCGCAATAGCCCAGCCGCGACCCGTTGTGTATTCCGGCAGCAGCTTGGCCAAGATCAGTCCGCCCCAGCAAGAGCGCGGGTCTGGGAATTGGGATTCCATGGCTGCGATTGGCGCTCCAGCCTGCCAAGCAACCAGATCACCGGGCTGAAGACTTGGACCATTCGGAGTAGCGGACGAGGCAATGACGACGTAACCGCCATCCCGTGAACAAACCCGCAGCATGGCGATTTGATTCCCATCAGGCTGACGCTTTACAGCCGCCCCACCTCCAATTGCAGCTGCGGCATCAAGCACAAGTGCCGGCAACACTGCGCCCGCTGAGAGTTCGCTCTGGAGGAACTCGCACGCATACGCGAAGGCAGCCTGAGCATCCGTGAAGTACAAGGGCTGCGCCGCGGTTGGTTTGGACTTCTTCAACCAATCGAACATTCCAAGCCTTTCTGAGATGCCCAACGTCGAAGTTGAGCCGCGAGCGGCGGCTGGGCACGGAAGGCCCAGAATGAAATGGGGGCCTGGAGAGACCAGCCGTTGCGAGTCGGCTCGAACGACTGGTTGGGCATCATGCGCCACGCCCGCTGGTGGAATGCGCCTGCGAAAACAGTTCACCAAGCGTGGTCGCGTTGCTCCAAATAGCACCCAAGTCTATGTTGTATGTTCTCCGCAAGGCCTTTGCCAGTGTTTCGACCTCCAGCGAATCCGGCGCCCATTTGCTCGGATACA
>NKIM01000078.1 GCA_002255955.1 Burkholderiales bacterium PBB2 | reverse complement strand
ATGGCGATGTCTCGCGCCTGCCCTTCTCGATGAAGGTCCTGCTTGAAAACCTGCTGCGCTTTGAAGATGGCGGCTTCACTGTTTCGACCGACGACATCAAGGCGCTGGTCGATTGGCAGAAGGATCCATCCAGCAGCCGCGAGATCCAGTACCGCCCGGCGCGCGTGCTGCTCCAGGATTTCACCGGCGTGCCTTGCGTGGTCGATCTGGCCGCGATGCGTGATGCCATTGCCAAGCTCGGCGGTGATACCTCGCGGATCAATCCGCAGGTGCCCGTCCACCTCGTGATCGATCACTCGGTCATGGTCGATGAATTCGGCCACCCCAAGGCGTTCGAGCAGAACGTCGAGATCGAGTACTATCGCAACGGCGAACGGTACGACTTCCTGAAGTGGGGTTCGAAGAGCCTTGCGAACTTCAAGGCGGTGCCTCCGGGCACGGGCATCTGCCACCAGGTCAATCTTGAACACATCGCGCAGGCGGTGTGGACGAGCGAAGGGCCGGACGGCGCGACCGTTGCCTATCCCGACACCTGCGTCGGCACCGACAGCCACACCACGATGATCAACGGCCTCGGCGTGCTGGGCTGGGGCGTCGGCGGGATCGAGGCCGAGGCGGCGATGCTCGGCCAGCCGGTTTCGATGCTGATCCCCGAAGTGGTCGGATTCAAGCTCACGGGTGAACTCAAGGAAGGCGTGACCGCGACCGACCTCGTGCTGACCTGCACCAACATGCTGCGCAAGCACGGCGTGGTGGGCCGTTTCGTCGAATACTACGGCCCCGGCCTCGCCTCGCTCACGCTGGCGGATCGCGCGACGCTGGCCAACATGGCGCCGGAATATGGCGCGACGTGCGGCTTCTTCGGCATCGACGACAAGACGCTCGACTACATGCGCCTGACCGGCCGCGAGGAAGACCAGATCGCGCTGACCGAAGCTTATGCCAAGGCGCAGGGCTTCTGGATCGATCCTTCGGTCGAGCCGGTGTTCACCTCGACGCTGGAACTGGACCTCTCGACGGTTGTGCCGTCGCTTGCTG
>NKIM01000012.1 GCA_002255955.1 Burkholderiales bacterium PBB2 | reverse complement strand
GCAGCGCCCGTGCTCAGACCACCCTCCCCGCCCCCTCCCGCACCGCCTTCATATGTGAAGTGGACGGCAAGGTCAGCTACTCCGACAGCCCTTGTCTGGGTGCCAAGAAGGTGGATTTGGAGCCCACACGGGGCCTGAACAGCAGTGTTTCGGGCAAGTCTCCTCTTTCTGCTTCGCCGCCGCTCGGGGCCGATGTCCAGCGCGAACGCCGGCGCGAGGCCATGGCCGAAGCGATCAAGCCGATCACGGGCTTGGACGCCAAGCAGCTTGAGATCCAGGGGCAACGCATGAAGCAGTTGTCGCCCGAGGCGCGTCAGACCTGCGCACGGCTGGACCGCGCGATCCCCGCTGCGGAAGCGGCAGAAGCCAGTGCCAGCAAAGCTGAGCTGCCCACTATTCAAGAACAGCTGCTGCAGTTGCGCAAAAGGTTCAGAGAGCTGCGTTGCTGACAGAGCGAATCAAGGAAGGCTGAAGAAACGCGGTGAGCTCCACCGTCTTGGCCACTTCGCCCTGACGCAACGAGGCCCCTACCCGGCACCAGGGAACGGCCCGATTCGGGCGATCAAATTGCTCCATACACTCGCGACCTTGCGCGACCGCCCTGCCGAACACTCGTTCGCTTCGCATGCTGGCCCGCTTGCTGCGGCATGCGGCATGCGGCCCCATGAGCTCGAGTTGCACCTGCAGTGCTGCGACCGCCTGCCACCTGAGCTTTCAGGGGTGGCATCCCATCTATCTCAACCATCACACCATGAACGCTGCTGAGCACACGGATTCGAACAAAGCGACGGACGCAGACCCAAGTTCGCCCAAGCAAGTGACCATCCCAGCGCAAGCCCCTGCACCTACCGTCGCGAACCCAAGCCCCATCGCCGGATTCTGGCGCCGCGTCGCCGCCTTTGCGCTCGACGGCCTGGCGCTAGGCCTCATCGGCATGGGCTTGGGCGCGGTGGCGTCCGATGCCCTGGTCGGGCTCGGGCCTTGGGGCCGGCTGCTCGGGTTCGGAATTGCGCTCGCCTACTTCGGCTTCTTCAACAGCCGGCTGGGCTGGGGCCAGAGCTTGGGCAAGCGCCTGCTGCAGATCAAGGTGGTGGATGCGCAGGGTGCGGAGTTGCCACTCGGCCGTGCCGTGCTGCGCTACCTGCCCGTGGGCACGGTCTGGTTCCTGAGCAATGCGCAGCTGCCGGACGCCCTGCTGTTCAGCGCCTGGGCGGCCGTGCTGGGCCTGGCCATCTTCGGGCTGGGCGCCTGCCTGCTCTACCTCTTTCTGTTCAATCGCCGCTCCCGGCAAGCCCTGCACGATGTGCTGAGCGGGTCCTTCGTGGTGGACGCGGCATGGCAAGGCCCCCTGCCCGCAGACCTGGTGGCGCCACTGCCCACGCTGCACCGTGCGGTCTGCGCCCTGCTTCTGCTGCTGGGTGCGCTCGGGCCGCTGATCTCGCAGCAATGGCTGCAGAAGGACAGCCAGACGCCCTTCGCGCCCCTGGCGCAGATCCTGCGCGCCGTCAACGCCGAGCCCTGGGTGCAGTCGTCAGCCGTGAATCAAGGCGTGACCTACACCCAGTCCAGCAAGGACGGCAGCAGCAGCAGCAGCAGCAGGACCATCCGGCATCTGAGCATCCACGCCATCTCACGCGACGCCGACATTGACCAGGCCCAGCGCCTGCAAGCATTGGCCCGCCTGGCGCTGGCCGCCCACCCGGAAGCGGCCGCGCTGGACCAGATCCAGATCACCTTGGCCCACGGCTACGACATCGGCATCGCCTCCTCCTGGCGCTACCAGCACCGGGTCCTGAGCCCAGCCGAATGGGCGGCCTCGCCCTGAAAAGCGCACAGAAAGGCCGACCTGCCTGCCGGCCGCGGCTCGGGCCCTCAGGCGGGCCCGAGCGCCAGGCTTTCCAGGCTCACTGGCTGAAGTAGCCCGAGCACTTCTTGACCCCGTTCTTGGTCAGGTAGAAGCGGTTGCAGTTGGTGTCATAACTGCTGCCCGTGGCGGTGATGGTCCAGCCGGCCAGGTTGACGGTGTTGAGGTGCTGCCAGGCGCCGTTGGACTTGAGGCTCCAGTGCTGGTGCGGGCCGGTGGACGAGCCGCCGTTGCACAGCGCCTGCGCCTGGTTGTTGGCCGGGTTGCCGATGAAGGCGTTCTTGGCCACGGCCGCGCCGGTGTTGTACTGCAGCTTGTCCATGTGATAGTAGGTGGTGGACCAGCCGCCGCTGTGCACGATCTCGGCAAAGCAGCTGGAGTGGCGCTTGAAGGTACCAGCCGCCGAGGCCGACACGCGCACCCCCGTCTGGTTGCTGCCCCAGCCGCCGCCCTTGCTCATGTCCAACGAGGACATGGGGTAGTTGCCGCTGCCGGTGTTGGTGTGCGCACCGCCCACATGCCAGGAATCGCCAATCGGAAACGGGAACTGCAGAAAGCCCGCCGGCGGCCCGGCCAGGCTGGCATCGGGCACTGCGGCGCCGGCCTCCTTTCCTGCATCTTTGCCCGCTTGAAAGCCCGCGCTGTCGCGCAAGGCGCGGGCCGAATCCAGGTCGAAGCTGAGGCCAAACAGACGCTGGTAGGTGGCGGCAAACTCCGCCTCGCTGCCGCTGGAATTCGCCAGCAGCGCACGCAAGGGGGCGGCGGGTGCGGCATCGCGGCCGAACTCGGAGGCCGCCTCATGCGCGGCAGGTTCGTACAGGCGGCGGGCCAGCTGATCGGCCACATCGCGCACCTGGGCATTGAAGCCGCTGTGCGCCGACAAAGCCCCCATGGGCCTGTTGATGGCTGCACGCGAACCCGGTCGGCTGAGTAGGCCGCTGTGCTGCTCGATCAGGGTCAGCAGGACGCGCGGGCTGATGCTGCTGTAGCCGGCCCAGTGGGAGATGATTTCCGCGTACTGGGCCAGCTCGGGCGCGCGCGCCAACAGATAGGCCTCGGTGTCGAAACTGAACATTTCATCGGGGCTGTAGAGCAGGGCGTTGGGGGTGGTTGCAGGCGCTGCGCCCGCGGCATGGGCGGGTGCGGCGACCACAGCGAAGGCTGAGGCCAGGGCGAGCAGCAAGGCAGAAGAGGTGTGTTTCATGGCGATGGGCTTTCAGGGCAAGGGTTTCAAAGGTTTGAAGGTCGCCTGCCAATCGCCTCAGGGCAACGTACGCCTCGATCCAGGTTCAACCAAGGATCGACCCAGAGTCGACTTCGACGCGACCTCCCAGGCCGTCTGAGCGCAGCAAGCCCAGCCAGTCTAGGCAGCGAGCCCTGCGCCGGCTGCTGTCCAAGCTGGCAGCTTGTCCGGCTGCTCGGGCTGTGCTAACGCACACACAGGCCGGTACGTCGGGAGGGCGAACGCGCCGCTCAAGAACCCAGCAGCCAGAGCATTGCCGCCAGCAACATGCAGACGGTGGCCAAGGTACTGAGCGCGGCGCACACGGGCGACTGCGCGGCCGCGCTGCGGCGCGTTTCCTCGAGATTGAAGGGGCGGAACAGCGAGGCAGGTTCAATCGCCATGTTCAAGAACGAGAAGGCCATGCTGAGCACCCAGCAGGCGTAGGCGGCGCTCCAGCTGCGGCCATAGACCAGCAGTGCCAGCAGGCACAGCACCGAGAGCACGCCCGAGACCGTGGCCGCCACTCTGTGCTTGAGTGGGAGGGAGGGCGCCGAGGGCGCCGGCTTTCCCATGCGCACGGTCACCCGGGCCTCAAGCCCGGCTCACCAGACTCAAGAGATCGCCCTGCACCTTGCGCCGTGCCGGCTCGACATGGCGGCCCAGCACCATCACGCGCAGGCGGCCCGGCAACTCGGTGTCGCGCAGGGCCTGGAAAAGCCGCTCGGCCAGGGCGTCTGCGGAGTCCTCGCTCCAGCCCGGCTTGGCCTGCACCCAGAAGGTGAAGTGGCGGCGGGCCGGCTTGACGTCCAACTGCTGCTCACCGAGCCAGGCGGCCTGCAGCTCCGGCTCGCGCAGCAGCACCCCGCGCAGCTCGCGCAGTTGGTCGGCGCTGAGGCGGGGCGCCAGGGTCTGCTCCCAGGGCGGCAGCTCGACAAAGCGCTGCCAGGCGCTGTGTTCCATGGCCTCGCTGTCGCTGAGGCGCTGGCGCCAGAGGCGACGTTGCTCGGGCGGCAGCACCTGGTCGCGCGCCTGGGCGGCATCCATCCAGTCCTGCGCCAGGCGCGCGGCGAACCAGGCCTGGTCTTCGTGGTACTGGTAGAGCTGCTCCAGCCAGTCGCCCACGCGCAGATCGGCCTTGGGCGCATGACGCAGGGCCAGGCGGCGCAGGGCCTGGGGGTGGCGCGGCGCCAGGCTCAGGGCGCGCTCCAGCAGTGGAGTCGGGTCTTGATCGCTGAGCGCCTCCATCGCATCGGCCCAGGCCAGCCATTCTTCGGCGACCAGAGGCTGGCTGCCGGCGCGGGCGCGCTGCTGCAGCTCCAAAGCCTGGGCATGCTGCTGACGCAGGCGCTCACCATGCGCGCGCCAATCGGCACGGTGCTGCTCCCACCAGGCGGCGTCCAGGGCCTGGCCGATGCGCTCGCGCGCGGCGCCCAGCAGGCCCAGAGCATGGCCGGCCGAGGGCTCGGGCGGGCGCGGCAGCGGTGGGCGATCCGGGTCGGGCGCCAGGGCCGCCAGGCGGTCCTTGAGCACCGGGTGGGTGTCGTCAAAACTGGCCAGGCGGCGCAGCTCGCGGCTCAGGGCCTCGCTCTGCCAAGCCGCCTCATTCGCGCGCAGCAGGCTGGTCGGCAGCTGGCTGTAGGGGCTGGGTTGGGCCTCCACCCGGGCCAGGCGCCAGTGGCGGCGCCAGAACTCCTGCTCGTACCACTGGGCCTTGATGGCGATCTCCAGCAGGGCCTGGCTGGCCACCTCGGGGCCGAAGAGTCGGGCCGAGACACGATCGGCCTCGTACTCGTCCTCGCGCGCCAGCGCAAAGCTGAGCGCATCGAAACGCGGGAAATACCAAGCGGCAAAGCCACCCAGCACCCAGCTGACCGGCGAGCCGCCTTCGCGGTAGCGGCGGCTCAGGCGGATCCAGGCCAGGCGGGTGCGGTAGATCCAGGCGGACAGCTTGCCATGCTCGCCGCGCAGATGGCCGTACTCGTGGGCGATGACGGCGAACAGTCGGCGCGGCTCCAGCGTGGCCAGCATGGGCCAGCCGATCAGCAGGTGGTTGCGGTGATGCAAGCCCAGAAACCGGGGCTGCTGGACGATGGCGGCATTGAACTCGCCGGTGACCCAGACCCGGTGCAGGGCCGGGCCGCCAACCTTGGCGCGGATCTTCTCCAGCACGCCGAAGAGCTCGGGCGCATCCGCGGCCGTCAAGACCCGACCCTCGGGCGCGTCGAAAGGCACACGCAGGCCTTGCAAGGCCGCGAACAAGAGGCCCAGGCAGGCCAGGCCCACCCACACCATCCAGCCACCGGGCCGGCCGCCATGTTGCAGATGCCAGGCCAGGCCCAAGACCCCGGCCAAGCCGGCCACGGCACACAGCAGCACGACCGCGTAGCCCAGCAAGGCAAAGCGCAGCACGCGGCGGCGATAACGCTCAGGCTCATCGCGGCTGGCCTGTTCATTCAGGCGCAGCAGGTGCACATGGTCGGCCGAATTCACGCCCCTCTCCCTCCAGAAATGAAAATCGCCCCTTCTTGGGGGCGACGGCATTGTGACGGAATTGGCAGAACCGGCGAGTGCTTCAGCGCACCCTGCTGGGATTTCAGCTTAGGGGGATGGCGCTGCGGCAAGCCGCTGAGCCGCCCTCCCCCGGCCAAGCCTCAGGCGTTCTCGATCAGGATCTCTTCGATCGTGCCGGCGGCCCGCTTGCAGGCCTCCATCACGGTTTCGAGCAGCGAGTAGAGCTCGCGCAGCTTGATGGCGCGCCAGGCGGCAGCGTCATCGCCCTCTTGCTCGAACATGGCCTTGATGGCGCGCTTGCGCAGGGTGTCGACCTCATGCTCGATGCGGTCGATCTCCTTGCACAGATCCAGGGTCTCCTGACCGCGGGTCTTGTCCGGCAGCGCCAGCACGGCGCGATCCAGGCGCAGGCAGGCATCGGCCACCAGGGCGGCCATGGTGCGGGCCTCCTGGGTGGTTTCGTTGATCCGATAGGCGCCGACGGCATTGCAGACATGCTGCAACTCGTCCAGCACCCGGTCCAGATCCAGCGCCAGGGTGTGCAGCTGATCGCGGTTGATCGGGGTGGTGAAGCTCTCGTAGAGCAGGAGGATCAGATCCTCGAGGATCTTGTCCGCGCTGGTCTCGTACTCGTGCACTTCCTCGATCAGCTCGGCGGTCTGTGCGCCGGGCTGGCCCAGGCCGGTGATCAGGCGCAGCGTGGCATTGCCGCCCGCCACCATGCGGGTGGTGTGCGAGGCCAGCAGCTCAAAAAAGGCGTTGCGTTTGGGGGTCAGTTGACTGCTCATATCGGGCGGCTCACGTCAGGTTCGCATTCAGCATCGTCGCTGCGGGGCCTCAGAGGAGGCTCCGGCCGATGTACCAGAACAGCGCGGCAATCAGGCCCGAGGCCGGAATCGTCAGCACCCAGGCGACCACCAGATTGAAGGTCACGCCCCAGCGCACGGCCTTGACATCCTGCGCTGCACCCACGCCAACGATGGCGCCGGTGATGGTGTGGGTGGTGGACACGGGGATGCCGCCCAGCGTCGCCAGGCCCAGGCTGATGGCGCCGCCCATGGAGGCGCAGGAGCCGCTGACCGAGTTGAGCTTGGTGATCTTGGTGCCCATGGTCTTGACGATGCGCCAGCCGCCCAGATACGTGCCCCAGGCGATGGCGATGTAGCAGGAATAGATCACCCAGTTGGGCAAGGTGTGCACATCGGTGGTGGCCGCGCCGGCCGAGATCAAGAGCAGCCAGATGATGCCGATGGTCTTTTGCGCGTCATTGCCGCCATGGCCCAGGCTGTAGGCCGCAGCCGCAACCAGCTGCGCGTTCTTGAACCACTTGGAGGCCTGGTGGGGCGATCGGTTTCGAAACGCCCAAGCCACCGCCACCATCAGCAAGCCCCCGAGCATGAAGCCCACGAACGGCGAAATGATGATGAAGGCCAGGATCTTGCCGAAGCCGCTCCAGACGATGGGCGCGCCCGAACCAGCCTTGATCATGGTGGCGCCAATCAGGCCGCCGACCAGGGCGTGGGACGAGGACGAGGGGATGCCGTAGTACCAGGTGATGATGTTCCAGATCAGCGCCCCCATCAGGGCGCCAAAGATCACGTAGTGGTCGACAAAGCTCGGGTCCACCGTGCCCTTGCCGATGGTGGCCGCCACCTTGAGCTGGAACACCCAGATGGCCGCGAAATTGAAGAAGGCCGCAAAGGCCACGGCCTGCTTGGGCGTCAGGGCGCCGGTGGCCACAATGGTCGAAATCGAGTTCGCGCCATCATGGAAACCGTTCATGAAGTCGAATGCCAGGGCCACAAAAATAAGCAGGCCCAGCACCCAGATGCTGATCGTTAGTCCTTCCATGACATGTCCTCAGGAGTTCTCGATCAGGATTTCTTCAATCGTCTTGGCGGCGTCTTCGCAGCAGTCCAGCACATCCTCTTGCAAACCGTAGAACTCGCGCATCTTCATGGCGATCCATGGGCTGCCGCCGGCTTCGAACAGGCGGGTCACCGCGCTGCGCTCGATGCGGTCACCCTTGGACTCGATCACCTCGATCTGCTTGCACAGGTCGATGATGTCGGCGGTGCGCTTCTTGTCGCCCAGCAGGCTGACGGCCTGGTTCAAGCGCAAGCAGGCATCGGCGCCCAGCGAAGCCATTTCGCGGCCTTCGACCGTGGAGTCGGTGATGTTGTACATCTCCACCGCCTGGGCCACGCGGCGCAGGGCGTTGATGACCTGATCGATCTCGATCGTCAGGGTGTGGATCTGGTCGCGGTTGATCGGCGTGGTGAAAGACTTGTGCAGCAACTGGATCAAGGCCGCCTTGATCTTGTCGGCGCTCTTCTCGTTCTGATCGACCTCCTGGGCCAGCGCTGCCACATCTTGGTTGCGCTCGCCGAGGCTGTTGACCAGGCGCAACATGGCGTTGGCACCGGCAACCACGCGGTCTGAGTGCGCCGCAAGAAGCTCATAGAACTCCCTGCGCTGTGGCATCAGGCTACTGAACATCGAATACTCCTGGGGACTTGAATGGGGGGCCGTGGGCGACAGAACGACCCGCCAAGTGCGGGCGCCTCTCGCCCGCCTTGGGGGTCAGCGGCCGGATTTTGCCCTTGTCAACAAGGGCTAGTGCTGATTTGTGTCACCTTGATGACGACAAACCACATATTTTCGCATCCCCAGCGACCTGCCGGCCTCGGGAGCGCTCTCAAACCCTCATCCAGGGGTGAAAACAACAGGCAGCCGGCGCCTCGCACCGCCCGACCGAAAGCGAAAAAAAGGCCGCCTTCGCATGAAGGCGGCCTGCTTGGCTGGCGCGGGGCGGGTCAGGTCTTGCTAGCTGAGCAGCTGCTCGACATCGCTGGTCACATCGCCCGCGGCGGTGATCTTGGCCTCCAGGAAGGCCAGGTCCAGGTGCAGATGCTCGACCAGTTCGGGCACCGCCACCAACAGGGACTGGCTGGGGTTGTCATGGTGCTCGGCCGCGTCGGCCAGCACCTCGGCCAGGTGCAGCACGGCCGCCATCAGCGAGAAGGGGCGGATCTCCATCGGCGTGTCGGCGTCCTTGAAGGCCTCGACCATGGACGCAGGGAAATGCCAGTGCGCGGCCAGGCAGGCGGTCACATCGGCATGGGTGCAACCAAAGCGGTGCATCTCCAGAGAGAAGCGGCTGCCCGGCTCGGCCGCGTGGGCCTCGACATCAGCCACCAGCTCGGGGTCGCGCAGCGCCATCAAGAGCTGGCCGGTGCGCAGCATCAGGCCAGACAGGTAGGCCGTGTCGGCATCGAGCTGCAGCATGCGGCTGAGGATGCGCGAGTAGGCCGCGGTGGCAATGCTGTGGCGCCAGAACAGCGCCCGGTCCAGGCCGGGGATCACCGGGAAGGCGCTGGACAGGCAGGCGGCCAGCGAGAGATTGCGCAAGGTCTCCATGCCCAGTGCCGCGGCCGCGTCGTTGAGGCTGGAGATCTGGTGCGAGGGGCTGTAGCGCGCCGAGTTGGCCAGGCGCAGCACCTTGGCCGCCAGGGCGGCGTCCTTGCCGATCAGATCGGCAATGGCACCGAGGCTGATGTTCTCGTCGTCAAAGCTGCGAATCAAGCGGCTGGCCACCTCGGGCATGGTGGGCAGGGCATTGTTCTTCTCGAAGAATTTTTCGGCGGCTGCCATGGCTGCTGCGGTCACATTGCTCTCCTGGCTGGACGGGTCGACGGGCCCGTGTTCGCTTGCAGTCTAAGTGAGGGCTTGGCCGCTTCAAAGCCTGCAAATGCGCCGCGAAGGCGGTGTATTCATGCTGGAGCCAACAATGCACGTTTGCGCGGCGCTTGCCGCCCGCTGGCGCCGGCTTCAGCCCTGGGCCAGGCTCTGCAACGCCGCCAGATTGAGCAGCTTGATGGAGTAGCCGCGCACCTCGATCAGGCCGGCGCTCATCAGCTGGCGTAGCAGGCGCGAGAGGGTCTCGGGCGTGATGGCCAGTTGGGCAGCCAGCTCGCGCTTGCGTTCGCGCAGGGCCACCTCTTCACCGCTGGCCGGGCTGCGTTGTAGCAGCCAGGTGGCCAGGCGCTTTTGCGCGTCCTTGGCCATCAAATCATGGGCCGCACCGGTCAGGTTCTGCACCGACTGGGCCAGGCATTGCAGCAAACGCTCGCTCATCACCGGATGGCGGTTCAGCAGCACCCGCACGCCGCTGACCGGCAGCTCCAGCAGGCGCGCCGGCATCAAGGCCTGGGCGTCCTGGGTGCGGCCTTTTTCCAGCCAAGCGCTGCTGTTGTCCAGCCACTGCGGGCCATGGATGGCGCGCTCAAGCTGGAACTGGCCGCCCTGCCCCGGCATGGCCGGCGCCGTGGCACTGCCGCTGGCATGGGTGCCCAGGCCGACCGCCCCTTCGAGCACGGCCACCAGGGTGTCAGCCGGATCGCCACGCTTGAAGGCACAGGCGCCGCTGCACAGGCTGCGCACCCGGGCCAGTTCCTGCAGACCCCGCAGCTCATCGGCGGCCAGGCGTGGCGGGCCGAACAGCGTGGTCCACACCGAGGCCGGCACCAGCAATGGCGCAGCAGCAGGGGTCGGAGTGGCGGGAGTGAGGACCTTGTCCAAGATGGGCAACGACATGGATGGCAGGGGGACGATGGCTGCCACTGTCGGCCAGAAGCGCGCTTTTGTCTTTGAGCCACATCAAAGCATGTGGTGCTGAGCCGGCGGCTCAGACGATCAGCAAGGCGCGAAAGTCGTTGACGTTGGTGAAGCTGGGCCCGGTGATCAAGAGATCGCCCAGGGGCGCGAAGAAGCCGCGGGCGTTGTGGACGTCCAGCTCGGCGCGGGGGTTCAAGCCCAGGGCGCGGGCGCGGGCCAGGCTGCTGGGCGTGAGGAAGGCGCCGGCGTTGTCACCGACACCATCGATGCCATCGGTATCGGCCGAGAGCCCGTAGACGCCGGCCTCGCCATCGAGGGCGATGGCGCAGGCCAGCAAGAACTCGGTGGCCCGGCCGCCCTGCCCGAGCGCTTGCCCCGGTGGCGGGGGCTTCACGGTGACCGTGGTCTCGCCGCCCGAGATTAGCACGCAGGGCTTGGCAAAGGGCTGGCCGCGCCGCGCCACCGCGCGGGCCAGCGCCGCATGCACGCGGCCCACCTCGCGCGCCTCGCCCTCGATCTCGTCGCTGAGGATGTGAGCGGCCAGGCCCAGCGCGCGAGCGGCATCGGCCGCGGCCTCCAGGCTCATCTGCGGCGTGGCCAGCATGCGCAGCTGCTGCTGGGCCCAGAAGGCCTCGCCTGGCTTGACCGTCTCGAAGGCGCCCGACTCCAAGCCGGCGCGCGCCGCAGCCGGCAGGCTCAGGCGGTAGCGGGCGCAAATGGCCAGGGCATCGCGGCAGCTGCTGGCATCGGCCACCGTGGGGCCGGAGGCGATCACGCCGGGTTCATCGCCGGGCACATCGCTGATTAAAAGGGTCAGGACTTGCGCGGGCGCGCAAGCCGCCGCCAGACGCCCGCCCTTGATGGCCGAGAGGTGCTTGCGCACGCAGTTCATCTCGCCGATCGAAGCGCCGCTGTGCAGCAGGGCTCGGTTCAGCGCCTGCTTGTCCGCCAGACTCAGGCCCGGGGCCGGCAGGCTCAGCAGCGAAGACCCCCCACCCGAGATCAGGCAGATCACCAGATCGTCGGCGCTCAGGCCGTGGCACAGGGCCAGCATGCGCTGCGCCGCGGCCTGGCCTGCGGCGTCGGGCACCGGGTGGGCCGCTTCGACCAACTCGAGGCGCCGCGGCCGGTAGCCCGGCGGGGTGTGGCCATAGGCCGTGATCACCAGGCCTGACACGGGCGCGTCGGCCGGCCATTGCGCCTGCAAGGCCGCCTCCAGCGCCTGCACCATGGCGCCGGCCGCCTTGCCAGCTCCGAGCACCAGGGTGCGGCCACGCGGCGGCGCGGGCGGCAGCTCGGCCGCCAAGGTGCGCGCCGGCAAGGCGCGGTCCACGGCCGCCTGGTAGAGCTGGCGCAGCAAGGCCTTGGGGTCGGGAAGGGTCAAGGCTGGGCTCCGGCCTCAAACCAGCGGCCCAGCAGGGCTCGCTCAGCGTCAGTGATCTGGGTGGCGTTGTTCATGGGCATGAGTTTTTGCACCACGGCCTGCTGGTAGAGCGCCTGGGCGTTGTGACGAATCAGCTCGGGGCTGTGCAGCTGCACCCCCTTCTGCGCCAATTCTGCGTTATGGCACATCACACAGCGCTGCGTGACGATGGCTTGCACCTCGGCCATGCCCGGGGCCACTGGAGCTGATGCCGCTGCGGCTGAAGCATCTGGGGCCGGCGCCGGCCGCGGCGCCATCCAGACGATCAAGCCCGCCAGCAGGGCCAGCGCGGCTGCCACAAAACGCCAGTCCTGCACGCCTTTGTGGCGCTGGACGAAGAACACCCGCACCAGCACGCCCACCGCCATCAGCAGCACCAGCACCAGCCAGTTCTGGGCATGGCTGTAGAGCATGCCGTAGTGGTTGGACAGCATGGCAATCAGCACCGGCAGGGTGAAATAGGTGTTGTGCACGCTGCGCTGCTTGCCGCGCTGGCCGAACACCGGGCTGACCGGCCGGCCGGCGCGCATGTCGGCAATCACCTGCTTCTGGCCCGGGATGATCCAGAACAGCACATTGGCGCTCATCATCGTGGCCAGCATGGCGCCGATGATCAGAAAGGCCGCACGGCCAGCAAACAGCTGGCTGGCCGCCCAGCTGGCGCCGACGACAAAGACCGCGATCAGGCCCAGCACCCGGCCGTCGTTGCCGATGCTGCCATCGGCCTTGTGGCCGAAGCGGCGGCAGATCTGGTCGTAGACCAACCAGCCCGAGGCCAGAAAGCCCAGGGCCGCGGCCACAGCTGCTGGCGCGCTCCAGGCATGGACGCGGGGATCGATCAGATAGGTGTTGGCGTTGGCCAGGTACAGCAGCACAAAGAGCGCAAAGCCGCTGATCCAGGTCCAGTAGCTTTCCCAGTAGAACCAGTGCAGCTGCTGCGGCAGATCAGGAGGCGCCACCATGTACTTCTGCGGGTTGTAGAAGCCGCCGCCGTGCACGGCCCAGAGCTCGCCATCCACGCCCCGCGCGCGCAGCTCGGGTGCGCTGGGCTTTTGCAGATGGTTGTCCAGCCAGACAAAGTAGAAGGAGGCGCCGATCCAGGCAATGCCGACGATGACATGCAGCCAGCGCAGCAGCAAGGCAGCCCAATCCAGCAGATAGGCGGGCGAAAAAACATCCATGGTTGAAGCGGTTCCGAGTCAGAGGCGGCTCACCACAGGCGGGCGCTGTGAGCTGCAATCCCTGTCGCGTGGGGCCAGCGCAGTGCCTGGCCCGACTCCTCTGCCCGCCGCCGCGGGGCAGCCGGGCCGCGCGGCGCGCCGGCAGCGCTCCGCTGCGACGAGTGGGCAAAGTGTATACAGTTCCGCCCCGCCCGCCTGTTCGGGTTTTCTTTCGGTCCGCACTCCGAGCGGCCCGGCTCCTGGTGTTCAGCGGCGCTTGGCTTGGGGCGCCGCCTTGACGGCTGGCTTGACTGCCGCGTTGACCACCGCCTTGGTGGCTTTTTGAGACGCTGCCTTCGCGGCTGCCTTGCCAGCCGGCTTCACGGTGGAGACCGGTGTGGCCGTGGCTGCAGCTGTGCCCGTGCTCGGTCGATCCGAGCGCAGCGCCCGGCCGGGCAAGAGGCGGGCCGCCAGATCGGCCAGGCCAGCCGCGGTGCGCTCCAGCGCCTCGTCACGGTAGCGCACCAGGGCCAGGGCATCGTGGAAGCGCGAGAGCCGCTCCAGCCGGTTGACCATGGCCTCCAGCTGCGCCGGCCGGGCGCTGACGCCGTCCAGCGCTTCCAGATAAGCGCTGGCCAGGTCCTCCTGCGCACGCCGGCCTTCCTCGTCGGCCCGACCCAGGCTGCCATCGAGCAGACGCTCGACCAGCAGGGCCTCGGGCTGGATCAACAAATCCCAGGGGCTGGGCTCGATGGCGAACTTTTGCGCGGCATCGCGCCGGCATTGCTGGGCCAGGGCGATGGCGGCGTCGCGCTGGGCCGGGCTCTGCCAGTCGGTCAGGGCATCCAAGGCCAGGCGGTAGAGCGCATGGCAGGCGCTGAAGCTGTCGCTGCCTGGCTGGCCTTCGCCGGCCTGGTAGGCCGCCACGCTGTTCTTCAAGGCCTGGTCCATCAGCTGCGCGGCTTCATCGGCCGCCGCCGTGTCCAGCCGGCCGCTGAGCAGGCGCCGGGCCTGCAGGCTGGCCAGGCGTTGCCAGGCGCTGCCGCGCAGGGCGGTGCGCTCGGAATGGCTGGAGGCCGGCAGGCTGTCCTGCGCCTCGGCCGCCGGCCCGGCCAGCAGGACATCGAGGCCGTCAAGGCGGCGCAGGGCCAGCTCGATCAAGCCGGTGTCCAGCGGCTCCGCAGCCCGATAGCCGGCCTTGGCGGAGGGGCTCGACGGGGCCACCCCAGTCGCCCGCGTCAAGGCCTCGACCGCCTGCGCCTCGCCCAGGCGAGTCTCCACATCGACCAGCTTTTCCAGGTCCGAAATCGGCACGGCACCGCTGCGGTCCACCGCCTGCACGGCGCGCAGCAAGGCCTCGCGGGCGCGCTCCAGCTGGCCCAGCTCCATCCAGGTGCGGCCCAGGGCCGACTGCAGCTGCGGCAGCTCCAGCCAGCCGGCCGGGCAGCGCTGATCCAGGGTGTCTTGCACGCGCTGACCCAAGGCATCGAGCTCACGCGCGCTCAGGTGATCGCGGCGGCGCGAAAGGTCGGCGCGCAGCCGCGCCAGCTGGTCCAGCCACTCCTCGGGCGACACGAATAGAGGCGGGCCACCCTCGCTGTCGCTCACCTCCGGGCGACCCTGCCCCAATGGCTCGGCCATCCAGCCCGGGTCGCCGTAGGCCTGGAAAGCGCCCCAGGTGATGTCCTCGGGGTGGCTGTCCCAGACCGCGCGGCGGGCCCGGAAGACCGCATCGCCAAAGCTCTGACGGCGCAGCAGCAGTTGCTCGTAGAAGACCTGGCCGAAGCGGCGCGCCGATTCGTCGTTGACGGCCCAGCCAGCGACGATGACGCAGCGCACGCCGATCTCGATCAGCTCGCGGGCCACGCTGGCGGCCAGCTTGTTGCTGCCCTGGCCCTTGCCCGCTGGGTCCACCTGCCCGAGGTGGCAGCAGTTGAGGAAGACCAGCTCGGGCACGCTCTCCATGGCCTCGATCTCGGCAGCGGTGATCAAGAGGCCGTCCGAAAGCAGCACGCCGCTGCGCTCGCGGCCATCGACATGAATCAGATTGAAGACGCCGTGAGCCGAGATGTGCAGCAAGCGCCAGGGCCGGCTGTAGAGCTTGGCCAGCACATCGCTGGCGCGCAGCCAGTTGCCCACCAGGGGCTCCACCTCGTAGCCGATGCGGCCCAGCAAGGCCGACACCTCCTGACCTTCGGCTTCGGCGCCGGGCAGGTCCGGCGGCGCGGCGCTGGGCAGGCCGCCGATCAGCGGGAAACCCTTGGCGAACCCCTCGCTGCTAGGGTTGGCAATCACCAGGGCGCGCCGGCCGCTGCCCTGGCGCACGACATTGCGAAAACGCGGTGAGGCCAGCTGACGCACCACGGCCGTGCGCAGGGCCAGGGGCAGTTTTTCCTCAGACGGCCGCTCGGGGTCGTCGCCGAGCAGCAGCTCCCAGGGCAGATTGGCGGTGTAAGCATCCACCACCAGCACGACGCGGTCCATCTGCCGCGCGGCGTCCTTGAAGTCATGCGGCACCATCAGCTGGAACAGCAGGCGCCCGAAGTCTTCGTTCCAGATCGGGTTGCCGATCTGCTGGCTGACCAGTTGCTCAATCAGGCCCGGCTGGCGCTGCAGCGCCACCGATTCGGCGCGGGCTCGCTGGCCGACATAGGTGTAGCGCAAGCGCTGGGCCAGGGGCGCGGCACTGCTGTCGGCCGGCGCCACGGCATCGGGGCTGCGGTCGGCATCGGCGACGATCAATCGGGGCCAGTAACTGGCACTGCCGGCATCGAAGAGGCGCGAGCGATAGCCTTCGTCCTGCTGCAGTTCGCTGCGGCACAGCAGCGAGGTCCCCTGGCGTTCGGCTTGCGCACTGAGCGGCGCACTGAGCTGGCGCAAGGCATAGGTGGCGCTGATGGCGGTGTCGAGGTAGAGCTCGATCAGATCGAGGCGGCCGATGCGGATGTTGAGTCCGGTGGTGGCGAAGAAGCGCGCATTGGCCTCCATCACGCCGCGCACCAAGGCCTCGACCGAGGCCGCCACCGTCAAATTGGCCGAAGAGTTGTAGCCCAGCAGCAGGCTGGCCAGGGTCAGCTCTCGCTCGCCCTTGCCCAGCACATCGATGACCTGCAGCAGGTAGCGCAGCGCGCCGGTGCGCACCGCCTCGGTCAGGTCGGCTGGGTTGAGCGGCACATCGTAAGAACCCAGGCCAGTCACCACGGCACCACTGAGGTTGCCGCGGCGGCGCTCGGCATCGCCGGGCACGCGCAGCACCACCACGGCCGAGCCGCGGCTGCCGGCATACAGGCCCAGGCTGTGGCGCTCGCTCAGCTCACCGCTGAGCAGCTCGCGGTCGATCAGACTCTCTGCGCCGGCAATCGGGTCGCGCAAGTAATGGCCGACCAGGATGGGGTCACTGACGAAGCGCAGGTCCATGGCGCGCACCTGGACCTCGAGCCGCCGCTTGGTGCGGGCCGGCACACGGTCGCGGGCCGAGGCACCGAGCAGACCGCGCAGCAAGGCATCGGGGTCCTCGGCGCTCGGCGGGCCGGCATCGTAATGGGTGGGCATGGCCTGCTCGATGGCGCGCTGGGCGGGCGGGTTGACAGCCAGGCGGGCCGTGTGGCCCGAGGTCAGCAGCTCCACCAGGGCAGGGAAATGCGCCGCCGTGGCCAGCAGATCGCCATGGGCCGCCGGCATGTAGAAGAAACGGCCGATGCCGCCGATGCGGCCCGAGTCCCAGCTGACCGTACCGTCACCGCGGGTGGTGCCCACCATCTTGAGCCGGCGAGAGTTGTCCGACCCTTCGATGCGAATTCCGCATGGCGTGTTGGGCGCCTGGCCGAAGATGTAGATGCTCTTGGCCGTGTAGGCCGCGGGCAGGCTGGGCTGGCCCGGGCCATCCTGCTGCCAGAGCCAGCTGGCAGCGTCGAGCACCGGCTGCGCAGGCGTGCCAGCACGGCCGTTGCCGAACCAGAAGTCGCGCACCAGGCCTTTCAGCTCAGCCCAGGTCTGGGCGTCTTGATAGTCCAGGCTGGCGCCGCCCTCGGGCAGGCCCTGGAAGGTGTCGACAAAGCCGGGCTTGGGCAGCAGCTGCAGGGCGCCGCGGAAGCCGGCAATGATGTCCAGCACCTCCTGCATGTCATGCGCCATGTCCAGGCGCACCAGGGTGCGCAAGGTGTCGCCCTTGCCGATCAGGTTCTCGACCATGGAGTGCGCGCCCTGGTGCGGCGTGCCCAGCATCAGCAAGCGGGCGCCCTCGCGCGCCATCAGGCTGTCGACCACGGCGCGGCGCTTGTGGATGCAGGCTCGCACCACCAGGCCGCCCATGCTGTGGGCCAGCAAGCGGATGGGCTGATCGCTCTCCTTGAGCAGGCGGTCGAGGAACTGCCCCAGGCGCTCGGCCAGCACGTCAAGCGGCTGGCGCCAGTCGTAGGGGAATGGCTCGACCCGATGGCTCTTGCTCAGGTGCTCGCACAGCTTGCCGTAGAACATGGCGAACAGCTCTTCGGCCTCCACCCCGGCCCCACCCTCCTGCCAGACCAGCTTTTCCAGGCCACCGGCGGCAATATCCAGGGGATCGAACCAGACACGGTCCTTGGGGCCGGCGCGCAGATGGGAGCCCATCACGCCCGGCAGCACCACGACGATGGGCCGCGTGTCCGCGCCCACCGCGCGGCTGCTGCTGGCCGCCAGGGCGGCGGCCATGGCCGCGGCAAAGTCGGCCTGAGCCGGCAGGTCGTGAAAGTTGGGCAGCCGGGCTGGCTCGCTGTGGGTCAGCCAGTCGCGCAAGGCGCTTCGCGTGTCGGCATTGACGAAATAGCGGAAGTGCGAAACATCGGCACCCCGATCGAACAGCACCCGGGCCGAGAGCTTGGGGGCAATGCCGGCCAGCATGGCGCTGGTGTTGACGACCAGGTCGTTGTCGTCCATATCGAAAAGCAGGTAGTCGGTCAACATCACGCCGACCCGGCGCAAGAGGCTGCCGCCCTCAATATCACCAGCAATCACCGCCATCTGCGTGCCGGGCCGCACCGGCGCTTCGCGCAGCAGGCGGGCCAGCGGCGAATCGGGCAGCATGGCCTCGATGCCGGGCACCAGATGGGCATCGGTGCGGTTCTTGGCGATCTCGATCACCACACGCTTGAAGGCCGAGTACAGCGGGCTGCCGAAGAACACCGGCACACGGCCAATCAGGCTGAGCAGGCCGGACAAGAACACATCGAAATTGCCGCTGGCCAGCTTGGTGCCGCTGGCCGGCGAGGCGGCACGCACATAGCGCTGCACCACCAGGCGGCGCTCGCGCAGCACTGTAGCCAGGGTGCGCAGCTGCTCGCGCTGCTCGGCATGCCCTGCATCCAGCTCCGCGCGGATGCGCTGGTTCTCCGTTTCATCGGCCACGCCTGTGCCTTCGAAGGCATAGGCATAACGTTCGATCAGATCGTCAAACTTATCCAGGCAGAGCAGATCGGCCACCAGGCCGCCGCGGGAGTGCGAGACCAGATTGACATGGGCGCCGATGGGCAAGGAGCGCGCCAGGGCGATGGCGTTCTCGATCGGACTCTCGGACAGGGTGCGATGCTCGAAGGCAAAGATGCCGCCGCGAAAGCGCGCCTCCAGCGCGCCCCAGAGGTCGCGGTCGCCGTTGCGCAGCTCGCCAAAGCTGCCCAGCGAACTGGAACCGGTGCCATGCACAAACACCAGCATGGGCTGGGCCGTGGCCGGGTCCACCGGCGTGAGCAGGTCCAGGCCGTGCGGGGCCAGGTCTTGCGCCTTGCCGGTGGCCGAGACCCAGCGGTACAGCCCGGGCTCCTGGTCCAGCTGGCACTCGATGGCCCACATCAGCACGCGCGTGCCGGCCCAGGTGACGCCGAGCTCGGCCTTTTCTGCCAGCTTGCTCAGAGCCAGCTGGATGATGGCATCAGGCTTGTCGCCGGCCGCGAAGGTGAAGACCTTGCTGATCAGGCCGCCGACGGCCTCGCCCAGGCCGCGGCTGGGGGCGGCGCCTTGCTGGCGCAGCTGCTCCAGCAGGATGGCGCCTGTCGCGGGGTCGAGCAGCTCGGGGTGGCTCAGGCGCAGGCTTTGCTGCAAGCGCGCCGCACTGGTGATCAGGCTGCTGCCATCGGCCAACTCGATCAGCATCAGCGCATCGGGTGCGAGATCGGCCTGCTGCTGCGAGGCGCCGGCCGCGCTGCTGCGTGCAGCCGGGCTGGTCTCATAGCTGGCCAGGGGCTGGAGGTAGCCGGCCGGAAAGAACACATCGCCCTGCTCCTGCGGCGTGCCCGCCGCGCGGGTGGCGGGCATCAAGAGCTGCGGCAGCTGGGCTTGGCCGCTGGCGCGGGCACTGAGGCGCAGAGGGATCGGGGCGGCAGCAGCGGACATGGCGGGCTCCAGCAAGGCTCAAACAGTGAAAGGCTTTTGCGCCAGGAGACCCGCAGCCGGGCCCAGTACGAAAAGATTGGGCGACTGGCTGGGCGGCAGGCCGGCGCGAATACGGCCGTGGAAGGCCGAGTAATTGCCGCTGAACGCGCCGTTGTTCCAGACCTTGAGCAGCTGGCCGGTGAAGGCGCCGTTGTGCGGGCCATCCATCGAGGTCTGGTTGTCCTGGCAGCCCGAGATCAGCACGACCGCGGGCCGGAAGCTGCCCACCAGCTTGCTGGCCTGCGCGGCGGCGCCCACCAGGGCCAGGGCCGCATCGGGGTCGACCGGGGCAGCCGCAGCCGCCTTGGCCGCGGCCTTCATCACATCGTCTTGCAGCTTGTCGTAGAAGGCCTGGTGCTCGCGGTAGACACGGTTGGCCACCTCTTCCGGCATCAGCTTGGGGCGCTGGTCCGGTGGCGGTGGCGGTGCGGGAAAGGCGCGTGTGACGCTGCCGCTGTGGCAGCTGTCGGACAGCACCAGAATGCGCACGCCGGAGGCAAAGCGGCTGAGCTCGAAGTAGAGCTCGTCATCGATCAACTGGCCATCGAACAGGCACCAGGTCTCGTCCTTCTTGTCGGGTTCGTCGCCATTGCTGTCGGCCACCTGGCCGCCATGGCCGGAGTAGCTGAGCAGGAAAAAGTCACCCGACTTCAAGCTCTTGGCAGCCGCACGCATCTGTGCCAGCACGGCCGCGCGCGTCGCCTTTTGCGTGAGCAGCACCGTGGGTTTGGCGATGCCCTGGGCTTTGGCAATGGCCGCCATGTCCTGGGCATCGAACTCGCAGGCCGCCAGCGGCCCGCTCCAGCCCCCGTAAGCAGACGGGCTGACGGCATTCAGGCCAATGTGCAGGGACGCTGCCTTGGGTTTGAGCAGCGGCTTGGAGGCGGCAGTTTTCTTGCTGGCCATGGTCGGATCTCCTGACAAAGATGAACGCGGAGGGTCTCGGATGAACGGCCAGCGATCTCAGCCCGAGGCGGCTGGCGCGGAGCCGGCGGCCATCTTGGGCGACATGCGAACAGCGCGAAACCCCTAGGTTCAGATTGCCCGAAGGAACGAGGGTTTCACCCAGGCTCAGCGCCGTCGCCGCAGTGCACGAGCCAAAGAAAAAGCCGCATCGGCCAGGCCGTGCGGCTTTGGTGAGTCCTGGCTGTCAGCGGCCCAGCGGCCGCAGCGCTCAGGCCCGATTAGGCCTTGTTGCGGCGGCGACCCAGCCAGCCGATCACCCCCAGGCCGCTGAGCAGCAGGGCATAGGTTTGCGGCTCGGGCACGGCGGCCACGGCAGCGACGCCGGTGTCGGTGAAGTCGGTGAAGATGCCGTCCACACCCATCTTCAAATACGCTTCCATCTCCTTTTGCGGGTTGTCGTAACCCAGCATGGAGGCGTCGTTGCGGAAGGTCCAGGTGTGCACGAACAAGCCGTTGGCATGGGCGTTCTCGATCACGCCGGTGCTGCCGTCCACGCGGCGATCTTTGCCATCCACCACGCCATCGCCAGTGCGGTCCACGCCGTCGGCCACCGTCTTCAGCAGATAGGGCTTCCAGGGGCCGATGCCATCGGCATAGGTGGCGACGAAGGACAGGCCGACATTGCTGACCAGGTCGGCAAAAGTCAACTTGCCATTGCGCACGGCCACGTCGTAGGGGCGGTCGTAAGGTGCGACCAGCGACAAGGAGCCGTCGGCATTGACGTCGTCGGCATCGACCAGCTGCACCAGCTTGATGTCGGTCTTGGTGTTCAGGTACTGCAGATTGCTGACTTCAAAGCTCTGGATGAAGACCGGCGCCGTGCCCGTGTTGCCGTAGGCGGCATGCAGGGTGGAGACCAGCTTGTCTTCGAAGTAAGTCTTGCCGAAACCCAGGCTCTGCGACACGCCCTGCATATAGGTCGAGTGCTTGAGCTCGGGATAGATGCCGATGGTGCGGCCGGTCTCGATGCTCTTGGCCTTGGCCAGGGCGATCACTTCGTCCAGGGTCGGGATCTGGAACTGGCCATCGAACTCGGTCGGGCGACCGGCGCGGGTCTGCTTGGCGCCCAGGGTCTTGAGCTCGGCCAGGGTGAAGTCTTCGACGAAGAACTGGTTCTCGTACTTGACGCCGTCGATGGTCTTGGTCGTCATGCGGTCGGCGAACTGGGCCAGCGAGCGCACATTGGTCGAATCGCCGATCACCGGCTCGTGGCGGGCCACCAGCACGCCATCGCGCGTCATCACCAGATCGGGCTCGATGTAGTTCGCGCCCAGCTGGATCGCCTTGGCATAGCCCTCCAGCGTGTGCTCGGGCAGATAGCCCGAGGCGCCGCGGTGGGCGATCACCAGCGGGGCATTGCCGTCCAGGGTGTTCCAGGCCATGGCCGGAGCGACCAGCATGCTCAAGGCGGCCGTAGCAGCCAGCATCAGGGGTTTCAGAACGGGGGTGGGCTTGCGCATGGGTGTCACTCCTTTGAAATGCAATTGCTCGACAGCTGCCATATTCAAAGAACAAGATGACAAAGGCCCACCCGGCTTGGCCATTTGCATGAGCCGTTCGGCTCAGTTCGCGACTCTAGAACGTCTCACTTCGCACCGACGATGCCGCGTTTCGCAGCTGCAAGAGCTGCGCCACCACCGCGACCGCAATCACCTCGGGCTGTTTGCCGGAGATGCCGGGCAAGCCGATCGGGCAATTCACCTGGCCCAGCTCCGCTTCGCTGAAGCCGCGCGCCAGCAGGCGCTGGCGGAAGCTCGCCCATTTGCTGGCACTGCCGATCAGACCGATGAAGGGCAGATCGCCGCGCTCCCGCTGACGCGCCAGGCAGGCAGCGACGACGTCCAGATCCTCGGCATGGCTGAAGCTCATGATCAGCACCTGCGAGCCCGGGGCAAGACCTGGCACCGCCGCCTGCACCGGCTGGGAATGCTCGGCCAGATGAACCTGCGCCGCCAGCTCGGGCGGGAAGACCTCGTCACGGCTGTCCAGCCATTGCAGCTCAAAGGGCAGATCGATCAAGAGCTTGACGATGGCCCGGCCGACATGGCCGCCGCCGAACAAGGCCACCGGCTGGCGCGCCTCGGGCGCCAACAGCCGGGCGCGCAGGCCGGCGATGTCCGCCGGCCCCAGGCGCTCGAAGCACAGCTGCACCACGCCGCCGCAGCATTGGCCCAGACTGGGGCCCAGGGCATAGCGGCGCAAAACGCCGCCCGGTTCCGGTCCATTCGCAGCCAGCAAAGCCCGGGCTTCCGCGCTGGCGTCAAACTCCAGCCGGCCACCGCCAATGCTGCCGATCTGCCCGCCGGCACTGAGCGCCATCCAGGCGCCCAGCTCGCGCGGCCCGCTGCCCTGCACACCGGCCACGCGCACCAGCACCGCGGGCTCCCGCGTCAACAGCAATTCCAGCGCGGCGATCTCGCGGCTCAATGCACTCATGTCGATGGAATCCCGAGCCGCTCAGCTGCCGCGGTAGGTGGAATAGCTCCAGGGGCTGAGCAAGAGCGGCACGTGATAGTGCGAGCCCACATCGGCAATTCCGAAATCCAGAGGCACTTCATCCAGAAAGGCTGGCTCCGGCAAGGCCACGGCGCGTGACTTGAAGTAAGCCGCCGCCGCGAACACCAGACGGTAGCGGCCGGGCTGAAAGGCCTCGCCTTCCAGCAGCGGCGCCGGGGCGCGGCCGTCGGCGTTCAGCGTCAGGCTGTGCAGCAGCTGCGGGTTGCCGCTGGCGTCCAGTCGATAGAGGCGCACGGCCATGCCTGCAGCCGGGCTGCCGTGCATGGTGTCCAGCACATGGGTGGTGAGCTTGCCCATCTAAATCTCCAAAGGCCAGGGTGGCCGCAACAATGGCAAAGTGTATACACTTCAGCACACAATGCGAGCCAAAGCCCCGCCCCCTGCCCTTTCAAGCCCAGCAGCCGATGTGGAACCGGCTTCGAGCACCGAGCGCATCACGGCCGCCATCACCGCAGCCATCGTCGAGCGCCGCCTGATGCCGGGCACCAAGCTGGCCGAGCAGAAGCTGGCGGACATTTTTTCCGTTTCTCGTACCCTGGTGCGCCAGGCCCTGAACCAGCTCAGCCGCGACCGCCTGGTGACGCTGACGCCGGCGCGCGGCGCCTTTGTGGCCGAGCCCAGCGTCGAGGAAGCGCGCCAGGTTTTCGAGGTGCGGCGCATGCTGGAATCCAGCCTGCTGGCCCAGCTGGTCGAGCGCATCACGCCGGCCCAGCTGGCCGAGCTGCGCCAGCACCTCAAGGCCGAGGCCCAGGCCATCGCCCGCACCGATGTGCCGGGCCGCACCCGGCTGCTGGCCGATTTCCACCGTCTGCTGGCGCGCATGCAGGGCAATGAGGTGCTGGCCCAGCTGCTCGGTGACTTGCTCTCGCGCAGCTCCCTGATCTCGCTGATGTACCAAAGCGACCACTCGGCCGCCGAGTCCCATGCCGAGCATGTGGCCCTGGTCGACGCGCTGGAGGCGCGCGACAAGCGCGCGGTGCAAAAACTGCTGCGCGATCACCTGGGCCATGTCGAAACCAGCCTGCGCCTGCAACCGCGCGTGGCGGACCTGGCCCAGGCCCTGAAGTCATGAGCACCTCTCATCTGGAGCACCAAGACATGAGCTACCCCCGCGACCTGATCGGCTACGGCGCCCAGCCGCCGCAGGCCCAGTGGCCCGGCCAGGCCCGCCTCGCCCTGCAGTTCGTGCTGAACTACGAAGAAGGCGGCGAGAACTCGGTGCTGCACGGCGATGCCGGCAGCGAGCAGTTCCTGTCCGAGATGTTCAACCCGCCGGCCTTTCCGGCGCGGCACCTCAGCATGGAAGGCATTTATGAGTACGGTTCGCGCGTCGGTGTCTGGCGCTTGCTGCGCGAGTTCGAGCGGCGCGGCCTGCCGCTGACCGTGTTCGGCGTGTCCATGGCCCTGGAGCGCCACCCCGAGCTCTGCAGTGCCTTGCGAAGCCTGGGCCATGCGGTGGCCTGCCACGGCTGGCGCTGGATCAGCTACCAGAACGTGGACGAGGCCACCGAGCGCGAACACATGGAACGCGGCATGGACATCCTCACTCGCTTGCTGGGCGAGCGCCCGCTGGGCTGGTACACCGGCCGCGACAGCCCGAACACCCGCCGCCTGGTGGCCGACTTCGGCGGCTTCGAGTACGACAGCGATTACTACGGCGACGACCTGCCCTTCTGGCTGAACGTTCGCAAAAGCGACGGCAGCCTGGCGCCGCAGCTGGTGCTGCCCTACACGCTCGACTGCAATGACATGCGCTTCGCCCTGCCCCAGGGTTTCAGCCATGGCGACGAGTTCTTCGAATACCTGCGCGACAGCTTCGATGTGCTCTACGCCGAAGGCGCGGAGACCCCTCGCATGATGAGCGTGGGCATGCACTGCCGCCTGCTCGGCCGGCCCGGCCGCATGCGGGCGCTGCAGCGCTTTCTGGACCATGTGCAGCAGCACGATCGCGTCTGGATCTGCCGCCGCATCGACATCGCCCGCCACTGGCGCGCCACCCACCCCTTCGACGCCAACACCGCCTTTGTCTGGGAACGCTGAGCCATGAGTCTGAACCTGAACACCTTGAACGCGGCCAGCGTCGAGGACTTCGTCGCCCTGCTGGACGGCGTCTACGAACACTCGCCCTGGATCGCCAGCCGCGCCGCAGCCGCACGGCCTTTGAAGAGTCTGACGGCCCTCAAGCAAGCCCTGGCCCAGGTGGTGCGCGAGGCCAGCGAGGCCGAGCAGCTGGGCCTGATCCGCGCCCACCCCGAGTTGGCTGGCAAGGCCATGCTGGCGCGCAGCCTGACGGCCGAATCCACCGGCGAGCAAAGCCGCGCGGGCCTGAGCGAATGCAGCCCCGAGGAGTTCGCGCGTATCCAGCAGCTGAATGCCGACTACAACGCACGCTTCGGCTGGCCCTTCATCCTGGCCGTACGCGGTCCGCGGGGCCTGGGTCTGAGCCGGGCCGAGATCATCGCCACTTTTGCGCGCCGCCTGGCCCAACCGGCAGACGTCGAGCGGGCCGAGTGCCTGCGCCAGATCCACCGCATCGCCGAGATCCGCTTGAATGACAAGTTCGGCGTCGAACCCATCCTGGGCAACCAGGTCTGGGACTGGGCGCAGGCGCTGGCCCAGCATTCCGAGCCCGGCTTTCGCGAGGCCGGCCAGCTGACGGTCACCTACCTGACCGAGGCCCACCAGGCCGTGGCCGCCCAGCTGCAGACCTGGATGCGTGAGTGCGGCTTCGACGAGGTGGGCATCGATGCGGTCGGCAATGTCGTTGGCACTTATCACGGCGCCCGAGCCGAGGCGCCGCGCCTGCTGACCGGCAGCCACTACGACACCGTGCGCAATGCCGGCCCGCACGACGGCCGCCTCGGCGTGCTGCTGCCCATGGCCTGTGTGCGCGAGCTCCATGCCGCCGCGCGACGCCTGCCCTTTGCCATCGAGGTGGTGGCCTTCTCCGAGGAGGAAGGCCAACGCTATCCGGCCACCTTCCTGGGCTCCAGCGCCCTGACGGGACAGTTCGACCCGGCCTGGCTGGAACTGCAAGACCGCGAAGGCATCCCCATGCGCGCGGCCATGCAGGCCGCCGGCCTGCCCGGCACGATGGAGGCCATCACTGCGCTGGCGCGCGACCCCGCCCGCTACCTCGGCTTTGTCGAGGTGCACATCGAACAAGGCCCGGTGCTGCACGGGCAAGACCTGGCCCTGGGCGTGGTCACCTCCATCAACGGCAGCCGGCGCTACCTGGGCGAGGTGATCGGTCAGGCGGCGCACGCCGGCACCACGCCCATGGGCCAGCGGCGCGATGCGGCCGCTGCGGTGGCCGAGCTGCTGCTGTTTGTCGAGCAATGTGCAGCTGCCAGTGCAGGCACCGTGGGGACTGTGGGTCAGCTGCAAGTGCCAGCCGGCTCCATCAATGTGATCCCGGGCCGCTGCCAGTTCAGCCTGGACCTGCGCGCGCCCAGCGACGCCGCCCGCGACGCGCTGGACGCCGAGGTGCGCGAAGCGCTGATCCGCATCTGCGAGCGCCGTAGCCTGAGCTGGACGCTGCAGCCCACCCTGGCCGCCAATGCCGCGCCCAGCGACCCGAGCTGGCAAGCCCGCTGGGAACGCGCCGTGGCCGCCACCGGCTGCCAGGTCTTTCACCTGCCCTCGGGCGCCGGCCATGACGCGATGAAGCTGCACGAGCGCATGCCCCAGGCCATGCTCTTTGTGCGCGGCCAGAACGAGGGCATCAGCCACAACCCGCTGGAGTCGACCAACAACGACGACATCGAACTGGCCGCCCAGGCTTTTACTCATCTGCTGGATCAACTGGCCGCGGAGGGCCACACGCCATGACACAACCCATGACACAGGCCGCCCAGAACTACACCAAGCTCGACGCCTGGATCGACGCCCATTTCGACGAGGAAGTGCGCTATCTGCAAGCCCTGGTGCAGGTGCCCACCGACACACCGCCGGGCAATAACGCGCCCCATGCCGAGCGCACCGCCGAGCTGCTGGCGGCCATGGGCTTGAACGCCGAGAAGCACACCGTGCCCGCCGAGCTGGTGCGGGCGCAGGGCATGGAGAGCATCACCAACCTGATCGTGCGCCGGCGCTATGCGGAGGGCGGGCCGGTGGTGGCGCTCAATGCCCACGGCGATGTGGTGCCGCCCGGCGAGGGCTGGAGCCATGGGCCCTACAGCGGCGAGATCGTCGATGGCCGCCTGTATGGCCGCGCCGCCGCCGTGAGCAAGAGCGATTTCGCCAGCTACACCTTCGCCCTGCGCGCGCTGGAGGCGCTGCAGGCCGAGGGCGCCGTGGCCCTGCGCGGCGGACTGGAGCTGCATTTCACCTACGACGAAGAATTCGGCGGCGAGTTGGGCCCGGGCTGGCTGCTCAAGCAAGGCCTCAGCAAGCCCGACCTGCTGCTGGCCGCCGGCTTCAGCTACCAGGTGGTGACGGCCCACAACGGCTGCCTGCAGCTGGAGGTGACGGTGCACGGCCGGGCCTCGCACGCTGCCTACCCCAGCACCGGCATCGACGCGCTGCAAGGCGCGGTGGCGATCCTTCAAGTGCTCTACGCCCAAAACGATCTGTACCAGAAGATCAGCTCCGAGGTGCCCGGCATCAACCACCCCTACCTCAACGTCGGCCGCATCGAGGGCGGCAGCAACACCAATGTCGTGCCCGGCCGTGTGGTGTTCAAGCTGGACCGACGCATGATTCCCGAGGAAGACCCGGTGGCCGTGGAAGCGAACCTGCGTGAGCTGATCCGCGGCGCCGCGGCCCGCTGCGGCGGCCATGCGGCGGGCGTGACGGTGGACATCAAGCGCCTGCTGCTGGCCCGCTCGCTCAAGCCCCAGGCCGGCAACAAGCCGCTGGTCGAGGCCCTGCAGAGGCATGGCGAGGCGGTGTTCGGCGAGCCCATCCCCACCTCGGGCACACCGCTCTACACCGATGTGCGGCTCTACGGCGAACACGGCATCCCGGCCGCCATCTACGGCGCCGGGCCGCGCACGGTGCTGGAGAGCAATGCCAAGCGGGCCGACGAACACCTGCAGCTGGAAGACCTGCGCCGCGCCACCCAGGTGATCGCGCGCAGCCTGCTGGACCTGCTGAGCGCCTGAACACTATGGCCGGCCCGACCGGCCTCACAAGCGGCCCGGTTCATGCCACACTGAAGGCCTTGCAACCGATTGCCAAGCCTGCATCTTGGACTCGCGCCGCACACGACTGCTGCTTCCCGCCCTGGCCCTGAGCTCATGCCTCTGGCCCCGGGGCGCGGCCACGGCCCTGGGTGCGACACGCACGGTTGCGGGCCGCCCTGCCGGCCCGCTCAAGCTGATCACCTACTACGACTACCCGCCCTTTGTGACCGGGCCGCAGCAAGGCCTGAGCTTCGAGCTGGCCGCCTGGCTGCAGCAGCGGGCCGAAGGCTTGCTCGAGAGCGTGGAGCTGGAATTGCTGCCGCGCCGGCGCGTCGATGCCCAGGTGCGCCAGCCGCAGTGGGCCGGACTGGTGCCCTGGGTTTCACCGGCCTGGTTCGCGACGCCAGAGCAGGCCCAAGCCCTGATCTGGTCCGCCCCCGTGATGAACGACGAGGACCTGGTGCTCTCGCTCAAACGCCAGCCCATCGAGTTCAATGGCGCGGCCTCGCTGCGCGGCCGCAAGCTCGGCGGCATTTACGGCCATGTCTACACCGACGCTGACCCCATGGTCGCCCGCGGCGAGCTGCAACGCCTGGATTCTTTCACCCAGGAAGCGAACTTGCGTCGTCTGCTCGAGGGCCGGGTGGACCTGGTGTTCCTCTCGCGCAGCGGCCTGGCCTGGTGGCGCCAACGCCTGCCCGGCTTCGACGAACAGATCCATGTCGCCGACCAGGCTCGCATGCGCTACCAGCGCCACCTGATGCTGTCGCGCGACCTGCCCGAGCTGCTGCGCGAACGCCTGCTGCAGCTGGTCCAGAGCATGAGCAGCGACAGCCAGTGGCGCGAGGTCATGCGGCGTTATGGACTGCTGGGCCAATCGGCCGAGTGGCTGAACAGCGCCTGAGGCCGCTCCGCCATCCGCTCGGCTTGCCCCACATCAAGCAGCGGCCCTGAGCCCCTCCTAGAATCCGCTCGCCACCTCCTTCTCAATCTGAAACTGCGAGTCACCCCCATGATGAACAAGTCCTTGCGTGCCACTCTCATTGCTGCTTCTCTGAGCCTGCTGGGCGCCGCCCAAGCCTGGGCCCAGGTGGAAGTCAGCCAAGCCTGGGTGCGCGCCACAGTCGCCAACCAAAAAGCCACCGGCGCCTTTCTGCAACTGAAAGCCAAGAGCGACAGCCGCCTGGTGGAGGTGCGCTCTTCGGTCGCCGGCATCGTCGAAGTGCATGAGATGAAGATGGAAGGCAGCACCATGAAGATGCGGGCCGTGGACGGCCTGGATCTGCCTGCCGGCAAGAACGTCGAGCTCAAGCCCGGCGGCTATCACATCATGTTGATGGACCTGAAGAAAGCCTTGCCCGCCGGCGAGCAGGTGGACCTGTCCCTGGTGTTCGAGAACCGCGACAAGAAGCGCGAAACCGTGGACATCAAGGCCCAGGCACAAGCCGGCACCAAGCCGGCTGCTGCTGCCGGCCACGACGCCCACAAGCATTGATGGCGAGAAGCCCACGCGCGGGCGGTCTGGCCGCGCTCGGTCTGGCCCTGCTGACTGGCGGGGCGGCCGCCCATGATTTCCGGGCTGGCGCCTTGCGCCTGGATCACCCCTACGCCACCCCGTCCGTCGGCGATCAGGGCCAGCTCTGCCTGCGCGAGATTCGCAATGTAGGTGAGGCAGCCGACCGGCTGCTGTCGGTCAGCGTGGCCGGCGTACGCACCGTGCTGGCACCCGAGGGTCAGGCCTTGCCCCTGCTACTGCCGGCCGGCAGCAAGCAGGCCTGGCGGCATGACCAGCAAGCCTGCCTGCGCCTGCAAGGCCTGGAGCGGCCGCTGCAAGCGGGCGATCGTTTCGACGCCATGCTGCGCTTCGAACGTGCGGGTGAGGCCCGTGTGCAAGTGTGGGTTCAGCAGCCGCGCACGAAGCCAAACTAGGCCCAAGGACACACCCTCGGCGCTTGCCCCCCTGAATGCATGGGGAAGCAAGCCTGTGCCAGCACTGCAGCATCTGGCACACCGACGAGGTTTGCAGTTAACATCTGCGACTTATGTCACGCCACCACGCCCAACAACGCCTGAGCACATGGATTGCGCTCGTCGCCATGTTGGCTTTGGTCTTGATGCCCATGGTGTCGCGTGCACTCAATGCCAATCTCAGCGCCCAAGGCTGGATCGAGATCTGCTCGGCCCAAGGCTCGCGTTGGATTGCTCTGTCCAACAGCGGCGACAGCAGCGTGGCCGTCAGTTCGGTCGCCTCGCAGGCGCCCGAGGGCGAGCCCGAAGCGCCGAGCCTGCTCTCGGTCTGGGAGCATTGCGATTACTGCTCACTGCAGAACAGCGCGCCGGCCCTGCCCAGCGTCGCCTCGGTCCTGAGTTTGCCCGTGGAACTCGGCCATGAAGTGCCCGAGCTTTTCCTGCAAGCCCCTCGCCGCCTCCATGCCTGGAGCCCGGCGCAATCGCGTGCCCCGCCGCTGAGCGCCTGAACGCTCCGGTGCACGCACGCCCAAGCCCGCCGTTCTGGCGGCTGTTGTGAACCTGAATACCGCTGCTGCCTGAGCGGCCGGCCCGTGGCTATCGGGTCGGACTGCTCCTGCGGTCCGTCGGTTTCAGGTCCTCGACCCGGGCCGGTGTACGCCCTGCCCATTCACCCTTGCGACCTTCCGCTCATGCGCTGCGCCTCGGCAGCTGAGCGCTGTCGGCGCCCAAGGGCATCGCAGAGTGGGCCTACGCATTCGCGGCGTCACTGAGCGTTCTCCCCCGCCCAAGCTCCGGCCCCGCAAGGGTCCGACTCCTCTGCGCTCGCGCAGAAGCGCCGCCGCATGCCCGCTCGACCTCGGGCGCATGGACACCCACGCCTCCCAGAGGCATTCAGACACATCGATATGAAGACCACCAACTTCCTCCACGCCCAGGCCGCAGTCAAACCCTGGCAGCTGGCCCTGAGCCTGCTCGCCGCCGCCGGCAGCGCCCAGGCCCACCTGGGCTATGGCGGCCGCGACTTCGGCAGCTTCAGCGGCTTGGCCAGCCAAAGCGTGACCATCGCCAACCAGGCCGTCAGCGGCAACTACGGCTGGGCGGATGCCACTGATTTCAACTTTGGCGACAGCCACAAGGCGCGCGCCTTCCGTTTCCACCTCGACAACGCCGCCACCATCACGCTGAGCGTGGCCGCCAAGGCCGATGCCACGTCGACCAGCATCGGCGGCCTGCTGCCTGGCTTCTCCATCTATCAAGGCCTGGCCCACCTCGCGCCGCAATCGGCCGACCATGACTTCTCGGCCATCAGCACCGCCTACCTCGCCAGCCTGCCCGGCGAGACCAAGGAAGGCGCCTGGGTGGCCACTGGCGACTGGAAGATCGGCAACGATGGCAATGCCAGTTATGCGGCTGAGCTGAGCAGCTTTGCCTTCCGCGGCTATGCCGTCGACGGCAGCGCGGCCAACTTCAGCAATGCCAATCCCAACGTGGTCGGTGACGGCGTGGCCGATGGCTTTGTGAGCGCCAGCTTTGCCCTGGCGGCCGGCGATTACACCGTGATGATCGGCGGCGCGGACTACTGGGCCCAGAACCCCAGCAACCCCGATCTGGCCAAGACTTTTGGCCTCAGCGCCACCCTGAGCGTGGCCGCACCGGTGCCCGAAGCACAGAGCTGGGCGATGTTCTCGCTGGGCCTGGGTCTGATGGGCCTGCTCACCCGCCGCCGCGGCCAACGAGGCTGATCATGCGCGGGACGATGAAGCTGCCCCGCCCGAGCCGCATGGGCCGCGTGGGCCGTGCTCTGGGCCCAGCCCTCAGCCTGCTCCTGCTCAGCGCCTGTGGCGGTGGCGGCGGCGACAAGATCAGCACGCCTGAGTTTGTGCCGCCCGCCGCCACGCCGGTGCCCGTGCTGCCGCAGGCCTTCAGTGCCACGCTGGATGGCACGGTGGCCGTGGGCGCGCCGGTGGTGGGTGCCGAGGTCGAAGCGCGCTGCCTGAATGGCCGCGCGCGCGCCCAGGCACCCAGCGATGTGCTGGGCGGCTTTCATCTGGAATTGGGCGATCTGAAGCCCCCTTGCCTCTTGCAGTCCCGGGGCGGCACCGCCCTGGGGACGCCGGTCAGCCAGCTTATGCATGGCCTGGCGCTGGCCACCGGCCAGGCACCCATCCACCCGCTCACCGAATTGCAGCTGGCTCGCGCCTACGGCGCCGAGCCGGCCCAGGTGTTCGCACGCTTCGCCGGCGCCGCCGATGTGCCGAGCAGCAAGGCCCTGGCGGATTCGGCACAGTTCATGACGCGGCAGTTGAGCGCACTGGGCCTGAAGACGCCCAGCGGCGATCTGCTCTCCGAGACCTTCCGCCTTGGCGCTGCCACCGATCAGGTACTCGACCAGTTGAGCGCCACCCTGACCCGCCACGAGAGCAGCCTGGCCCAGCTGCGCAGCAGCGCCCAGAGCGCGGGCGATTTCAGCCTGGCCCTGGCCACGGCCAAAGCCGCGGCCGATGAGCGCGCGCGCCTCGCGGCCGAAGCTGCCGCCGCGGCTGAGCGCTTGCGTGCCGAGCAAGCGGCTGCCGCCGCTGCGGCGGCCAAGGCCGCCGAAGACGCCCGCCTGGCTGCCGAGGCCAAAGCCCGCGTGGCCGAAGAGGAAGCGCGCCGCTTGGCCGCCGAGGCCGCCGCCCGCGCGGCAGAGGCCGCGGCCAAGGCCGCCGCCGAAAAGGCGCAGGCCGAAGCCGCAGCAGCTGCCGCCAAGGCCGCCGCTGAAGCCGCTGCCAAGGCCGCAGCCGAGGCCAAAGCCAAGGCCGAGGCGGAGGCTGCTGCAGCGGCGGCCGCTGAAGCCGCCCGCCTGGCTGAGCTGATTCGCCAGGCCGAACTCGTCCGCCAAGCCACGGTCACTGGTGTGGCCCTGAATGGCGAGCCGATTCGCGGCGCCAGCGTGCAAGTGCGCTGCGTCGGCGGCAATGCCCCCACTGACACCTTGACCGACGCCCAAGGCGGCTTCAGCATCAAGCTGCTGGGTGCCACAGCACCCTGCCTGTTCCAGGCCCAGGGCGGCAGCGTCGGCAACCAGGCGAACAGCCAGAGGCTGCATGGCTGGGTCGACCGCCTGGGCGGCACAGTCCAGATCAGCCCGCTGTCGGAATTGAGCCTGGCCCATGCCTTCGCCGACAGCCCGGCCAATGTGTTCGCCGCCGGCAGCCAGCTGATGACACCACCAGCCAGCAGCAGCCTCGAGGCCGGCAAGAGCTGGCTGCGTGGCGAACTGGCCAGCCTGAGCCTGGCCACGCCGGCCGCCGACCTGCTGGCCGGCCCAATCCGTGCGGGCGACAGCGATGCCCAGCTGATCACCGACCTGAACCGCCTGCTGTTTGATCGCGCCAGCAGCCTGGCGGCCGCCATCCAGGTGGCACGCGCCCGCGGTGGACTGGCCGCGACGCTCAACGCCGACCGGCAGGTCGCCATCCAGTTCGCGGCCGTGGCCGGCAGCACGCCGGTCAGTTGCACCCAGCCTCTGCCGGCCATGGGCAGCACGGCCGCAGTCTCACGCCTGTTGGACTTCCGCTTCTACTTGAGCGGAGCCAGCCTGATCCGCGCCGATGGCAGCCTGGTGCCCATCCGCCTGACGGCCAACAATGGCTGGAACCACACCGCGGCCAACGGCGACTCGGTCAGCCTTATCGACCTGGAAGACGGCAGCGGCAGCTGTGCCGATTCGCCCGAGCCCACCACCGCAGCCAGCAATGCCTGGCTCAGCGGCACCGTGCCGGCGGGTCGTTATGTGGGATTCCGCGCCACCCTGGGTGTGCCGCACTCGCTCAACCACAGCCAAACCTCCTCGGCCCCGGCACCACTGGACAACGCGGCCATGGGCTGGAGCTGGCAGGCCGGGCGCAAATTCATGAAGATCGAGGTGACCCAGCCCAGCGGCGGCGGCTGGGCCAGTGATTCCTTCTTCGTGCACCTGGGCTCCACCTCCTGCACCGGCAATGCCGGCCTGGGCACGGTCGTCTGTGCCAAGCCCAACCGCGGCATCGTCCATCTGCCGTCGTTCGATGCCGCCTCGCAAAAGATTGCCGTGGACATCGCCGCCCTGCTGGCCGGCACCAACATCACCATCAACCAGGGCGGCGCCCAGGGCTGCATGTCCGCCGGCACCGATCGCGACTGCCTCAAGGTCTTCGAGGCCCTGGGCATCGACTGGAAGAGCGACGGCAGTGGCAGCGGCCTGCCCCTCAACGACGGCCTCAGCCAGACCGTGTTTCGCGCCATCAGCAAATGAAGTTACGTTCCATATCTCGCGCCCTTCACCTTCGCTGGGCTGCTTTGGTCAGCACCGCCTTGCTGGCCGCGTGCGGTGGCGGCGGCAGCACCGAGGTCAAGGTCACGGCAGCGGCCGATGGCGCCTGGGCCTGGGCCCTGCCCACCAGCTTCCCCGAACCGCGCGTGCCCGACAGCAACCCCATGTCGGCCGACAAGGTGCAGCTGGGCCGCTTCCTGTTCTACGACCGCCGACTCTCGGGCAATGGCACGCAGGCCTGCGCCGGCTGCCACATCCAGGCCCAGGCCTTCACCGATGGCAAGCTCACCGCCATCGGCTCCACCGGCGAGGCGCACCCGCGCAATGCCCAGTCCATCGTCAATGTGGCCTACAACGCCACCCTGACCTGGGCCAACCCGGCCCTGACCGATCTGGAGACCCAGATGCTGGTGCCCCTGTTCGGCACCCGCCCGGTGGAGATGGGGCTGAACGACGCCAACAAGGCCACGGTGCTGGCGCGCCTGAGCAGCGATGCCGCCTACCCCACCATGTTCGCCCAGGCCTTTGGCAAGAGCGCCGATGCCATCAGCTGGAACCATGTGGTCAAGGCCATCTCGGCCTTCCAGCGCAGCCTGATCTCGGGCAACAGCAAGTACGACCAGTACCTGGCCGGCAAGGTCAAGCTGAGCGACGCCGAGGAGCGCGGCCTCAATCTCTTCTTCGGCGAGAAGGCCGAGTGCTTCCACTGCCACGGCGGCTTCAACTTCAACGACCAGGTGGTGCACAAAAGCAGCCGCCTGACCGAGACGCCGTTTCACAACACCGGCCTGTTCAATATCGGCGGCACCGGAGCCTTTCCGGAGCCCAACCGCGGCGTCTTCGAACTCAGCGCCAAGCCCAGCGATATGGGCAAGTTCCGCGCCCCCAGCCTGCGCAATGTCGAGGTGACGGCGCCCTACACGCATGACGGCTCCATCCCCACGCTGGAGGCCATGCTGGATTTCTACGCCGCGGGCGGGCGAAACATCGAAAGCGGCCCGCACGCCGGCGATGGCCGCGCCAACCCCAACAAAGACCCGCTGGTGGCCCGCATCAGCCTCAACACCCAGGAGCGCGCCGACATCGTCGCCTTTCTGCGCACCCTGACCGACCATGAATTCCTCAGCAACCCCAAGCATGCCGACCCTTTCGCCAAAGCCCAGGGCAACTGAGCGCGCGGCGCGCCGGCCAGGCTGGAGCTGGTGCCGAACACTCAGCCTGTGTCTGAGCCTGCTGAGCGCCCCCCTGCTGCAAGCCCACGAACTGGGCCTCAAGGCCCTGCCCGAGCAAACCGGCTTGCGCCTGGGTGCCGCCCTGGCCCTGAGCCAGGCGCGCGCTGACACGGCCTGGCCCATGGCCAAGCTGCCCGGCATCCTCGGCAATGGTGAGACCCCGGTGGACCGCCGAGACGGTGCGCTGGAACATGCCACCGTGGATGCCGGCCTGCGCCTGGGTGAGCATGTCGGCGCCTTGCTGGCCCTGGGCTGGCACGACAGCGACCCGGTCCATGTGGAAGCCGCTTGGCTGCAGGCCGAGGCCCGCCGTGGAGACGAACAATGGCTGCTGGGCGCGGGCCGCAACCGCCTGCCCCAAGGTCGCTTGATCGACGGCGGCGGCCATTTCGACCGCTTCGCCAGCCAGCCCCTGGCCAAGCGCGCCGTGCTCGGCGGCGACTGGATCGACGACGGTATCTCCCTGCGCTGGCAGCGCAGCCACGAAGGGCGCTGGGCCGCGCTGGAAACGGTGGACCTGGGCCTGTGGCGGGCGCGCCGCTTCCCCGGCGGCAGCCAGGGCCCGGCCGCCGCAGCCGCCCATGCCCGCCTGGCCTGGGGCGATGTGGCGCTTGACGCCTCGGCCGCCCTGCTGCGCCCGCGTGGCCGCGGGGCCTATGTGCAAAGCAGTACCGCCGCCCACACCCACGAGCGGCCCGATTGCAGCGGCAATCTGCTCGGCATCCATTGCTTTGACGGCCGCAGCCAAGTCTTCAGCGCCAGCCTGTCCTGGTTGCTGCCCACCGAAGCGGACCTGCGTCTGGAAGCGGCCGGCTTGCTGCGCCGCGACCGCGGCCAGCTGTACTCGATCAACGGCGACACCGACTACCAAGGCAGCACCGGCGGCGGCTGGCTGGACCTGATCTGGCAAATCCGCCCCAGCACCGGCCTGGCCCTGCGTGCCGAGACCCTGCGCGGCGTTCAGACCCTGGAGAGCGTCAATGCCCTGGCTGTGGCGCGCGACGCCGGCCTGCTGGGCAACAGCCGCATCTGGCGCGCGGCCGCCAGCCTTAGCCACGAGCCCTGGCCCGGCCTGCGCCTGAGCCTGGAGGCCGGCCGCGAAACCCTGGGCTCGCAGCACAACAACTTCTCGCTGCTGCGCCTGGTCTGGACACCCGATGCCCTGTGGTCACGCAGTTGGTAGCGCAGCCGCCGGTCCCAAACGCCTGTTCCCTGTCCCAGTCCCTGAACTTCTCAACCCTGTCTTCTCAACCTGAAACGGAGATTCCGATGAAAACCACCACCCGCCACCTCAAGCAACTGCTGGGCGCACTGAGCCTCCTGGCCCTGAGCGGCACCGCCCTGGCGGCCGACGCCGTCGAGTTCCAGAACTGGGGCAATGGCGCCGGCAACACACCGCTGCTGGCCGCTGGCGGCAGCCTCAGCGTGGTCAAGAACCTGGCCAAGAGCGGCTATGCCGACAACCCGGGCCTGATGTACTCGGCCTGGGCCCATGCCGGCGGCAGCCCCTGGTACACCTTCCAGCTGGCCACCACCAGCGATGTCACCATCGACCTGACCCCCGTGCTGGGCAGCGCCAACTTCGCCCCGGGTCTGACCCTGTGGGCCTCGGGCGCCAGCAAGTTCGATGGGGGCAGTGAAGGCATCGAGACAGGCAACAACGGCTGGGGCGACCCGCACTCCTTCAATGCGGTCGGTCAGATCGGTGACTTTGGCACCGCCTGGATGAGCGGCGCCAACGGCAACATCCAGCAAACCCTGGCCTATGCCGTCACCGGCCCCTCGCACCTGGACCCGAGCACCACCGGCTGGGGCGAAGTCATCATATCGGGCGTCAACGACATCAGCATCGACAACAGCTTTGAGCAAGGCGTGACTGGCAGCGCCAGCGGCAACCAGGTGCATCTGCGTGTCAGCCAGCTGCAGGCCGGTTGGTACACCTTGTTCATCGGCGGCACTGACAACACCAAGAGCTCGACCGACTACACCCTGGCGGTGCAATCGGTGACGGCCGTGCCCGAGCCCGCCTCGCTGGGCCTGATGCTGGCCGGCATGGGCCTGCTGGCCCTGCGCCGCAGCCGCCGCAAGCAAGACTGATTGAGCACAAGCCCGGGGCGCGCGCCGGAGGCCGCAGCACCCGGGCTGCGCCCCTCATTCGCGCCCCTGCCGCCCGCCACGCATCTGTTGTTCGCCGCCATGTCTGCTCACACACGCCTCACCCTCCCTGCTTTCCTGCGCCACACGCGCGCCTGGCCGTTGCGCACCGCCTTGCTGGGGCTGGGTCTGGCCGCCGCCGCTGCCGCATGGGCGGACATTGGCCCCATGCCGCTCTCGCTCAAGGGCGTGCCTGTGCCGCCAGTGCCCGGCCTCAGCGATGGCGCCCTGCCGCTGGTGGTGGACCGGCAGAAAGCACTGATCCTCGGCAAGGCCTTGTTCTGGGACAGCAATGTGGGCAGCGACGGCATGGCCTGTGCGTCCTGCCATTTCGCGGCCGGCGCCGACCGGCGCACGCGCAACCAGCTGGCACCGGGTGGCAAGAGCCAGACCAACGCCCGCTTCGACATCGGCCCCGATGGCCTGCAGCGCGGGCCCAACCAGACGCTCAAGCGCAGCGACTATCCGTTCACCCAGGCCCAGCCCCCGCTGGCCGATGTGGACGAACGCACGCTCAGCCGGATCTCCGCCGCCGTGACCGGTTCCGCCGGCAGCTTCGGCGGGAACTTCAAGGCGGTCGATTACGCCGGCGCCAGCAGCGACGATTGCCTGCGCAGCCCCGACCCGAGCTTTCACGTCCAAGGCATCGGCGCCCGCCGGGTCAGCGACCGCAATGCGCCCAGCGTGATCAACGCCGTCTTCAACCACCGCCTGCTCTGGGATGGCCGCGCCAGCCATGTCTTCAATGGCAGCAGCGCCGGTGGCGAGCGCGACCCCCAGGCCGGTATCTGGGTGCTGAAGGCGGACAACACGGTCCAGCGCGAGCGCCTGGCCCTGCCCAACTCAGCCCTGGCCTCCCAGGCCATGACCGCGCCGCTCAACGACAAGGAAATGAGCTGCCGCGGCCGCAGCCTGGCCGACATCGGCCGCAAGCTGCTCTACCGCACGGCGCTGGAAACCCAGCAAGTGCATCCACAAGACAGCGTGCTGGGTCCGCTCTCAGCCAGCGCGCGCGGCCAGGCCGGCTTGAACGTGGACTATCTGAGCCTGGTGCAACAGGCCTTTCACCCGCGCCTGTGGTCGTCCAAGCTGCGCGGCCCCTTCGGCAAACCGGCCGTGGGCGGCAAGGGCGTGATGGCCCAGCCCTACAGCCAGGCCGAGGCCAATTTCAGCCTGTTCTTCGGCCTGGCCCTGCAGATCTACCAAAGCAGCCTGGTCTCCGACGATTCGCCCTTTGACCGCAGCGCCCGCGACACCACCGGCCTGCCCACCGAGCTCACGCCCGCGCAGTTGCGCGGCCTGCAGGTGTTCCGCCGCGCCCACTGCGCGCTCTGCCACATCGGTCCCAATTTCACCTCGGCCGCGGTCGAAACCAATGCCGCCCTGGTCAAGAGCCAACCCTGGGGCTTCAGCGGCCCGGGCTTCAAGAACAGCACCTCGGCCAATCTGGTCAGCCGCATGGCGGGCAAGAAAGGCTTCGGCTTCGTCGACACCGGCTTTGCCGCCACCGGCGTGGGCCGCGATGAATGGGATGTGGGCCTGGCCGGCAAGGACGACTTTGGCAACGACCTCGCCTACGCCGCGCAGTACCTGAAGCTGCTCACCGGCGACCGCAGCGCCGTCAAGGACAGCCGCGTGCTCGAGGTGCGGGCCTGCGATCTGCCCACCGCCATCGCCCAGAACCGCGCGCCTTCGCACCCCACGATCTTCACCCAGGCTCAGGGAGTGCAAGCTCAGCCGCACAGCCTGGCGGGCTGCCTGAACACGGCCAATGCCTTCGTCCCCACCCCTGCAGCGGCGCAGGCCGAACTGGCCAGCCCGGCCAACAAGCGCATGCTGTTGGTGACCGACGCGGCCTTCAAGATCCCCAGCCTGCGCAATATCGAGCTGACCGGCCCGTACATGCACAACGGCAGCATGGCGAGCCTGGAGGAGGTGATCGAGTTCTACGCCCGCGGCGGCAATTTCGCCGGCGCTTCCAAGCAGTTCGGCACCGTGTTCGGCCAGCCCGAGCTGCAGCTCGATGCCGGCGCACGCAGCGATCTGCTGGAGTTTCTGAGATCGTTGACCGATGAGCGCGTGCGTTATGAACGCGCGCCTTTCGACCACCCCGAGCTGCGTCTGCTGGATGGGCATGAGGGCGACCGCACCCGGCTGCGCACACCCAACACCCTGGGCACCCAGCTGGGGCAGGACCGCTGGCGCCTGATCCCGGCCGTGGGTGCGGCCGGCAACAGCCAGCCCCTGCCCAGCTTCCAGGAACTGCTGATGCCCTGACCCCCGCAGCCCCACGAGTGCTGAACACAGGGGCGCTGATCGCACCGCTTCAGGCGGTGTCGCTACAATCGCGCCCGTGTTTTCCCTGCCCCAGCTCCGTCGCCATGCCCGCTGTTTTAGCGGCTGGGTGGCCTGCTGCGTGCTGCTGATGGCCCTGGCGCCGGCCTTGAGCCAGCTGCTGGGCGCCCTGCGCGGCGAACCCAGCAGTTGGAGCCAGATCTGCCGCAGCAGCGTGGTGTCGCCACGCGCCCAGCAGTCGGTGCTGGCGGCGCGCCAGGCGGCGGACAAGGATTCGCTGCACGGCCTGTTCCACCATTGCCCGGCCTGCGATCTGCAGGCCCAGCAGGCGGCCGCCCCGCCGCCAGCGCAGCAGGCCCTGCCCCTGCTCGGCTCACTACGCCAGGCCATGCCGGTGCGCTTCCTCAGCGCGCCGCACAGCATGCATGCCTGGGCGCCGCCACAGTCGCGCGCACCACCCCTCCTTTCGTTGGCCTGATTCACCAGCCGGGCCCGGCCCGCAGCCTGGGCTTACGCGCGTGCTCGCGTGCCAGTCGCTGCGGCGTTGCAGGGCCGTGTTCTCCCCCTGCTCTCTGCGTTTTTTCCGTTCTGAGCCGCGCGCTCGGCCACCACGGTTTTGTGGCGCCCGGCGCGAGCCTGAATCGATCGAGTGCGAATCTCTCTCTTGTCCACCATGCATCAACTCCCCCGACCGACCGCCCTGGTCCTGGCGCTGGCCGCCGCCTACCTGCCTCTGACCGCCCTGGCCTGTGACGACTGCGATGAGGGCGCCAGCCCTGCCGCGGCCAAGCAAGCCGCCCCCATGTCAGCCCAGGTTTCCGCTGACAACGAATCCTCCATCGCCAGCCCCACCCGCAAGCTCGGCCTGGTCAGCGTCAGCGGCCAGGCCCTGAGCTCGCTGCCCAGCCAGCTGCCCACCACCATGGAAGGCGTCAGCGCGGTCGAAATCGCGCGCACCATCAACGCGACCGATTCTGAGGACGCGCTGAAATACCTGCCCAGCCTGCTGGTGCGCAAGCGCTATATCGGCGATTACAACCACGCCGTGCTGTCCACCCGCGCCTCGGGCACGGGCAACAGCGCCCGTTCGCTGGTGTTTGCCGATGGCATCCAGCTCTCCAACCTGCTGGGCAACGGTGCGGGTTTCACGCCGCGCTGGGGCCTGGTGACGCCCGAAGAGATCGAGCGCGTGGACGTGCTCTACGGCCCCTTCTCGGCCGCCTACTCGGGCAACTCGGTCGGCGCGGTGGTGGACTACCAAACCCGCATGCCCAAGGCCTTCGAAGCCCATGCCAAGCTGGGCCTGTTCCAGCAGCCTTTTGATCTCTACAACAGCCATCGCAACTACAGCGGCCACCAGGCCAGCGCCTCGCTGGGCGACCGGGCCGGCGCGCTGTCGTGGTGGATCAATATCAACCGCCTGGACAGCGAAGGCCAGCCCCTGACCTTTGTCACCAAGCTGGTGTCCAGCGGCAAGCCGGTCAATGTCGCCTCGCTACCAGTCAGCGGCGCGGTGCTGGACGCCGACAAGAGCAATGCGCCCTGGCAGATCCTCGGCACCGGCACCCAGTACCACACGGTGCAGGACCACGCCAAGCTGAAGCTGGCCTACGACTTCGACAGCCAGCTGCGTGCCAGCTACAGCCTGGCCTGGTGGCACAACCAGAGCGAGGGCGTGAGCGAAAGCTATCTGCGTGATGCCGCCGGCAACACCGTCTACAGCGGCGCCAATGTCGCGATCGACGGCAAGCAGTACAGCGTCGCGAACACCGATTTCGGCCAGAGCCATGACCGGCTCAGCCACCTGATGCATGGCCTCACGCTCAAGAGCTACACACGCGGCCCCTTCGATTTCGAGCTCAGCGCCAGCCAGTACGACTACCGCAGCGACACCGCCCGTTCGCCCAGCAGCCCGAAAAGCCTGGCCCGACCCGCGGCCGACCAGGGCGGTGCCGGCCGCCTGACCGACTTGGGCGGCACCGGCTGGACCGCCCTGGCCGCCAAGGCCATCTGGCGTCCCAGCGGCAGCGACCATGTGCTGGACCTGGGCCTGCAGCAAGAGCGTTATGTCTGGCAACAAACCACCTCGGACACCGAGGACTGGATCAGCGGCGCGCCCAGCGCCCTGTTCACCGCCTTCAGCGGCAAGACCCAGCTGCGCAGCGCCTATGCCCAGGACAGCTGGACCCTGAGCCCGACGCTGAAGACCGTGCTGGGCCTGCGCGCCGAGGAATGGCAGGCCATGGACGGCCGCAAGACGGCCGCCAACGGCACGCCGGTGGCCTTTGCCGCGCGCAAGCAGCGCTTTCTCTCGCCCAAGGCGGCCCTGGGCTATGAGCTGAACGAGGACTGGACGTTGCGCGTTTCCACGGGCCGGGCAGTGCGCATGCCTACCGTGGGCGAGCTTTACCAGGGCGGCGTCAGCAGCACCGGCGTGTATCTGCCGAACGACCCGACGACGAACCCGGATCTCAAGCCCGAGCGCGGCTGGACCAGCGAGTTCAGCGCCACCTGGAGCCACGGCAAGCAGCAGCTGCGCAGCACCCTGTTCCACGAGAACACACGCGACGCGCTGTACTCGCAGCTGAGCAGCAACCCGGCCGACCCGAGCAAGACCATCAGCAGCGTGCAGAACATCGGCCGCATCCGCACCCTGGGCCTGGAGCTGGCCTACTCGGCCCAGGATCTGGGCGAAAGCCTCGGGCTGAAGGGCCTGGAGCTGCAAAGCAGCCTGACCTATGCCGACTCCAAGATCCTGGACAACAGCGGTTTTGTCAGCACGCCCGGCGACACCATCGGCCGCCAACAGCCGCGCGTGCCGCGCTGGCGCGCCACGGTGCTGGCCAGTTATGCCATCCAGCCGAACCTGCACCTGAGCTACGGCCTGCGCTACTCCGGCCCACAGTACGGCACGCTCAACAACAGCGACCCGAACGGCCACACCTATCAAGGCTTCTCCAAGTTCCTGACCGGTGACCTGCGCCTGCAATGGAAGCTGGACAAGCAGTGGACCCTGGCTGCCGGCATCGACAACCTGAACAACGACAAGTACTGGGCCTTCCATCCCTACCCGAACCGCAGCTATCACGCCGAGCTCAAGTTCGACCTTTGATTGATTGATTGAGAAAGAACCCGCACATGAAACTTCAAACTCAAACCATCTTGCCCCTGCTGCTGACCACCCTCGCCATGCTCGGCGCTGGCAGCAGCGCCCTGGCCCATGTGACCCTGGAACAGCCCGAGGCCATCGCCGGCACACCCTACAAGGCTGTGCTGCGCGTGGGCCATGGCTGCGAGGGCTCGGCCACCACGCGGGTCGCCGTCAGCCTGCCTGCGGGCTTGCGCGGCGCCAAACCCATGCCCAAGGCCGGCTGGACCCTGGCCGTCAAACGCGAAAAGCTGGCCAAGCCCTACGAGAGCCATGGCCGCGCCGTCACCGAAGACGTGGTGGAGCTGAGCTGGACCGCGCAGAACGAAGCCGCTTACTTGCAAGACGAGTGGTACGACGAGTTCGTGCTGCGCGGCAGCCTGCCCGACACGCCCGGTGCGATCTGGTTCAAGGTGCGACAGAGCTGCGTCAAGGGCGAGTGGAACTGGGCCGAGCTGCCCGCCAGCGGTGACTCGACCCAGGGCTTGAAGGCGCCCGCCGTGCGCCTGATGCTGCGCGCCCCCAGCCCAGCCGCGGCCGCCGAGCACAAGCACTGAGCGCGCGAACGCAGGTAAAGCTCACGCCCGAGCGATGGAAACAGCCGCCCTTCAGCCGGTCTGATTCACCTTTCTTGGGCGGGGCTTCCCCCGATGATGCGTGCTGAGCCCCGACAGGCTCGCACCATTGCAACTCAGCGGCGATGCGCCGTCAGGGGGACGACTCCATGCAGTTTCTGAAGAATATGACGATCGCCGGCAAGCTCCGCGCTGCCTTCGGTCTCTTGGCCGCTTTGCTCGTGCTCCTGGCCTTGTTTGGCTATCGCCAGGTGCACTCGGTGCAGCTGGAGTCGGCCGAGATCAGCGGCGATTGGCTGCCCTCGGTGCGCTATGCCAGTGCCATGAGCGGTGACCTGAGCGAATTCCGCATCGGCGTCTTGCTAAGTGTCACGGCCGGCACGCCCGAGCAGGTGCGATCGGCGGAAACCGCCCTGAACCAGGCTCGGGAAGAACTGAAAAAGGACACCGCACGCTACGAACCCCTCATCACCAGCCCGGAAGAACGGAAGCTCTTCGATGAGTTTCAGTCCCACTGGAGCAACTACCAGGGCCTGATCAAAGAGGCGCTGAGCCTCGCGGCGGCGGGCAAGCAAGAGGAAGCCCGGCAGATCACCGCCGGACAAGCCCGTCAGGCCTTCAACACAGCCCATGAAACGATCAGCAAGATCGTCGAGCTCAATGCTCGTGGCTCCGAAAAGGCCGCGGCCAACAGCAACGAGGTCTACAAATCTGCCCTGACCGGACTCCTGATCGTGTCTGTGCTGGCCTTGGGTGCGGCGCTGGTGATGTCGGCTTTCTTGATCCGCGGCATCACTGCGCCCCTGGACCAAGCCGTCCAGGCCGCTGACCGCGTGGCCGGAGGGGATCTGAGCCAGACCATCCACAGCGATTCGCAAGACGAAACCGGTCAGTTGCTCAGCGCCCTGGCGCGCATGCAGACCAGCCTGGTCGGCACGGTCAGCAATGTTCGCGACGGCGCCGAATCGGTGGCCACTGCCAGTGCCCAAATTGCTCAGGGCAATGCCGATCTGTCCTCGCGCACCGAGGAACAGGCTTCTTCTCTGGAAGAAACCTCGGCCACCATGGAAGAGCTGAACGCCACCGTGCGCCAGAACGCCGACAACGCCGCTCAAGCCAACCAGCTGGCGCAAAGCGCCGCCCAGGTGGCCCGCGATGGCGGCCAGGTGGTGGGCGAAGTGGTGGAGACCATGCGCGGCATCGAGGGCAGCTCCAAGCGCATCTCGGACATCATCAGCGTCATCGACGGCATTGCCTTCCAGACCAACATCCTGGCCCTGAACGCCGCCGTGGAAGCCGCCCGTGCGGGCGAGCAAGGCCGTGGCTTTGCGGTGGTCGCCAGCGAGGTGCGCAACCTCGCCCAGCGCAGCGCCGACGCCGCCAAGGAAATCAAGAGCCTGATCAACGACTCGGTCGAACGCGTGCAGACCGGCACCCAGCTGGTGGACCGCGCGGGCCAGACCATCCAGGACATCGTCGGTTCGGTGCAGCGCCTGGCCGACATCGTCGGCGAGATCAGCAGCGCCAGCCGCGAGCAGAGCTCGGGCATCAGCCAGGTCGGAGAAGCCGTGACCCAGCTCGACCGCGCCACCCAGCAGAACGCTGCTCTGGTCGAGGAAAGCGCTGCGGCCAGCGAAAGCCTGCGCAACCAGGCCCAGGGTCTGCTGAGCGCCGTGGCCAGCTTCAAGCTTTCGGCCCAGGGCGCGCACAAAGCGGTGCTGGCGCCCAGCCGCAAACCGGTCAAGTCCACGCACCAGGCGGCCTCGCACGCGGCCAAGCCGGCCGCAGCCAAGAAGCCCACCACGGCTCAAGCCAGCAAGCCCTCCCCGGCAGCCGCCCCTCGCACCCCGGCACCCTCGCCAGCGCCAGCTCCGGCCGACGACGGCGGCTGGGACACCTTCTAAGCCAAGCGTCGCCCCAGCGACCCTCTCCGTTTCACAGCGATCAGGCCGCGTGCGCCCCGCTGGAGCCCGCTCCAGCGCCCGCGCTCGCCACAAGCCTGCGCTGCACGCGCAACACCCGGTCACCGCAGCCCCACGCCCGCTTGGTTCCCAAGCCGGCGTCCCGGGCGGTGGCATGCGCTCTTCACAAGCCCCGGCCGCAAGGTCGGGGCTTTTTTTGCTTCTGAGGCCCACAAGCGCTGGACAGCGCAGGGCTCAAGCCGACAAATTCTCAGCCGTCCATTGCGCTGTTTGCTCACGCTGCGGTGGCTCGTCCCGCCGCCGGGCTCATGGTTCGCGGGTCGGCTCGTTGAGCCGACTCCCCTCGGTGCTCACTCCGCGGCTCAGCGGCGCCAAACTCCCTCCGTTCGCTGCGCTCACTGTGGTCAAACAGTGGCGCCGAGTCAGAGCTTGAAGCGCGTGGGTACACGCGCCTGAGCCGCTCCGCTGCGCTCTCGGCCGCGCACAAATCGCCCGTCAGCGGGCCGAGCCACCTCCGAAGCTGGCGTGCTCCACCGTGGAAGGGGCACATCGAGCGCGATGCAAGCGCCCTGCAGCCCGTGCCGCTGCCGGGCGATTTGTGCAGGGCCGAGCAGCGCAGCGCAGGGAAGTCGGCCCGCCAGGGCCGACCCCGGAACCATGAGCACGGCGGCGGCTCGGGCTGCAGGGCCTCACGAGCAAAACCTACTATCAGCCTCACAGCGGCGAGAACGCCCCAACAAGCAAGACGAAACCAGCGGTGGCTTCAAGCCGCCAGCAAGGTCTCCAGGCACTGCTCGCGCAGGCCGTAGAACGCCTTGACCTCGGCGATCTGGGTCAAGAGCTCGGCGCGGCGGGCGGCGCTGAGGGGCTGGGGGCGTTTGACGGCCAGGATCATCTTGTTCTTGCTGGTGTGTTCCAGCGCGACGAACTCGAAGACCTGGGTTTCGTAGCCCTGGGATTCCAGCAGCAGGGCGCGCAGGGAATCGGTCACCATCTCGGCCTCCTGGCCCAGATGGATGCCGTGCTGCAGCAGCGGCCGCAGCTGGGCCGGCATCTGCATCTGCGGGCGGATCTGCTTGTGGCAGCAGGGCGAGCACATGATGACGCGGGCGCCGGTGCGCAGGCCGAAATGGATGGCGTAGTCGGTGGCAATGTCGCAGGCATGCAGGGCAATCATGACGTCCAGACGCAGCGGGGTGTAGCTGCGCACATCGCCCTGATCGAAGCGCAGGCCCTCCATGCCGTGGCGGCGGGCTGCTTCATTGCACAGGCGCACCATGTCCTCGCGCAGCTCCACACCGGTCACCTGGGCCTGCTTGCCCTGGGCGCGCAGCCAGTCGTGCATGGCAAAGGTCAGATAGCCCTTGCCCGAGCCGAAATCGGCCACATGGACATCGGGGCTCTCGGCCAGGCCCGAGTTCTTCAGCGCCGCGGCAAAGATCTCGATGAACTTGTTGATCTGCTTCCACTTGCGCGACATGGCCGGCACCAGCTGCAGCTCGTCCTCGCCGCCGCGCCGCACGGCATGGGTCACGCCCAAATCGCGCCAGAAGGGGCGATCCAGTTCCAGATAACGCTGTTTTTCCTTGTCATGGCCCAGGGCTTGCGCCTGGGCCTGAAGCGGGGCGGGCTCGGCGCTGCGGCCCACGCGCAGGCTGGGGCGGCCCTTGCGGCTGAAAGCCAGCTGCACCTCGTGGCTCTGGGTCTGCAGGTGCGCGTTCTGGAACTCCGCCCCCAGCAGCGCCTCCACCTCGGCCAGGGCCTCGGGCACGGTCAGGTTCTTGGTGATGTCCTTGGTCTGGTAGCGCCAGAGCAGGCTCAGCGCCGCCTCGCCACGCAGCTGCACGGGGCGCAGGGTCAGGCGTTCCAGCTGGGGCTGCGAGCCGCTGTACTTGCTCAGCAGCAGCTTGACGAAGCTGCCGTCCTGCAAGGCGGTGTGCAGCAGCTTGAGAAAGCGCTGGCGGGCGTCGGCCTGGGCTGCGGGGGCGGCGGGCGCCTGGGGGTCGGGAATCAGATGGGAAAACATGGCCGGCGTCCGTGCAAAAGCCGATTTTCCGTCATTGCGTGCGCCTACCATCCAGACCATGACACCCACCGCGCAAAAACCCACGCCGCCCGCCTGCCGAGCCCTGACATCCTGGCGATGGGCGGCGCTGCTGGCCCTGGGCCTGATGCCTGCCACCCAGGCGCTGGCGCGCGAACCCGGACCAGGTCCCGTCAAAGCCTTGCCGCCGCTGGAGCGCAACAGCCTGGACATGCAGTTCCGCCGCCTGCCCGCCGGCAGCTTCTGGATGGGCAGTGTGGAACCCGCGGCCCGCCTGGCGCATGACTACCCGGAGCTGAACACCGGGCGCTTCGGCAAGCTGCAAGACGAAGGGCCGGTGCACCGGGTGCGCATCAGCAAGCCCTTCTGGATGGGTGTGCACGAGGTGACGGTGGGCCAGTTCCGCCGCTTTGTTGAAGCCTCGGGCCATGTGCCGGAATCGATCGCCGACGGCACCGGCGCCTACGGCTACAACGCCCAGTACGACCCCGCCACCAGCCCGCGCAAGGACGCCTTCGAAGGCCGCCTGCCGCGCTACTCCTGGCGCGACCCCGGCTTCCCGCAGGGCGACGATCACCCGGTCGTCAATGTCAGCTGGGCCGATGCCCAGGCCATGGCGGCCTGGCTCAGCCGGGTCGAGGGGCGGCGCTACCGCTTGCCCACCGAGGCCGAGTGGGAGTACGCCGCCCGGGCCGGCACGCGCAGCCGCTACCACTCGGGTGACAAACCGGCCAGCCTGCTGCGGGTGGCCAATGTCTTCGATGCCGAAACCGCCACGCTCTGGCCGCGGTGGCAGGACAAGGCCTTGCCCGGCCATGACGGCCATGTCTTCACCGCGCCGGTGGGGCAGTTCGCCCCCAATGCCTGGGGCCTGCACGATATGCACGGCAATGCCTGGGAATGGGTGGCCGATTGGTACGGCGAAGACTACTACGCCCATTCGCCCCGCATCGACCCGCAAGGCCCGCCCGAGGGCGAGGTGCGGGTGCGCCGCGGCGGCAGTTGGCACAGCTGGGCGTTCTATGCGCGCAGCAGCTTTCGCAACTGGAACAAGCCGGACACCCGCTATGTGCTGCTGGGCTTTCGCCTGATGCGCGAGGCGGACGACTGAGCTGAAAACCAACGCACCAGCGGCCGCCATCCGGCCCTGCTCTGCCCCGCTCAGGCGTGGCTGTGCAAGGCCTCGTCGCCCGGTGCATCCAGATGCGGCAGGGCGTTGAAGCCCTGCAGCGCCAGCCGCTGCGAGCTCAGCAGCAGCTGGCTCAGCGCACTGTTGCGCAGCTGCAGATTGAGCTCGATTCGGGCAGCCGGCGCCAGGCCCAGCACCCAGCCCAGGGCGGTGCTGATCGGCCCACCGCTGGAGACGATCAAGACCTGGGCCTGCGGCCCCTGCTCCACCTGCAGGCGGGCCAGCAAGGCCGCCATGCCGGCCTCGAACTCGGCGTAACTGGCCATGCCCTGAGGCCGGCTGCGCCCATCCATCCAGGCCAGCAAGGCCTCACGCAGGTGGCGGAAATAGGCGCGGACCGCCTCGGGCGTTTGCGGCGGCCGAGCCGGTCGGGTGTCAGAACCCGCCTCCGCCACCGGCCAGGCGGCCAGCAAGGCGGCCGTGTCGTATTCATCAAGCGCCGGGCAAATCTCTGGCGCCGGCAGGCCCGGAAGGGTCTCGTCCAAAGCGGCCAAGGACTGGGCATGGCGGCGCAGGCCCCCCGTCAGCACGGCATCGAAGCGCCGGCCGCGCGCCTGCCAGTAGGCGCCCAGGCGCTGGCATTGCAGCTGGCCCAGGGGGCTGAGCTGGTCGTAGTCCGCGGCCGCCAACGAAGCTTGGCCGTGGCGTAGCAGGTGAATCTGTCCCATGCCCCCATCATCGCCGAGCCCGGGCCTGAAGCTGCTGCGCGCACGGGCCACAATGGCGGCACTCCACCGCTGCTGATCACACCCACCATGCCCCTGCCCGCCCTGCAACACGACACCGGCCCCGATCCCCGCACCAGCTTGATCGTGCTGCACGGCCTGGGTGCCGACGGCCATGACTTCGTGCCCCTGTGCGAAGAGCTGGACCTGCGCGCCCTGGGCGCCGTGCGCTTCATCTTTCCCCATGCGCCGGAACAGCCCGTCACCATCAACGGCGGCTATGTGATGCGCGCCTGGTACGACATCCGCCAGGTCGATCTGCAACGCCAGGAAGACGCCGACGGCGTGCGCGCCTCGGGCGCGGCCATCGCCGCCCTGATCGATGCCGAACGCGCCCGCGGCGTGCCGGCCCAGCGCATCGTGCTGATGGGCTTCTCGCAGGGCTGCGCCATGAGCTTGTTCACCGGCCTGCGCTACCCCGAGCGCCTGGGCGGCATCGTCGCGCTCTCGGGCTACAACCCGCTGGCCGAGCACTTTGAGGCCGAGCGCAGCGACGCCAACCGCCTGACGCCCATCTTCATGGCCCATGGCCGGCTGGACCCGGTGGTGGTGCCTGCGCGCGGCGAGGCGGCGCGCGAGCAACTGCGCGCCCTGGGACACACGGTCGAATGGCATGACTACCGCATGGAACACTCGGTCTGCCCCGAAGAGCTGCGCGATCTGCAAGCCTGGCTGCTGAAGACCCTGGGCTGAGGCCGGCGCCGGTTTGAACCGGAAATCCCGGCTTTCAAAGCCCACCGCCCCGGCGCGCCTGGGGCACAGTTGCAAGGCACACTCCGCACGCTCGCCCTGGCCCTGAAACCCAGGTCGAGCCCAACGCAAGAACGAAGACACAAGGGCGACCGACACGCCATGGATCGATTGGTCGAGCACCTGGTGGCCTGGCACAACAGCCACCCGCTCGCGAAACGCATCAATATCTACGACGTCCACACCATCGGCGTCGTGGCCCTGCCCTTCATGCGCAATGGCGGCTCAGCCGCGCCCACGTCGGAAGTGCCCGCGCGCAAGGCCGGACGCAGCGGCCGCCCGCAGGAACCGATCGAACCGGTGCTGACCGACGAGGTCTCGCCCGACAGCCTGGCGGCCTGGGGCGAAGAATCGACCATCGCCGCCAACAGCAACGCCGCCGAACTCGACGCCCTGGCCGACCAGGAACTCTGGCACCGCAGCAGCTGGGGCGAGCGCTTCAAGCGCGGCCTGCGCAACTGGCGCAGCCGCAGCCCCAAGCCCGGCAAGCCGCGGCCCGCCGCCGGCTCGGACACCTGGCCGGCTTTCAGCGAACGTTTCATCGCCGGCCTGACGCCGGCCCGCATCGCCAGCTTCGCCCAGCGCTTTGGCTACTCGGAACAGCCGGGCGACGGCAGCTGGCCGCAGCGTGTGGTGCCCATCGACGAGCTGATGATGGGCGGCGGCAGCGCCGGCGGCGACGCGCAAGGCAATGGCGGCGCCTGGCCGTTTGAGCTCTACCTGGTCACCGCGGCCATCGACGCCGGGCGCTCGCGCACCCGCGTGCTGATCGGCCAAGGCCACCCGCGCCCGCAAATCATCGGCCGCCGCTGCCTGAGCCCCTGGCGCCTGGGCGCCGTGACCCTGCTGCCCCTGGGCGTGCTGCTGATGAGCGCTGCCCTGCTGCTCCTGCCCAGCCGCAAGTCCGTCAAGGAAGCCGAAGAGGCCGCGGCAGCAGCCGCCGCCAGCGCGGCCCTGTCCGCCGCGTCTTCCCCCGCGAGCGCGGCGCTGGAAGACGCCAAGCCTGAAGCCCGCGAGGCCGCTGCCTCGGCCACGCCCGAAGCCGACGCCGCGTCAGCAGGGGCCGAAGCCGCATCAACGAGCGCTGCACCTTCGGGCACTCCACCAGCGGGCGCCAGCAGTGCGGGCAGCGCAGACGCTTCGGCGTCCGCCCCCAAACCCGCCCTGCCGACGCCGCTGGATCTGCGCGAAGCCGCTGCGGCCACGGCTGCCGCCATCGCCGCCGCCCAGCAGGCGGCCCTGGACAAGGCTTCAGGCAAGGACAGCGGCAGGAGCAACAACCCAGATTCCGGCGCCAGCGCCGCCAGCGAGCCCCAACCCGACATCCGGCCTCAGCTGGTCAAGCCCATCCCGCGCAAGAACGCCCGGCCCATGCTGGCCGACGCCCCGCCCCCCGGCAGCGAGGCCACCAAGGCCGAGGACAAGAATGCCTCGACCAAGCCCGCCGACCCGGTGGCCGATCTGATGAACGGGCCCAAGCCCTCGCCCATCACCGCTGGCCGCATCACCAGCCGTGACGGCGAGCGCCCCACCCTGCACAGCGCTGTGGAACCGCCAGCGGGCAGCACCAACAGCAGCGGCAGCGGCGGCAAGCGCAGCAACTCACGCGAGGACACGCCGGGCAGCAGCACCGCCGCCAATGCCAGCAGCGGCCGCGGCAGCAGTGGTGGCAGTGGCAGCAGCATCAGCAAAGCCACCGTCGTCGCCCTGGTCGGCCCGGTCAGCGCCAACAAGGCCGAGGCCGAAGCCACGCTGGAGCGCATGAAGGTGGCCATCTCCGCCAACAAGGGCGGCGCCACCCAGGCCCAGGTCTTCCAGACCCCCGAGGGCTGGCGCCCCGCCGTCTGGCCCTTCGCCAGCCGCGAAGAAGCCCAGTTGATCAACGCCACCCTGATCGCCCGCGGCTTGCGGACCAAGGCGGTGGATTTCTGAAGCACCCGCTCGGCTCCAAGCCACGAGCGGGCCGTGACTGAAGATGCGGTGGGCGGCATCGCTTGCCCGATGCTCGAGGCTCAAGTCCCCGCTGAAGTCCGGCGTGTCAAATCCGACCAGCCGGACTCAGTTGCTTTCAGCGGCGTGCCAGGCCGCAAGGCCGCGCACTCAGCGCGCGAACACCCAGAAGCGTTTGCCCGTCGCTGATTGATCTGCGCCGCCAGTTTGCACAATGCCGACATGACGGTCCGCCGCGCTATGGAACAGTGCCAGTCCATAAGACTGTTGTCCACCGATTGTGGGCAAGTCCAGGGTGCTCTTGCTCAACAAAAGCACAGGATCAATCAAGTGGTAGCTGCTCGGCAAGTTCGAACTGTCCCATGATGACCAGATGCCCTTCATGGCCAAAAGCTCTGAGTCATCACTCGAAGCCGAAACGCTCCGCAACGAAGTGCTTTCGCCCACACGCCCCCCCAAGTCGATTCGACCCGCAAATCGAAGATCCGATGTGCGTGCAGCCAAACCTTGGCGATCAAACACCAGCGACTGAGCGTTATTGAAAGCGAGCGGATAGTCCGCGTTGTAGTCCCCGTGATACGGCCAATCACCCGAACCGAGCACCACCGAGGCATCCGTGGGTGACACCTTCAGATAGGTGAGCTTGGATGGGGACAAGCCTCCTGACACGGTAAACGCCGTGCTGAGCTTGTCTGCGAAGATCCCCTGCTGTGCAGAGCCCCAAAACGTGCCCGCTGCGTAAGAAACCGACAAGGACCGCGTTTCTCCCGTGCGGGCGTTGATCAGTCCAGGCACACCGCTCCACTGATCACCGCCATACAGCAAGGCATCGCCGCTGTTCAAAACCATTGCCTGGCTGCGCACGCTGAGGGTGTTGCTAGAGCGGATGCGATTGCCGCTGGAGACATCGAACAAATCGACGACTGATCCATACAGAACCAGGGCAAGTCGTCCGTCCGGACTCAGGGTAAGGCCGGTGGGCGTTGCCAGCAAAGGAACCGAACGCGTCACGCCCGTGAACGCATCGACAAAAGTCAACACATTCGGCGAAGCGCTGACCAGGACTACTTGGTCCAGGCCCCTGCTGTAGCGCACATCCAGTGGCTTGAAGCCCAGCTCCGTCGTTCGGCTTGCGGATGCCAAAACACGGACCGTGAAGCTGGCAGAACTTCTCAAAATGCCGTCGCTGACCACGACCGAGGCGATGTAGGTTCCGGGCAAGTCAGGCGTGAACGCCAGCTGAGCCAGGCTGTCATCTGCAATGGTGGCCGCAGACCCCACCGGGCGGGAATCCAAGGTCCAGCGATAGGTCAGGCTGCGGTTCTGCGGGCTGTAGCTGAACCCGGCGTTGGCTGTGGCGGAGGCTCCCACCAAAGTGGTCCAGTTGTTGTGGTCGTAGACAACAACCGGCGGGCCGTCTCCTACTCGAACCGTCACTTGCCGATCGGAATAGGCACCATGAGTGTCTATGACTCGCAAAAGAACGGCGTAGTCACCATCAAGGTCGAAAGTGATGGCCGTGTCGGCAGACGAGTTGGAACTCAGTCTCGCGGCGCTGCCGTTCGGTGCGCTGGTCAAGGTCCAGCTGTAGCTCAACACATCGTTGTCGGCATCGAAACTGGCACCGCCACGCAGCGTCATCGTTGCACCACTTTGAACGCGCGCGCTGCCATAGGAGATGGCAGCGACCGGTGTCGTGTTGACACTCACATTGGCTTCGGGAGGTAAGTTGAGCACGCTCAGCGTGTAGACGGACTCCCCCCAGGCGCCACGCACATCCTGAACGCGGACCTTGAGGCGATAAGTCCCGAGCACATCGGGTGTGTACTGGTAGCGCGTCCCCGAGCCGCCGAGCACGGCAAGGCTGGAAGCCGGCCGCTCGAGAATCTGCCACGATGTGCTGACAGGGCTGCCATCAGCAACTCGCACATTCGACGTATCCAAGGTGAACACGGAGCCCAGCGAAGCCGCAATCGCTGGCTGGTTGACACTGCTGCCGCTGAAGCTGCCATTCACCAAAATGCTGGTTGTAGCCGGGGCCATGTAGCGAACATGGATGGGCACGACGGACTCTGAGTACGCCCCGCGGCGATCTTCCACATGGGCCAAGAGCTTGTACATGCCCAATTGATCCGGGCGAAATTGCACCCTGGGGTCCGTACCAGACAGGGCCGCCGTGCTGCCTGCAGGACGTTCCATCACCGTCCAGGTGGTTCGCACTGCGCTTCCATCGCTTGCTTGCAGACTCGATGTGTCGAGCAGGAAATTGGTGCCAAGCGTGGTGTCGATGGTGGATTGCTCGACAGGGCTCGCGGTGAAGTTCGGCGCCACAACCATGGTCGAGGTGGACGGCGGAGCAAAGACCATCCGAAGGGTATAGAGCGCGTCCGAAAAATTGCCGTAGCTGTCGCGAACCCGTGCCCGCAGGATGTAATGCCCCATCAGATCAGGGGTGAACTGCTGACGAGAACCACTGCCCTGCAACTTGGCCAGGCTGCCGACCGGCTGCTGTTCCAAGGTCCACGTGGTCGTGATCGCGCTTCCGTCAGCCGCTTTCAGTTGAGAGCTGTCCAGGGTAAACACGCTGCCGACCGTGGCGTCGATCGGAGCGACCTGAGCCGGGGCAGTCGCGCCGGTGTACACCGCGGAGACCACGATGTTCGCCACCGGCGGCGCTTCCGCAATCAAGAGGTCCAGAGTCTTGTTGACACTTTGACCGCCGCTGCTGCTCACCGTCAAGGTGACTTGATATTTGCCAGGCACGTCGGGCGTAAAGCTTGCGACTTTCTGATTGAGGCCGCTGAGACTCGCCTTGCTGGCCGCCGGCATTTGATTCAACACCCATGCGTAGCTCTGAACCGAGCCGGATGCCGCGGTGCTGGACGACGCGTCGAAGGTGATCAGGCCATTGACGCCGCCGCGCATGGCACCATCGCCGTCGGCATTGACGCCCGACGCGCTGATGCGAGCCACGGGGGCCTCAGCGGGGCTGACCACCACCGCGCCGGTCGAAGACCCTCCGCCGCCCCCGCCACCGCATGCAGCCAATGACGCCACCAACAAAAAAAGCGCCCATCGGCGCACCTTCAGCCACTGAAACATAGAAGCTCCCTCAGGTTTTGACTTGAGCCGGCGATCCGCAGTCCGAGGCGGCACCGTGCACGGCGGGGTGTCGTTCCAAATCTGAAAAATCAGAGGAAGCCCAACCAGCGACTCTTTTTCCGGGGCGACTGTAACGAAATTCACGATCCGAGCCGCTCAGGGTTTTGCAGGGGGCGCACTCGCAAGTTCGCTACATTGGAGGGCACGATTCAATTGCAGCGCCTCAACCGCCCCTCCCTCCACATGAACTCCCCACACACATCTTTGCCCCCCTCCTCATCACCAAACGCCTGCCCGGCGGCCAGGGCCTGGCCCCGGCCTTGCTCAAGCGGGCAGCGGTCGTCAAGCTGGACGAAGCGCAGAGCCACCAGCATGCGCTGGAGGTGACCGACGAACAGGGCCAGGCGCTGAAGATTCAGCTGCCGGAGGGCACCCATCTGCACGCCGGTGATGTGCTGGTGGCCGAGGATGGCTCGCTGCGCGTGGTCGATGCGCCGGCCCATGCGGATTGCGGCGCCCATGGCCACGACCATGGGCATGTGCATCACCACCACGATCACAGCCACGACCACGGTCACGCCGGCTGCTCGCACCCCTCGCATGCCAAGGGCAAGCCGGTCGGCATCCCGGTGCAGGCGGCGCCTGTGCCCCATGTCCATGGCCCGGGCTGCAAGCACTGAGGGCGCCGTCAGGACGCCATGCGCCAAAGAAAAAGCCCGGCATGCCGGGCTTTTTGCTGGGTGCTGCGCGGAGCCATGAGCCGCGCTGCGCTCGCTCAGGAGCGATAGTCGGCGTTGATGGTCACGTAGTCGTGGCTGAGGTCGCAGGTCCAGACCGTGGTGTGGGCGGCGCCGCGGTGCAGGCTGACGCGCACGGTGATCTCGCTCTGCTTCATCACGCGCTGGCCGTCTTCCTCGCGGTAATCGGGGTGGCGGCCGCCGGCGCGCACCACATGGACATCGTCCAGGTGCAGATCGATCAAGGTCTGATCCAGGTCAGCGATGCCGGCATAGCCCACCGCCGCCAGGATGCGGCCCAGGTTCGGATCGCTGGCGAAGAAGGCCGTCTTGACCAGGGGCGAGTGGGCGATGGCATAGGCCGCCAGCTTGCACTCGGCCTCGTCGCGGCCGCCCTCCACCACCACCGAGATGAACTTGGTGGCGCCCTCGCCGTCGCGCACGATGGCCTGGGCCAATTGCTGTGACACGGCAATCACCGCCTCGCGCAAGGCCTGCCCCTCGGCGCTGTGCAGCGATTCGATGCGCTCATGCTGGGCCTTGTGGGTGGCGATCAGCACGAAGGAATCGTTGGTCGAGGTGTCACCATCGATGGTGATGCGGTTGAAGGAGGCATCGGCCGCCTCGGTCACCAGGGTCTGCAGCAGGCCCGGGTTGATGTGGGCGTCGGTGGCGACATAACCGAGCATGGTGGCCATATTGGGGCGGATCATGCCGGCGCCCTTGCTGATGCCGGTGATGGTGACGGTTTGGCCCTGGATCTGAATCTGGCGCGAGGCGGCCTTGGGCAAGGTGTCGGTGGTCATGATGCCGAGCGCCGCTTCGCCCCAGGCGTCGTCGCGCAGGGCGGCGATGGCCTTGGGCAGGCCGGCGATGATGCGGTCCACCGGCAGCACTTCCATGATCACGCCAGTGGAAAACGGCAGGATCTGGCTGGGCTGCAGACCCATCAGCTCGGCCAGGGCCGTGCAGCTCTGGCGCGCGCGGGCCAGGCCGTCCTCGCCGGTGCCGGCATTGGCATTGCCGGTGTTGACCAGGATGGCACGGATGCCGGCGCCCTCGGTCTGGCCGGCCAGGTGCTCGCGGCAGACCTGCACCGGCGCGGCGCAGAAGCGGTTCTTGGTGAAGACGCCGGCCACGCTGGCGCCCTCATCGAGGGCGATGACGCTGAGGTCGCGCCGGTCGGCCTTGCGGATGCCCGCCATGGTCACGCCCAGGCGAACGCCGGGAACGGGGTGCAGGCTGGCGGGATCGGGGGCGGTGAGGTTGACGGGCATGGCGGGCACAAGCAATGAGGGGGAAAGGTGCGCGAATTGTAGGGCGCGGCCTGGCGCGCGGGCTTGACGGCTTCTTGACACCGCCACCCGCCAACTGAGCAGGATCTTGATGGCGGCCCTCCTAAATTGAAGCCCTCGCAACGAGTGGCCGGACGCCATGCCGGCCCGCTTCATGAACCCGATCGCCATCCTCCAGCACGAGTGCAACCAAGGCCCTGGCTACCTGCTGAGCCATCTGCGCAGCCAGGGCCTGGACTGCGAAGTCTTCCACGCGCCGCGGGGTCAGGCCTTGCCTCGCTGGATCAGCGACTACAGCGGCCTGGTCGTGCTGGGCAGCAACCACAGCGTCAACGATGAGCTGCCCTGGATCGAGGCCGAGCTGGGCCTGCTGCGCCAGGCCGTGGCCCTGGATGTGCCGGTGCTGGGCCATTGCTTCGGCGCCCAGTTGCTGGCCCGGGCGCTGGGCGCGCGGGTGCACCGCCATGCCTGGCCCCACATCGGCTGGAGCCGGCTCTGGGCCACGCCGGCCGGGCGCGAGCGACTGGGCGGCCAGGCGCAGGTCACCATGTTCAACTGGCACCACGACAGCTTCGAGATCCCCAGCGGCGCCCAGCGCATCCTGGTCGGCAGCCATTGCCTGAACAAGGGCTTTGCCCATGGCCGACACCTGGGCCTGCAATCGCATCTGGAAGTGACCGAGGACAGCGTGCGCGCCTGGTGCGCCGAATCGCGCGAAGAAATCTGCCAGGCCCTGGCGCAAGGCCATGGCCGCACGGTGCAGAGCGAAGAGGAGCTGCTGCGCGAGCTGCCCGCCCGCACCGCCGAGCTGCACAGCCTGGCCCGCAGCGTCTACGGCCACTGGCTGCGCGGTCTGCGCCAGCCCCTGGCCAGCCATCTGCACGGCGGCTGGTGAAGCCCCGGGGCCGGATGGCCCCGCTCGCCCCAGCTGCCCCGGCTGCCCCGGCTGCCGCCAAGCTTCAAGCCACGAGGCGGTAGCCCACGGCCGTCTCGGTCAGCAGGTACTGCGGCGCCGCCGGCACCGCCTCCAGCTTCTGGCGCAGATTGCCCATGTAGACGCGCAGATAGTGGTTGTCCTCGACATGGCTGGGGCCCCAGACGGCCTTGAGCATCTGGCGGTGCGTCAGCACCTTGCCGGCGTGCGCAATCAGATGCGTCAGCAAGCGGTACTCCAGCGGCGTCAAATGCACCGGCTGGCCGGCGCGCAGCACCCGGCGCTGGGCCAGATCCACCTCCACCTCGCCGAAACGGAAGACCGTCTGCGCCGGCTCATCCATGCTGCTGCGCGCTGCCGCCTGGCTGCGCCGCTGGGCCACGCGCACACGGGCCATCAGCTCGCCGACGCCAAAGGGCTTGCTCAGGTAATCGTCCGCACCGGCATCGAGGGCGGCGATCTTGTCGGCCTCGGCTGTGCGCGCCGAGAGCACGATCACCGGCACGCCCGACCAGGCACGCAGATCGCGCAGGTAGTTGAGGCCGTCGTCATCGGGCAGGCCCAGGTCCAGGATGACCAGCTCGGGCCGGCGTGTGCCGGCATCGACCAGGCCCTGCCGCACGGTGCTGGCCTCGTGCACCTGCCAGCCCTCGGCCTCCAGGGCCAGGCGCACGAAGCGGCGGATGCTCGCGTCGTCTTCAACAATCAGGGCAATGGGATGCGGTTCGCTCATGGATTCAGGCGCCGACAGCAGCGGTGACAACTAGAACAGCGGCAGCAGCGCGGCACTTTCATTTAGAGGTCCGGGTCGGCCCCGGGTTCGGGCTCATCTCCCGCCGGCAGCGCTGGCGGTTCACCGAGCGGCAGGCGGATGACGAAGCAGGCGCCGCCACCGGGCAGATTTTCGCCGTGGATCTGGCCGCCGTGGGCTTGCACGATGGCGCGGCAGATGGCCAGGCCCAGGCCCACGCCCGGCGTGCTGCTTTCGCGCTCGCCGCGGCTGAACTTGGCAAACAGCTGCTCCTCGCGCCCCGGCGGCAGGCCCGGGCCGTTGTCGGCCACGCGCAACAGCAGGGCCTGCTCCGAGGCCGGCGCCAGCTCGGCCGAGATGCGCAGGCGGCTGTCGGGCGGCGTGTACTTGAGCGCGTTCTCGATCAAGTTGCACAGCACCCGCTCCATCAGCGCCGCGTCCAGGTTCAGCAAGGGCAGGCCCGCCGGAATGTCCAGCTGCAAGGCATGGCCGGCCAGGGCGGGCTGCAAGGCCTGCAAGGCCGTGCCCACCACCTCTTCCACCGGCTGCCACTGCGGATTCAGGCGCACCGCCCCGCTTTGCAGCCGGGCCATGTCGAGCAGGTTGTTGACCATGGCGCTGATGCGCTGGGCCTGCTGCTGCAGGGCGGCGCTGAGCTCGCGCGCCTGGGGCGGCAGCGCGGGCGTGCGGTCCAGGGTCTGAGCCAGGCCGTAGAGCCCGGCCAGCGGCGTGCGTAAATCATGCGACAGGGCCGAGAGCAACGAGTTGCGCAGGCGCTCGCCCTCGATGTGCACCAGGGCCTGCTGCGCCACTTCGACGTAATGCACCCGTTCCAGCGCCTGGCCGATGATGCGGCCATAGGTCTCCAGCTGGGCGCGCAGCTCGGGCAGCATCAGGCTGCGGCTGCTTTTGGGCTTGAGGGCCAGCACGCCCCGGGTGCGCATGGGCGCTTGCAGCGGCAGGTAGAACCAGGCGCTGCCGGCCAGGGTGTCGGTGGACAGGCCCGCAGCCTGGCCATGGTCCAGCGCCCAGCGCGCCGTGCCCGCATCGGGTTGATCGGCCAGGACCAGGCTGGCCTGGCGTGGCGAGGGCTGCAAGGCATCGTTGAGGTCCAGCACATAGAGCAAGGCCTCACCGTGCACCTCTTCGGCCAAGGCGCCTTCGGCCACCTGCAGCACCGCCTCGGTCTGCAAGGCGCCGGCCAGATCGCTGGTCAGCTCGAACAGCGCCCGCGAGCGCGATTCGCGCTCGGCCAGAACCTGGGCCTGGTAGCGCAGGCCCGCGGTCAGCTGCCCGGTGATCAGGCCCACGGCCAACATGACGGCAAAGGTCAGCAGGTACTGCACATCCGAGACGGCGAAGCTGAGCCGCGGCTGGACGAAGAAGAAGTCGAACAGCCCCACGCTGAGGACGCTGGCCAAGGCCGCCGGCCCGCGGCCCAGGCGCAGGGCCACGCCGACCACGCTCAGCAGGAAGAGCATGACGATATTGGGCTGGGCCAGGATGGCTTGCAAAGGCCAACTGATCAAGGCGGTGGCGCCGCAGGCCAGCGCGGCCAGGCCGTAGCGGCTGACGTGGCGCTGCCACTGCTGCTCGCGCTCCTGCGCCTGCTGCTGATCCGCGGGGATCAAGCTGCTGCGCCGTGCCGGCTGCAAAGGCGCCGCCGCCACGGTGATCACATCCAGCTCGGGCGCCCCTTCAGCCAGGCGCTGCTGCAGCGGTGCTTCGGCCCACCAGCGCCGCCAGGCGGGCTGCGCTGCGCTTCGGCCCAGCAACAGCTTGGACAGGTTGTGCTCGCGGGCATAGGCCAGCAGGGCTGGGGCCAGGTCTTGCGCCGGCAGCACCGCGGTTTGCGCGCCCAGCTCATGGGCCAGGCGCACGGTGCGCAGGATGCGGTCGCGCTGCGCATCGGGCAGGCGCTGCAAGGCCGGCGTCTCTACATAGACCGCATGCCAGGACACATTGAGCTGCTGGGCCAACTGCGCAGCGCTGCGCAAGACGCTCTCGGCCGCAGGGCTGGGGCCGATGGCACAGAGGATGGCGGCCTCGGTCTTCCAGACCTGGGCCACGCGCTCGTTGCTGCGCCAGGCCTGCACATCGTCTTCCACCCGGTCGGCGGTGCGGCGCAAAGCCAGCTCGCGCAAGGCCATCAGATTGCCCTTGCGGAAGAAGTTCTGGGCGGCCCGCTGGGCCTGCGGGCCCATATAGACTTTTCCCGCCGCCAGCCGCGCGAGCAGCTCGTCGGCCGGCGTGTCCACCATCACCACTTCGTCGGCGCGATCGAAGAAGGTGTCGGGCAGGGTCTCTTGCACGCGCACGCCGGTGATGCCGCCCACCACATCGTTGAGGCTCTCGAGGTGCTGGACATTGAGCGTGGAGTAGACATCGATGCCACGCGCCAGCAGCTCCTCCACATCCTGCCAGCGCTTGGGGTGGCGGGAGCCGGGTGCATTGCTGTGCGCCAGCTCGTCCACCAGCACCAGAGAAGGCCGGCGCGCCAGCACGCCGTCCAGATCGAACTCGGGCAGCTTCTTGCCGCGGTATTCCAGCTCGCGCAGGGGCAGCTGGGGCAGGCCGTCGAGCAAGGCCTGGGTCTCGCTGCGACCGTGGGTGACCACCACGCCGGCCAGCACATCGCGCCCCTCGGCCATCAGCTTGCGAGCCGCCTGCAGCATGGCAAAGGTCTTGCCCACACCGGCCGATGAGCCGAAGTAGATGCGCAGCCGACCCCGCTGCTCCGCACTCTCCTGCTCGCGGATCTGGGCCAGCAGGGCGTCGGGGTTGGGGCGTTCGTCAGTCATGAGTGATCCGATTGGGTCTTGTCGGGCCGAGCGCCGGGCCGCCCCAAGCCGGCCCGCGATGCCAGCCGCCAGGCTGGCGCTCCCTCGGGGGGCCGGCTAAGCGCTAGCTTGGACGAGGGGTCAGCGTTCATAGCCAACCGGCGCGACGGAAACGCCACCACAAAAATCCACAGACACTGACGATCAAACCGAGCGCAGCCGGGTAACCCCAGCTCAGCTTGAGCTCAGGCATGTGCTCGAAGTTCATGCCCCAGATGCCGGCAAAAGCGGTGGCAGCTGCGAAGATGCCGGCCCAGGCCGCCAGGCGCTTGGTGACATTGCTGTCCTCGATGGCCACCATGGACAGATTGGCCTGGATGGCCGTGCCCAAGGTGTCGCGCAGGGAATCGATGGCGCCCTCGATGCGGGCCAGGTGGTCGGCCACATCGCGGAAATAGTCGCCGGTGCGGGCGCAGATGGGCGGGATGCGGCCACCGTGCAGCTTGGACAGCATCTCCAGCATGGGCGCCACCGCGCGGTGCAGCAGCATCAGGCGGCGCTTGAGTTCGTAGAGGCGCTTGATGTTGTCGAGCTGGGCGCCGCGCACAAAGATGCTTTGCTCGATCTCGTCCAACTCCAGCTCCAGGCGGTCGACGATGGGGAAGTAACGGTCCACCACCGCGTCCATCAAGGCATAGAGCACGAAGCTGGGGCCGTGAACCAGCAGCTCGGGCTCGCGCTCGCAACGCTCGCGCACGCCGAGGAAATGCAGCTTGCTGCCGCGCCGCACCGAGAGCACATAGTTGGCGCCGACAAACACCGCCACCTCACCCAGGCTCAGGTCGCCGCCCACCCAGTCGACCAGGTGCATGGAAGCAAACAGATCGCTGCCGTACTCCTCGACCTTGGGCCGCTGTTGGCCGCGGCTGGCATCCTCGACCGCCAGCTCATGCAGGTGGAAGAGTCGCCGGTAGGGCTCCAGCTCGGCGGCATCGGCATCGCGCAGCGCCACCCAGACGAAGGTGTTGGCCTGCTGCAGATAGCCCTGCAATTCTTCGGGCCGGTCGGGCGAGAGGTCGGCCAGCTTGGTTCCGTCTTGGTAGACCGCGCAATTGATCAGCATGCCGGCATTCTCTCCCGCGCTGCAGTCTTAAAAGGTCTTGGCGACGCTGAGCACCAGACCGGTGTTGCCCAGGCGCTTGGCATTCTGGCCGGCGGCGTTACCGGCCTGGTAGAAGGCTCGCTTGGCGTTGGTGCCGACCAGGGCGCCGGTCCAGTTCAGGCCGGCGATCTCCTTGTTCAGCGAAATCTTGACGTCGCTGTAGGACAGATCAGCGTAGTGCCGTACATGCACATGTCCCAGATGGGTGCCCAGGGTCAGGCCGGAGCCGAGATCGAGGTTGTAGTTCAGGTCCAGATACGCGTTGCCCTTGCTGCCACCGGCGGCCGGCAGGCTGCTGAAGTAGGCGTAGCCGGCGGTGTCGCTGTTGAGGCCGAAGTAATCGGTGGCGGAAACCGACAGCTTGGCGCTGAAGGCACCGGCCGTCAGGCCTGCGTACAGATCCACATTGTTGTAGGTCTTGTCCGTGGCCACGCCGGGCGCGCTGTTCAGCTTGGCGCCGGGATAGACGTAGGCCAGCGCGCCCAGGTCCAGGGTCAGGTCTTGCGCCAGCGGGAACTTGAAGCCGGCGTAGAGGTCCAACTCCAGGCCGGCGCCGTTGTTGTAGCTGTTGCCCGAGACATTGGAGGCCCAGGTGCCGGCGTAGAAGCCGCTGCTGTGGGCGTAGTCCAAGCCGCCTTGAAAGGCGGGCAACTTCCAGCTCTGGCTGATGCCGCGGAAGCGGTAGTCGCTGTTGAGGCTCAGATTGCCCGTGAGGCTGTGCTCGGGTGTGGCGGCAGGCGACGGCGCGGTGGCCTGGGCCAGGCAGTTGAAGGACAGACCAGTCAGGGCCAGGGTCAGGGTCAGGGTCAGAAAGGAAATACTTGTTTTCATCAGAAGTTCAGAACATTCAAGAAATCAAAAGGCGACCAAGGGTGATGAAGCCCCTCCCCCGTTCAAACACTGTGTTGGCTTTCGCCTGGGGCTTCATCGGGACCACGGGGTCCGGAAAAGTTGGCAGCTCAGCGCGGCGTGCCGCTCAGCGCATCGAGCGCCAGGTTGAGCTTGAGCACATGAACACGCGGCTCCCCCAGCACCTGCAGATCGCGCGCCGCGGTGTGGGCCTCGATCAGGCGCAGCACCTCTTTCATCGGCAGCTGGCGCTCACGCGCCACGCGAGGGGCTTGGTAGCGGGCGGCGGCCATGCTGATGTGGGGGTCCAGGCCGCTGGCCGAGGCGGTGACCAGATCGGCCGGCACCGGCTGCGTGTTGCCCGGGTCAGCGGCGCGCAGGGCCGCCACGCGGGCGGCCACGGCCTCGCTCAGCGCCGGGTTCAAGGGCCCCTGGTTGGAACCCGAGGAGCCGCTGGCATTGTTGGCCATGGGTGCAGTGGCCGAGGGCCGGCCCCAGAAGTAACGTGGCTCGCTGAAGCTCTGGCCGATCAGCTCGGAGCCGATGGCCTCGCCCGCCTTGTTGCGGATCAGGGAGCCGGCCGCCTCGGCCGGGAACAGGGTCTTGCCCAGGGTGGTGACCACCAGCGGGTAGACCAGGCCAGTGACCGCGCTGAGCAACAGCAGGCTGGCCAGGGCGGGACGGACTTGCTTGAACAGATTCGTCATGATGGGGAGCTCCTCAAACCAGACGCAGGCCGACCAGGATCAGGTCGATGATCTTGATGCCGATGAAGGGCACGATCAGGCCGCCCAGGCCGTAGATCGCGAGATTGCGGCGCAGCAGCGCGGCTGCACCGATGGCGCGGTAGGGCACGCCGCGCAGGGCCAAGGGGATCAGCGCGATGATGATCAGCGCGTTGAAGATCACCGCCGACAAGATGGCCGAGCTCGGGCTGTGCAGGCCCATCACATTCAGCGCGCTCAGCTGCGGGTAGACGCCCACAAACATGGCCGGGATGATGGCGAAGTACTTGGCCACATCGTTGGCGATGGAGAAGGTCGTCAGAGAGCCACGCGTCATCAGGAGCTGCTTGCCGGTCTCGACGATCTCCAGCAGCTTGGTGGGGTTGGAATCCAGGTCCACCATATTGCCGGCCTCTTTGGCGGCCTGCGTGCCGGTGTTCATGGCCACGGCCACATCGGCCTGGGCCAGGGCTGGCGCATCGTTGGTGCCGTCGCCGGTCATGGCCACCAGGCGGCCCTCGCCCTGGTAGTCGCGGATCAGCTGCAGCTTGGCCTCCGGCGTGGCCTCGGCCAGGAAGTCATCGACACCGGCCTCGGCCGCGATGGCCGCCGCCGTCAGCTTGTTGTCGCCGGTGATCATCACCGTCTTGATGCCCATGCGGCGCAGCTCGGCGAAGCGTTCCTTGATGCCGCCCTTGACGATGTCCTTGAGCTCGACAGCACCCAGAGCGCGCGAACCTTCCGCCACGACGAGAGGCGTGCTGCCGCGGCGGGCGATGTCGTCGATGGCCGCAGTCAGCTCCTTGGGGAAGCTGCCGCCCAGGCTCTCGACATAACGGCGAATCGCATCGCCCGCGCCCTTGCGAATCTGCCGGCCACCGGCCAGGTCGACGCCGCTCATGCGGGTCTGGGCCGTGAAGGGCACGAACTGGGCGTCCAGCGCGCCCATCTCGCGCTCACGCAGATTGAAGCGGGTCTTGGCCAGCACGACGATGCTGCGGCCTTCCGGCGTTTCATCGGCCAGCGAAGACAGCTGGGCGGCGTCGGCCAGCTGCTGCTCGCTGACACCGGGCGCCGGCACAAAGGCGCTGGCCTGGCGGTTGCCCAGGGTGATGGTGCCGGTCTTGTCCAGCATCAGCACGTCCACATCACCGGCCGCCTCAACCGCGCGGCCCGAGGTGGCGATCACATTGGCCTGCATCATGCGGCTCATGCCGGCCACGCCGATGGCGGAGAGCAGGCCGCCGATGGTGGTGGGGATCAGGCAGATCAGCAGGGCCACCAGGGCGGTGATCGACACCACCGTGCCCGCGCCTGCCGCAGAGACGCTGAAGATCGAGAAAGGCAGCAGCGTCACCGTGACCACCAGAAAGACCAGGGTCAGGGCCACCAGCAGAATCGTCAGCGCGATCTCGTTGGGGGTCTTCTGGCGGCGCGCGCCTTCGACCATGGAGATCATGCGGTCCAGGAAGGACTCACCCGGGTTGACCGAGATGCGCACCACCAGCCAGTCGGACAGCACACGGGTGCCGCCGGTGACGGAGGAGAAGTCGCCGCCCGACTCACGGATCACCGGTGCCGACTCGCCCGTGATGGCGCTCTCGTCCACCGAGGCCACGCCTTCGATGACCTCGCCGTCCAGCGGGACCAGATCGCCCGCTTCGACGAGCACCACGTGGTCGCGGCGCAGTTCATCCGATTGCACGGGGTGCCAGCTGGAGCCATGAACAGGCTGAGCAAGCTTCTTCGCCCAGGTCTTGCTCTTGAGCCCGCGCAGCGAAGCCGCCTGGGCCTTGGAGCGGCCCTCGGCCATGGCCTCGGCGAAGTTGGCGAACAGCACGGTGAACCAGAGCCACAGCGAGATGGCCAGCATGAAGCCGCGACCCTCGCTGCCAGCCAGCTCAGGAAGGCGCCAGCTGAGCAACCACAGCAGGCTGGTCAGCAGGCTGCCGACGAAGACCACGAACATCACCGGGTTGCGCCACTGCACCCGCGGGTCCAGCTTGGCGAAGGATTGCAGCAACGCTGGCTTGACCAGCGAGGGGTCGAGCAGCGAGAAGGTGCTGCCTTGTGTTTGGCTTTGTTGAGTTGTCATGGCAATACCCTCACAGCTTCCAGAGCAGCAGGTGCTCGACGATGGGGCCGAGGGCCAGGGACGGAACGTAGTTGAGCAAGCCCACCAGCAGCACGGTGCCGATCAGCAGGCCGACAAACAGCGGGCCATGGGTGAGCAAGGTGCCGCTGCTGACCGGGATGCGCTTCTTCGCAGCCAGGCTGCCGGCCAGCGCCAGCACGGGCACGATGACGCCGAAACGGCCCAGCCACATCACCACACCCAGCAAGGTGTTGTAGAAGGGCGTGTTGGCAGACAGGCCGGCGAAGGCACTGCCATTGTTGTTGCCGGCCGAGGTCAGGGCGTACAGGATTTCGCTGAAGCCATGGGCGCCCGGATTGGCCACCCCGGCCCGGCCAGCCTCGCTGAGCACGGCCAGGGCTGTGCCCATCAGCACCGCCAAGGGCGTGACGAGGATGGCGATGGACACCATCTTCATCTCATAGGCCTCGATCTTCTTGCCCAGGTACTCGGGCGTGCGGCCAATCATCAAGCCGGCGATGAAGACCGCCAGGATGGCGAACACCAACATGCCATACAAGCCCGTGCCCACGCCACCAAAGACCACCTCGCCGAGCTGCATCATCACCAGGGGCACCAGGCCGCCCAGTGGCGTCATCGAGTCGTGCATGCTGTTGACAGCGCCGCAGGAGGCGGCTGTGGTCACCACGGCAAACAAGCTGCTGGCATTAATGCCAAAGCGGGTCTCCTTGCCCTCCATATTGCCGCCAGCCTGCACGGCGCTGGCGGTCTGGTCCACACCCAGGGGGCTCAGGGCCGGATTGCCGGCCTGCTCGGCGCTGGTGGCGGCGATCACGCCGGCGATGAAGAGCGCGCTCATCGCCGCCAGAATCGCCACACCCTGACGCGAATCACCGACCATGCGGCCGAAGCAGAAGCACAGCGCCGCCGGGATCAGAAAGATGGCCAGCATCTGCAGCAGATTCGACAGCGGCGTCGGGTTCTCGAAGGGATGGGCCGAGTTGGCATTGAAGAAACCGCCACCGTTGGTGCCCAGCATCTTGATGGCCAGCTGCGAGGCCACCGGGCCCATGGCCAAGGTCTGGCTCTGGCTGCTGACGGTCTGGCTCAGCGGCTTGCCTTCGGCATCCAGCTGGGGCTGGCCGTCAACGCCCATCTTCGGCACGGCATAACTCTGCGTCTCCAGGGTTTTTACCTCCTTGTAGGCGTCAAAACTCTGGATCACGCCCTGCCCCACCATGGCCACAGCCAGCAGCAGGGACAGCGGCAGCAGCACCCACAGCGTGATGCGAGTCAGGTCGGCCCAGAAGTTGCCCACCGTGCCGGCCAGCGCGCCCGCCGCCTTGCTGGAGAAACCACGGATCAGCGCAAACACCACGGCGATGCCGGTGGCGGCCGACACAAAGTTCTGCACCGTCAGCGCCAGCATCTGGGTCAGATAGCTCATGCTGCTCTCGCCGCCATAGCCCTGCCAGTTGGTGTTGGTGACAAAGCTGATGGCGGTGTTGAAGGCCGAGTCCGGCGCAATCGCCGCCATGCCCTGCGGATTCAGCGGCAGCAGGTCTTGCCAGCGCTGCAGGCCGTAAACGGCCAGCACGCCGAAGAAGCTGAACAGCAGCAGGCCCAGCGCATACTGCTTCCAGTGCATGCCTTCGTCGGCATTGACTCCAGCGAGGCGGTAGATCGGCGCCTCGACCCGGCGCATCCAGCGCGGCAGATCACCGGACGCCACCGCGCTCAAGCCACGCGACAGCGGCCAGGCGGCCAACAAAAGCAGGCCCATGAACAGGGCCAAATTCATCCATGCCCAGGCGTCCATCTCAGAACTCCTCGGCACGCAGCAGGGCGTACAGCAAATAGGCAAACAAGCCCGCGGCCACCAGGCCGCTGATCCAGTACAAGGCACTCATGGCTTGCCCCCTGCCGCAGCCAGCTTGTGGCTGGCCAGGGCCAGGCCCACAGCCAGGCCAAACAAGGCCAGGCTCAGGACCAGAAAGATCCCATCCATCAGCATCATCTTCTTCATCCTCACGGTCGTTTGACGGACCTCGTTGCGATGAAGTCAGCTTAAAAACAGACGCATCAGGCCCGTGTAGAAGCTGGGGGGATGGGTATCAAGAAGGTGTAAAGATCGCCGCATGGCGGGGCGGCTTGCGGCACAGAGCTGCCGTTGAAGGTTGGGCTGGTGCCAAGGGGCATCGGGCGAGTGCTTCCGCTCATGTCCCCCGGCCCGCGCTTCGCGCGGACCTCCTCCTTGACTTCGCTTCAGCACTCACCCGACACCCCTTGGCAGATCCACCATTGGTGTTTTCTTCGAGGGGGCAGGGAGGCGCGGGATCGGGACGGCCGGGGGCTCTGAGAAGTGAAGTAAAGGAGGAGGCGCCCGACGCAGTCGGGCGACGGGGGACATGAACGGAGCAGAGCGCCCGGTCGTCCCGATCGTCACCCAAGTCAAACTCCGCAATGTGCCGACAACCGCCATCCCCAAGAATGGATGCTGCGCAGCAAAAAGGGGCAAATCCTCCCGGACTCGCCCCCTTGGAAACCCAAAGTTTGCCGCGATTCAGCGCATGCTTAAACCGCCTCGCGCGGCCTTGACCGCCCCTTCGCCGAGGGCGGCGCCGAAGCGCTTGGCCAGGCGTTCGGCCACGTTCTCGCGCGGCGTGTAGTCAATCACGTCCTCGGCCTTGACCACCTCGCGGGCGACGTAGTCGAGGTTGCCGAACTCATCGGCCAAGCCCATCTTGACGGCCTGTTCGCCATTCCAGAACAGGCCGGAGAACATCTCCGGCGTTTCCTTGAGGCGCTTGCCGCGGCCTTCGCGCACCACGGCGATGAACTGCTGGTGGATCTGGTTCAACATGGCCTGGGCGAACGCCTGCTGCTTGGGCGAGACCGGGCTGTAGGGGTCCAGCATGCCTTTGTTCTCGCCAGCGGTCAGCAGGCGGCGCTCCACGCCGAGCTTGCCCATCAGGCCGGTGAAGCCAAAGCCGTCCATCAGCACACCAATCGAGCCCACGACCGAGGCCTTGTCCACATAGATCTCGTCTGCGGCCGCGGCGATGTAGTAGGCGCCCGAGGCGCACATTTCCTCGACCACGGCGAACACCTTCTTGCCATGCAAGGCCTTGAGGCGCTGGATCTCATCGTAGACGATGCCGGCCTGCACCGGGCTGCCGCCAGGCGAGTTGATGCGCAGCACCACGGCCTGCGAGCCCGGGTCCTCGAAGGCGTCCTTCAAGGCAGACAGGATCAGCTCGGCGCTGGCCTCGGTGTCGGCCGCGATCTCGCCGCGTACCTCGACCAAGGCGGTGTGCGGCGTGTTGTTGCTGGGACGGTGCAGATGCGGCGGGTACAGAAACAGCCAAGCACCGAAGGCCAGCGCCAGCAACCAGAACATGCGGAAGAACAGGCGCCAGCGGCGCTCGCTGCGGCGGTCACGCAGGTACTCGCGGGCGAATTCGGCCAGCAAAGGCTCATACGCCGCGGCGCCGGGCGCCGGGGCCGCCGCCGACGCAGCAGGACCAGGCCGCGCGGCCGGTTCGCTCGCCAGCGGAGCGCCTTCAATCACCGGGTCCGCAATCGGCCGCGGCAGTTCGTCATGGTTGCTCATCTTGGGGTACGGCTCGTTCGGTTCAGAGTGTTCGTTCGGGGCGGGCCCCGAAGAGGGCCGAAAAAGGCCGCAAAAAGGGCCAAATCGATCCGGGGTCGCCTGGTTTGGCTGTCAGCCTACTCGGCTTTGGGCGCCGGCGCTGCGGGGCGGGTGTCACGGGAAGGATACCAATAGACCACGCCCTCGCGCTCCTGCAGCTCAATCTTGGTCAGGCCCATGCGGCCGCACATACCGGTGACGCAGCGGCCGGTCAGCGGGTCGTACACCGCGCCGTGGATGGAGCACATGATGTACTGCTTGTCGCCATCGAGGAACTCGCCCTCTTGCCAATCCATCTCGGTCGGCACATGGGCGCAGCGGTTCAGATAGGCCACCACTTTGCCATCGAAGCGCAAGGCAAAGGCCCGCGCCGGCTCGCGGTACTGCTGCACATCAAAGGTGTGGGCGCGGCCACGCTCCTGCAGCGCCTCGGAGCTGCACAAAGGCAGGCCCTCGGCTTGTGACGATTCCGAAGGCGGCGGTGGGGTGAGGCTGGGAGGGAGGCTCATCGAGGGCTTCTTCTTCAAATCCATCAAGGCTGAAATCAGGACAGGTCGGCGGGCCACCGGCCCTCAGGCATGCTGCAGCAGCCATTGCTGCAAGTCAGCCACGCTGTGGGCCACATGCAGAGGCTGGAACTCGGCAAAACTGCGGTGATCGTGGGCGCCGTAGCTGACCCCGACGCTGGCACAGCCGGCGTTCAGCGCCAGCTGCAGATCATGGGTGGTGTCGCCAATCATCAAGGTACGCTCAGGCTCCGCACCGAACTCGCGCATCAGCTCCAGCAGCATCTGCGGATGGGGCTTGCTGCGGGTTTCATCGGCAGTGCGGCTGCCATCGAAGAGCTGGTCCAGGCCGACCGCGCGCATGGCCTCATCCAGGCCGCTGCGGCTCTTGCCAGTGGCGACCGCCAGCCAGTGGTGGCGGGCCTGCAAGTCGGCCAGCATCTCCGGCACCCCGGGAAACAGAATCACCTCATGCTGGGCCGCCAGGTAATGGTGGCGAAAGCGCTCGCCCATCTCGGCAAAGCGCGCCTCCGGCAGATCGGGCACCGCATGCGCCATGGCCGCCTGCAAGCCCATGCCGATCACATAGCTGGCCTGTGTGTCGCTGGGCCGCGGCAGACCCAGGTCCACCGCAGCGTTCTGGATGCTGCGGGTGATCAGGGCCGTGGAGTCGAACAGGGTGCCGTCCCAATCAAACGCGATCAAATCGAAACGCTGAGGCCGGCTCATTTTGCGTCCTTGCTCGGCTGCAGGGCCGCAATCAAGCGCAGGCATTCCTCGGGCAGCGGCGCCAGCAGCTCGATCTCCTCGCCCTCGCGGGCCGGGTGGTTGAAGCGCAGACGCTGGGCGTGCAGAAACATGCGCTCGAAGCGGTGCTCGCCGCGGGCCAGGGCCCGGTTGGCTTCGAAATCGCCGTACTTGGGGTCGCCGACGATGGCGTGGCCGCCATGGGCCAGGTGCACTCGGATCTGGTGCGTGCGGCCGGTCTTGATGGTCACGTCCAGCAGGCTGTAGCCATTCAGGGCCTGGGCCACCTTGACCAGGCTGATCGAACGCTTGGCCTGCTCGGCCTGTGGATCATGTGAATTCGTCACCGCCCTCACCCAGCGCTCGCCATCGCTGCCCACGAACTTGAGCAAGGGCACGTCGATCACCTTCAGATTGGCCGGCCAGACCCCGGCCACCAGGGCGGCATAGGTCTTGCCGGTTTCGCGCTCGCGAAACTGGTCCTGCAGCGCGACCAGGGCGCTGCGTTTCTTTGCGATCAGCAAAAGGCCCGAGGTTTCCCGGTCCAGACGGTGCACCAGTTCCAGAAACTTGGCCTGCGGCCGGGCCTGGCGCAGCTGTTCGATCACGCCGAAGCTGACGCCCGAGCCGCCGTGCACCGCCACGCCGGCCGGCTTGTTGATGGCCAGCAGATGATCGTCCTCAAAAACCACCGGGAACTCGCGCGGCGGCACGTACTCCCCCGCAGCTTCCGCCGCCCGTTCGGGCAGGCGCACCGGCGGGATGCGCACCTCATCGCCGAGCTCCAGCCGTGTGTCGGCCTGCGCCCGGCCCTTGTTCACCCGCACCTCGCCGGCCCGGATGACGCGGTAGACATGGGTTTTGGGCACGCCCTTGAGCTCGCGCAGCAGGAAGTTGTCCAGGCGCTGGCCCGCCGAACCGTCGTCGATCACCACGCGGCGGACCTGGGCGGCCGAGGGCGGCAGCGGAGCTGTGGCGTCGGCTGCCGGCTTGCGCGCCGAAGCCGCCGGCGCCGCCGACGTACCCAATGGACGCGCACCGGGCTTCACCGGCACCCGCTCGCCCAGCAAGGGGCCGGCCCGGCGGCCGCCGGCTCGGCCCGGCGCCTTGGCGCCCGGGCGGGCGGTTTTGTCGGAGGCCCGGCCGGCTGTTTTGGCAGCGCTGGCCGCGCCCGATTTGGGGCCGGACTTCCGGGTTTCTGTGGCGGCCGGTGCTCTGGCTTTAGCCCTTATAATGTTGCTCACCACGTTACTGCCGTAAGTATTTGATTTTTCTGATTTTACCCGGGCTCAGGCCCGCGCAGGATCGGGCAGGAATCAAGGCCAGACTCAGGTCAGGGCCACGGCGGCGAGGTGGCGATGGGGCTTGATGCCCGTCAAGCACGTGGTCTTGAACCCCATCAACAACTGGTGATGCAACACAAATGCCCAGCGGCGGGCCCTGTCCCCAAGTGACACGGCGGCGGCTGAGTGTGTGTGGCAGAGCGATGTAGAACGAACCACGCCGCATGGGCGCCGCCGACCTTTGAATCGCGGGGCGCATGGGGCAGCAGACAAGGTATTCCACGGCGGCAGGCCGGTCGATCAAGAGTCAGACCGCCTGCTGCTCGCGTCCAACAGTCCTCGCGGATGATTTCCCTCACTCCCCCCACCCCCCACCGCTTTGCATGCAGCCCCGGCCCCGCGCCGGCGAGGCTGGCGCGCCGCCGTGGCCGGGCCGCGCAGCACCCCCGGGCCTTTGGCGCCCGAGCTGCGCGTTCATGGGAGCGGGCCTCCGCGCCGCCTGTTGCGCCGCACGCGCCAACGCTGGCCCACTGAGCGTCCACCCACACCGGTGGCGATCAGGGTCAGTCCAGGGCGATTCCTTCCTCGGTTCCTCCGCATCGCCCGTGCATCGATGAGTCGCCGCCCGGCTTCGGTCCTTCCGGATTGACGCCGCCGCGGTGACGCGATGTGTGAGCGCGCGAACCGCTCGGGCCAGAAACCCGACGGCCGCGCGCGAGGAGTGATGTCAATGAAACGCATGCTGATCAATGCGACGCAGCCGGAAGAACGGCGCCTCGCAATCGTTGATGGCCAGAAGCTGCTCGACTTCGAGACCGAAATCGAAGGCCGCGAACAGCGCAAGGGCAATATCTACAAAGCGGTCGTGACCCGCGTCGAGCCCTCGCTCGAAGCCTGTTTCGTCGATTACGGCGAAGACCGCCACGGTTTCCTGCCCTTCAAGGAAATCGCCCGCCAGTACTTCCGCGAAGGCGTGGACGTGCGCACCGCACGCATCCAGGACTGCATCAAGGAAGGCCAGGAACTGCTGGTCCAGGTCGAAAAGGAAGAGCGCGGCAACAAGGGCGCAGCCCTGACCACCTTCGTCTCGCTGGCCGGCCGCTACCTGGTGCTGATGCCCAACAACCCGCGCGGTGGTGGCGTGAGCCGCCGCATCGAGGGCGAAGACCGCGAAGAGCTGAAGGAAAACCTCGACCAGCTCGAATACCCCAAGGGCATGAGCCTGATCGCCCGCACCGCCGGCATCGGCCGCTCCGCCGCCGAGCTGCAGTGGGACCTGAACTACATGCTCAAGCTCTGGACCGCCATCGACGATGCGGCCAAGGGTGGCAAGGGCGCCTACCTGATCTACCAGGAATCCAGCCTGGTGATCCGCGCGATCCGCGACTACTTCACCGCCGATGTCGGTGAAATCCTGATCGACACCGACGACCTGTTCGAACAGGCCCACCAGTTCATGAACCACGTGATGCCCGACCAGGGCCATCGCGTGAAGCGCTACCGCGACGACGCGCCGCTGTTCAGCCGTTTCCAGATCGAACACCAGATCGAAACCGCCCACAGCCGCACGGTCAACCTGCCCTCGGGCGGCGCCATCGTGATCGACCACACCGAAGCGCTGGTGTCGGTGGACGTCAACTCGGCCCGCTCGACCCGCGGCGGCGACATCGAAGAGACCGCCACCCGCACCAACCTCGAAGCCGCCGATGAAATCGCGCGCCAGATGCGTCTGCGCGACCTGGGCGGCCTGATCGTGGTCGACTTCATCGACATGGAAGAGTCGAAGAACCGCCGCGAAGTCGAGCAGCGCCTGCGCGACGCCCTGCGCAATGACCGCGCCCGTGTGCAGTTCGCATCGATCAGCAAGTTTGGCCTGCTGGAAATGAGCCGCCAGCGCCTGCGCCCGGCCCTCAGCGAAGGCAACCACATCACCTGCCCGCGCTGCAACGGCACCGGCCACATCCGTGACACCGAGTCCTCGGCGCTGCAGATCCTGCGCATGGTCCAGGAAGAGGCGATGAAGGACAACACCGCCGCCGTGCACGTGCAAGTGCCGGTGGAAGTGACCTCCTTCTTGCTGAACGAGAAGCGCACCGAGATCACCAAGATCGAACTGAAGCAGCGCGTCACCGTGCTGCTGGTGCCCAACAAGCACCTGGAAACGCCCAACTACAAGCTGGAACGCCTGCGCCACGACGACCCGCGTCTGGAAAACCTGCAAGCCAGCTACACCATGATCGAAGAGCCGCAGGACGAGGTGGGCATCACCCGTCGCGGCGACAGCGACAAGGGCCGCAGCAAGCAAGAGCCGGTGATCAAGGGCATCCTGCCCGAGCAACCCGCGCCCATGCCCACGGCACCGGCCCCCAAGGCCGAGCCGGCAGCACGCGCCGCATCGCCGGCCGCAGCACCGGTGGCCGCAGCCCCGGCCGCTGGCGGTGGCTTCTTCGGCTGGATCAAGAGCCTGTTCGGTGGCCCGGCGGAAGCCCCGGCCGCGGCCCCTGCCGCCGCCAAGCCGGCCGCGGGTTCCGCTGCTGCAGCAGGCGGTGAGCGCAAGCGTGAGGGAGGCCGCGAAGGTGGCCGTGACGGCGCCCGCGGTGGCCGTGGCGGCCGCGCCGAGCGCGGTGGTGAACGTGGTGGCGAGCGTGGCGGCGAACGTGGCGATCGCAACGGCAAGCGCGAAGGCGCAGGTCGCAACGAGCCCCGCTCGGAAGCTCGCGGTGAAACGCGTGCAGAGGGCCGCCCCGAGCGCGCCGAGCGCCCGGAACGCGCCCGCCGCCCTGAGCGCGCCGAGCGCCCGGAAGGCGTCGAAGGCCAACGCCCGGAGCGCAGCGCAGATCGCGCCGAGCGTCCGGATGGCCGCCGCCCGCGCGGCGATCGCCCGGAGCGTGGCGAACGCAGCGAGCGTGCCGAACGTGGCGAGCGCGTCGAGCGCAATGCCGAGCAGCAGCAAGCCGCTGCCGCCCTGCCCGCCCACCTGAACGATACGCCCGCCGACTTCGTCGACACCGTGCCCGAAGGCGCGCTGAACGCTGGCGAAAACGGCGCCGAGGCTGCCGCTGGCGCCAACGGTGAAGAGCGTCAAGGCCGTGGCCGCCGCCGCCGCCGTGGTGGCCGTGACCGCGAAGACGGTCGCAACGTCGAAGCCGGTGAAGCGGTTGAAGGCGCCGACACGGCCGAGGGCGCAGAGCCCAAGGCAGCGGCAGCCGGCGAGGCCGAGAGCGGAGCCGGCAGCGATAGCGCCAATGGCGCCGCCGCTGAAGCTGGCAGCCACGAGTCTGGCGATCGCCCCGAAGCGGGTGAAGGCCAGGAAGGCCGCCGCCGCCGTGGAGGCCGCGATCGTGGCCGCCGCGAGCGCCGTGACGACCAGGCCGAAGGCCAGAGCAGCGAGCACGCAGCCGCCCAGGGCGACAGCGCAGAAGCCCCGGCCACTGCAGCCCCTGCGGCCGCACCGGTGCAACTGAGCCTGGCACCGGAAGCGAGCGACGCGGCAGCAGCCGCGACGCCGGCCGCTGCACCTACCCCCGCTCCGGCTGCCGCCGCACCTGCCACTCCCGTGGCAACGCCGGCCCCGGTCTTCGCCCTGCCGATGGACGAGTTGCACGCCATCGCCGCCTCCAGCGGTCTGCAATGGGTGAACTCCGACGCGGACAAGATCCGCGCCGCCCAGGAAGCCATTGCGGCCGAGCCCAAGCCGGTCCATGTGCCGCGCGTGCGCCCGCCCATGGTCGCCCTGGACGAAGGCCCGCTGGTGCTGGTCGAGACCCGCAAGGACCTCTCGCAGTTCAAGCTGCCTTTTGAGCAGTAAGTAAAAGAGGAAAGAGGCGCGCCGTGGCCCCAAGCCCTGGCGCGAAGCTCTCGCCCTTTAGAGGGCTGGGCAGCCAAGACCGCCCCGCCGACAATGCCGCCTCGCTGCACCGCCAGCCAGGCGGCATTTTTTCGACCGGGTTTCAGCGCACGCGCCACCCAGGCCTTTCCCCTAAGCACCCCGTCACACTCACCCGAGGGAGTCTTGTCCATCATGTTGACGTCTCAACACCCCAAGCGCAGCCCTTTGATCCACGGCTTCAGCGCCCTGCTGATCCTCAGCGCCGGCCTGCTGCCGGCCGCTCAAGCCGCCTCGGTCAAACCCAAGGCTGCCGCCGCGGCGACCGCCAGCGCGGCCACGAACGAGGTGGAACTGCGCTTCTTCCCCCTGCCCCAGCAACGCCATCAGATCCATTCGGTCATGCGCATGAAGATGGACATGCGCATGGAGCCCTTCGAGGGCATGAGCGAGGAAGAGCGCGCCAAGATGGAACAGGCCATGCAAGCCGCCAAGATGCCCATGAGCATGCGCAGCGAGTTCGACCAGCAAGTCACGACCACGGCCGCTGACAAGCAGGGCAACTTCCAGCTTCAGCTGCGCGGCAAGAGCCTGCCCCTGGAGATGAGCAATGCCGCTGGCGAGCGCGTCGGCCCGCCCAAGGCCACGGTCGACATCAAGATCGACGCCAAGTTGAACCAGAAGACCGGCAGCTTCCAGTCCATGAAGATGGCCGGCATGGACGCCGCGAGCAGCGGCTTGTCGGACGCTCTCTTGAAGCAGTTGCTGAGCAGCATGAGCGCCCTGGAAGGCCGCCGCCTCAAGGTCGGCGAATCGACCGAGATGCCGCTGGACATGGCCTTGCCAATTCCCAAGGGCCCGGGCATGGACCTGAAGATGCTGGGCCGCTACACCCTGGTCAAGCTGGAAAACGGCGTCGCTGATTTCGACGTCGGCGTGAACATCACCATGGCCATGAGCGATGACAAGGCCGAGGCCGCTGTGGCAGCTGCTGCCGCTGCAAGCTCAGCCGCCAGCACCCCGGATGCCGCCGCCTCCGCGCCGGCCGCGCCGCTGATGACCGCCGCGGGCCAGGGCCAAGGCCGCATGAGTTTGCGCGTGGCTGACCGCCTGGTCCTGAATCAGGCCATGAACCTGGCCATGAACATGCGCATGCAAGCGCCAGGCAAGCCGGTGATGAATATGAAGGTGGACATGGAGATGGAAGCGAGCGGCAAGAACCTCAAGCGCTGAGTGCTTCAGCGGCGGGGGCCGGCAGCGCGCCCCCGCTACAGCGCTCGCTGCCGCGCTTCCCAGGCCCTCAGGGCCTGGCGGTACTGGTCCATGGCCAGATCGTGCAGGTCGAAGATGCAGGGATCGCAGCCATTGCCGCAGCAGGCGTCCAGGTCGGGTGCCACGGGCGGCTCGGGCCGCGGATCAGCGGCATCAGCCGCATCCACCTGATCATTTGCAACAGGCGCGGCGCCGGCATCCTCGTTCATCACGGCAGCCTCCAGCTTCAAGGCAGGGTCTGCAAGGCCTGGTGGTAGGCTGGCTCATGCATGAGCTCGTCCCAGGTCAGCGGCGCCGATTGCGGCAGCAGGCCAGCGCGGCGGGCCTCGCTCTCGGCGCTGGGCTGCCAGTCACCGCGGGCCTGCGCGGCTTGCAGGCCGTCCAGGAATTCATCCAAGGCCCGGCCACCGTCGACATTCGACTGATTGCACAAGAGCACCAGATCGCAACCGGCCTGCAGCGCCGCCAGCGCGGCCTCGACGTAGCCGATGGCGCGACCCTCCAGCACGCGAGCGCCGGCCATGCCCAGGTCATCGCTGAAGATGGCGCCGCCAAAGCCCAGACGCTCGCGCAGGATCTCCTGCAACCAGCGGGCGCTAAAACCGGCCGGGCGGGCATCGACCTTGGGGTAGATCACATGAGCCGGCATCACCGCGCCGGTGCTCATGACCAGCCATTCAAACGGTTTCGCATCCTCGGCCAGGATGGCCTTGAGGCTGCGCCGGTCCACCGGTACCTCGGTGTGCGAGTCGGCCTTGACGTAGCCATGGCCGGGAAAATGCTTGGCGCAGCTGGCCATGCCGGCCAGCAGTAAACCATGCTGCAAGCTCTTGGCCAGCAAGGCCACCACGCGTGGGTCGCGGTGGAAGCTGCGCGTGCCGATGACGGAACTTTCGCCATAGTCAAGATCGAGCACCGGGGCAAAGCTGAAATCCACGCCACAGGCGCGCAGCTCGGCGGCCAGCACGAACCCGGCAGCTGTGGCCGCCTCGGTGGCCTGCAGCGCATCCTCCATCCATAACTCGCCGAGCCGACGCATAGCGGGCAAGTGGGTGAAGCCATCGGTCTGGAAACGTTGCACGCGGCCACCCTCATGGTCCACACAGATCAGCACATCCGGTCGGATGGATTTGATCTCGGCCGTCAGCGCCAGCAGCTGGGCGCGACTCTCGAAATTGCGGGCAAACAGGATCAAGCCGCCGACCAGGGGGTGGCGCAGGCGCGCCCGCTCGGCCTCGCTCAGGCTCAGGCCGGCGACATCGAGCACCACGGGGGCGTGTTGCAGGTCTACTTCCATCGTCTTTGTCCGTCTTTGTCCGTCTTTCTGCGGCCTTGCTTCAGGCCAGGGTCTCGACCACCACAAAGCTGGTCGCGTAATCGGTTTCGTCGCTGACACTGACCAGGGCGCGCAGGCCCTGGGCTTCGAACCAGCGGGCAAGCTCGCCATGCAGGTGGATCTCGGGCTTGCCGCTGGGCGCGTTGAGGATCTCGCAGTCGCGCCAGTTCATGGGCATGCGCATGCCCAGGCCGATCGCCTTGGAGAAGGCCTCCTTGGCCGAAAAGCGGGTGGCCAAAAAGCTCAGACCCCGGCTCTCGGCGCGGGCGCGGCGGGCGCGAAAGACCTCCAGCTCTTGCGGACCCAGCACTTTTTCCGCGAAGCGCTCGCCGCGCCGCGCCAGGGTCTCGCGCATGCGGCGGATGTCGCAGACATCGGTGCCGATGCCGTAAATCATGCCTCGGGCTCCAGCGGTGCCCAGCCCAGCAACTCGTTGCGGTGCTGCTGGCCGCCCAGTTCGAACCAGGCCTCGCCCCAGAGGCTGGCACCTTCGCGGCGGTAGAAACGCAAAGCGCCTTCGTTGCCGATCCAGGCGCTGAGCCAGAGCGAACGCTCGGGCCAGGTCTGGCGCGCCTGGTGCAGCAGCTTCAAGCCCAGGCCATGGTTCTGGCTGTGCGGCGCCACGTAGAGGCGCTTGAGCTCGACCGCCTGGCCTGACACAGCCACCGGGCAGACGGCGCTGTCGTCGAGGTGGGCCCAGGCCAGCAAGGTGTCGCCCCGCTCGATCACCCAGTGACGGTTCAGATCGATGGACTGGCGCAGCAGCTGTTCGTCGAAATCACGCTTCAGGTACTCGGCCACCGTGCTGTTGACGCCGCCCTCGGCGGCATAACGGTCCAGCCAGACCCAGCGCGCCAAGGCGGCGATGCGCAGCGCATCGTCGGGCTCGGCCGGGCGCAGGTCGAGGAATGCCAGCTTCTTGCTGCTCATGTCGATGCTCAGGCTGCGTAGGCGCGCTGGATGCTGCGCAGGTACTCACGCACGGTCTCGGTATAGCCCAGCTCCAGGGCATCGGCGATCAAGGCATGGCCGATGGACACCTCTCGCACACCGGGCACGGCGCGCAGGAACAAGCTCAGGTTGTCGCGGTTGAGGTCGTGGCCGGCGTTGATGCCCAGGCCCTGGGCCAGGGCGGCCTCGGCCGTGCGGGTGAAGCCGGCCAACACCTCGGCCTCGCGGGCAGTGCCGAAGGCGCTGGCGAAGGTTTCGGTGTAGAGCTCGATGCGCTCGGCGCCCAGCGCGGCCACATGGGCCATGGCCTCGGGCAGCGGGTCCATGAAGAGGCTGACGCGCACGCCCAGGCTTTGGCATTCCGCGATCAGCGGCGCCAGGCGCTCGCGATCGGCCGGCAGGCTCCAGCCGTGGTCGGAGGTGAACTGGTCCTCGCTGTCGGGCACAAAAGTCACCTGATGCGGACGCAGCTCACGCACATAGTCCATCAGGTTCTGGGTCGGGTTGCCCTCGATGTTGTACTCGGCATGCGGCCACTGCTTCATCAGCGCCGCCAGCTCGCGCACATCGGCCGGGCGGATGTGGCGCTCGTCAGGGCGCGGGTGCACGGTGATGCCCTGGGCCCCGGCCAGCAAGCAGGCCTCAGCCGCGCGCAGCACGCTTGGAATGCCCAGGTGTCGTGTGTTGCGCAGCAAGGCCACCTTGTTGACATTGACCGACAAGGCGCAGCGCTGGCCGTGCGAATGGGCGGCCGAGGCCTCGGGAGCGAGCAAAGGGTTCATCGTTTCCAGTTCCAGCAAATATCAGTCAAGGCGGCCGGGGCTGCGCCCAACGTTCAGTCGAGCAGCTTCTGCACATCCAGCATCACCTGGCGGGTGCGCAGCGGCTTGCCGCCCAGATGATAGTGAAGCAGGCCGCGCAGCGCCGACTTGAGCTGCGGCAAGACCGGGGCGCAGGCCTGCTGCAGTGCGGCCATGCTGCCGTGCAGCAGCGCGGCTTGCAGATGGATCCAGGTGCAGCCATCGAGGCCACCCACTTCGACGGACAAGGGTTGGATGCCCGCCTCGGCGGACAGGCCATAGCTGCGTGCCAGCTGCAATGGCGCCTGCGTCAAGGTCACGACGCTGAGGTCGGGCAGCAGGCCGGTTTCCACCAGCAGACGCAGCTCGAATGCCCGCAGCGCCGCCTGCGACTGCGCATCCTCGTTGGCATGCAGCTGCGGCAAGGTCTGGGCATAGGCATCGAAGAGCAGCGGATGGGCGTCTTGCCGGGCCAGCAGCTTGAGCAGCAGCTCGTTCAGATAGTAACCCGAAAACAGCGCGGCACCGGCCGGCAAGGTGCTGCCGCCGGCCCATTCGGCCGCACGCAGGGTGACGACCTCGGCCGGGTTGCCATCCGTGGATTTGGCCGGTTTGGACAAGGTGACCTGGATGCGCTGAAAGGGCAGCAGCACCGCGCGCAGCTGCGAGTACGGGCGCTTGGCGCCCTTGGCCACCACGGCCAGGCGCCCCTGCTCACGGGTGAAGAGGTCGAGGATGAGGCTGGACTCGCTCCAGTCGTACTGGTGGAGCACAAAAGCCTGCTGGACCGCAGGTACGCGCGCGCCGCGGGCCATCAGCGAACCGGCCGGTCAAACCGGTCAAACGAGAAGCACGCCAGCGGCTTCACTCGTAGCCGTAGGTGCGCAAATGTTCTTCGCTGTCGGCCCAGCCCGAGCGCACCTTGACCCAGAGTTCCAGGAAGACACGGCCATCCATCAGATGTTCCAGCTCCTGGCGTGCCTCGGAGCCGATGCGCTTGAGGCGCTCGCCGCCCTGGCCGATGATCATGCCCTTGTGGGCATCACGCTCGACCACGATGGAGGCCGAGATGCGGCGCAGCTCGCCTTCGTCTTCCCATTTGTCGATGATCACGGTCGAGGTGTAGGGCAGCTCGTCACCGGTCAAGCGGAACAGCTTCTCGCGGATGATTTCGCTGGCCAGGAATTTCTCGCTGCGGTCGGTCAGCGCGTCGCCGTCGTAGAACCAGCCCTGCTCGGGCAGGTAGGGCTTGAGGATCTTGAAGAGGCGCTGGACATCGGCGTCCTTCTTGGCCGAGAGGGGCACGAATTCGCTGAAGTTGCGGCGCTCCTGCATGCTCTTGAGCCAGGGGGCCAGATCGGCGCGGCGCTGCACGGCATCGAGCTTGTTGGCGATCATCACCACCGGCTTGTCCTGCGGCAGCAGGGACAGCACCTTGGCATCATCCAGGCCGAAGCGGCCCGCTTCCAGCACATAGAGCACCAGATCCACGTCGCCGAGCACGCCATGCACGGTGCGGTTCAGGTTGCGGTTGAGCGCCGCGTTGTACTTCATCTGGAAGCCGGGCGTGTCCACGAACACGAACTGCGCCTCGTCTACGGTGCGCATGCCGGTGATGCGGTGGCGCGTGGTCTGCGCCTTGTCCGAGGTGATGCTGACCTTCTGGCCAACCAGGGCGTTGAGCAGGGTCGACTTGCCGACATTGGGCCGGCCGACGATGGCGATCAGGCCGCAGCGCTGGGGCGTGCCGTCGGCCATCTTGCCGCCGCTGGCTTGCGCGGCGGCTGCGGCCTCGGGCGACAGCGAGGTCGCGCCCGAGCCGGCCGCGGGAATGGGCGGCAGCGCGTAGGTGACGACGGGTACAGGAGAGGCCGACGAAGCTTCAGGCGATGTGGCGTCGTCCGGCGTGGTGGGGGTGTGGGTCATGGGGTGTCGGCGCGGGGCCGCTCCTTGTCGCGCAAGCCAGAACTTGGCTTGTCGAGGGCAATCAATTCGTCGAGCAGGCGACGGGCGGCTTCTTGTTCGGCGATGCGGCGGGATCGGCCCTCGCCGCGCGTGGCCAGCTTCAGCGCGGGCACGACGCACTCGACCTCAAAGGTCTGGGCATGGGCCTGGCCGCGGGTGTCGGTGATGCGGTAGCTGGGCACAGCGAGGCGGCGGGCTTGCAGCAGCTCCTGCAGCGCGGTCTTGGCATCTTTGGCCCAGCGGTCGGTGGCCGCACCGGCCAGCAGATCGCCGAGCATCTTGCGCACCACCTCGAGCGCGGCCGGGTAGCCGGCGTCAATGAAGGTGGCGCCGATGATGGCTTCGAGGGCATCGGCCAGGATGGAGGGGCGCTGCGCGCCGCCGCCCTTGGCCTCGCCGTCCGAGAGGCGCAGCACCTGAGGCAGGCCCAGATCGAGGGCCAGACGGTGCAGGCTGTCTTCGCGCACCAGGTGGGCCCGGATCCGGGTCAGGTCGCCCTCGTCGGAGCCGGCATAGCGCTCGTACAACAGGCTGGAGACGGCCAAGCTCAGGACCGCGTCGCCGAGAAACTCCAGACGCTCGTTGTGGTCGCTGCTGAAACTGCGGTGCGTCAGGGCACGGCTCAGCAGCTCCGGCTTGCTGAAGCGGTGACCCAGGCGTTGTTGCAAGGCGAGAAGAGGCGCAGCACTGCTACTCATGCGGACACAGACGTTGAAAATGCGGGCGCCAGCGACCGAAGCGGCGAAAACGCCATCAACGGGACTTGCCCTGGTACTTGATCAAGAGAGAGACGGGGCCGGCCAGATCGACCTGCTTGTCGTAGGCAAAGCTGATCTGCAGCTTCTCGTTGTCTTTGCTGATCACCAGATCCTGGCTGGAAATGCTGACCATGGAATATTCGACCTGCTGGGCACGCTCGAACTCGGCGCGCACCGCCGGCACCGTAGCCGGGTTGGCCGCAGCAATGCGATCGACCACACGCTGGATGGTGTAGAACTCCAGCACGGTCGGGATGACACGGGCGACCACCACGCCGCCGAAGGCGAGCAGCACACCCCAGAACAGCAGGCCAAAAAGGCTGATGCCGCGCTGTGATCGCGCTTGGGCACCCATGTGGCGACGCAGGCCTGGCTTTGACTGACGACGAAGCATCGAAACGTCCTCTCCCTGAAGTTTCAAACCGGATCTTTGCCGGGCGAGGCCGCAGCCCCGCCGTGGTGGCCGCCTCAATGGAAGGGGCCGATGCGCTTGAGATTACCGAAATTCATCCAAACAAAGAAGGCCCGACCGACGATGTTTTCATCGGGCACAAAGCCCCAGAAGCGCGAGTCGCCCGAGTTGTCGCGGTTGTCACCGATCATGTAGTAGTAGCCCGCAGGCACCGTGCAGCGCACGCCTTCGATGGTGTACTTGCACTGGTCCTGGTAGGGGAACGGACCGTCCGGACGGTTGGGCTGGAAGACCGGCTGTGCCTGCGGGTTGACCAGCATCTGATGCTCTTTCTCGCCCAGCTTCTCCAGGAAGCGCGGACGGTAGGTCATCGAGCTCTCGTCGTAGAAGTCACCTTGGGGCTGGACCTCGGTCGGCTTGCCGTTGATGTAGAGCTTCTGGTTGATGTAGGCCACTTCGTCGCCGGGGATGGCCGCCACACGCTTGATGAAGTCCACGCTGGTGTCCACCGGCCAGCGGAACACCATCACGTCGCCGCGCTTGACCTCGTTGTTGGAGATGATCTTCTTGTTGATCACCGGCAGGCGCACGCCGTAGTGGAACTTGTTCACCAGGATCAAGTCACCGACCAGCAAAGTCGGCACCATCGAACCCGAGGGGATCTTGAACGGCTCGAACAAGAAAGAGCGCAGAAAGAACACGGCCAGGATGACCGGGAACAGGCCGGCAGTCCAATCCATCCACCAGGGCTGCTGCAGGATCTGCTGACGCGCAGCCTCGACATCACCATCCACGCGGCTGATGCCCTGGGCGGCCAGGGTCTGGCGGCGCTGGGCATCGGCATCGAGCAGGGCCTGGGCGGCGCGCGCACGGGCCGGCTGGAAATGGAAACGCTCAGCCAGCCAGTACACCAGCGTGACCACGGTCAGGATGAAAAGCAAAAGGGAGAAGTTGCCGCTCCAGTAGCCGGTGTACCAGCCGCCCAGGTAAGCGACCAGGGCCGCGTAGAGAATTCCGGTCAGAGCACTCATCAATCGATCGCTTGGTTGGGAGGAAGGGAGAAGAAAGAAGGCCGGGCGACGGCGGTCAGTCGTCCACTTGCAGGATGGCCAGGAATGCTTCTTGGGGCACCTCGACGGAGCCGATCTGCTTCATGCGTTTCTTGCCGGCCTTTTGCTTTTCGAGCAGCTTGCGCTTGCGGGTGATGTCGCCGCCATAGCATTTTGCCAGCACGTTCTTGCGCATCGCCTTGATGTTCTCTCGGGCGATGATGTTGGCGCCAATGGCGGCCTGGATCGCCACGTCGTACATCTGACGCGGGATCTGCTCGCGCATCTTGGCCGCCACAGCGCGGCCGCGGAACTGGCTCTGCGCGCGGTGCACGATGATGGACAGGGCATCGACGCGGTCGCCGTTGATCAGGATGTCGACCTTGACCACATCGGAGGCGCGGTACTCCTTGAACTCGTAGTCCATGGAGGCGTAGCCGCGCGAGACCGACTTCAGCTTGTCGAAGAAGTCCAGCACGATTTCGGCCAGCGGCATTTCATAGGTCAGCATGACCTGGCGGCCGTGGTAGGCCATATTGATCTGCGTGCCGCGCTTCTGGTTGGCCAGGGTCATGACCGGGCCGACATAGTCCTGCGGCATGTAGAGATGCACGGTGACGATGGGCTCGCGGATCTCGGCGATCTTGCCGACCTCGGGCATCTTCGAGGGGTTCTCCACCTCGATGACCTCGCCGTCACCCAGCACCACCTCGTAGACCACGCTGGGCGCGGTGGTGATCAGGTCCTGGTCGAACTCGCGCTCCAGCCGCTCCTGCACGATCTCCATGTGCAGCAGGCCCAGGAAGCCGCAGCGGAAGCCGAAGCCCAGTGCCTGCGAGACTTCGGGCTCGTAGCGCAGCGAAGAGTCGTTGAGCTTGAGCTTCTCGAGCGCATCGCGCAGCTGGTCGTACTCGCTCGACTCGGTCGGGTACAGACCGGCAAACACCTGCGGCTGGATTTCCTTGAAGCCGGGCAAGGCCTCTTCGGCCGGGCCGAGGTTGTTGGGCAGCTTCTTTTCCAGCGTGATGGTGTCGCCGACCTTGGCGGCCTGCAGTTCCTTGATGCCGGCGATCACAAAGCCCACCTCACCGGCATTGAGCTGGTCACGCTTCTCGGACTTGGGCGAAAACACACCCAGATGCTCGGCCGGGTAGATGGCATTGGTGGCCATCATGCGGATGCGCTCACCCTTGCGCAGCGTGCCGTCCACCACACGGACCAGCATCACCACGCCGACGTAGTTGTCGAACCAGCTGTCGATGATCATGGCGCGCAGCGGCGCCTCGACCACGCCCTTGGGCGGCGGGATGCGGGCGATCACGGCCTCGATGATTTCATCGATGCCCATGCCGGTCTTGGCGCTGCAGGGGATGGCGTCGGTGGCGTCGATGCCGATCACGTCTTCGATCTCGGCCTTGGCGTTGTCCGGGTCGGCGCTGGGCAGGTCCATCTTGTTCAGCACCGGCACCACTTCCACGCCGAGGTCCAGCGCGGTGTAGCAGTTGGCCACGGTCTGCGCTTCCACGCCCTGGCTGGCGTCCACCACCAGCAGCGCGCCTTCGCAAGCCGACAGCGAGCGGCTCACCTCGTACGAGAAGTCCACATGTCCGGGCGTGTCGATCAGGTTGAGGTTGTAGGTCTTGCCGTCCTTGGCGGTGTATTGCAAGGAGGCCGTCTGGGCCTTGATGGTGATGCCGCGCTCGCGCTCGATGTCCATCGAGTCCAGCACCTGCGCTTCCATCTCGCGGTCCGAGAGACCGCCACAGCGTTGAATGATGCGATCTGCCAGCGTGCTCTTGCCGTGGTCGATGTGGGCGATGATGGAGAAATTGCGGATGTGGTTCATGCTTTTACAGACTGAGCTGGGCTGGAGTCACAAAGGGCGGGAGCCCGGGCAGCGCAAGCTCTCAATCGCGGCGCGATGTGATGGCCACACAAAGGCCGAACGGCGGGTAAAAAAAAGGCACGTCGAAACGGTGACGCGCCTTCCAACAAAAGGTATGGCAACTGCTTGTTGGGCTTCCATTGTAGCCAAAAGGTCCTGTCTGGAAACCGCGCCCCGCCGGGATTGCCCGTCGTTGCGGCCCGCCAACATGGATTTTGTCCACAACTTATTCACAGGCTTATCAAGGCGCGCTGGCATGATTTTTGAAAACCTTGCAAGCCGCCCGCCTGCGCCTCCGTCGGCCCGGCATTTTCGTCACGCTTGACTCGTGTTTACGTCTTTCGCAGGCCGCAAAGAGGCCGGGCGAACTCCGGATTCTAGCCGACAGCGACAGGAATCGAAATCCGCCACCCTGCCCTGCCGCGTGGTCCGGCAGGTGAGCGGCTTCCGCCATATGAAAAGACCCGGCAGCCTGCTCTGGCATACCGGGTCTTGGCACTGTCGCCAGCGTGGATTAACCGGCCGGATTACCGAGCCGGACGCAGCAGCACAAAGCTGGTCAGGTCACCGCGGCGCACCAGCAAATTGATGACCTTGGCCTTGTCCAGCTTGGCCAGCACCGCCTGCACCTGCTTGACGCTGCTGACATCGGTGTTGTCCACCGACAGGATGACATCGCCCTCGCGAAGGCCCGCGCGTGCGGCCACGCCGATGGCCGCCTCCACGCGGACTCCCGACTTGAGCTTGAGCTCGCGCTTTTGCGCCTCGCTCAACTCACCGAGCTGCAAACCCAAGGCGCTGGCCGGGCCGGCAGAGGGCTTGCCATCACCGTCAACGCCCGCCGAAGCGCGTGCTTCTTCATTGGGCATCTCGGCGATGGTGATGTTGAGGTCCTTGTAGGCACCGCGGCGGAACACCTGGACCACGGCCTTGCTGTTCGGCTTGAGGCCGGCCACCACGCGGCGCAGATCGCTGACCTTCTCGATGGTCTTGCCGTCGAACTTGGTGATCACATCGCCGCCTTCGATGCCAGCCTTGTCGGCCGCGCCGCCGGCCACCACGCTGCGGATCACGGCGCCATGCGGCTTGCCCAGGCCGATGGCCTCAGCCACATCCTTGCTCACATCTTCCAGCGTCACGCCGATGAAGCCGCGCACCACCTTGCCATGGCTGCGCAGCTGCTCGGACACGCGGATCGCCTCATCGATGGGGATCGAGAAGGAGATGCCCATGAAGCCGCCGGACTGGCTGTAGATCTGCGAGTTGATGCCCACCACCTCGCCGCGCATGTTCAACAGCGGGCCGCCCGAGTTGCCCGGGTTGATGGCCACATCGGTCTGGATGAAGGGCAGGAAGTCGCCGGTGTCGCGCGCCTTGGCGCTGACGATGCCGGCAGTGACGCTGTTGTCGAAGCCAAAGGGCGAACCGATGGCCATGACCCATTCACCGACCTTGAGGCGGCCGACATCGCCGATCTTGACCGCCGGCAGGCCGCTCGCCTCGATCTTGAGCACGGCCACATCGGTGCGGCGGTCGGCGCCGACCAGCTTGGCCTTGAACTCGCGCTTGTCGGTCAGGGTGACGTAGACCTCGTCGGCATCCTGCACCACATGGGCATTGGTCATCACATAGCCATCGGCGCTGAGCACAAAGCCCGAGCCGACGCCGCGGCGCTGAGGTGCATCGTCGTTGTCGCCGCCGCCACCGCGTGGGGCACCACGGCGCTGGTTGGGCGAGGGCATGCCGAAGCGTCGCAGGAACTCCAGCATCTGCTCGTCCATCTCCGGCATGCCTTGGGCATTGGCCTTGAGGCGCTCCGAGGTGCGGATGTTCACCACCGCCGGGCCGACCTTCTCGACCAACTCGGTGAAGTCCGGCAGCTCGCGCGCCTGGGCATGGCCGACATCGGGCAGCAGGCTGAGGCTCAGGGACAGAGCGCCGGCAGAGAGCAAGGCTCGCGACCAGCGTGACAAGGACGGACGGGCAAGAGACAGAAAGGACATGGTTGGACTCGAAGTGTTCACCAGAGAAAAACCCACCAACGCGGCCAGGGCGTTGAACCTGAGACAGCAGCTGGCGATTTTGGGACCAGGCGCCTTGATTTCAAGGGTGGACGAATGCAAAGAACAGGTAAACAAATGCAGCGTGTGCTTCGATCGGACAAGCGGGCGGACAAGCCGCCACTGCCAGCCAGCACGGCATAGCGCGCCAGCCTCGACCGGCTGCAATTGATGATGGCAGCGGCCCAAACCAGCTTGCGAAAGTCACCCCGGAATCAGCGGCCGCCACGCCTCAGGTCGCAGGCCCTGCGCCTCCAGGGGGCTGATCCCGCGCCCCGCGTGCGCCCTGCCCGTCCAGGCTGGCGCGAGCGGCAAACAGGGTCGCCCGCAATGTGCCCCACACTCCCGGCTGCCGGCGCCGGCTCAGCGGCAGATAGACCGGCACCCAATGCCAGCGCAGTCGCTGCAACCACGGCGCCGCAGCGCCCAGACGCTGCGCCCGCAGAAGCAGCCAGTCGTCGAAATCAAAGACCGCGGCCAGCCGAAGCTCCACACCCGGGTCGCGCGGTGCTCCCGATGCCTCGCGCTCGTGCAAGCGCCAGCTCTGGCCATCCCACAGCAACAAGCGCGGCCGCACACGCGCCACACGCCAGCCCAGGGCGGCGCACAGGGGCAAGACCCAAACCGAATGCCACGCGGACACCAACTGATGCGCAACCCCAGCCGCCAACAGCGAAGCCGCAGCCAGCAGTGCCAGAAACGACACAGCCAGCTGCAAGGCTGGCTGTGGAAGCACTTCAACCCGGAGCGGCGCTGCGTGACGCGAAGTGGCGTTCATCGCAGCAGGCTCAGGTTCGGCTGTGAAACAACAAGGCAGCTGGCGCCGCCGGCGATCAGACCCGCTTGAAGATCAGCGTGCCGTTGGTGCCGCCGAAACCGAAATTGTTCTTGGCAGCGTACTCGATCTTCATCTGCCGCGCTTCGTTGGCGCAGTAGTCCAGGTCGCACTCGGGATCCTGGTTGAAGATGTTGATGGTTGGCGGTGCCACCTGGTGGTGAACCGCCAGCACCGTGAACACCGACTCGATACCACCGGCCCCGCCGAGCAAATGCCCGGTCATGGACTTGGTCGAGCTGACCACCAGATTTTTGGCATGGTCACCGAAGGCCAGTTTGATGGCGTTCGTCTCGTTCACATCACCCAACGGCGTGGAGGTGCCGTGGGCGTTCATGTATTGCACTTGGTCAGCGTTCAGGCCTGCGTTGCGCAGGGCCGCGCGCATCGACCGCTTGGGACCGTCCACATTGGGCGCGGTCATGTGGTACGCGTCAGCACCCATGCCAAAGCCAGACAGCTCAGCATAGATCTTGGCGCCACGCTTCTTGGCATGCTCGTACTCTTCCAGCACCAGCACACCGCCGCCCTCACCCAGCACAAAACCGTCGCGGTCCTTGTCCCAGGGTCGGGAAGCAGTCTTGGGATCGTCGTTGCGCGTGGACAGTGCCCGCGCCGAGGCAAAGCCTCCGATGCCCAAGGGCGACACGGTGGATTCCGCGCCGCCGGCGATCATCACGTCGGCATCGCCGTATTCAATGAGCCGCGCAGCTTGACCGATGGCATGCAAGCCAGTGGTGCAAGCGGTCACGATGGCCAGGTTCGGGCCTTGGAAGCCGAACTTGATCGAGACATGGCCCGAGATCATGTTGATGATCGAGGCCGGCACAAAGAAGGGAGAGATGCGACGCGGGCCGCGCGCAACGTACTCGCTGTGGGTTTCTTCGATCAGCGGCAAGCCGCCGATGCCCGAACCCACCAGCACGCCGATGCGCTCAGCCTGCTCTTCACTCAACTGATCGCCGGTCGGCAGACCGGCATCGCGCACCGCTTGAATGGACGCCGCCAATCCGTAATGGATGAAGGTGTCCATGGTCCGCGCTTCTTTGGTGGACATGTAGTCCGCCACATCGAAGCCCTTCACCTCACCGGCGAACTGACAGGCAAAGGCCGACGGATCAAAGCGGGTGATGCGGTCAATACCGGACTGACCGGCCAGGATGTTGGCCCAGCCTTCAGCAACCGTGTTTCCCACGGGGCTGATCAGACCAAGTCCGGTAACTACGACGCGACGACGGCTCATGCGGTACGGAAATCAGTTGAACAAAGGCTCAAGCGCTGAAGACTCAGGCCTTTTGGTGCTTGACGGCGTAGTCGATCGCCAGCTGAACGCTGGTGATCTTCTCGGCTTCTTCATCGGGGATTTCGATGCCGAACTCGTCTTCGAGTGCCATCACCAATTCCACGGTGTCGAGCGAGTCGGCGCCCAGGTCGGCCACGAAGGCCTTTTCGTTGGTCACATCGGACTCAGGCACGCCGAGTTGCTCGGCGATGATTTTCTTGACACGTGCTTCGATATCGCTCATGACTCCTCCAGGAGGGGTTTGCTAGGAACAGCCCGGGATTCTAAGGCCTCTAGGGAGTCGCGCCTAAAACAAGGCATTGCGGCACATCAGAGAACCTTCACCGGCCGGGCAAATCCGGTGGATGGCGGCGGAACTGCCGCCATCTCAAATCTGTCAGTTCATGAACATGCCGCCATTGACATGCAGTTCACTGCCGGTAATGTAGGCTGCCTTCGGTGACGCGAGGAAGGCAACCGCCTCCGCAATTTCCCGCGGCTCGCCCAGACGGCCCACCGGGATCTGCGCCAGCAGCGCGGCCTTCTGCGCCTCGGGCAGCACTTCGGTCATGTCGGTGGCGATGAAACCAGGCGCCACGCAGTTGACGGTGATGCCGCGGCTGCCCAGTTCGCGCGCCAGCGAGCGCGTCATGCCGGCCACACCGGCCTTGGCCGCCGCGTAGTTGGCCTGGCCCGGGTTGCCCGAAGCGCCGACCACCGAGGTGATGCTGATGATGCGGCCATAACGCTGTTTCATCATGGTGCGCATGACGGCGCGGCTCATGCGGAACACGGCCTTGAGATTGGTGTCCAGCACGGCATCCCAATCGTCGTCCTTCATGCGCATGGCCAGGGTGTCGCGGGTGATGCCGGCGTTGTTGACCAGCACGTGCAGGCCGCCATGGGCTTTGACGATGCCGTCCACGGCCGCTTCAACCGCGGCCGCGTCATTGACATTGAGCACCAGACCAGAGCCCCCCAGCGCAGCCAGGGCCTCGCCGATGGCGGCAGCGCCGGATTCGCTGGTGGCGGTGCCGATGACCTTGTAGCCCTGCTCGGCCAGGGTCAGGGCGATGGAGCGGCCGATGCCGCGGCTGGCGCCGGTGACCAGGGCCACTTGGGAGGTGCTGCTGCTTGTCGTCGTGTCAGTCATGATCTTCTTGCGGTTTCATTGGAAGGTGCAGACGGGGCGATGCTCAGCCCAGCAGTGCGCGCGCCTCGGCCAGGCTGGCCGGGTCCAGCACGGTGGCGCTGATCAATTCGGCATCGACACGCTTGGCCAGGCCGGCCAGGACCTTGCCCGGGCCGCACTCCAGCACATGCTGGATGCCCTGCGCCTTCAGCGCCTGCACCACTTCGACCCAGCGAACCGGGCCGAAAGCCTGGCGATACAGCGCATCGCGCAGGCCGGCGGCATCGCCGACGGCGGCCACATCGATGTTGTTGATCACCGGGAACTGCAGCGCCGCAAACTCGGTCGTGGCCAGACGCCCTTGCAGCGCCAGCGCCGCGGGCTTCATCAGGCTCGAGTGGAAGGGCGCCGACACCGGCAGCAGCAGCGCGCGCTTGGCGCCCGCGGCCTTGAGCAACTCACAGGCCTTGTCGACTCCGGCCTTGGTGCCGGCAATCACGGTCTGCTTCGGATCGTTGAAATTGGCAGCCTCCACGGCCTCACCGGTGGCGGCCGCCGCGGCGGCACAACCCTCGATCACGGCCGCGCTGTCCAGACCCAGGATGGCCGCCATGGCGCCCACGCCCACCGGCACGGCTTCTTGCATGGCTTGGGCACGGAATCGCACCAGAGGCAGCGCCTCGGCCAGCGTCAAGGCACCGGCCGCCACCAGGGCGGTGTACTCGCCCAGCGAGTGGCCGGCCGCAGCCGCCGGCAGCAAGCCGGTTTCAGCCACCCAGGCGCGGTAGCAGGCGATGCCGGCCGTCAGCATGACGGGCTGGGTGTTGGTGGTCAGGTCCAGCTGCTCTTTCGGGCCGGCCTTGATCAGGGCGCCGATGTCTTCGCCCAGGGCCTCGGATGCTTCGGCCAGGGTGCGAGCCACTTCAGGGTGATCGCCCCAGGCGTCCAGCATGCCCACGGTTTGCGAGCCTTGGCCCGGAAAGACGAATGCGAACTTTGCGCTCATGATCGTGTGTCGAAGAATTGGAGATGAAGTAACTCGGAATTGCAGCGGAGGCAAAAGCCGTGAAGCGCGGCCTGCGGAATCAGAAATCCAGCAGCACGGCACCCCAGGTGAAGCCGCCCCCCACGCCTTCCAGCATCACGGTGTCACCGGCCTTGACGCGGCCGTCACGCACCGCCACATCGAGGGCCAGCGGGATCGACGCAGCCGAGGTGTTGCCGTGCTGATCCACGGTGACCACCACCTTGTCCAGCGGCAGCTTCAGCTTCTTGGCCGTGCCTTGCATGATGCGGATATTGGCTTGATGAGGAATCAGCCAATCGATGTCATCCTCGCTGCGGCCGGCTTTTTCCAGCACCGAGCGGGCCACTTTTTCCAGCACGCCGACGGCCAGCTTGAACACGGCCTGGCCATCCATCTTCAGCAGCGGGTCGCCGCTGACCTTGCCGCCGGAAACATGGCCCGGCACACAGAGAATGCCCGAGTGCTTGCCATCGGCGTGCAATTCGGTGGCCAGGATGCCCGGCGTGTCGCTGGCGCCCAGCACCACGGCACCGGCGCCATCACCAAACAGCACACAGGTGGTGCGGTCCTTGAAATCGAGGATGCGCGAGAACACCTCGGCGCCCACAACCAGGGCCTTGTTGGCCGCGCCGGTTCGGATCATCGAATCCGCCACCGTCAGCGCATACACAAATCCCGAGCAGACGGCCTGCACATCGAAGGCCGCACCTCCGGCGATGCCCAGCTTGTGCTGCAGCAGGCAGGCGGTCGAGGGGAAGACCATGTCCGGCGTCGAAGTGGCGACGATGATGAGATCGATCTCTTCGTCCGCAATACCGGCCGCGGCGATGGCGGCTTGCGCAGCGGGCAAGGCCAGGTCGCTGGCCGTCACGCCTTCCGCGGCGAAATGGCGGGCATGGATGCCGGTGCGCTCGACAATCCACTCATCCGAGGTCTCGATGCCATCGGCGGCCAGCTGGGCGGCCAGCTCGGCGTTGCTCAGACGCAGGGGCGGCAGGTAGCTGCCGGTGCCGATGATGCGGGCGTAGCGCGCAGAAGGCATGGCCGTCGAAGGCGAGGGAGCAGATGCGGGGGTGTTCGTGGCGCTGGGGATGGTGGTCATGCAGCTTGGGCGACCGGGGCCGCCTTGTCTCCTGAGTCGCCCACCGCGAGCCCCTCGGCGCCGGTCGTGGTGCCGGGCGTGGCTTGCAGCGTGGCAATGATGCGATCGTGTACCCGGTCGAGCAACCGGTTGCGGGCGGCATCATACGCCCGGTTCAAAGCGTTCTCGAAAGCGAAGGCGTCGGCCGAGCCATGGCTTTTGAACACCAGGCCACGCAGGCCCAGCAGGGCCGCACCGTTGAAGCGGCGATGGTCGACACGACCTTTGAAGCGCTTGAGCACCGGCATCGCCAGGGCCGCGGCCGCCTTGCTGATCCAGCTGCGACCGAACTCCTCGCGGATGATGGTGATGATCATGGTGGCCAGGCCTTCAGCCGTCTTCAGCGCGACGTTGCCGACAAAGCCATCGCACACGACAAGATCGACCGTACCCTTGAAGATGTCATTGCCTTCCACATTGCCGTAGAAATTCAGCTGACCAGCAGCCGCCGCCGCACGCAGCAATTCACCCGCACGCTTGATGGTTTCGCTGCCCTTGATGACCTCTTCACCAATATTAAGCAGGCCGACACGCGGCTCGGGCTTGCCATCCACAGCCGCGACCAGGGCACTGCCCATCAGCGCGAATTGCAGCAGGTGCTCGGCCGAGCAATCGACATTGGCGCCCAGGTCCAGCATGGTGGTGTAGCCACCGAGCTGGTTGGGCATGACCGAGGCAATGGCCGGGCGATCGATGCCATCCAGGGTCTTGAGCAGATAGCGCGAGACCGCCATCAGGGCTCCGGTGTTGCCGGCCGACACACAGGCATCGGCCAGGGGCAAGCCGCCGTCGGCCGACTTGAGCTGGCTGATGGCCACCCGCATGGACGAATCCTTCTTGCGGCGCAGCGCCACCTCGACCGGGTCGTCCATGGCCACCACTTCACTGGCGGCCACGATGCGGCAGCGCGGCCATTGGGCGGCCGCAGCCAGCGCATCGGGCAGGCCCACCAGCAGCAGTTCGGCTTGCGGGTGCTTGGCAAGGAAGGCCTCACAGGCCGGCAAGGTGATGGACGGCCCATGGTCGCCACCCATGCAATCGACAGCCAGGCGCACCCGGGCCAAAGGCTCGGCCACGGACACCGCGGGCTGGGCGGGCAGACGGGAATCGACAGAAGACATCACAGCAACCCAGGTGAAAGCCGGCCAGAGAAAAACGGCCGGACACGAAAACTCAGGCCGTGCAGCGCCTTGGCGCACACACACCCGAGTGGATCAAGCCAATATGTCAGGCCATGCGGCCTCTTGCCAACGGTGGAAACACCGCGCAACAGAGCCCGCAGAAAACACAAAAACCCGGCACTGCAACAAGGCACAGGCCGGGAATTCGTGATCACAGCAGATCGTGAGATCAACGCGCCGCCTGAGGCAGGCGCGTCAGTCGAAATCGATCAGGCGTCTGCCTTGGTCTTCAGGACCTTGCGGCCGCGGTAGAAGCCGGTGGGGCTGATGTGGTGACGCAGATGCACTTCGCCGGTGGTCGGCTCGATGGCAGTACCCGGGGTGACCAGGGCATTGTGCGAACGGTGCATGCCACGCTTGGAAGGCGACTTCTTGTTTTGCTGAACGGCCATGAAATTCTCCTAAGGCTCCGGTGATTGAGGCGCGGCGGTCTGGATTTGCTGAAGCGATTCGCTCCAACTCTCCACGCAGACCAGCGACCTGCACACCCCGGGCGCCGCGATTGCTGTGTACACAAGCGTCGCGAGCATCAAGCGCACCATGCGCCAGCGGTTTGCAAGCACTGCAGCCAAGCTGGCCCGCACTCACGGCACGCTACTTTGATTCTCGGACCGGGGAAAGCCCGCGATTGTAGCACCGTTGGCGCCAAGACTCAAATCCGAGCCCACAATCCCGCCGACGAAGGTGCGCGGCCGCGGGCCCGTTCCATCATTTTTTCTTCAATGCAGCCAGGGCCGCAAAAGGATTGGGGCGCTCGGACGAGGCGGCCTCCTCCTCGCTCAACTCCGCCACGCCCGCCGGCACTTCCAGGGGCTTCGGGCATTGTTCGTGACGCGGCACCAACGGCAGCGACAAGAGCAATTCATCCTCCACCAATTCCTGCACGTCGAGATTGCGCGTCAGCACCAGCAGCTCTTCTTCGCTCTCGATATCCTGCTCGGCCGCCTCCTGCTCATCGCGCACAAAGCGATAGGAGCGATCCAGGCTCATCGATTCCGGCACCGGCTGCAGGCAGCGCTGGCAGGTCATGCTCACTTCGGCCGAGGCCTCCAGGTGCAACCAGGTTTCAACGGCACCGCCGCTGAGCTCCCGGCGCTCACCGTGCAAGGACCACTGCACCGCAGGCCAAGCCGCCACCGGCGTCTCGGGCGCCGCCACATCGGCCAGGCGACTCAGCTGCGAAGCCGGCCACTCACCCCGCAGGCTGCCCGCATCCCGGGCAAAGGCCGGAACGTCCAATTTTCGTGAGTCAAATTCATGCGCTTTCATGGCCGCAAGTGTACGAGGCCGGCCTTGCAAGCCGGGCAGCTGAAACGCGAAGCCCCGCCGCCAATGCGAAAATCCTGCCATGCACACACCCTCCGCCACCCCGGCACCCCGCCCCCTGATCCTCGCCTCCACCTCGCGCTACCGGCGCGAACTGCTGGAGCGGCTGCGCCTGCCTTTTGCCGTGCAGTCGCCCGAGGTGGATGAAACCCCGCTTCCCGGCGAAGCGCCCGCGGCACTGGCTGCGCGCCTGTCTCTCGCCAAGGCGCACGCGGTGGCCCGACTTCACCCCGAGGCCATCGTGATCGGCTCCGACCAGGTTGCCGACCTGAACCGCAGCCCCATCGGCAAGCCGGGCAGCCACGAGCGCGCCGTCGAGCAACTGCGCCGCATGAGCGGCCACAGCATCATTTTTCAAACCGGCGTGGCCGTGGTCTGCGAGGCGAGCGGTTTTGCCCAGCAAGACCTGGCCCCGGTGCGCGTTCGCTTCCGCGAACTGAGCGACCTTGAGATTGAAACCTATCTGCGCAGCGAGCAGCCCTACGACTGCGCCGGCAGCGCCAAGTCGGAGGGGCTGGGCATCAGCCTGCTGTCCGCCATCGAATCGGACGACCCCACCGCGCTGATCGGCCTGCCGCTGATCCGCACCAGCGCCCTGCTCCGCGCCGCGGGCCTGGATCCCCTGCAAGCCCTCGCCCACAGCCTGGCAGGCGGAGTCTGCAAATGAACGCGCACAACAACAAGAAAGGTAGCCTTTATCTGATCCCCAACACCCTGGACTTCGGCGTCGAAGGCGCAGCAGTGCCGCTCAACGAGGTCTTGCCGCAGCAAGTCATTGCCACCGCCGCCCGCCTGAGCCACTGGGCCGCCGAAAGCGCCAAGACCACCCGTGCGTTTTTGAAGCGCGTGGACGAGGTCTGCCCGCTGGCGCAGCCCCTGCAGAGCCTGGAAATCAAGGAGCTGCCACGCCCACCCAAAGGCCGGGGCGGCGATCTGGTCAACCAGAACCAGGCCTGGCACGCCCTGCTGGCGCCCGCGCTGGCCGGGCATGACATGGGCCTGATTTCAGAAGCCGGCCTTCCGGCCGTGGCCGACCCCGGCGCCCTGCTGGTGGCCGCCGCGCACGATGCCGACATCGAGGTGCTGCCCTTGAGCGGCCCCAGCTCCCTGCTGATGGCCTTGTCGGCCAGCGGCCTGAATGGCCAGAGCTTTGCATTTGTCGGCTACCTGCCCGTGGAAGCACCAGCGCGCGCCGCGCGCATCAAGGAGCTGGAAGCCTTGTCCGGCCGGCAGCAGCAGACCCAGCTGATGATCGAAACACCGTACCGCAACTCCGCCCTGCTCCACGCCCTGCTGAGCAATTTGCGACCACAGACCCGCCTGTCCATCAGCTGCGGCCTGAGCCTGGCCCAAGGCTGGACCCGCAGCGCCAGCGTGGCCGATTGGCGCAGCTCCGGCGAGGGCTTGCCGGACAAGGTGCCCGCGGTATTCGCAATCCTGGCCTGAGCCTGGCGACCAGGGCGGCCGCCAGCACCACCAAAACAAACGGCGCCTCGTAGGCGCCGTTTTTTCATTTCAAACTCAGCCCGCTTTGACAGCCTGCCGAGCCACGGATGGCGCGCAAACCCTCAAGACTCCAGCGACGCCGCCGGCGCCTTGGCACCGAACAAGGCTGCCACCTTCTTCTTGGGCTTGATGTTGCTAGAGACGCTGCGCGGCGCTGCAGCAGCGCCCTTGTCCCAGGCTGGCGGCTCGTCGCGCTGACTGGCTTCGTAAGGCTTGTCGAAGAAGGCATCGCGCGGCGCTGCCGGTGGGCGGTAGGCCGGACGGGGCGCCGCTGCGGCGGGAGCTGCGTCAGAGAAAGACTCCTCACGACGCGGGCGGGCCGGACGCTCCGAGCGCTCAGCCCCCTCGTATCGAGCGGGGCGCGAGCCACGCTCATCCTGCAACTCAAAGGCCTGCAGGTCCAAGGTGCGCTTGACCAGTTTCTCAATGTCCGCCACCAGGCGCGCATCGGCACGCGTCACCAGGGTCACCGCCACGCCGGACGCACCCGCGCGGCCGGTACGGCCAATGCGGTGAACGTAATCTTCGGCATTGAAGGGCACGTCGAAATTGAAGACCGCGGGCAGATCGGCAATGTCCAGGCCACGCGCAGCCACGTCGGTGGCGACCAGCAGGTCGACTTCACCGCGCTTGAAGGCCTCGAGCGACTTCAGGCGCTCGTCCTGCGACTTGTCGCCATGCAAGGCCGCCGTGCGCAAGCCATCGCGCTCGAAAGAACGCGCAAGACGGGCCGCACCCAGCTTGGAGTTGACGAACACAATCGCCTGTTTGATCTCACGCTGACGCAGGATCTGACGCACCACTGCGCGCTTGTCGTCATCGGTGACGCTGTAGAACAGCTGCTCCACATTCTTTGCCGTGGCATTGGGGCGCGCCACTTCGACCAAAACCGGGTCTTGCAGATAGCTTTGTGACAGACGCTTGATCTCGGGCGAGAAGGTGGCCGAGAACAGCAAGGTCTGGCGCGTCTTGGGCAGGAAGCTCAGGATGCGCTGCAGATCGGGCAGGAAGCCGATGTCCAGCATGCGGTCGGCTTCGTCCAGCACGACATACTCGACTTGATTGAGCACGCAGTTCTTGGCTTCGATGTGGTCCAGCAATCTCCCGGGCGTGGCGATCAAGACTTCCACGCCACCCTTGAGCACCAAGGTCTGCGGCTTCATGTCGATGCCGCCAAACACGCAGGTCACACGCAGATTGGTGTGCTTGGCGTAGGCCTTGATGTTGTTGGCCACCTGATCGGCCAGCTCACGCGTGGGCGCCAGCACGAGGGCGCGCACCGGATGGCGGGCCGGCGAAGCGCTGGCGTTTTCATGCTTCAGCATGCGCTGCAGCAGAGGGATGGAGAAGGCGGCGGTCTTGCCGGTGCCGGTCTGCGCCGCACCCATCACATCGCGACCCTCCAGAACGATCGGAATCGCCTTGGCCTGGATCGGCGTCATCAACGCGTAGCCAGAGTCGGCCACGGCACGCAAAAGCTTGGCGTCGAGCGGGAGGGTGTCGAAGCGAGCCGGCGTGGGATCAGGGGTGGCGGATTCGATGATTTGGGGTTCGGTCATCCCGCCATTATCCCTGATGCAGGGCTTTTACTGCGATTTCGGGCCGGACGCCGATTTGGAGTCACGCGGCGCACGCCCCATCACGTCACCTCGAAACACGAGCCACGAGGGCGTACGGAAACGCACGATGCGCCAATACAGCGCCACATAGGTCAGACCAAAGAGCAGCATGCACAGCGCGAGCATGGCCGTCGAATCCCAGAAGAACACCGCCGGCACCAATGACGACAGGCACAGCATCCAAAGATAAGGCGCCGTCATGGAGTTGCGGCGCGTCATCGCACGGGCATCACGCGCACCCACCGTCCAGCGCATCAGGCGGCGATAAATCAGCGAATGCAAATGGATGCCATCAGGTAGCCCCGGCGGCGTGGCCCGGATGAAACGACGGCGGTAGATCGAGAACAGAGTCTCGAACACCGGGTAAATGCAGACCATCAGCGCAAACAGCGGCGACACCTCGGGGTGACGGGCGATCAGCAGCACCCCAATTTCCGCCACAAAGAAGCCCAAGAAATAGGCCCCGCCATCGCCAAGAAAGATCAACCCGGCCGGAAAGTTCCAGACAAAAAAGCCCAGCACCGCCCCGACGCCCGCCAGCGACCACAGGGTCAGCTCCACATCACCGACCTGCAGCGCCACGTAGGCGAAGGTCAGCAACATCAGGCTCACGCACATGGACGACAAACCGTTGAAGCCATCAATGATGTTGACCGCGTTAGCCACACCCGACACCGTCAACACGGTAGCCACCAAAGCCCCGACGGAAAAACCGACCAACCAATCCAGCCCTGGGATGTCGGTCCGCGTGATCTGGGCATTGATCAAATAAAACGCGATCGTCGCCGAAATAGCCGTCGCCAGCAGACGCTTGCCCGGCGACACCTTCTTGGTGAAGTCCTCAATCAGACCCGCAGCGAATGCCGGCAAGCCACAAAGCAGCAGCATCAGTCCCAGATGCGCATGATCGGAGCCGCGCCACCACACCAGGGCAGCCGTCACCAATAGCCCGACATACATGCCGACACCACCGATGCGGGGCACGACTTTGACATGGAACTTCTGAGGGCCGTCCAGATCACCGTCAGCAGAGAGATGGGCATGCAGGCTGGAGGAGTGGACGATCCAGAGGGTGACCAGAGTCGCCACCAAAAAGGAGCAGAGCAAATAGAGCATGCCCCAGAGTGTAACGAGCCACCATGCTGCCCCACCAAGATGCCGCTGAGCTCACAGCTAGAATCCCACAACGTTAAGCCTGCATGAACCGTGGGCAGCCAACATATGCACCCTTGCGAGCGAGCCATGAACCTTTTTGAGCTTCAAAGATCCAACAACACGAAAAACAGGCTCGACAAACCTCAAACAAGCTCCGCTCTGCAGTCGACCTATGCTCAGCGAGCCTTCAAGCGCAACTCCCTGCTTTCAGTGACCGCGCTGGGTTTGCTTCTTGGCACATTTGCCGCGAGGTCCGAGGCCCAATCAATGCCGGCGGACGCCGCGCCCGTGCGACTACAGACTCAGACAAACGGTAGCCCGAACATCCGACAAGAATCAGACATTCAAATCGCCCCCACCGATGCGCGCGCGCAACTGCGCCCGATCGAAGTCTACGTTCCTACCGAATTCGAAAGATACGTGCAAAAGGCAGCAGGTGTCGAGCAAACACTACGTCGATTTGGAAGCGAGTTGATCGAGCAAGATCGCTATAGCGGCGCGCAACACGACGGGGGAAATCAGATTCCGAATGACTACGTTTTGAATGTCGGGGACGAAGTCTTGGTTACGCTTTGGGGCTCAATCGACGGAGACTTGAGGTTGGTTGTAGATCGAAGCGGTCGAATCACCATCCCTCGCGTCGGACCAATCATGGTTGCAGGCCTCCGATATGCCGACTTGGCAACCGCGATCGACCAACGCATCGGACAAGTATTCCGAAACTACAAATTGAGCACCTCACTCGGGAAGCTTCGCAGCATCCGCATTTATGTTACCGGATTTACAAAGCGACCTGGCGCCTACACCGTCAGCAGCCTATCAACACTCGTTAATGCACTGATTCAGACAGGCGGGCCCTCTTCAGCAGGAAGTTTTCGACACATCGAATTGCGGCGCAATGGCAAAACCATAAGCCACTTTGACCTGTATGACCTGCTTATTAAGGGTGACAAGTCGTCAGACAAGACACTGATGTCTGATGACGTAATTCACATTGGTGCCGTAGGACCGCAAATTGCTCTGGTCGGAAGCGTAAACAAGCCTGCAATCTTTGAGCTGAGGCCTCAAGAAACACTTGAGGATGTTCTAGTTATGGCCGGCGGATTTACAGCAGTTGCAGACCGCTCGCGTTTCACAGTCGAGCACCTCGATGCGCGCAATGACACTAGGGTGAGTGAACTGAGTCTCCCGCAACAAATCAATCTGAAGCCCCGCGACGGCGATCTATTCAGGGCATTCAGCGCGGTTGAGGCCTCACTCCCTCAATACAAACAAAGCAAGCGAGTCAAAGTCGAAGGTGAAGTAAAGCGCCCAGGTGAATTTATTCTCCCGGCAAATAGCAGCTTGGCCGACGCCATACGAGCCGCTGGCGGCTTGACCCCGGATGCCTATATCTTTGGGACTGAATTCAGTCGCGAAAGCACTCGACTGTCTCAGCAGGAGAATTACGATCGAGCACTACGGGATATGGAAACCGAGTTTGCCCGCAGTAACTCCTCGCAAAGAACAGCCAACTCCGAAGAAGTCACAGCCCAGGCGGCCAAAGCACAAGGCACAAACCAACTAATTCAACGCTTGCGAGCCATCAAACCGACAGGTCGCATCGTTTTGCAGCTAACTCCTTCCGCAAAAACTCTGCCCGAACTGGCAGTAGAGGACGGCGACCGACTGGTTATACCAGCACATCCGAACACGGTGGGCGTGTTTGGAAGCGTCTTCAACGGCGGCAGCTACCTTTATGGCGATGGCAGTACTGTGGATGATTTTCTTAAACTGGCCGGGGGACCGACACGCGGCGCAGACACCGGGAGCATTTTTGTGTTGCGCGCAAACGGAAGCGTGATCAGTGCTCGGCAAAAAACTGGGTGGCTACTTTCCAGCGGAGGTTTGGACGGCATAAGAGCACTTCCCGGCGATACAGTTTTCGTCCCTGAAGAAATGAACAAAACCACGTTCATGCAGGAAGCCAAAGACTGGACACAGATCCTCTATCAATTCGGATTGGGCGCAGCTGCGCTCAAAACCATCAAAAACTAACGATCTGCTCCCGGCACTCCTTTGACTGCAAACACATGAATCAGGCCAGCTCCAACGACACGATTGACCTGCAAATAGCTGTCAGCACGCTGCAGAAGCATTGGGTCCGCACTATCAGCATCGGCTTCGCCATCTCAGTCGCGACTTACGGTGCAACGTTTCTCGTGAAACCCACGTTTACCGCTAAAACTACGATTATCAGTCCTCAGCAACAAAGCCCCGCAGCAGCAGCATTGGCATCACTGTCGGCCCTGCCTGGTCTGGCCGGCTTTGCGGGCGGCAAAAGCCCTGCAGATCAATATATCGCAATAATTCAAAGCGAGACATTGAGCAATCGGATCATCGCGCGATTCAATTTGCAAAAGCTCTATGAAAAGCAACTGCTGATCGAAACGCGCCGCGAACTAACTCAAAAGGTTCGTGCTGTAGTGAACAAAAAAGACAACCTGATTTCTATTGAAGTTGACGACCACAGCCCGGAACGAGCCGCCCAGTTGGCCAATGCTTACGTCGAAGAGCTGCGCAAGCTCTCAAATGAGTTGGCGCTGGGCGAAGCACAGCAGCGCCGCGCATTCTTTGAGGAGCAATTGAAGAAAACACGGGATGCCCTATCCGCAAGCCAGCTGTTGTTACAGGATTCCAGCATTACTAGCTCTGCAATTAAGAGCGACCCGAAAGCGGCTATCGAATCCTATGCTCGGCTTAAAGCAGAGTATGAAGCAAGCCAGACTCAGCTAAAAGCAATGCGTCTACGACTTGCCGACGGCGCAGTAGAAATTCAGCAGATGCAATCTCGGCTGTCTTCTTTGCTGAACCAATTGGCACGACTCGAAGAACCAAAATCGGCATCCCGCTCTCAAGCGTATCTTGACGCCTATCGAGATTATAAATATCAAGAAGCATTATTTGAAATCTACGCCCGGCAGTTTGAGGCCGCACGGCTGGACGAAGCGCGAGAAAACACCTTGGTGCAAGTACTAGACATTGCCTCAACGCCCGAAGAGAAGAGCAAACCAAAACGTGCATTGATTACGCTAGGAGCCGGTGCCGGCGGGATTCTGATTACGTTTCTTTACCTTTGTTTGCGTCGAGCACGCACAACAGCGCCGATTGCAACCCAAAACTAAAGGTTTGCTAGCGTGGACAAGCGCAACTTGACTTGGTTTGCAATCGGCTCTCTTGCATCAAGCGCCCTGAGTTTCATTTCCATACCCATCATTGCATGGGCCTTCGACGACGGGGACATTGGGCGAGCTGCGCTGCTGATTTCCTGCTCCGGACTTTCCACGTTGATTTTTGCGTTGGGCTTAGACCAGAGCTTCACTCGCGAGTTCAATGAATCTCGCGATCGCTCCTCGTTGCTAATGAACGCAGCGGCACCAGGCGCGCTCACCATGTTTGCCTTGGCGATAGTACTGATGGCATGCGCGCCAACACTTCTCGCAGACATCATCTTTGGCCTGAAATCCTCAAGTTTAAGCCTCTATATTATCGGATACGTTTTCGTCGTATACACCTCACGCTTTCTCAGCCTCAACCTGCGCATGCAAGAGGACGGGAAGCGATATGCAGCTAGTCTCCTTATCGCAAAAATCGGCTTTGTCAGCATTATTTGCATTGCAAATATCACGCCAAAGCCAAAACTTCAACATCTGCTGATAGCACATGGGGTATCCGTATCAGCAGGATTCGCCTATCTATTGTTCTGCACGAAGGAAACCTGGACCAAGTGGCGCCTAAATCTATTTGATAGAAAGCTACTTGGCGCAATGCTTCATTTTGGTATCCCCGCGGCAACTTCAGGCATGCTGTTTTGGGGTCTTGAGGGAATAGATAAATTCTTATTGAGATCGCTATCCAGCTATGAAGAACTCGGTGTATACAGCATTGCCTTAAGTATTTCTGCGATTGCGGCGGTAGCTACCACAATGTTCACAACAGTGTGGATTCCTATGGTCTACCGCTGGGTCGCAAAAGAAGAAAATCTCGATCGCATTGACGCAGTGTCGCGTCACGCCTTAGCCGTAACAGTTTTCATCGTCGGACTTGCAGGAGCATTTAGTTGGACGCTTCAATACGTACTGCCGGCCAAACACCTAGTTGTCCAAAAGCTGATTGCGTGCTGCATGTTGTGGCCGCTTTGCTACGCGCTATCTGAAACTACGGGTTTGGGTATTGCCGTCGCCAGAGCCACACGATTGAGCCTACTGGCAGCCGCCGCAGCACTTGCCGTGAATGTATGCCTCAACTTGCTCCTGCTTCCTCGCTTCGGCGCTTCTGGAGCAGCAGTTGCGTTAGCTGCAGGAATCTGGGTCTTTCTCTTCTTCCGCTCAGAGGTCTCTCACCGGATTTGGCGGGCAAATCCAAGACTCGCTTTGTATGGATGGACCCTCTGTGCACTTGGGCTAGCCACGCTGCAAGCTTTGATTGACGAACAACAGAGCAATTGGTCCACCGCGGCATGGCTAGCTTTTCTGCTTGTTGCGACCGGGTTCTTTCGCAACAGTTTGAGACTTGGGGGCAACGCCGTGCACTCAATGCTATCGCACCTTCGCCCGCCGCTCTCCTGAGTCAATATCTCTATGCATGTGCTCTACATTCCGTCTTGGTATCCCGCCAAGGTCGGCGACACCAATGGAAGTTTCTTTCGAGAACAAGCGCAAGCTATGTCGGCAGCCGGCACACGCGTTGGAGTCATTACGCCGGCATTTCGATCGTTTTCAAGCATCCAGGCCCTCACCAGCGGTAGCTTCGGTATACACCAAGAAAATGATCTTGGCATACCAACTCTTCGCCTCCACGGAGTCCGCGCCTTCTCGTGGAATCACGCCCTGAATATGCGATTCTGGGAACACAAGGGAATACAGGCGTACGAAAATTACGCTTGCCAGCACGGAAAACCTGACATCTTGCATGTCCACGGCATGATCTATGGACTCGCGTGGGCGTCGGCAATCAAGCAGAAATATGGTGTGCCGTTCGTAGTTACGGAGCATAGCAGCGAATTTGCACTTGCCAATATTCGCCCCAAACTGTTGGCATATCTCCAAGAGCAGGTGCAACATGCCTCTAGACTTTTCGCAGTATCCCGCGACCTTGGCCGGCGTCTTACGTCAACCGTGACTCCACCCTCCCACCTTGCTTGGAACACGATGCCGAATTTGGTCAATACCAACTTCGGCTCTCGCGTACCCAACCGAAAAGCCAACCCACTGCCAGGCAGATTAAACCTACTGACCGTTGGAGTTCTTCAACCCAAAAAAGGCCATGCAAAACTCTTGCTCGCACTGAAAGAAGTTATCGATGCGGGAGTGGATGTGGGGTTGCGCATCTGCGGAGGCGGCCCGGAGCACAAACCATTACAGCAACTTATCCAGAAGCTGGGTTTAAAAGACCGCGTTGCGCTATTAGGAAATTGCGAACGCGAAACGGTCATGGATGAAATGGCGGCGTGTGACGCATTCATACTATCAAGTGATTATGAAACATTCGGAATCGTAGTAATTGAAGCACTCGCGAGCGGCAAGCCCGTGATAGCACCTCGTTGCGGCGGACCTGAAGATGTCATTGACCCAGGCAAGGATGGTTTTTTGGTGCCTAACAACTCGCCAATTGAGCTAGCAGCGGGTATTCAACGTATGGCCCATGAAGTTCAGTATTTCAAAGCCGCTGATCTCAGAGCAAGGTGCATCGCTCGCTACTCAGCAGCCGCATTTGTACAACGGCATGAATTGGTTTATGACTCGGTAGTTAACTCCAAAGGTGGACTAGCCCCACTCGAAAGTTGACAACAAATGATCGCCGCTCACCATCCAGCTCTGTTTTTTTTAGTCGCATTGCTCATGCATGATCCACTGATTCCTCTACTAGGGAGTGCTATACCGGCACATGCACTTCTGGGGATAGGTGTGGCTCTCCTTTTCGTGAGTTTCATACGTGACGCGAAGACACATTCCGCAGTCACATGGTCGTCCGGCAGATGGGGCATGTTCGCAATAGCGCCACTGGTTGCAACTGGCGCTACATACGCCTTCTTTGACCGTGGCGCTTTGAACGTCAAGTTTCAATTTTTATCAACTTTCATTCTGATTCCACTGATTTGGTATGCCCTATCGATCGTGAGTAGGTTAGATACCGCCCGCCGACAACTAGACCACCTACTTCTCATTTATGTAGCAACAGAGCTATTCATTATGCTGCTACAAGCATCCTATTTTATAGCGGGCATTGGCCTAGCACCGGGCGACACTTACGAGTTCATGATTCCCGGATCGCAGTTTAATTTAAACAACTTGGCTGCCATCGTCGTCACACTAAGTATCTTCTACAATGCCACTCAAGCCAATCGCCCAAAATGGCATCGAACATCTTTTAATTCCATAGTACTGCTAATTCTTCTGGTTACATTTTCTCGCCTAGCAATACTTTTATATGTAGCCGACCGCCTCCGCAAGGTCAACGCCAGAGATTCAAAAGCTCTTCTGATAGTATCTACTGTACTGGCAGGCGCCGCCCTCGCCTTTAGCGCCATAGACTACACCGGAAACGAAACTATCGATGCCAGTCTTTACAAAGCAAAGTCATTGGCGGAGATTGCTGAGGTTGGACTCACAGCCGACTCTTCAACCTCTAGTCGAAGCGAGTCTTATCTCCACTTTGCCAACAAACTAGACGACTTGGGATTCGGCTCGGGTGAGATTCTTAACTATTCCCGCTTTACTCGTGACGCACTTTTCTCGGATGAAGCAATTTACTTCAATCCGCACTCACTGGTAATCGAGTTTGGGTATTGGGCCGGATGGCCAGGTTTACTGAGCCTAGTCATCTTTCTAGTGATGCTATACGGACGCAGCAAACAGGGCTCTTGGGCAACGCGAATATTCATCTTGGCGGCGGTGCTAGTGATTTCCTCCATACCATCGTCGGCGATACCCCTAGTTCCTCTTTGGTTGGGGCTTATATTATTGGCCATGCTTGGAGAATTTCACACCTCGCCAGCCCAAAAAACTTCATGGGCGCCGATATCGAAAGTGGCTCATGACCATTGATGCTGATTTCACCTCCCCACACGACTCCTTGGATGTAGTCCTTATATCCAGCGGCGAATGGCCGAGCGTTGGCAGTTTGCTCTTTTCCCAGTTGTTCGAAACTGCACGAATTCTCAAACAACAAGGACATTCAGTCCGCTGGTTTGCTGCGATCCCAGCACTGTCATGGCTGAAGCGATTCCTGCAACGAAAAAGCGATCTTGCGATGGTCCGCATGCAATGCAAAGCTGCCGGCATACCCTTTGATTCTGTCGTTGTGCCAATCAGCTTGGGCGCCCCACACTCCCTACCTATACGATCGGCAGCATTAAGATTCGCCGCCCGGAAATTGACTAGAATCGTCAGCGGCAAACGAGGCCCGCTGGTGCTGCATGCGAGGAGTTACGACGCTACTGAAATTGCCATACTGACCCGAGATCACGCCTCGATGACCAAGCGATCAACCATCGCTTCCTTTGATATGCGCAGTTGGCTTCCCCCTGAGATTCCAATGGGGCATGGCCTGCTGGGGCGACTCGCTTATGGGCCTTGGAAAGAGATTGAGTATCGACTACTTCGAAACTCGGACACACGTTTCCTGCCATTGGATAGATCACGCGCTCAGTATGAGGAGGAGACCGGTATCTCAGTCGCATTTGCACCGATACAAGGATTCGATCGCCCTGAGGGGTGGTCTCCCGATTTCGAAGCCCGCTGGAGCACGCGGCGCATAGGCTACGCAGGTTCGCTAGGCCAATGGAACGACGCACACCTACTCATAGACTTTTTCAAAGTCTTCAAGGATTTCACACCTTTACTAGCGACGCATAGAACCCCGGAACTCGAGGCATTCGAATGCCATTTTTATGGAATAGACAAGCTGCCGGAATACTACGATGCGCTTACAGCAATGGTGATACCCGGGCTTCGAACAAGCCATGGTTACTTCGACACCATCAAGATGCGCGCCAACTTCTTCTCCACGAAGGCCGCAGAGGCACTTTCGCGTGGCGTCCCACTGATCGTCTCCAATCAGTTGGCCGAACTTGCAGCCTTCGTTCGAAAACATGACTGCGGCGTCGTCGTCGATCTGAACGCAGAAACCGGCTTACCTTTGCATACCGGCAACATCCCTGCTGACGACGATAAAGCACGCTGGAAGGAGCTCTCAGACAACGCTGCACGAGTCGGCGCCACCTTTACACGCGAATCTGTTATGGCCATCTATCTGAACGAATGGCAGCACGCATTGAGTCGCCGCTAAAGCCAAGTTGCAGCCTGAATCGCATACTAAAAGGACATCATGAAGATTGGCTTCACTTTTACCAACTACAACAATTCAGCCCTTAGTATTCAAGCCGCGCAGTCCATTGCCTCGAATCACGGCTTAGACAACTATGAGATAGTGTTCGTCGACAATGCATCGACAGAACAAGAACGGAGTATTCTCGCAGCGCCCGGAGCCCTCCCTGCTAACTGCCGCATAATTTGGAACGAAACCAATGTTGGGTACTTCGAGGGACTCAATTTAGGTATTGAAGCACTTAGGGTTCAAGACCAAAAGCACGATGTCATCGTCATTGGAAATAACGACCTTGTCTTTGAGCCTTCGTTTTTCGCCGGGCTTAGTAAGTCTGCAGGAAAACTGGCGGGGCATGCCGTGATTTCGCCCAGCATTACCACGCTGGATGGCGTCCACCAAAACCCCCATGTCATAAGCGGCGTCAGCCGTTTTCGAGAGGTTGTGTGGGACCTGTACTTCTCCAATTTCGCACTATCCCGACTGATCAGTTGGGCAGCACGTGAAGCTCGGAGCTTAGTTACTCGAAAAGACCACGAACACCATGGACAGGAAGGCCCGATTTATCAAGGCTACGGCGCTTGCTACATTTTGACTCCAAAGTTCTTCGAGAAATATGGCCGGCTATGGTCTCCTGGTTTTGTAATGGGAGAAGAGTTCTTCCTTGCTCGCCAGCTTTTAGCTGGCGGGGAGCAAATGTACTATGTGCCAGATATTGGCGTAAGGCATCACGACCACGCGACAGTTTCAAAGCTTCCCTCCCGCAAACTTTGGGAAATGACTAGGCAGTCTCATAAAATCTATCGCTTCTTCGTAAGCCCATATCGATCGGTGATGGACAATGGGAAAATGCCTTCGGATTACGACCGCAAGCTTCATCAGGCCGCCTAACTCAGCCTACTGCGCTTCTTTAAAATGTACAAAATCTGCTCACACTGCATCATGGACACATCGGATCCACACATCCGATTCAATGAGGAGGGTCTTTGTGATTACTGTGTGAACTTCAGAGCCTTGGTGGCCCCTACCTGGGACACCGGTTCTGAAGGTGCTCGAAAACTACAACTGCTTGCAGACCAAATCCGCACCGAAGGGGCTGGAAAAGATTTCGACTGCATCATCGGCTTGAGTGGCGGGTTGGATAGTTCGTACGCCGCCTATGTGGCCAAGGAGAAAATGGGGCTTCGCCCACTTCTGTTCCACGTAGACGCGGGCTGGAACACCGACCAGGCCGTAGGCAATATTGAAAAGCTCGTGGACGGCTTGGGCCTGGATTTGTATACAGAGGTGATCAACTGGGAGGAAATGAAGGATTTGCAAGTTGCATTTCTGAAGTCGGGGATTCCTGACCAAGATCTGCCTCAGGACGCTTCGTTCTTCTCGTCTTTGTACAAATTTGCTCGTAAGTACAAGATCAAACATGTGATCACAGGATCGAACTTTTCGACGGAATGCTGTCGAGAGCCGGAAGAGTGGGGTGGCTACCTTGGCATTGATACGCTGTTGTTCAACGACATTCATCGGCAGTTTGGCAAGCGGCCTTTGGAGAGCTTCCCACTCAAGGACATCTTGGTCTACAAACTGTATTACCAAAAGATCCTTGGTATGAAGGTCCATCATCCGCTTAACCTTGTGCCATTCAGCAAAAAGGAAGCAGAGGATGAACTCGGCCGCCGTTTCGGGTGGCAGCGCTTCCAACATAAGCATCACGAGTCCCGCTTCACGCGCTTCTACGAAGACTACTGGCTGCCACGCCGCTTCGGATTTCACAAGCGCCGTGCGCACTTCTCCAGCCTGATCATGACCGGGCAGATGACACGTGAGGCGGCACTGGATCGAATCTCTCGCCCAGAGATGGATGAGCACTTTCTGAAGCAAGAGTTCGAATACGTCGCCCACAAACTTGACCTGACGGTGGACGAGTTGCAGCAGATCTTCGATTTACCCAAGAAGACCTATCGCGACTACAAGAACAAGCGCTGGATGATCGGCTTCGGTGCCAACGCGATGCGTTGGCTGGGGCTGGAAAAGAGGTACTTCCGATGATTCGCATCGTCGACTACGGCGTGGGAAATATCCAAGCCTTCTTGACCATGTTCAAGCGCTTGGGCATTGACGCTACCCGCGCTCGCAATGCCGATGAGTTGGAGGGTGCCACACGCCTGATCCTTCCTGGCGTGGGTGCCTTTGACACGGCCATGACCCTGCTCAACCAGTCAGGCTTGCGCCCTCGTCTCGAGGAGATGGTGCATGAACGCGAAGTCCCGGTGATCGGCATCTGCGTTGGTATGCAGATGCTGGCCAGCGGCAGTGACGAAGGCGAACTCCCCGGACTCAATTGGGTGCCCGGTCGCGTCAAGGCATTCGCCAATACGCCGGCCTCCAAAGACCTACCCATGCCACATATGGGATGGAACGACCTGAAGGTGCGCCCGGGAAACAAGTTGTTCACCGACTTCGAACCGGAGCCACGCTTCTACTTTCTGCATTCGTACTATTTCGATGCACAAGACAAGGCCGACGTGGCAGCAACTGCTGAGTATGGTCTGGACTTCGACTGCATCGTGTCCAAGGGCCACATCCACGGCGTTCAGTGTCACCCCGAGAAGAGCCATCACTTTGGTGCGCAACTCTTGAAGAACTTTGCGGAGCTCTGAGCCATGCTGCGTCCCCGCATCATTCCCTGCCTCCTCGTCCACAAGGGCGGGCTGGTCAAGACCCAGCAGTTCAAGGCGCCGAAGTACGTCGGTGACCCCATCAACGCAGTCAAGATCTTCAACGAGAAAGAGTCCGACGAGTTGATGGTCATCGACATCGATGCAGCCGTGAACAAAGTGGAGCCCAACTACGGGCTCATCGCCAAGCTCGCCGCCGAGTGCCGGATGCCGCTTTGCTACGGCGGCGGGATTACTACTGCGGAGCAGGCCGCTCGCATCATCGACCTCGGCGTCGAGAAAGTGTCAGTGAGCTCTGCTGCAGTCGCCGATCCGTCGCTGCTGACACGTATGGCCGAGGCCATCGGTCGCCAGAGTGTGGTAGCCGTGCTCGATATTCGAAAGAAAAGCGGGCTCTTCAGCAAAGGCTACGAACTCACCACTCATAACGCCAAGAACGCCCACAAGCTCGATCCGGTGGCTTTTGCAAAGCAGTTGCAAGATGCGGGAGCCGGAGAAATCGTCATCAACTCGGTCGATCGCGACGGCGAGATGAAGGGCTACGACATCGAACTGGCCCAGCAGATGCGTGCCGCGCTAAAAGTTCCGCTGACGGTATTGGGCGGAGCCGGCTCACTCGATCATGTCGGGGCCCTTCTGAGCGCCTGCGGAGTGATCGGCGCGGCTGCAGGTAGCTTGTTCGTTTTCAAGGGCCAGTACCGCGCCGTGCTGATCAACTACCCGACGCCTTCGCAGAAGGACGACCTCTGCCGCGCGGCATTGCGTACCCACTCCAAGATCTAATTCCTCATGTTCACTGACAAGACCCTGCTGATCACTGGCGGCACAGGCAGCTTCGGCAACGCCGTGCTGCGCCGCTTCCTGGATTCAGACCTACGCGAGATCCGCATCTTCTCCCGCGACGAAAAGAAGCAGGACGACATGCGCAAGCGTTACAACCACCCGAAGCTGAAGTTCTACATCGGCGACGTTCGAGACGCCCGCGCCGTTGAGAGCGCCATGCGCGGCGTAGATTTTTGCTATCACGCCGCAGCGCTCAAGCAAGTTCCCTCCTGCGAATTCCATCCGATGGAGGCTGTCCGCACCAATGTGCTGGGCACCGAAAACGTACTTGAAGCGGCAATTCGTGCCGGCGTGAAGCGGGTGGTCTGCCTGAGCACTGACAAGGCGGTCTACCCAATCAACGCCATGGGCATTTCCAAGGCGATGATGGAAAAGGTCATGGTTGCAGCCTCCCGTAATTTGGAAGGCACTGGCACCGTCATCTGCGGCACTCGGTATGGCAATGTGATGGCCTCTCGCGGCTCGGTGATCCCCCTGTTCGTTGAGCAGGTTCGCGCCGGCAAGCCAATCACCATCACCGACCCCAATATGACGCGCTTCATGATGACGCTCGACGACGCTGTCGAACTCGTCCTGTATGCGTTCGAGCACGGCAACAACGGCGACATCTTTGTACAAAAGGCGCCGGCAGCAACTGTCGCCGTATTGACTGAAGCGATCCTGTCGTTGATGGGCAAGCCAGAACACGAAGTCCGCGTCATTGGTACGCGCCACGGCGAGAAACTCTACGAGGCCCTGCTCAGCCGTGAAGAGCGCGCCGCCGCTGAAGACCTCGAGGGGTACTTCCGCGTTCCCCCGGATGGCCGTGACCTCAACTACGGCAAATTTGTCGAACAGGGTGAGGTGAGCATCTCCGAGGCCGAAGACTACAACTCCCACAACACCGAGCGCTTGGACGTCGAGGGCATGAAGCGCCTGCTGCTGAAGTTGGACTTCATGCGGCGGATTGCCGCCGGCGAAGCAGCACATCCGGAGGACTGATATGCGCATCGCATTGACCGGCGGCCGTGGTTTCATCGGCCGCAATCTACAAGTTCGACTCCAGGAGTTGGGTCACCGGGACCTTGTCCTGATTCCCCACGACGTAGCGCCGACTGAATTGCCTGTTCTGTTGACGGGCGTCGAACGCGTGTTCCACCTCGCGGGCGTCAATCGCCCGCAGGATCCTGCTGAGTTCAGCACTGGCAACCACGACTTCACACGCCGCCTCTGTGACGCGATGGCTTCGCTGCCCTCGCCTCCTGGTGTGGTGTACGCCTCGTCCACACAGGCCGGCCTTGACAACCCCTATGGCCAGAGCAAGCGAGCCGCCGAGGACGCTTTGTACGCCTACGGTACACGCACCGGAGCTTCCGTGCATGTATTCCGTTTGACCAATGTCTTTGGCAAATGGTCTCGTCCGAACTACAACTCGGCAGTGGCCACTTTTTGCCACAACATTGCGCGAGGCGAGCCCATCGTGGTCAACGCGCCTGACGCCGCACTCAAGCTGATCTACATCGATGATGTGGTTCGCCATTTCGTAGCGCTGCTCGAAGACGGAGCGCCTGCTTCTGGTTTGGTTCAGGCCGGCCCCGAGTACGACACGACAGTCGGCACCTTGGCCAACCAAATCCGAGCATTCCACGCCAGCCGCGAGAACATGGTTTCCGAGCGCGTGGGCACCGGCTTGACCCGCGCGCTGTACGCGACCTATGTGAGCTTCCTGCCGCTGCCAGCCTTCGAATACCAGGTGGCTCGGCATGCGGATCCGCGCGGCGTGTTCGTCGAGATGCTCAAAACCACCGACAGCGGCCAGTTCGGCTACTTCACGGCGTTCCCGGGTATCACCCGGGGTGAGCACTATCACCACACAAAGACTGAGAAGTTCCTGGTCATGAAGGGCACCGCCAGCTTCGGCTTCCGCCACATCATCACGAACGAGACCCACGAAATCACCACTCGCGGCGGCGAAGGCCGCATCGTCGAAACCATTCCAGGCTGGACTCACAACGTGACCAACGTCGGCGATGACGAGTTGCTTGTGATGGTTTGGGCCAACGAAATCTTCGACCGGCAGAATCCTGACACAGTGGCGGAGAAGGTGCAGCAAGCATGAAAAAACTAAAGATCGTTTCGATCGTCGGTACTCGCCCTGAAATCATCCGTCTGTCGCGCGTCCTGGCGCGCTTGGATGAGCATTGCGACCATGTGTTGGTGCACACCGGGCAGAACTACGACTACGAGCTCAACCAGGTCTTTTTCGACGATCTGGGAGTGCGCAAGCCTGACCACTTTCTCAACAGTGCCGGCGCCAATGCTGCGCAAACCATTGGCAACCTGATCATCGCCGTCGACAAGGTTCTGGAACAAGAGCAGCCAGAAGCCCTGATGGTGCTAGGAGACACCAACAGTTGCCTGGCTGTGATTCCAGCCAAGCGCCGCAAGATCACTATCTTCCACATGGAAGCTGGCAACCGCTGTTTCGACTTGCGCGTGCCAGAAGAAACCAACCGCAGAATCGTTGACCACACTGCCGACATCAATCTGACCTACAGCGACATTGCGCGTGAGTATCTTCTGCGCGAGGGTCTGCCACCCGATCAGGTCATCAAGACCGGCAGCCCGATGTTCGAAGTCCTCACGCACTATCGCGATCGCATCGACGCATCCGATGCACTGGCGCGTTTGGGTGTAGAGCCCGGCCGCTATTTCGTGATCAGCGCGCACCGAGAAGAGAACATCGAATCGGATCGCAGCTTCACCAAGTTGTGCCAGGTGCTCAATGGTTTGGCCGAGGACCATGGCCTCCCTGTCATCGTCTCGACGCACCCACGCACGCAGAAGCGCATCAGTGCGATGGGCGTCAACTTTCACCCCCAGGTCCGCCTGCTCAAACCGCTTGGCTTTCATGACTATGTAAAGCTGCAGATGCACGCCAAGGCTGTGCTGTCGGACAGCGGCACCATCACTGAAGAATCGTCGATCCTGAACTTCCCGGCGCTCAACCTTCGAGAGGCACATGAGCGCCCCGAGGGCATGGAAGAGGCTTCAGTGATGATGGTCGGGCTGGAACTTGATCGAGTGCGCCAAGCGATGGCCATCCTCGATACACAAGTTCGCGGCGCGGAGCGCTCGCTGCGTCAAGTCGCCGACTACAGCATGCCCAACGTGTCAGACAAGGTGGTACGCATCGTCCACAGCTATACGGACTATGTGCAGCGCGTCGTCTGGCGTCGCTACGAGTGATCCGACATTGAAGGTTCTTGTTGTCAGCCAGTACTTCTGGCCGGAGACCTTTCGTGTCAACGAAGTCGTCTCCGAACTCACGGCACGCGGACATGAAGTCACAGTCCTGACTGGGCGCCCAAACTATCCCGAAGGGGAGCTTCTCCCCGAGTTTGCCGCCAGCCCATCCAGGTTCTCGAGTTACGCAGGAGCAGACATCCTCCGTGTTCCCTTGCGTCCGCGAGGCAAAGGCAGTTTCAAGCTGCTGCTCAACTACTGGAGTTTTGTTTTCTGGGGGTGCCTGAGTGGCCCCTGGCTGCTACGCGGTCGACGCTTCGACGCGATTTTCGTCTTTGAGACGTCCCCCATCACATCTGCGCTGCCGGCCATCGTCTTGAAGTGGATCAAGCGGGCGCCTTTGTCTATGTGGGTGCTCGATCTCTGGCCCGATACGCTGAAGGCTGTCGGGATGGTCAAGTCCGATCGGGCGCTGAAGGCGGTTGGCCTGCTGTGCCGATTCATCTACCGTCGCTGCGATCTCATCCTGGGGCAATCACGAGCGTTCGCGGAGCCTATCAGCCGCTGGGAAGGGTCCGCCCAACGTTTTCGCTACTTCCCGCAGTGGTCGGAGGAAGTGTTCGATGCCAACGAAAAAGCGCCTGAGCCGGCACCCGAACTCGAGCCTCATCGAGGTCGATTCAATCTCCTGTTCGCGGGCAATATCGGAGATGCACAGGATTTTCCGACGCTTCTGGCTGCGGCGACCTTGACGCGCGACCGCCCCGACATCCACTGGTTGATCGTCGGAGATGGGCGTGCGGCACCACAAGTACGCCAAGACATTGCTCGCCTGGGACTGACCGAGACCGTGTTCATGCTGGGGCGCTACCCGGTGGAGCGCATGCCTAGCTTTTTTGCGGGGGCCGATGCACTGCTGGTGTCATTGAAGGCAGAGCCGATATTCGCCATGACCATTCCAGGCAAGGTGCAGAGCTACCTCGCTGCAGGCAAGCCGCTGCTGGGTATGCTCGACGGCGAAGGTGCTCGTGTGATCCAAGAGTCTGGCGCAGGCCTCGTGGCACCGTCCGGGGATGCACAAGCACTGGCCGAGCAAGCAAAAGCTTTGGCAAACCTCTCGGCAGAGGAGCGCGCCCACATGGGAGCACGCGGTCAACGCTTTGGGGCAACGCACTTCAAACGCAGTGCCCTGATGTCGCAACTCGAGGTCTGGCTGGCCAACCCCGCCGCTCCGTGATCACACTCGGCCGCTGTAGCTGAACGGCAGGCCCGCCAGCAGTGCCCGTGTGGCCGCACCCTCTCCGGTACTGCCACCCTCCCCGAGCGCTGCCAGCAAGATCTCCACGGTACCGTCATCTGCAACACGCTCACCCAGCCGGGCGATGCGCAGCGCTGCGATCCGTGTCGGCAGCGTCGTATCGCCGTCGCCCAGCAACTCTTCGTACAGTTTTTCGCCCGGGCGCAGACCCGAAAACTCGATTCGGATTGAGCCAAGATCCTTGCCACTCATTCGAATCATCGTCCGTGCCAAATCGGCAATCTTCACGGGCTCGCCCATATCGAGCACAAAGACTTGCCCTGATTCGCCAAGAGACCCGGCTTGCACCACCAACCTCGCCGCCTCCGGAATCGTCATGAAGTAACGCGTGATGTCCGGGTGCGTCACCGTCACCGGGCCGCCCTTGGCGATTTGTTCCTTGAACTTGGGGATCACGCTGCCGCTGGAGCCCAGAACATTGCCGAAACGCACAGCCATGAACTTGGTGGGCTGACCTTTCTTTTCGCATTCGCTGGCCATATGGCTGATGACCAGTTCGGCAGCGCGCTTGGTGGCGCCCATCACATTGGTCGGGTTGACGGCCTTGTCGGTGCTGATGAGCACAAAGCGCTCGACGCCATGCTCAGCCGCTGCCTGGCAGGCGTTGTAGGTACCGAGGGTGTTGTTGCGCAGGCAGGCCCAGGCGTTCTCTTCTTCCATCAGGGGCACATGCTTGTAGGCCGCCGCATGGAAGACGATCTGGGGCTTGTACTTACCGAAGACGTAGCGCAAGTGCTCCAGGTCCTTCACGTCGCCGACGAGGCGCACGAGGGGGATGTGGGGGAACTTCTCGCCGAGCTCCTGCTCGATGGTGTAGAGCGCGAACTCTGAGAGCTCGTAAAGCACGATCTTGGAGGGGCCATAACGGGCCACTTGCCGGCACAGCTCGGAGCCGATGGAGCCGCCCGCGCCGGTGATCAAGACCACCTTGCCATTCAGGCATTCGCTGATGCCGCCTTCGTCCAACTCCACCGGCTCGCGGCCCAGCAGATCCTCGGGCTCGATGTCGCGCACCTGATCGACGTTGCGACCGGCCAGCAGTTCCTGGCTGCTGGGCACGGTCAGCACCGGCAGGCCGGCCTGAGCCGCCAGGTCCAGGGCACGGCGGCGCTGGGCCGTGCTCGCCGCAGGCATGGCCACGATCAGGTGGGTGATGCCGTGCAGTTCGGAGAATTGCTTGACCTGCTCAAGACCGCCCAGCACCGGGACGCCGCCGACACGCGCGCCCCGCTTCTCGGGCGCATCGTCCAGATAGCCCACCACCACCCAACCCTGGCTGTGCTGTATGCCGGCCACCAACAGGCGCCCGGCATCGCCCGCGCCCATGACCAAGGCACGACGCTGCTCCTGCGCGCTGCCACTGATGCGGCTGCGCATGTGCTCATACAGCATGCGGTAGCCCATGCGCAGCATGGCCAGGCCCATCAACGCAAAGAGTGGATGCAGCGCCAGCACGGCGCGCGGCACCTTGCTGAGCTGGGCCATCAAGACCAGGGTGGCGCCGATCAGGCCGGCGATCAGGCAGGCCAGGGCCAGGCGCTGAACCTCACCAAAGCCCGAGAAACGCCACATGCCCTTGGGCACCTTGAGGCCCTTGAGCACCAGGGCATAGAGCAGCACAAAGCCGAGCAGCACCCAGTGGTCATAGCCCGGGCGCACACTGAACCAACGCTCAAAACCCAAACGGAACAGGTAGGTGGCCTGCCAGGCCAGAGCAACCACGGCCAGGTCCAGCAGCAAGGCCAGGGCCTCACGCTGTGGCCGGATGCGGGTCAGGAAGGCATCAAGAGACAACCAATTCATGGCAGAGGTTCTGTTTCTTTTTATTGTGGTGGGCTGGGCAATTCAGCAAAGACCGCAGATCGGCTTCAGTGGCGCAGAGCGCCGAGCGTGGCCAGGATCAGGCGCAGATCACCCCAGACGCTGGCGTCTCGCACATAGTCGCCCGCGATGCGCAACTTGGCGGGCAGGATGACCTCGACATACTCGCGCTCCGGGTCGGCCGCGCGGGCCAGGATCTCGCTCTCATGGCGGAACTGCAATGAGGCCGGATCGGTGATGCCCGGCCGCACCGACAGCACCAATTCGCGCTGCGCCGGCGTGTACAGCGCCACATAGCGAGGCACCTCGGGCCGGGGCCCGACCAGGCTCATGGCGCCGCGAAACACATCCCAGAGCTGCGGCAACTCGTCGATCTTGCTGGCGCGCAGAAAGCGGCCGCTGCGTGTGATGCGCGGGTCATCCCCGACCGTGATCTGCGGGCCCAAGGCCGGCGCATCCACCCGCATGCTGCGGAATTTGTGGATGAAGAACGGTTTGCCAAAGCGCCCCACCCGCTCCTGCCGGAACAGCACCGGGCCAGGCGAATCGAGCTTGATCCAGATCGCCACCAGGATCCACAGCGGCGACAGGAGCAGCAGCCCCAGGCCCGCGCAGAACACATCAAACAAGCGCTTGGCCATGGTGGTGAAGCATCCGGTCCAGCGAGGCGTTCAAGCGAGGGCGATGCGGCGGACTGCCGCAATCACGCGCTGCACATCGGCATCGCTCATGGCGGTGTAGAGCGGGATGCTGAAGCTGCGCTCGTAGGCCTTTTGCGCATGCGGGAACTGCTCGGGCGTCAGACCGTAGCGATCGCGCCAGTAGGGCTGCAGATGCAAGGGGATGTAGTGCACGCTGCAACCAATGCCGGCGGCGAACATGGCCTCGATGAAGGCGTCTCGTTCGATCTTGGCCGCATCGCTGAGGCGCAGCACATAGAGATGCCAGCTGTGCACATCGCCCTCGACCGCCTGGGGCGGCAAGATCAAAGGCAGGTCCGCAAAAGCCTCGTTGTAGGCCGCCGCGATCTGCTCGCGCCGTGCCTGAAAAGCCTGGATGCGCTTGAGCTGGTGGATGCCCAGCGCCGCCGCGATATCGGTCAGGTTGTACTTGAAACCCGGGGCCACGATCTCGTAGTACCAGCTGGGCACCTTGGCGGTGAAGCGATCGAAGGCATCGCGATTCATGCCATGCAGGCGCATGACCTTGGCCCGCTTGGCCAGCTCGGCATTGCGCGTCACCAGCATGCCGCCCTCGCCCGTAGTCATGGTCTTGTTGGCGTAGAAGCTGAACACCGTGGCGTCGCTGCCCATGGTGCCGATCAGCTCCTTCTCCAGCGTGGTGGGCAGGGCATGGGCGGCGTCTTCCAGCACGCGCAGACCGTGCTTGCGGGCAATGTCCAGGATGGCAATCATGTCCACCGCCAGGCCGGCGTAATGCACCGGGATGATGCAGCGGGTGCGGGGCGTGATGGCGGCTTCGACCAGGCGCGGATCGATGTTGAGGGTCGCGGGGTCGATGTCCACCAGCACCACGTCCGCACCCAGATAACGCACCACCTCGGCGGTGGCGGTGAAGGTGTGGGTGGTGGTGATGACTTCATCGCCGGGGCCGATACCCATGGCCTCCAGCGCCAGATGCAGGCCGGCGGTGGCGGAGTTGACGGCGATGCACTCGATCTCGGGCTCGCCAAGGAAGGCAGCGAAGTCCTGCTCGAAGCGCTTGGCCTTGGGGCCGGTGGTCACCCAGCCGGAGCGCAAGGTGTCCACCACCTCATGGATCTCGTCCTCACCAATTTCGGGCAAGGCAAAGGGCAGGAACGGCAGGGGCGACTCACTCATGGCGGACATTTCAGACAGACGACGTTTTCTTCTCGATCACAGCCAGCACATGGGTGCGCAGCCAGGGGATGCTGTTGAACCAGCTGTAGGCCTGCGGATGCAGGCGGCAAACCCAGCGCGCCAGCGGCGGCGCCAGGGTCAGGCGTTGCCAGCGGACGGACTCCGCCTCAGGGAACAGGGCCCGCACACGCGCCAGCGGCACGCCGCGCACATCGGCATTGCGTGGATTGTCGACGATGAAGTCATACCAGAGCACGGCGCCGCCCGGCTTGAGCCAGCGCCACATGGCCTGGGCCACAGCCTGCTGCACGCTGTCGCTCAGAATCGAGGAGAACACCGTGGACTGCAGGATCAAGTCCTGGCTCTGTGCCTCGATGGCCGCCGCCGAGGCATCGCCCAGGTGCAGCTGCAGCGCCGCGGGCAGAAACTCGCGCGCAGCGGCGTGCCGCTCGGGCAGCAACTCGACGCCTTGCAGATGCTCGGGCCGCAAGCCCAGGCGCAAAAACTCCAGCAAATTGCCACCGGCGCCACAGCCCACCTCGGTCAGCCGCCAGTCCGCCACGGCGCCGGGTCGCACCGCCAGCTCGCGCAGCAAGGCGCGCTGGCGCTCCTGCAGCATCTGCCAGACCTCGGGCCGCAGCAAGCTGTAGCGATCGCCCAGGCCGGCCGCGGCGCGGCGCTGGTAGCGCTGGGCGATGGCGTCGAGCTCGGTCTGGCGCTGGATCATGGCCGTGGCCCCTCGCCCTCAGCCTTAGGCGCCAGAGCAGACAGAAAGCGCCTCGCCAGCACCGGATAGCTGTGCTCGGCCAATACAAAAGCGCGGCCACGCTCGCCCATGGCGGCGCGCTCCGCCGCGCTCAGGGCCGCCAGGCGCAGCACGCCATCGGCCACCGCCTGCGCGTCCTCCGGCGGCACGGTCAGGCCGGCGCCCGCTTCGCGCACCGGGTCGTTGCCGGCCTCCACCGAATGCAGCACGGGCCGGCGCGCCATCATGTAATCCATCAGCTTGTTGGGTGCGATGCCGAAGCGGTAGATCGGCGTGCGTTGCCAGCCGATGTAGGCGATGTCAAAGCGAGCCAGCAAGGCGGGGATCTGGGCCTTGGGGATGGCATCGAAACAGCGCACCTGGCTCAGGCCCTCGGCCGCCACGCGGGCCTGCAGGCGGGCCTTCTCGTGGCCACCGCCGACCATGACGATGGCCACACGCCGAGCCGGGCTGCCCTCGGGCGCCTGCTGCAGCAGGCGGGCGGCGTCGAGCAGCACATCGAGCGCATTGGGCAGGCCGTGCGAGCCCGCATAGCCCAGCACCAGCAGGCCCTGCGCCGCCAAGGCATCCAGATGCGCGGCCAGCTCGCCCTCCAGCGGCGCGGGCGGCGCCGTGCCGGACCACTCATCCAGCGCAATGCCATTGGGCACGATGTGCAGCTTGCCCAGATCCAGGCCATGGGCGGCCATGTGCTCATGCACCTTGGGCAGCATGGAGACCACCACATCGGCATCGCGGTAAGCGTCGTTCTCGGCCTTCTGGCAAAGCATGGCAAAGGGATGGTACGGCGACATGCCCGAGAGCTCGATCGGCGACAGGGGCCAGAGGTCGTGCACCTCGTAGACCAGCTGCGCGCGGGCCAGACGCGCAATCTTGCGCGCCACCCAGATGTCCATGGGGTAGGTGCTGGACGCGATCACCGCATCGGGCTGGAAACCCTCGGCCAGGTTCTTGCCATCGCCCCAGACTTGGCGGCAAAAGGACCCGATATTGCGCAAGCGCCCCAGCCCATTGCCTTGGTACTCGGGCGTGTCATACCAGCAGTAATGCACGCCGTCGATGATCTGCACGCCCGGCTGCGGCTCGCTGGCGCGCACATGGGATTTCACCGAACCCAGGATCAGCACCTGGTGACCCATGCGCACCCATTCCCGCGCCAGGTAGAAGGGGCGGAACTCCATGCCGTGCTGAGGTGAGCCGGCGTAATGGTTGATGAGCAGGATCTTCACGGGGCAGACAGTTCTTTCAATCGGGTCAGGAAGCGCTGCACCGCCGGTGCAAACAAGCCATGGCGGGCCACCCAGTCGCGGTTGGCGGCTGCCGCCGCGGCGGGGTCCAGCGCCAGCAAACGGCCCGGCAAGGCTTCGCGGGCGGCCTCGTTCTCTGGGTCCAGGATCAGGCCGCGGCCAGGCTCTGGCAGCAGCTCGTGGTTGGCGGGCAGATCCGAGAGCACTGGCACGCAGCCATGGGCCATGGCCTCCAGCACCGACACCGCCACCGAATCACTCTGCGGCAAGCTCAGATACCAGCGGGCGCGGGCGTACTGCTCGGCCTGGCGCTTGGCGTCCAGGCGACCGACAAACTGAATGCGCCCGGCCAGATCGGCGCCCAGGGCCTGCGCTTGAGCTTCCAAGGCCGCACGCAGCGAGCCATCGTTAGCGATCACCAGCTGGGCCTCCGGCTGCTGCCGGGCAATGGCCGCGAAGGTGTCGATCACGCGTTCGGGCCGATAAATGGGCTCCAGCCCCCGGTTGGCAAAAAACAGCCAGGGCTGCTTGCGAGCCGGCGGCTTGGGCATGGCTTCCAGGCCGAAGGGAAAGGTCATCACCTCCCCTGCCCCCAAGTCCTTCATCCGGGCCGTCATGTGCTGCGAATCCGAGGTGCACACGCTGCAGGCCTTCAAGACCTTGCGGGTGAGCCAGCGGTAAGGCCAGCTCTGCTCGGGCGTGACGAGGATGTCACTGCCCCAGGCCGAGCCCGCGATGCGGGCGCGCAGGCGCCAGCCGCGCCGGGCCATCCAGGCCAGGGTGCCGTGCGAGGTCAGGTAATGCGCATGCAGCCAATCGGCATCGACACGGGTCAGCCATTCCGCCAGCGCCGGCAGCTGCTTCAGCAAGGCCACATTGCCGCCGGCATGGGCCGGGTCGGTGTTCATCGCATAGCGCCGCGCCGCCGGCAGCAAGGCCTCGAACTCGGGCAGAAAGCCCCGCGAGGACGCCGCCCACAGCTCCACCTGCGGCGCCAGCGCCCGCGCCCATTTCAGCAGGTGCGGGCTCTCGCCATCACCGATCAAGACCAGGCGCAAGGCCTTCAACTCACTCACGCATGCACCTCGTCGACGGCATTCGGCAAGGCGCCAGCCCAGGCCAGGTAATGCGGCTGCAGCTCCGGGTGCTGGGCCAGCAGGCGCGCGTCCATGCGCCGCGTATCACCGACCTGCTGGGCCGGGTTGCCCGCGATGATGGCGAAATCCGGGAACTCACCGCTGACCAGCGAGTAGGCCGACACGATGCAACCCTTGCCCAGCCGGGTGCCGGGCAGCAGCGTGGCATGGGCGCCGACAAAACAATAGGGGCCGAGCGAGACCGGTGCCTTGAAATAGGCCTGCTTCACGGGCGTGCTGACATAGGCCCGGCCATACAGGCGGATGGCCGCATGGCTGGAGTGGCTGAACAAGCCGGTGAAAAAGCCGATCTGGCAGCCCTCGCCGATGTGCAGCCCGCCACTGGCATCGAGCACGCTGAAGTGGCCGATGAACACATGGTCGCCCACATCCAGCGCCGGCCGGTCGAACACCTCGCTGGTGTTGCTGATGCGGGTGTTGGGCAGAAAGACCCCGTCACCGCGCACAAAGCCCCAGACCATGCGCGTGCCCCACAGGCGCGAGGCCAGCAACTTGAGCGGCTGCCAGGCGCGCCGCCACAGGGGCGCGGCAGGCAAGGTGTCAGGGGACGGGGAAGGTCGGTTCATCTCTCGATCAAGCAAGCAGAACGGCGGAACAAAACGGACGAAGGGCTCAACTCAAGCTCGCACGCGCCGGAACCACGGCAGCGCGGGCGGGCAAGGCCAGGAAAAAGTACGTGAAGTAAGCCGACATCATCGCAGACACCCCCCAGGCCGCGCCGATCACCCCCCCCCAGAACAGGCCCAGGCCCAAGCCCAAGGCAAAGGCCAGCTGCCCCCACAGCGCCAGACGCAGCGCCCAGGCCTGCTGCCCCCAGGCCAGTGTGGCCACCGACAGTGGCGATGCGACGAAATGCAAGGCAATGTAGGGCGCGAGCGCGCGGGCCAATTGCCCGGCCTCCCGCCAGCGCTCGCCGAAGAGCCAGACAAACAAGTCAGGCCCCCAGACCATCAGCAGGGCCGCCAGACTCATGCCGAGGGCCAGCAGCAGCAGCAGCAGGCGCTGCACCAGCTGACGCGCCTGTTCGACGGTTTGCAAGGCCACCAAGCGGGTGTACAGCGGCTGCGACAAGGCACTGCCCACCAAACCTGCCGGCGCCTTCAGATATCGCAGGGCCAAGGCCCAAAAGCCGGCCGAGGCATCACCGAGCCACCACACCAACAAAAACAGCGCCAAGCTGTCCTGCAAGGCCCCGGCAAAGGCATGGGGCGTGTTGAGCAGAGGGAACTCGCGATGGCGTCGCGCCATGGCCCGCAGATCCGCCCAGGGCTGGCGCCACAGCATCCGCCAGCCACCGGCCGGCGCCGGCCGGGCCAAGACCAGGGCCGCAGCGATACCCGCAACAATGGGCCCGAGCAGCAAGCCCCAAACCCCGAAGGCCAGCAGCCCCAGACCCAGCTGCAACAGCGCCGCGCCGCCATACTGCAGCACGCGGGCCAGGGCCGTGGCACTGAAGCGCCCTACCCGGCTGGCCCAAAGTGTGAGCCACTGGCTCAGCCCGCCCGCCAGTACCGCCAATGGCAAAAGCAAGGCCGGGCCCTGCCCAGCCTCTGCGAGCCAAGCCATGATCAAGCCCACCAGCGCCGCCACACCAGTCATGGCCAGCAAGAGCCGGGCACACAAAGCCATCAGGACCGCAGCGTCCGCCTCCTCGGTCTCCAGCGGCAGGGCGAATTCATAGCGGGCGCAGGCCACCGCCGCCAAATTGGCCGCCAGCGCCCACACGCTGGCGAACTGGCCAAACTCCTCCGGGCTGTAGATCCGCGTCAGCCAAGGCCCCAGCAACAAGGGCAGAGCCTGGGCGAGCACGCCCCCGGCCAGCAGGGTCAGGGTGGACCTCAGCAGACCAGAGCGCATCTCGCGAGGGTCACGCCTTCAAGGCCTTGGTCAACTCAGCGATCACTCGATCCTGTTGCTCTTGGGTAAGGTCGGGGCTCATGGGCAAGCTCATCACCCGCTGACCCGCCAACTCGCTGTGCGGGTGAGCCAAGCCCTGCCCGTATGACTGATATGCCGGCTGCAGATGCAAAGGGCGGGGGTAATGGATCGCCGTCGGAATGCCCGCAGCCTGGAGAGCCTGCTGCACCTTGGGACGGTCATTCAGGATGACCGTGAACTGCGCCCAAACGCAATTCCGATCCGGTCGAACGGCCAGGCGCTGAACCGGCAAATCACTCAGAAGATGCTGATAGCGATCACCCAAACGCAGACGCTGCTCGATTTCCCAATCGAAGCGTTCAAGCTTGCCCAGCACAACGGCGCACTGCAAAGTGTCCATACGCCCTCCCACACCCAAGCGCGTGTGGGTGTAGCGCTGGCTTTGTCCGTGCACCCGAATCTCTCGGGCCGCTTGAGCGAGCGCATCGTCATCAGTGAACAAAGCGCCGCCATCCCCGTAGCACCCCAAGGGCTTGCTAGGAAAAAAGCTGGTAGCTCCAAAGGTTGATAGGCCACAGCTCTTTTTGCCCTTATAGCTGGCACCAAAACTCTGGGCCGCGTCTTCAATCACTGGCAAATTGCCGTGACGGGCTGCAATGGCATTGATCTCATCCATATCAGCCACCTGCCCGTAAAGGCTGACTGGCATGATGGCACGAGTGCGGGAAGTGATGGCTGCTTCTATCTTGGTGACATCGATATTGCAGGTGTCAGGTTCAATATCAACGAACACCGGAACGCCACCGAGAAGCACAATGACCTCGGCCGTAGCTGCAAATGTGAACGGCGTGGTGATGACTTCATCACCAGGCTTCAAATCCAGCGCCATGAGGGCGATCAGCAAAGCCTCTGTACCACTCGACACCGTGACGCAGTGCTTGGAGCCAACGTAGGCCGCGAGTTTTTCTTCCAACTCTTTAACTTCCGGCCCCATGATGTACTGCCCATGATCCAAAACAGCCTGGATACGCGCATCAATGCTGGACTTCAAGGCCAGGTATTGAGCCTTGAGGTCGATGAACGGCAAATTGCTCATTGCTTATCTTTTCCCACTTCAACCAATTCACACGAGTCGCCCTGCAAGCGATAGCGATCGCCCGTATGCGGGCATGTTGTCTCGGCATGACCTTGCAAGGGCAACTCCAACCGCTCACCAAAGCGACTCATCCAACCAATGCGCCGAGCCGGAACCCCGACAACAAGCGCGAAGTCTGGAATGTCTTTTTGCACGACGGCACCTGCGCCGACAAAGGCATACCGACCCACGGTGTTGCCACACACAATGGTGCAATTCGCACCCAAGGTCGCGCCTTGCCGGATGAGGGTGCGACGGTACTCGTTCTTGCGCGCCACGGCGGCACGAGGGTTGTACACATTGGTGAACACCATGCTCGGACCGCAGAACACGTCGTCTTCAAGCGTTACGGCGTCGTACACCGACACATTGTTTTGGATGCGTACGTTGTCACCAATTTGCACGTCATTGCCTACGTACACACCTTGCCCCAGCGCGCAGCGAGCACCAATTTTCGCGCCCGGACTCACGTGCGCGAAATGCCAAACCTTGGTGCCTTCACCCAACTCAGCGCCCTCATCCACGATGGCGCTTTCATGCTTCCAGTAAGCCATAGTCAAAACACCAGGGGAAGGCCGACGCGCTGTCCATCTCTTGCGCTGCGATAAGCGGCCACCAAGACTTCAAGCGATCGCAAGCCCTCATAACCGTCGACCTCAGCGCTGGCCTCACCACGCAGGGTTTTGATCACATTGTCGTAATAGAGCGGGTGACCAAAGCCGTAGACACTGCCTGTGTCGTAGCTCGCAGCCTTAATCAATTCATCGTCCGGATGCGGATCGGAAAACTGCCAGTGATCGATCTTGTTCACTGCCGTCCCGCCAATCTTCACCGTGCCCTTCTCGCCAAGAATGGTGATCGACCCTTCCAGATTTTGAGGATAGGTCAACATAGTCACATTGATGGAGGCTAGGCCTCCATGGCGAAGACGCGCGCTGAGTACCCCTGTGTCTTCCGCTTCGATATCACGATCTAACGTCGCCGTGTATGCATGCACGCTGTCGATGGGACCAACCAGCCAGTCCAAGAGGTCCACGTAGTGACTGGCTTGATTCATGAAGGCGCCACCATCCAGATCCCAACGACCGCGCCATTTGGCTGCGTCGTAGTAACTTTGAGGGCGGGTCCAGAACACATTCACAGTGCTCATAAAAATGCGGCCGAAACGGCCTTGCTGGATAGCTTTGCGGACCAATTGCACGGTGGTGTTCAAGCGATTTTGCTTCACCACAAAAAGCTTGACCCCTGCGTCACGGCAAGCCTGAACCATGGCCATGCCTTGTTCAAACTTCGTGGCCATCGGCTTCTCGCTCAGCACGTGAAATCCTGCACGAGCCGCTTCAATCGCTTGTAGCGGATGAAGGCCGCTGGGCGTGGTCAACACGACGATGTCTGCTTCAGCTTCGGCCAACATCTGCGTGTAACTGCTGAAACCCCTAGCACCTGTCGCGGCCGTTGCTGCAGCCAAGGCCTCGGGCAAGATGTCACACACCGCAACCAATTCCGCACGATCTCGATGTTTGGCAAGAGCTTCGAAATGGTTCTTGGCAATACGGCCGCAGCCAACCAAAGCAAATCGAATGGGTCGGTCCAGGATAGGAAATGTTGCGCTCATGAGAAGGCCACCGAACATCGGGTACCTGTGGTTACGAATGATCAACATTCTAGGGTGCATCAAAGCACGCTTCGATAAGCGCCTAAAATCGGAGCAAATTCAACGAGTTGATGATGACCCAGCACACCCCTCCCGCTCCGCACCACGCCCCTGCAGCCCAGGACGAGAACCAGCTGATCACCGAACGCCGCGAGAAACTGGCCGCCCTGCGCGCCAAAACCGCCGTTCCCTTCCCCAACGATTTCAAACCCCAGCACCGCGCCCTGCCGCTGAACCAGCGTTATGGCGATCTGGACAATGAAACGCTGGAGCCGCAGGCCGTGGCCGTCTCGGTGGCGGGCCGCCTGATGCTCAAGCGCGTGATGGGCAAGGCCTCATTCGGCACCCTGCAAGACGCGACCGGCCGCATCCAGCTCTTCGTCACCAAGGACGGGGTCGGCGAGGAAAGCTACGACGCCTTCAAGCACATGGACCTGGGCGACATCGTCGGCGCCGAAGGCCAGCTGTTCAAGACCAAGACCGGCGAGCTGTCGGTTCGCGTCACCACCCTGCGCCTCTTGACCAAGAGCCTGCGCCCCTTGCCGGACAAATTCCACGGCATGGCCGACCAGGAGCAGAAGTACCGCCAGCGCTACGTCGACCTGATCACCGACGAGCACGCCCGCGCCCGCTTCATTGCCCGCTCCAAGGCCGTGTCCTCGATCCGCAGCTTCATGGTCGAGCACAGCTTCCTGGAAGTGGAAACGCCCATGCTGCACCCGATCCCGGGTGGCGCGAACGCCAAGCCCTTCATCACCCATCACAACGCGCTGGACCAGGAGATGTACCTGCGCATCGCGCCCGAGCTCTACCTCAAGCGCCTGATCGTGGGCGGATTCGAGCGCGTGTTCGAGATCAACCGCAACTTCCGCAACGAAGGCATCTCGGTCCGTCACAACCCCGAGTTCACGATGATGGAGTTCTATGCGGCCTACTGGACGCACCATGATCTGATGGACTTCACCGAGGAAGTGCTGCGCCACGCCGCGCGCGCCGCCAGCGGCAATGCCCGCGTGAGCTACGCCGGCAAGGACGTGCATCTGGACGAGCCCTTTGCTCGCCTCTCGGTGCGCCAATCCCTGGTCGTGCATGCCGGCCTGAGCGAGGCTGAGGCCGACGACGCCGATCTGCTGCGCGCCAAGCTCAAGGAGATGGGCGAAGAAGCCCCCAAGCACTGGACCCTGCCCGAGCTGCAGTTCGGCATGTTCGAGGCCGTGGTGGAAGAAAAGCTCTGGCAGCCGACCTTCATCATCGACTACCCCGTCGAAGTCTCGCCCCTGGCCCGCGCCTCGGACAGCAACCCCAAGATCACCGAGCGCTTCGAGCTCTTCATCACCGGCCGCGAGTACGCCAATGGCTTCTCCGAGCTGAATGACGCCGAAGACCAGGCCGCCCGCTTCCACGCCCAGGTGGCCAACAAGGACGCTGGCGACGAAGAAGCCATGTTCTTTGACGCCGACTTCATCCGCGCCCTGGAATACGGCATGCCCCCGACCGGCGGCTGCGGCATCGGCATCGACCGCCTGATGATGCTCATCACCGATTCGCCCAGCATCCGCGACATCATCTTGTTCCCGGCGCTGCGCCGCGAAGCTTGATCGGTCGGCAGGCCAAATAAGGAAAGGGAGGCCACGGCCTCCCTTTTTTCTTACGCCAACGGCCCCTCAGCGTTTGCCATGGCGAAACACCGGCGGCCGCTTGTTCAAGAAGGCATCCATGCCTTCGCGCTGGTCATCAGTGCCGAAGACGGCATGGAAAACGCGGCGCTCGGAGGTCACGCCTTCCTTCAGGCCGCTCTCAAAGCTGCGGTTGACCAGCTCCTTGATCAGCTGCAGGGCCGGGGCGCTGAAGCCGTTGATGGCCTCGGCCGCCGCCAGGGCTTCTTCCAGCAGCTTGTCGGCCGGCACCACGCGCGAGACCAGGCCGCTGCGTTCGGCCTCGGCTGCATCCATCATGCGGGCGGTCAGCAGCAGGTCCATGGCCTTGGCCTTGCCCACGGCACGCGGCAGGCGCTGGGTACCGCCGGCACCCGGCGTGACGCCGAGCTTCACTTCGGGCTGGCCGAACTTGGCGGTGTCGGCGGCGATGATGAAGTCGCACATCATGGCCAGCTCGCAACCGCCGCCCAGGGCGAAGCCGGCCACGGCCGCGATCACCGGCTTCTTGACGCGCAGGATGTGCTCCCAGTTGCGCGTGATCATGTCGGTGCGCACGGCGCTCTGGAAATCATGCTGGGCCAGGGTCGGGATGTCGGCACCGGCGGCGAAGGCACGCTCGGAGCCGGTCAGCACGATGCAGCCGATGCTGTCGTCCGCATCAAAAGCAAGCAGGGCCTCGCCCAGCTCGTCGAACAGCGGGTCGCTCAGCGCGTTCAAGGCCTTGGGGCGGTTCAGGGTGATCAGGGCGGTCTTGCGCGGGCCCTCGCCGTGCACGGCGGTGATGATGCATTCGTAACTGCTCATATGAGTCTCACTCCTTGGCTCAGGGAAGGTTGGGGTTCGGGGTGTCGATCTTGGGCTTCACTATAGGCGCTGGGGCAGGCGAGCCCTCGGCTGCCTGGGCCGGAGGCGCCTTGAGCATGAGATCGATGTAGGTCTGTTCGTCCTGGCGGATGCGCAGGCGCACGGGCAGGTACTGCAAGGTAGGCGCCAGCCAGACTTCGGCGGTCAAGTCGCCACCGCCGGCCACCACCGAGGGCTTGAGATGCCAGGTGTCCAGCTCGCCCATGGGCGTGGCCAGGGTTTCGCGTCCCAGCACCTCGTAGCGCCAACGGTACTGGCGGCGCGGCAGGGCCAGTGGCAGCTCCAGCACCAGGCCTTCGCGCAAGGTCTGGCGGCCGGTCAGGAAGAGCCAGGTCAGCTGCACAAACTGGCTGGCAGCGTCCTGCATGCCCGGGGCCGAGGCCTCGACCCGGCCGTTGGCCAGGGTCAGCTGCTCTCCCTGAAACAGCACGCTGACACGGCGCCGGTTGAACAGCATGCGCGTGTCTTCGTCATAGCGCTGCGGCGCGATGCCCTGAGGCGTCAGCTGGCCGTCGCTGCTCATGCGACGCGAGATCAGGGGCGCGAAGCTCGGGCCGACCGACACATCGAGATGCACCTGGTAGCGACTGCCTTCGCGGATCCACTCCACCTGCGCATCGCCGGTGACGGCGCCGCGGTAATTGCCGGTCAGGTCATAGCGCAGCCGGGTCGAGGGCGGCCATTCCGGGCCGGGCTGAAAGGCCGGCGTGTCGGACTTCGGCGCAGGCGCGGTGTCACTGGCCGCCAAAGCCGGGGTCAGCGCACTGGGAAGAGCCTCGAGTGCCGACGCTGCCGCGGCGAGCTCGGGTGATGGCGCAGAGGCAGCCAGCTCGGGCGGCGGCGATGGCTCGGCGGGCTCAAGCGTTTGGATCGGCTCCGGCTCCAGGGAAGGCTTGGGGGCCGATGCAGCCAAAGCCTGCGGCTTTACCGCATGGGCTGGCGGTCGCACTGGCCGCGGCGGAACGGGAGCCTGAGCCGCAGCAGGCGAAGGGCGGCTCTGCTGCAACTCGCGCACATAGCTGACGCTGAGGCGTGGCGGCATCTCGGCCATGTCGGTCCAGCGCTCGTGCATCTCGCCGACCGCATCGCCGAGGCAGCCATGCAGCACCAGCACGGGCACGCTCAAGACGGCCGGCAGCAGCCAGCGGCGACGCGGCCCGGCGGGCCAGCGGGGCCGGGCGGAGCCGGCGTCGCGGCTTGAGGGAGTCAGCCGGTCAGCCATGCCCGGCGCAGGCTCAGTGCACGCGCCGGCGCCTTGTCGGCCAGGCACAGCTGCACCGGCGTGGTGCTGGCGCCGACCGTGGCCGCTGCGCTGGCACTGGGCAGGTCCAGCTGCACATCCAGCAAGCGCTGGTCACGCGAGACCAGCAAGTGCAGCTGCTGCTGGCCGGGTGCCAGGGTCAGCAAGGCATCGTCGAGCCGGCGCAAGCGCCAACCCTGGCAGCCGATGATTTCATCGCCGGCGCACAAGCCCGCCGCCGCCGCGGCCGAGCCGGCCAGCACCTGCTTGATGTTCAGCGGACCGGCCGCGTCGTTCAAGCGCAGGCCCAGGCGCTGGGCCAGGGTCTGCTTGTCCGCACGCAGCTGCACGCCCAGGCGCTCGAACAGCGGCAGCAAGGGCAGATCCTCGGTGCCATGCACCCATTGCGCCAGCTGCTGGGCCAGGGCCGGGCCGCCCAGCTCGGCCAGCAGATTGAGAATGTCGGCCTCGCGAATGCCGCCGTTGGCGCCCTCGCCCACCGCGTGGCGCTGCCAGAGGCCGCGCATCAGCTCGTCCAGGCTGGTGGCGGCCTCGCCGTCGGCATGGCGCAGGCGCAAGCTCAGGTCCAGCGCCAGCGCCAGCAAGGCGCCCTTGCCGTAGTAGCTGATGGTGCTGTTGGGCGAGTTCTCGTCCTGGCGGTAGTACTTGACCCAGGCATCGAAGCTGGCCATGGCCACGCTCTGCACCTTGCGCCCCGGCGTCGCGAGCACACCGCTGAGCGTGGCGGACAGCAGCTTGAGGTAGCGCGCCTCGTCGATCAAGCCGGTGCGCACCAGCATCAACTCGTCGTAATAGGAGGTGAAGCCCTCGAAGAACCAGAGCAGCTCGGTGTAGTTTTCCTGGGTGTAATCCAGCTGCAGGTAGTTGGCCGGGCGCAGGCGCTTGACGTTCCAGGTGTGGAAGTACTCGTGGCTGATCAGACCCAGCAGGCGCACATAGCCCTCGCTGCTGTCGCTCTGCTCATGGCGCGGCAGGTCACGGCGGGGAGAGAGCAAGGCCGTGCTGGCGCGATGCTCCAGTCCGCCATAACCCTCATCCACGGTGTTCAGGAAAAAGACATAACGCTCAAATGGCAGAGGGCTGCGCCGCTTGGCCGCCGGGCCGTGCCAGAACTGGATCTGGGCCTCGCAGATGCGCTGGGTGTCGGCCAGCAAGCGCTCGCCATCGAAAGACGGCAAGGCACCGCTGACCACCAGCTGATGCTCTGCGCCACCGGCACTGAAGCGCCCCTGCCAGAAGCGGCCGAGCTCGAAGGGGTGATCGATCAGCTCGTCGTAGTCGGCGGCGAGATAGCTGCCATCATCGCTTTGCGGCATGGCCGTGGCCACTTGCCAGCCCTCGGGCAAGCCGGCCAGCTCCAGCACATGGGGCTGGTCCTCGCGGCCGTGGACCCGCAGGCACAGGCTGCTGCCATTGAAGAAGCCGCGTTGGCTGTCCAGAAACGCAGCGCGCACCGAGGGGTCGAAGGCATAGACCCGATAGCGCAGCACCAGGGCGCTGCGGCCGCTGCACGCGACGCGCCAGGTGGCCTTGTCCAGTTGCTCCAGCTCCAGCTCGCGGCTGCCCTGGCTGGCCGTGAGGCCGCTCAGATGGCGGGCGAATTCCCGCAGCAGATAACTGCCGGGAATCCAGGCCGGCAGGCTCACCGTCTGCTCGGCTGCCGGAGCGGCCAGGGTCAGGGTGACCAGAAACTGGTGTTCGCAGGCCTGGTCGAGTTCAATGCGATAACGAATGTCGGCCACCGCCTCAGCTCCCTGCCGCAGCCAAGAAGCAGCACAGGGCCGCGCCCGCGCTCAAGCGAAAACGCAAGGTCAACCAGGCTCCGGCACCAAACTCAGGGTAGAGCCGACGGTCCACCAGGTAGCAGATGATCAGCATGCCACCCTGCAAGACCAGGCCGGCATAGGCCGGCATCACCACGGCCACCCAGGCCCCCAGCGAAGGCATGATGCCCCAGACGAAGGGCTGGGCCGTGGCCTCGGGCATGCGGAAGGCAAAGCCCCAATAGATGCCGCCCAGAAACGAGATCACCAAGGCCGCGTAGGCCGAGGTGGCCAAGGTCACAAAGGCGTGAGCCTCCAGGTTGCGGTCGCCAATCAACCAGATCAACAAGGCGCCGGCCACAAAGGGCAAGAGGCCCAGATGCCCGAGCTTCAACGCCACAGGATGCAGCGGCAAGGGTGACAGCGTCTTCATGGGCTCGGAAGGCTGGGCAAGAGGGGCGGCGGACATGCGGGGATGCTCCGGGTCAACAAACGAGAACACAGTTTTTATCAAGACCCGCGCCGGGTCTGCAGGTCAAAAAGTGCGGCTGCGCTGGCCTTGATCGATCGGATCAAGCCCAGCCACAGCGGCCGTCTTCATGCCATTCAGGACTTGGCCGCGGACACCGCCTGCAGGCGCTTTTCCAGCTGATCGGCACCCAGGGCACCCGGCACGCGGCTGCCGTCTTCAAAGAAGATGGCCGGCGTGCCGTTGACGTGGAAGCGACGCATCATGGCCGTGTTGCGTTCGATGGCGCCGTCGTCGCAGGCGGCGGTGGGCTTGACCGGCGCCTTGCCGTCCAGCATCCAGCCTTGCCAGCTCACGGTTGCATCCTTGGCGCACCAGATCGAGCGGGCCTTCTCGGGAGAATCGCCACCGAGGATGGGCACCAGGAAGGTGTAGACGGTGATGTCCTTGACGTCTTGCAGAGCGCGCTCGAAACGCTTGCAGTAGCCACAGTTCGGGTCAGCGAACACGGCGATGCGGCGCTTGCCATTGCCGTTCTTCCAGACCACGGCGTCTTTCAAAGGCAGGGCGGCAAAGTCGACCTGGTTGATCTTGTTCAGGCGCTCTTCGGTCAGATTCTTGCGGGTGCGCAGATCGATGACCTCGCCCTCGACCAGATAGCTGCCGGTCGGGTCGGTGTAGCGGATCTCGTTGCCGATGCGCACTTCCCACAGACCCGGCAGCGCGCTTTGACGCACCTCTTCGATCTTGGGCATGCCGGGCAGCTTCTCGCTCAGGCTCTTGCGGATCACCGCTTCATTGGCCGTGGCCAGCACAGGCAGGCAGACGGCGAGACTCGCCACCGCCAGGGTCTTCAAGTTCAGCATTGTTGTCAGACTCATGGAGAAGAAGTTGCGGGGTCTCAGGCGCCAAGCGCCCGCGCCGTCAGCCAGCGCTTCAGGGGGGAAAGGGAATTCAAAGTATTCAGGCCCTGGTTGCGCAAGCGGCGCACGGGGCCCAGATCGCTGGCGAACAAGCGCAGCAGGCCGTCGGTCAACTCGCCCATGGCCCAGGTGTCGAGCTGACGTTCGCGAGCATAGCGGCGCAAGAGGCGCTCATCACCCAAAGGCCGCCAGCTTTCGCGCCCAGCCAACACCCGCGCCAGCGCGGCCACATCGGCCAGACCCAGGTTCAGGCCCTGGCCGGCCAGCGGATGCACCAGGTGCGCGGCGTCGCCCAGCAAAACCCAACCGGGGCCCTGCACCGGTTCGGCCCGCGCCAGAGCCAGCGGCCAGGCACCGCGTGCACTGACCAGGCTCAGCCCACCGACCTCGGCGCCACAGATGTCGTTCAGCGCCGCTTCGAAGCTGGCCTCATCCAGAGCCAGCAGCTCGTCGGCCCGCGCCTCTGGCACCGACCAGACCAAACCATAAGAGGCACCCGCCTCCGGCGCCGCGATGGGCAGCAAGGCCAGCACATCGGGCGAACGGAACCACTGCCGGGCCACGCCCTGGTGCGGCCGCTCGCAACGCAGGCGGGCGGCAATGCCGCGCTGCCCGTAGCTGTTGAGTTCGAACTTCACACCCAGTTCGGATCGCGCGGCCGAGGCACGGCCTTCGCACAGCGCCGTCAGCGCCGCGGGCACCGGCGCGTCGACCAGCTGCACATGGGGCGAAAAACGCAAAGCCACCGCCAGCTGTTGCTCCAGCGCGCCGGCATCGACGATGAAGGCCAACTCCGACACGCCCTGACTCCAGGCCGAGAACTCCAACAGCGAGCCCGGGGCATCGCCGTGGATCTTCATGTCATAGACCGGGCTGACGGCGCTGGGCGGCAGCGATTCCCAGACTTTGAGATCACGCAGCAAGCGCACAGCCGCTGCGTTCAGCGCATAGCTGCGCAAATCCTCACGCTGGGTGGGCGTGGCTTCGGCGCTGCCGAGCAGGGCCACGCGCAGGCCCTGTGCCCCGAGGGCCAGCGCCAGACTGCGGCCGACGCAGCCGCTGCCACGCACCAGGACGTCATATGTTTGCATCGCGGCATTGTAGGCAGGCGCAGCAAGGCCTGAGGCGAGTGGGGAGGCTGCTGTTGCGGCGCCGCCGAGGCCGGCCGGAGCGTCCCTGACACGGCCCGGCGCTGCCTTGGCCTAAAATCGCGCCCAGCTTCGAGTTCGCTGCCGCCCCATCGCCGCAGCCGGGCTCCCAGACCGCCTTGTTCAGCGGCCGCCCCGGCGGCCTCCAACCCAGCTCCCCAGAAAGCCCTCCATGAGCCTCAAATGCGGCATCGTCGGCCTGCCCAATGTCGGCAAGTCCACCCTGTTCAATGCCCTGACCAAGGCCGGCATCGCCGCCGAGAACTACCCCTTCTGCACCATCGAGCCCAATGTCGGCGTGGTCGAACTGCCCGACCCGCGCCTGCAGGCCCTGGCTGAGATCGTCAAGCCGGAACGTGTGTTGCCGGCCGTGGTGGAGTTTGTGGACATTGCCGGCCTGGTGGCCGGCGCTTCCAAAGGCGAAGGCCTGGGGAATAAGTTCCTCTCGCACATTCGTGAGACCGACGCCATCGTCAATGTGGTGCGCTGCTTTGAAGACGGCAATGTGGTGCACGTCAACGGCAAGGTCGACCCGATCTCGGACATCGAAGTGATCCAGACCGAACTCTGCTTGGCCGATATGGGCACGGTGGAAAAGAGCCTGCACCGCTACAACAAGGTGGCCCGCGCCGGCGACAAGGAAGCCATCGCCCTGGTCAAGGTGCTGGAGAAGTGTGAAGCCGCGCTGAACGAAGCCAAGCCGGTGCGCACCATCGACTTCAGCAAGGAAGAGCTGGTGCTGCTCAAGCCCCTGTGCCTGATCACCGCCAAGCCGGCCATGTTCGTGGCCAATGTCTCGGAAGATGGTTTTGAGAACAACCCCTTCCTGGACCGCTTGAAGGCGTATGCCGCCGCCCAGAATGGCCCCGTGGTGGCCATCTGCGCCAAGACCGAGGCCGAGCTGTCGGAAATGAGCGATGAAGACCGCGCCATGTTCCTGGCCGAGATGGGTCAAGAAGAGCCGGGTCTGAACCGCCTGATCCGCGCGGGCTTCAGCCTGCTGGGCCTGCAGACCTACTTCACCGCCGGTGTGAAGGAAGTGCGCGCCTGGACCATCCACAAGGGCGACACCGGCCCGCAAGCGGCCGGCGTGATCCACACCGACTTCGAGCGCGGCTACATTCGCGCCCAGACCATCGCCTATGAAGACTTCATCACCTACAAGGGTGAGCAAGGTGCCAAGGACGCCGGCAAGATGCGCGCCGAAGGCAAGGAATACGTGGTCAAGGACGGCGACGTGCTCAACTTCCTGTTCAACGTCTGAGCCAAGCGCAAGCCCTCTGCGACGAGAAAGCCCCGCCCGCGCGGGGCTTTTTTCTGGGCGCTGGCCTGACCTGCCGGCGGGCGCCAACTGCATGGGGGAAATTACCCGGCCCGGGGGCAGCAGATCGAGCGATGGCGCGGCGCACAATGGCTGCAAAATGAGTACGCGACGTTCTCACGAATGACCGGCCCTCCCCCGACTTCACCGCAGACAAGCCCACCGATCCATGAGCTCTAACGAACTGGTTCCCTCCTCTGGTGCCCAAGCCCTGCAGCCCGCCACCGGCCAGGCCCGGCATGACACCCAGCAATTCCTGACCTTCCGCATCGGTGGCGAGGAATACGGCATCGACATCCTGCGCGTGCAGGAAATCCGCTCCTACGAGCCGCCCACCCGCGTCGCCCATTCGCCCGATTTCATCAAGGGTGTGGTCAATCTGCGCGGCGTCATCGTGCCCATCGTCGACCTGCGCATGCGCCTGGGCCAAAGCGGCGAGTACAACGCCTTCACCGTGGTGATCGTGCTCAATGTGGCGCAGCGCATCGTCGGCGTGGTGGTGGACTCGGTCTCCGACGTGCTGGAACTCAGCGCCGATGAGATCAAGCCGCGGCCCGAGGTGGCGGCGGCGCTGGACGCCCGATTCATCACCGGTCTGGGCAAGATCGGCGAGCGCATGCTGATCCTGCTGGACATCGACACCATGGTCGTCAGCCCAGATTTCGGCCTGCTGGACTGACGCAAGCCGGCGATGCGCCGCTATAAGTTAGCGAGCGCACTCACCAAAAAGCGCATATTCATGCACTTTCTCGAATAACCCCAGCGATTTGGCACTCACTAAACGAGAGTGCTAATATTGACCTCATGGAACCGCTGAGGTTCGGCTTGCGAAAGAAAGCGATGACTTTGTCTACACCCACTGCTCTGACGGTACGTGACCCCTGGTCGCTGGTGCCCTCGCTCGGCAACCTGGATGCATACATCTCCGCCGTCAACCGCCTGCCCCTGCTGACCCCGGAAGAGGAAAGCTCGGCCGCCCGCCGTCTGCGTGACAGTGGTGATCTTGAGGCCGCCGGCCGCTTGGTGCTCTCCCACCTACGCCTGGTGGTGTCGATCTCGCGCCAGTACATGGGCTATGGCCTGCCCCAGGGCGACCTGATTCAGGAAGGCAATGTCGGCCTGATGAAGGCCGTCAAGCGCTACGACCCAGACCAGGGCGTACGCCTGGTCAGCTATGCCATGCATTGGATCAAGGCCGAGATCCACGAGTATGTGCTGCGCAACTGGCGCATGGTCAAGGTCGCCACGACCAAGGCCCAGCGCAAGCTGTTCTTCAATCTGCGCTCGATGAAGCACAGCATGAAGGAAGACCAGGCCGACGACCAAACCCATCGCAACAGCCTCAGCGAAGCGCAGCTGGCCCATGTGGCGCGCGAGCTGAACGTCAAGCCGGAAGAAGTGCTGGAGATGGAAACCCGCATGTCCGGCGGCGACGTGGCGCTCGAGCCGCAAAGCGACGAGGACGGCGAGAGTTTCGCTCCCATCGCCTACCTGGCCGACGACAGTCAGGAACCGACCCGCGTGCTGGAAGCCCAGGCCCGCGACGAGCTGGCCGGCGACGGTATCAGCCGAGCACTGGAGGCCCTGGACGAGCGCAGCCGCCGCATCGTCGAGGAGCGCTGGCTCAAGGTCAACGACGATTCGTCCGGTGGCATGACCCTGCATGAGCTGGCGGCCGAGTACGGCGTGTCGGCCGAGCGCATCCGCCAGATCGAAGTGGCGGCGATGAAGAAGATGCGCAAGGCACTCACTCCGGCCTGATCCGACACGCACCCGCCATGAAAAACGGCCCCTCCGGGGGCCGTTTTCTTTTTGGCGTGACGAATCGCCAGCTGGCTTCGAGTTTCAGCGCTTCTCCGCCAGCAGCAGCTTGATGTCGTCGGCCAGCGCTTGCGCGCCCGAGCCATAGCGCGAGAACACGCGCACCCGGCCTTCGGGGTCGAAGATGAAGCTGGCCGCGGTGTGGTCCAGGGTGTAGC